>WGMA01000005.1 GCA_016125285.1 Phycisphaera sp.
GGCTGCGTCGGGTCGCCGCCCGGGCATTCGACGCGATCGGCCAGGCGTTGGTCGAGGTGCTGCAAACGGTCGATCCGACCGAGTGCGCCAACTACATGCGGTCATGTGGATATGAAACTGATTGATGCAAGATGCTCTAGGATTTGACCTGATTACATCATCGCACGCGCGCACAGCGGCGACGCCCGACACGCGGGACACGCGGGGCACGGTTGACGTTGAAATGACACGTTGGAAAGCCGAGACGCGAGGCGGAGAAAACCGCTTAAAAAACCGAGTCGTCCGGCCGGATATCCTTGAACGCCGCGTCCTGCTTCGCCAGGTAATCCGGGTCCGTGGGCACCATGTCCTGCCCGAATCCCTGCCCGTTGCACCCCGCCGTGGGACAGGCCCAGCCGCCCAATACCTCGCCGTCGACCTGCTGCTCAGCCCACTGGATCAGGTAGCTCTCGTAGATCCGCCCGCACTGCGTGCAGCGCACCTCCGTCGTGATATCCGGCGGAGCAAACGGGTCGGCTTCGGGATCGGGTTTCTGTGTCCGGCTCATACCCACATCATTAGCATGACCCCCACAATAAGCAACTTTCGACACATAGTTTCCCGTGAATTCAGGCGTTACGGATGCGTATGGTTGTTGGGGGTTGGGGGTTCGGGGTTCGGGGTTGGGGGTTTGAAGTCAGAGGCATCAACGCAAAGCGGCATGGGCGAAGGTTCAACCCAAATACATCATCCGCGTTCATCTGCGTTGATCCGCGGCTGATTCATCGGCGTCGGCCGCCCGTCGCTCACTGCGCGCTCATCCGCTACGATATCGCCATGGCTGGCAACACTTACGGACAACTCTTCCGCATCACCACGGCCGGTGAGTCGCACGGGCCGGGCAATGTCGTGATCATCGACGGCGTGCCGCCCGGGCTGAAGCTGTCCGTCGACGACCTCCAGCCCGACCTCGACCGCCGTCGCCCCGGCCAGTCCAAGATCGTCACTCAGCGCGACGAGCCCGACACGCCGGAGATCCTCTCGGGCGTGTTCGACGGCCGGACCACCGGCACGTCCATCGCCATCCTCATCCGCAACCAGGACCAGCGGTCGCGCGACTATGGCGACATCAAGGACAAGTACCGGCCCGGTCACGCCGACTACACCTTCGACGCGAAGTTCGGATTCCGCGACTACCGCGGCGGCGGTCGCTCCTCGGCGCGCGAGACCACCGTGCGTGTCGCCGCGGGCGCGGTCGCGAAAAAGCTCCTCCGCCAGACGTTCGGCGTCAGCATCCTCGGCTACGTCACGCAGGTCGGCGACCTGGTCTACCGCCCCGAAGACCCCACCGCCATCACGCTCGAGCAGGTCGAGGCCACGCCCGTCCGCTGCCCCGACCCCGCGACCGCCGAGAAGATGATCGCGCTGATCGAGCAGCTGCGCAGCGAGATGGACAGCATCGGCGGCGCCGCGGAGATCGTCGCCACCGGCGTGCCCGCGGGTTGGGGCGAGCCGGTGTTCGACAAGCTCAAGGCCGACCTCGGCAAGGCGATGTTCACCCTGCCCGCGGTGCTCGGCGTCGAGTACGGCGCGGGCTTCGGCGTCTGCACCATGCGCGGCACGCAGAACAACGACCACTTCACCACCGACGCCGATGGCAGGATCGTCACCAAAACGAATCGCCACGGCGGCATGCTCGGCGGCATCTCCAGCGGCATGCCCATCGTCATGCGCTGCGCCGTCAAACCCACCAGCTCGCTCCCCCAGCCCCAGGACACCGTCACCCGCACCGGCGAGCCGACGACGATCGCCACGAAGGGCCGACATGATCCGTGCCTGCTGCCCCGGTTCATCCCGATGGCGGAGGCGATGATGGCGATCACGCTGGCGGATCATGCGCTGAGGCAGCACGCGCAGACGATGGGGCGGTGATGAACAACGCCACG
Organism: Phycisphaera sp.; assembly: GCA_016125285.1. Classification (GTDB taxonomy): domain Bacteria; phylum Planctomycetota; class Phycisphaerae; order Phycisphaerales; family Zrk34; genus RI-212. The sequence goes on from WGMA01000005.1 coordinate 1,926, forward strand.
TGCCACGGCTGTGTCAGCTGTGCGATACAACAGACAAATCTGCTCGATCAAGCACTGCTGCCATAGAGTGGCATACAAACTCGGCGATCCGCCATTATTCCGTCACATGATCTCCCATGAGTGAGCGTGCAACAAAGTCCAACCGGCGGCTCGTCATTTGGACGTCAATAGCATTGCTCGTAGCTGTTGTCGTGACCGTTATATTGGTCGACCGGATTGTCTACCACCCGCAGCGGTTCTTGCGCGACCAACTGTCATCTTTGGGATTCGCCGTCGGAACTGAACCGGCCATTCCTGTCGACAATGTATGGTTTCAGAGTAACTTCTTCCGAGTAAAGCAGGTTGTTTATTTGGGAAAACATCCAGTTCCGAGTGAAGCTTTCGCGTTGATAGGTCGAGCAGATCATTTAGAGGCGTTGGTACTCGATGATGCGGAGTTTGATCCAGTAGATCTCGCGGCAATCGAGCACTCGGGTTCTTTGCGCTATCTGAGTTTCGCAGATTCATCAATGAACGATGTGGGGATGAGGTCGGTGGCGAAGCTGAAGAAGATAGATATGTTGATTTTGTCATCTACGAATGTCACCGACGATGGGCTGTCGGAATTGAAAGAACTCGAGTCGGTGGGAGAACTGGCGTTCACCACGTCAGGACCCGTGGGTGGTACAAAAGAGATCAACGGTGGAATGATTTCATTGGATGCTGTCGAGCAATTGAAAAAGCGATTCCCGAAGATGGTTGTTCACTGAAGATCGAGCATCTTCTGCAAGGTCCACTAAACGGCGGGTGGCTGTGGCAAAGGAGCAAAGCGACGTGCCACAGGCGTTGTCCGTTCTGACTCCATTCGCTGTGGCACGCTCCGCTTTGCCACAGGCACCCAACGGTGACAGAGCCCCGAACGGGACGACGGATTGTAGCCACGGGTGAAGCGAGCCGAAGGCGAGCGCAACCCGTGGACACGTGTCGCCCACAACGATGGAGCCCCGGAGGGGCGACTGTATCGTCGGCGTTTCAATCGCCCCTCCGGGGCTCACACCTCATCACCGCACACATCCCACGGGTTCCGTCCGCTGCGCGAACTCCACCCGTGGCTACAATCAGCGACCCCTTCGGGGTCGGCGGCAATGGTGCGTAGCTCGGTCTCTCCGAGACCGAGTGCGTGTCTCGGAGAGACACGCCTACGCTCTCTGCAATATCCCCGCCGCCCATCCGTTGCACTTACGTCACTTCTGCACGCACGGGATCGGAGACACACCATGTTGAAACGCACACCGCCACGCGGGGCGATCGCGCTTGGATTGAGTTTGCTGATCGTCGTCGCATCCGCCGGGCTCGCGGCGGACGGCGCGGCGGAGCAGATCGACTTCAACAAAGCCAAACAGCTCCTGCAGAAGCAGCGTGCGGGCGAGAAGCTCACCGCCGAAGAACAGGCGTACCTGCAACGGGCGCGCGAGGCGCGGCAGAATCGCAACCGACCCCAAACCGACAACGCCACACGCCCCAACACGACCGGCAAGACCACCATCGGCATCAAACCGCTGACCGAGATGTCGGCCGATGACCAATACAAAGGATTCGACGGCGGACTGTACGGCCAGGGCCGCAACGCGCCGCCCGCCGAGCAGTTGTCACATGCGATGGCGGCGTCGGCGCGCATCCAGCCGCTCGACGCCGACGGCAAGCCGTCGCCCGATGGGAAGATCGTGCTCGTGTCGGTCGGCATGAGCAACACGACGCAGGAGTTCACCGCGTTTATCCGCATCGCCAACCCCGATGCGGATCGCAACCCGAAGCTGGTGATCGTCGACGGCGCGCAGGGCGGGCAGGAGGCCAGCGACTGGGCCGACCCCGAGAACCGGTATCGCAAGGAGAAGCCGTCGACGTGGGACGTGCTCGATCAACGACTTTCGCAGGCGGGTGTGACGTGGCGGCAGGTGCAGGCGATCTGGATGCTGCAGGCCCGGCGCAAGCCCGCGGACCTCGGCGCGTTCCCGAAGCACGCGCAGGTGCTCAAGGAAAACCAGGTCGCGATCCTCAATCTGTTCGCGGCGAAGGCGCCGAATCTTCAACTGGCGTACCTGTCGAGCCGGGCGTATGGGGGTTACGCGTCGACGGACCTGAATCCCGAGCCGTACGCGTTCGAGGGCGCGTTCGCGAATCGGTGGATCATCGAGGATCAGATGAGCGGCAAGGCGGACGCGGTGCAGCGGCCGGTCGTGCTGTGGGGGCCGTACCTGTGGGCGGACGGGATGACGGGGCGGAGGGGAGACGGATTGAAGTACGAGCGTGCGGATTTCGTGGGCGACGGCACGCACCCCAGCGACTCGGGCCGGTCGAAGGTGGCGCAGATGCTGCTGACGTTTTTCAAGACCGACGCGACGGCGCGAACGTGGTTCACGAAGGGTGACGCACCGACCGACAAGTAGATTCCGCCTGTCAGGGCGACACGGACCGGGCCGCAACGACGCGGCCCGGTTTTTTTATCGCCGCACGACCCGCCTCGGCCAGATTAATTTTAGGCTTATGTTTGTATTTCGTGCCGGTTCTTGGTATGATGAGTGGACGTTGAGATCGCCGAGACGCCTGCCCACTCACGCGCCGATGCCGTGAGCGGGTATGCTGTTGTGCGCAGAGGGTTACGACATGCACGGAACCCACGCCATGTGGCCCACGAATCAAGCTCCGCACGCCCCCGCCACGACGTGTGCCGCGGCGTGCCCAGCCCCGCTGCCGACCCGAAATGGAGCGATCATGATGGATCAGCGACACCCCCCCCTCCCCCCCCACGCGCCGTTCGCAACGCCCGGTCGCCGCACGCCCCCTCGGATGCCGGTCGCGCTCCTGCGGGTCCCGCTGGTGACCCTGATCGCGACCATTGCGATGCTCACGCCGACCATTCGGGCCGCCGAGGACCCGATCACCGACCCGATCCCGGAGAAGATCGCCAAGAGCGACATCCGCGTCGAGCTGCAGCAGGTCGCCGAGGGGCTGGGCTCGCCGGTGTGGCTGACGCACGCGAACGACAAGTCGGGGCGGCTGTTCGTGTGCGACCAGGCGGGCAAGGTCTGGCTGATCAAGGACGGCAAACTGCTCAGCACGCCGTTCCTCGACGTGACGGATCAACTGGTGGAGCTGAAGAAGGGCTTCGACGAGCGCGGCCTGCTGGGGCTGGCGTTTCACCCCGGCTTCGCGGACCCGGCCAGCCCGGGCTATCGCAAGTTCTACACGTATCAGTCGGAGCCGGTGAGCACGACGGACAAGCCGATGTTCACGGTGGACCTGAAGGTGGGCGACGTGACGCTGCCGCCGGACCATCAGTCGGTGATCGCGGAGTGGCAGGTGAAGTCGGTGGACGACGACGTGGCGGACAAATCGTCCAAGCGGGTGGTGATGCGTTTCGACGAGCCGCAGTTCAACCACGACGGCGGGTGCCTGGTGTTCGACAACGAAGGGATGCTGCTGTTCGGCACGGGCGACGGCGGCGCTGGCAACGACCTGGGGCCCGGCCACACGAAGGGCGGCAACGGGCAGGACACCGAGGTGCTTCTCGGCAAGATCCTCCGGCTCGACCCGACCGGCGCGAAGGGCAAGCGGAAGTTCGACGGCGCGTACTCCATCCCGTTCGATAACCCGAAGTACGGCGCGGGCTGCTGCCTCGAAGAGATCGTCGCGTATGGCATCCGCAATCCGTGGCGCATGAGCTACGACCACAAGACCGGCACGCTGATCGTCGGCGACATCGGCCAGGAGCAGATCGAGGAGATCAACCTCGTCAACGTCAAGGAAGGCGCGAACTACGGCTGGCCCGTGAAGGAAGGCCCGTTCTACTTCCACCAGGAGGCGCCGAAGGGGCAGAACATCACGCGCGAGCCCGCGGCCGGCGACAACGTGCCGCCCGACATGATCGACCCCGCGGCGATGTACGATCACGATGAGGGCATCAGCGTCATCGGCGGGTTCGTCTACCACGGCAGCGCGATCGCCGCGCTGACCGGCCGGTACGTCTTCGGCGAGTGGCGGCTGATGGAGGCGCAGACGCAGCCCGACGGCAAGATCAAACGCGTGCCGATCGGCGGGCGGATGTTCGTCACCGATATCTACGCCAAGTCGCCGGTCATCACCGAGCTCCGCATCGGCGCCGATGATCGCAAGGTCGGCGACAGCATCACCGCGTTCGGCGAGGGCGGCGACGGCGAGCTGTACCTGATGACCAACACCGGCGCCAGCCCGCTCGGCGACGGCGGCAAGGTCTACAAAATCGTGCCCGTGAAGTGACCTGATCACGGCGAACGGGGACACGCGCGCCGCGCGACGCCGCGCAGCATTCGTACAATCACAGTGGAATTACACGTGAAATCACCTATGCTTACCCATCGAAGGAGGTTTCACGCATGAGCGAGGTCCAGCAGTTCGGCGTCACGGGCGACGGCGTCACCGACGACACCGACAACATCCAGCACGCCATCGACAACGCCGACGGACGCGTCACCTTTCCGCGCGGCGTGTATCGCATCACCCGGCCGATCGTCATCGACCTCGACCGGCGCGACCGCACCGGCATCGACGGGTCCAACGGCACGGCGAAGATCGTCATGGACGGGCCCGGCCCGGCGCTGCGTATCATCGGCACGCACGAGGGCACCGGCGACCCGCTGTCGTTCAAGCCCAACGTCTGGACGAAGCAGCGCATGCCCACGCTGACGAACATCGAGATCGAGGGGCGGCACGCGGAGGCCGACGGCGTCGAGCTGACCGGCACGATGCAGGCGACGCTCGAGGGCGTGCTCATCCGCCGGTGTCGGCACGGCGTCCACCTCGTCAAACGCAACCGCAACGTGATCATCAGCCACTGTCACATCTATCACAACACAGGCGTCGGCGTGTTCCTCGAAGACCTCAACCTCCACCAGATCAACATCGCCTCGTCGCACATCAGCTACAACCGCCTCGGCGGCATCCGCATCGAGCGCTCGGAGGTCCGCAACCTGCAGATCACCGGCAACGACATCGAGTACAACAACGACCGCGTGCACAAGCTCGGCAACGAGCCGTCCGCGGAGATCTACGTCGACACCACCGCGCCCGGCGCGAGCGTCGCGGAGGTGACCATCGCGTCGAACACGATCCAGGCGACCGACATGCCCGGCGGCTGCAACATCCGCGTCATCGGCTCGCTCGATCAGACCAACCCGCCCGGCCTGTGGACGATCGCGTGCAACATCATCGGCTCGCAAGACACCAACGTGCACCTGACTGAGTGCGTCGGGTTCGCGATCACCGGCAACTTCATCTACTCGTGCCTCAACCGCAACCTGCTGCTGGAGCGCTGCCGCCAGATGACCGTCGCGTCGAACAACTTCCGGCGGCACACGCCGAAGATGAACATGGGCGTGCGCCTCGTCGAGTGCGAGGACTGCCTGATCAACGGCTGCAACCTGTTCGACGAGCACGAGACCGGCCAGCCCACCGGTGCGTCGCCGCTCGAGCTCGTGCGCTGCAACCGCGTCAACGTCACCGGCTGCCAGGTGCTCAACGGGGTGCCGTTCGGCGTCGACGTCGACACGTGCTCGGTGATCAACATGACCGGCAACACGATCGTGGACAAGCGCGAGAAGCCCGTGATGAAGCGACCGATCCGCTGGATCGGCAACGGCACGCAGAACCTGATGAGCGGCAACACGATCCCCGACGGCGCGGACGGCGGCGTGGCGATCGGCAACGAGGCGGGCGTTACTCTGCGACCTTGATGCGGATGTCCTTGAACGCCACCGCGCAACCCTTGCCGTGATCCTGCAGAGCGATCAGGCCCTTGCTCATCGCGTATTTCGCGTCCTCATCGACAATCTCGCTGAAGGTCACGCCGTTGATGATCTGCACGAGGCGCGGGCCCTGCGCGATGACCGTCATGTCGTTCCACGCGTCTTCGCGATACGAGGCCTTGATCTTCGCGGCGTCGGCGACCTGATCGACGGTCTTCGTGCCGTCGGCCGCGTAGTGCGACTTCTCCCCGGCGAGCGCGAGGCTGTGGCGGTAGGTCTCCGGGCTGAACGAGTGGTGCCAGAGGCCCATCTTGCTCTGCTCGGCGACCTCGACCTGGTAGCCCTGCACCCAGTGCGGGTGGTCTTCGACGATGTGGCTGCGGACCTGCACGCCGGAGTTGCCCTTCGTCCATTTGAACTTCAGCCGCAGCTCGAAGTCGCCGGGCTCACCGCCGCGCCAGATGATCCAGTTGCGTTCCTTCGCTGTGCCGGTGCACGTGATCGCGCCGTCGGCGACGGTCCAGTGACCATCTTCGCAGTCCCAGCCGGTCAGGTCTTTGCCGTTGAAGATGGACGTGAAGCCGGTCTCGTCGTCGGCCGCGTGCAGCGACACGGGGACCAGCAGCAGCGCGAGCAGCGTGATCGGAACGACGCGTGCGAGGGGCGCGTTCATCGAGGTCTCCGTGATTCAGCCCTTCGACTGGTACACCGCGTGTCCGACGAAGAACGGGCCGAGCGACTCGAGGTATTGCGAGGTCTGCGTGGTCTTGCGCATGGCCTGGACGATCGCGCTGAGCGGGTGCAGTTCCTTGCCGATGAGGCCGATGACGAAGTCGTTGTCGTTGCGGTCGAGGCCGGTGCTGACGAGGCGGACGTCGTGGGCGTAGTCGGCCGAGGCGTACGCCATGCCGATCTTCGCGTGCTCCATGAGGATCGTGCGCTGCGTGCCCTGGTCGAGCTTCTCGAACGCCCCGGCGCGCCGCAGCGGGTACCACACGGCCCACCGCTCGTCGGGGTTTGTCGCGGTGCCGATCGGGCGATCGAACAACCACTGTTGGATGTCCGGCTCGTGGCCCAGCGTGTAGCTCCGCCCGATCATCGTCAGGTCCTGCTTCGGCCAGAGGTTGATGAAGGGCTCGGCGAGCAGCAGCTTGCGGAGCGTGGTGACGAAGAACGTCGGGTCTTCGGCCCACGTCAGCAGCGCCACGCCGCGTGCGTCGTTCACGTCTTCGTACACCACGGCGGGGATGCCCGCGGCCTTGACCGCGTCGACCACCGCGCCGCTGTCCGTGCACTCGCCGAACGCCAGCAGTTGCATGAACAGCCGCGTCGTCGACACCTGCCCGTTCGCCGCGTGCTCGTCGATGTCGGGCTTCTCAACCTGAAGGTGCGGCGGACGTCCACTCATTGTCCAGACTCCTCGATGCAGAACAGATGCTTATCGCTTCGCAAGAACAGCTGACCTTCGCTGACCGCGGGCGACGCGTAGCACGGCTCGCCGAGCACGTTCGTCGTCACGATCTCCAGCTTCGGCCCGGGCTTGATGACCGTCATCACGCCCTCTTCGCCGCGCTCGACGCCCTGGTCCGCCAGCAGGTAGACCAGGCCGTTGGCGAGGATCGTCGACGCCGCGTAGTGCCGCGCCAGCTTTTCGCTCCACATCACCTCGCCGGTCGCCGCTTTGTAACAGGTCACCGTGCCGAAGTCATCCGGGCAGATGAAGTAGTCGCCCACGGCGATCGGGCTCGGCACGTACGCCGCGTCGTTCGTCTTGTGATGCCACGCCACGTGCGTCCTGGTCACGTTGCCCTCGCCGTCGGCGCGGATGCCCATGACGTGCTGCTCGGGGAAGCCGCACGTGAGGAACACCAGGTCGCCGTTCCACACCAGCGACGCGACGTACTGCTCGGTCGGCCCGTCGATGATCCACCACTGCCTGCCGGTGTCCGGGTCAAAGCTCGCGACGCACTTCGAGCCGCTGAGCATCATCTGGTTCCGCCCGGCGATGTTGCGGATGATCGGCGTGCAGTAGCTGCGTGTCTTGTTGGGGCGGTCGGTCTTCCACACGGTCTTGCCCGTCGCGCGGTCGAGCGCGACGATGTACGCGTCGCCGTCGTGATCGCCGTTGACGACCAGCGTGTCCTTCCACAGGATCGGCGACGAGCAGTAACCGTGCACCGACTTGAACGGGCCGGGGTGCGTCTCCCAGAGGCGCTGGCCGTCGAAGTCATACGCGGCGATGTACATCTGGTCGCCGTCGAGGAAGCTGACGTAGACGCGCTGGCCGTCGGACACCGGCGTCGACGACGCGCGGCTGTTGAGCTTGTGGATGTGCTCGAACGACGCGGTCAGCACCGTCTGCTTCCACACGATCTCACCCTGGCGGTTCAGGCAGTACAGCAGACGCTCGTTGGTGTCTTCGATCGCGGTGACGAGGAAGATGCGGTCGCCGACGACGATCGGCGAGGAGTGGCCGATGCCGGGGATCGCGGTCTTCCACTTGACGTTCTTTTCGCCGGTCCAGTGCAGCGGGACGCGGGTTTCGGTGACGGTGCCGTCGCCGCGCGGGCCGCGCCAGCCGGGCCAGTCCTCGGCGTGGACCGCGGCGGTGGCCGAGACGAGCGCGACGATCAGCGCGGCGATCACGGTATTTCTGCGGGGGATTCGTGCCATGGTCGGGCATTGTATGGCGCATCACGCCGGGCGGCGCGGGGTGCCACTGGCGGCTTGTCCGCCAGTGCGTCGAATGCCGTGATTTGCGACGTATGAAACGCCACCACCCTGCACTGGCGGGCAAGCCGCCAGTGGCACACGGCCTAGTCACCGCCCAGCTTTTCACGCACCACGGCCTCGAACACGTCCACCGGCGCGGGCTGCGCGGTCCACAGCTCGAACTGTCCCGCGGCCTGGCGCACGAACATGTCGACGCCGCTGACGGTCACGCAGCCGCGCTCGCGCGCCTCGCGCAGCAGGCGCGTCTCGATCGGGTTGTAGATCGTGTCGAACACGACCGTGTCCGCGCCGGACGCGGAACCGACGTGCGCGGGCCAGTCGGGCATCGGCGTGTCGTCGACGTTGGGGTGCATGCCGATGGGCGTGCAGTTGATGAACACGTCGGCGGTGGCGTCGGGCAGCCGGTCGAGCGGCGCGCCGCGGACGACGCCGCCGGTGTCGGTGTGCACGCCGTGCGTCGCGGTGAGCGACTCGGCGAGGCGGTGGGCCTTGTCGACCGAGCGGTTGTAGATCGTGACGCGTGCGCCGTAGTGGGCGAGCGCGGTGACGATCGCCATCGCCGCGCCGCCCGCGCCGATCATCGCGACACCGCGATCGGCCAGGCCTTCGCGTTCGATGCCCATCGCGGCGCACAGCGCGTCGATCGCCGCGGCGTAGTCGGTGTTGGTCACGTAGAGCGACCCGTCGTCGCGCACGACCAGCGTGTTCGCCGCGTCGATCTTCGCCGTGAGTTCGTCGACCTCGCCGCCACGCTCGCGGACGAACCTCAGCAGGTTCTGCTTGTGCGGGATCGTGACCGACGCACCGCGGAAGTGCAGCGGCGCGAAGTCGAGCCACGCGCCGACCGTCGCCTTGAAGTGCTCGTACTCCGGCGGGATCGGCATCGGCAGGTAGACGGCGTTGTGGGCGACACGGTCGAACCCGGCGTTGTGGATCGCGGGGCTCATCGAGTGCCCGACGGGCCAGCCGATCACGCCGTACACACGCGTGTCGGCGTTGATCGCGTCCCAGCGGTACAGGCGTTTCATCGTCTCGACGCCGACCTGGCCCGGTGCGGTGACGGCCGCGTCGTCGAGGCCGGTGAAGGTGAGCAGCGCGCCGAACTTTTTCGCCAGCACGCGCGACGGCTGACCGAACTCGCCCATGCACAGCGCGATCATCGGCTTGTGCCGATGGGCTAGCAGCTCGAACGCCTCGAGGTTGTCCCGCAGCGACCGCGCCCGCCACGCGAGCTTGATCACGCGGCACGCGTCGGCGTGCGCCATGCGTTCGACACGCTGGAGCAGGTCCGCGGGGCGCGTCTGGAAATCGTGCGACGAGAGGATGAGCCCGGCCGCCTCGTGCGCGTCGTCGGTTGGCAGGTCGGCCTGCGTGGCGAGCCAGCCGTCCAGCGCCGCGAGTTCGATATCAACGTACGCCGCCGCGAGCCGCGCCAGCCGCGACTGGAACGCCAGCCGCGTCGCCTCGTCGGCCTCGCACGCGCCGCCCTCCCACGCGGCGCGACACGTGGCGATGCACGGCAGCGGCGAACGGCGGACGATCTGCTCGGCGTCGTCCGGCGTGTCGGCGATGCGGTCGAAGCGGTACTCGACGATGTCCGCCCCGCGCTCCGCCGCGAGCGCAGCCTGGGCCAGGGCCTGTTCGACCGAGTCGACCATGATGGACACCGCGAGCATCGTCATGACGCGAAGTATAGTCCATCGCGCCGCAACGGCAGAACGGGCCTGGCTGATTCTCCCGCGGGCTGGGGTATACTTGGTCGAATGCCGCGCGTGTTTATCTCATACCGACGCACCGACGCGCAGTACGTCTCGTCGATGATCTACGAGAAGCTGTCCGGCCGCTTCGGCGAGGACAACGTGTTCATCGACGTCGACAACATCCCGATCGGCGTCGACTTCCGCAAGCACCTCGACGCCGCGGTGGGCCGGTGCGACGTGCTGATCGTGGTGATCGGCGAGCAGTGGCTCAACGTGAAGAGCGAGACGGGCGAGCGGCGGCTGGACGACCCGGCGGACTTCGTGCGGATCGAGATCACGTCGGCGCTGCAGCGCGGCATCCACGTCGTGCCGGTGCTCGTGGGCAACGCGGCGATGCCGCGCGAGCAGGACCTGCCCGAAGCGCTGCGCGACCTGGCGTACCGCAACGCCGCGGAACTCCGCGCCGGGCGCGACCTCAAGCAGCACATCGAGCGGCTGATCCGCGGCCTGGAGCTGCTCGACGGCGACACCGCCGCCGCCGCGCCGACCACCGAGCCGAGTCCGCCGAGTGAACCGCCGGTTGAACCGGAGCCGACCGTCAGCCGGGCCGAGCCGGACGCCGCGAGTGAACCTGACGCCGCGCCACCGGCGCCGACGCCGGAACCCGATCCCCCGCAGAGCGCCGCGCCGCGCGAGGACGGTCGTCGCCACAGCGATCGACGACAGTCCGATCGCCGCACCGACGCACGCCGCACGACCGGGGTAACCGAGACGACCGAGGAGGCGCACATCGCCGATGCCGCCGCGCCGGCCACGCGCCCCGCGCCCACCGCCGTCGCGCCGCCGCGCACCCGTCTCGCGATCGCCGGGATCGGCGTCGCGATCGTCACGGGCATCGTCTACACGCTGATCTCCACGCGGGTCTACGGCTTTTCGGGCGACGGGCCGCTGATGCTGCTGATCGCCATCGGCCTCGGCGTCGTGTCGGCGCTGCTGACGCGTCACGTCGTGCTGGCGCCGCTGAGCTGTGTCGCGTTCATGCTCACGTGGCTCGTGTTCCACGACCTCGACGAAGGCTTCGAGGCGGACCAGTCGTCGCTCGTGCTGGTGGCGAGCGTGATCCTGGCGATTCCCGCGTGGCTCACGGTTTTCGTGCTGCGCTGGCGGGCGCGACGGCTCGCCAAAGGGCCCGACCGGAAGCGGACCCCCGTCGAGCGCGCGGTCGCGTATGTATTCGACGCCACGCCGCCGCGCCGGACGCGACTCGCCCTGTCGCTGCTGACCTTCTCGATCGCCGTGTCGGTCGCGCTGGGCTACGCGGCGATCGAGGACGACGACTTCGTCGTCCTGCTGTGCGCGGTGGGGATCGTGACCGCGCTGGTCTCCGCGATCACCACGCGACACGTCGTGCTGGCGCCGCTGACGCTCTGGCTGGGCGTGACCGTGGCGGCGATGACGTGGCGCATCGTCGACGGCCGGCACAGCGTGGTCGACGAACCGGCGATCGTCTCGGCCGCGGTGACGCTGGCGGGCCTGGCGGTGTTCGGCGTGGCGCTGGCGATGCATCGGCGCGCGAAGCGGAAGGCGCTGACGCCCCGCTACACCGAGCCTCGCCTCCGCTGGGTGCTCGGAACGGTCGCCGCGCTCGTCGTGAGCAGCGGCGTGGCGATCGCGGTGCTGCGCAGCGTGTACCTCAACACGAAGATCACCGAGTCGCGTCAACACCTGAAGGTGATCTACAACGCCATACAGCTGTACGACACGCAGAACGGTCACCTGCCCGCGAGCCTCAACGACATCGCCACCACCCCCGGCCACGACTACATCCCGACCTACCTGTTCGAGTACCTGCTGTCCGATTACGAGATGCGCCGCACCAGCACCTGGAGGCCGGCCGACACGCCGCCCAGGCCGGCGCTGCGGCCCGTGTCCATCGATGAACTGCCGCAGCCGGCCACGACCCCGCTGGTCTGGGACTACTCGACGTTCGACGGCCAGAACTGCAACGTGCTGACGGCCGACGGCGAGATCCGCATCACCGACAAGGGCGATCTGTACGTGCGTCTGATCGACGATGTGATCGACATGCTCGCGTCGCACTTCGCGCAGGTCGAACCCCTGCCCGAGGCGACCAGATCCGAGGCGCCCGCGAAATAGCCGACGCGCCCCGGCGCATCGAGCGCCCGCGCCACCCGCCCCGGTTGAACGATTCGCGGCTGACGCTAGAATACCTCGTCCGCGACCGGGCGGTTGCCTGAGCGGCCAAAAGGGACGGGCTGTAAACCCGTTGACGTAAGTCTACGAAGGTTCGAATCCTTCACCGCCCATTAAGGCGACTTCGCGAGGAGTCGCCTTATCCTTGCGCGGCGCGCGTGCGCCGCGTAACCGATCCGCCCCGGCGGACATCATGGAGTGGTGAGGGCTGCGTTGAAAGACGAATCGAGCATGACCAAATCCAGCGGCTCGTCGCTGGGCTACGCGGTGCGGCAGATCATCTGGCCGCGGCGGTGGCTGCTCGCGCTGGGCCTGCTGCTGATCGTCATCAACCGACTGTCCAGCCTCGTCCTGCCCGGCGCCAGCAAGTACCTCATCGACGACGTGATCGCCAAGAGCGACCGCGACATGCTGCTGTGGCTGCTCGTCATCGTCGCCGCGGCGATCGTCGTGCAGGCCACCACGTCGTTCTTCCTCACGCAGCTGCTCAGCGTCGAGGCGCAGCGCCTGATCTCGCAGCTCCGCGCCACCGTCCAGCGGCACATCATCTACCTGCCCACCCGCTACTTCGACAACACCCGCAGCGGCGAGCTCGTCTCGCGCATCATGTCCGACGTCGAGGGCGTGCGCAACCTCATCGGCACCGGACTCGTCCAGCTGTTCGGCGGCGTCCTCACCGCCGTCGTCGCCTTCGTTCTGCTCGTCAACATCAACGCCACGATGACCTTCGCCGCGCTCGTCCCGTTGGCGATCTTCGGCGTCATCTCCCTCAAGGCGTTCGGCTACATCCGACCGATGTTCCGCAAGCGACGCGAGATCAACGCCGAGGTCACCGCACGGCTCACCGAGTCGCTCGGCGGCGTCCGCGTCATCAAGGGATTCAACGCCGAGAAGCACGAGGTCGGCGTGTTCGAGGCCGGGGTCGAGCTGCTCTTCCAGAACGTCCGCAAGACCCTCACCGCCACCAGCCTGCTCACCTGCACGTCCGTGCTGCTGCTCGGCCTGACCACCGTCGGCATCATGGGACTCGGCGGCAAGTTCATCATGGACGGCAAGATCACCGTCGGTGAGTTCTTCGCGTTCACGCTCTACCTCGGCTTCCTCGTCGCGCCGATCGTGCAGATGAGCAACATCGGCTCGCAGATCGTCGACGCCGTGGCCGGGCTCGACCGCATGCAGGAGGTGCTGTCGATGGCGCGCGAGGACGACGACGCGCGGCGCACCCTCAACCTCGACACGATCCGCGGCGACTTCGAGTTCGACCACGTCACCTTCGCCTACGACAAGGGCAAGGACGTGCTGCACGAGATCAGCTTCACCGCGCCCGCCGGGTCCGTCACCGCGCTCGTCGGCAGCTCGGGCTCCGGCAAGACCACCATCGCCACGCTCGCCGGCGGGTTCAACGCGCCCGACGCCGGGACCATCCGCGTCGACGGGATCGACCTCGCCACCGTCCGCCTCGACAGCTTCCGCAGCCACCTCGGCGTCGTCCTCCAGGACGACTTCCTCTACGAGGGCACCATCCGCGAGAACGTGCTGTTCGCCCGGCCCGACGCCAGCGACGAGGACCTCAAGGCCGCGGTCAAGGCGGCGCACGTCGACGAGTTCACCGACCGCTTCGACGAAGGCCTCGACACGCTCATCGGCGAGCGCGGCGTCAAGCTCTCCGGCGGGCAGCGCCAGCGCGTCGCCATCGCCCGCGCCATCCTCGCCGACCCGCGCGTCCTCATCCTCGACGAGGCGACGAGCAACCTCGACACCGAGTCCGAACGCTACATCCAGGAAAGCCTCCGCAACCTGCTCAAGGGCCGCACCACGTTCGTCATCGCCCACCGCCTCAGCACCATCCGGGCCGCGGACCAGATCCTCGTCATCGAGGACGGCCGCATCGTCGAACGCGGCACGCACGACGAGCTCATCGATAAGGACGGCCGGTACCACGAGCTGTACACGTTCCAGGCCCGCATCTGACCGCAATCGGGTGGCGTTCCGGGTGGCACTGACAAACACAGCTTGTCAGTGGCGTTTTGCCTATTGATCACGTACATCGAAGAGACACGCTCGCGGCGCGCAGCTTTCGTCCACTGACAAGGTCCCCTTGTCAGTGCCACCCGATCCATCTCGCCTAGCACATCCGCACCAACACCTAGCACAGACCCCCCACTTTCCCCGCCCCACACGCAATCCGTTACCGCGTACACGCGTTGGACGTATACAATCGGACGTGGAGCATCCGCACCGAATCCCCACGAGGCTCACGCATGAAGACCGCCCTGACCGCGACATCGCTGACGCTCCTGCTGACCACCGCCGCCCTGCTCGCCGCGGACGACACGCCGACCACGCGCGTGCTGTTCGACGGCAAATCACTCGACGGCTGGGAGTTCACCGAGGGCGGCTGGGTGCTCGAGCCCGACGGGTCGATGACGTGCCGCAACACGAAGGTCAAGGACAAGAAGGGCAACGAGACCGAGCGGCCGATCAGCAACATCTGGGCCGCGGGCACGTACGGCGACTTCGTGCTCACGCTGCAGTACAAGCTCTCCGAGGGCGCGAACTCCGGCGTGTTCTACCGCAGCAACCCCGCCGACCCCGTCAACGGCGGCTTCGAGATCCAGCTCATGGACAACGTCGGCTTCCAGAAGACGCACGGCCAGAAGGACGCCAAGAAACTCAACGGCTCGTTCTACGACTGCAAGGAACCGTCGTGCGATCCACAGAACCCCATCGGCGAATGGAACTTCCTGTTCCTCTACTGCAAGGGCCCGGAGATCGCGCTGAAGATCAACGGGCAGCAGACATTTTCGGTCAACGTCAACGACTGGGACACCGCGGGCAAGAACCCCGACGGGACGACCAACAAGTTCAAGACCGCGATGAAGGACCTGCCGCGTGTCGGCCGCATCGGGTTTCAGAATCACGGCCAGAAGGTGTGGTTCAAGGACGTGAAGATCATCGAGCTGAAGTGACCGGACTCACTCTCCCTTCCAGGGAGAGGGCCGGGGTGAGGGTGACGCGCCCGATTACGGCGTACACCACACTCGCATGCGCCGCGTCCGATGATCCATCCACCTCACCCAACCTCTCCCCCACTTGGGGGAGATGGGTCAATCACATCACGCCTCCAGCGACCACCGCGCCGCGCGCAGCTGCGCCTTCGGGCTCGACGCCGGGCGCTCGTACCACACGGTGAACAGCGACCCGTCAGCCAGCTCCGCCGTCGACGGATACCCCAGATCACCCGACGCACCGTCATCGCTGATCGTCAGCGGGTCGGTCCACGTGATACCACCATCACTGCTGACGCGCGCCTGGTTGCCGTAAGGTTTGCGACGGTAGCCGTAAGTGCAGAGCAACCGACCGTCGCGCAGGCGCAGCAGGTGCGACGGCAGGCCCCACACGCCGATCGGGTGCGGCGTGGTCCACGTGCGGCCGCCGTCGGCCGACTCGCTCTGCAGCAGCTCGCCGCTGTTCGCCTTGTTGTGGTTGCGGATGTGCACGACGAGTCGGCCGTCCGTGCACTCGACCGCGTGCAGCTCGTGGTAGTTCGCCACGCTGTCGCCGTCACGCGTGGGGATCGTCGCGAGCCACGCCCACGTCGCGCCGTCGTCTTTCGATTCGCACACGCCGACGCGCTTCTCGCCCGTCCACAGCTCCTTGCCCGCGTACAACACGCGGCCGTCGTTCAGCTGCACCGGCCCGTGCGGGCTGTTGACGATGCTTGAGTAACGCTGCGACCACGTGATCCCGCCGTCCGTCGAGCGGATCATCCACTGCCCGAGCTCCGCTTTCCGTTGCTCGGCGGTGAGCCGGTTGTGCACCTCCGCCCACCGCCCGCCGTGCTTGCCGACCTGCGGCTCGTACGCCAGCGACGTGAACGTCGTGACGAGCAGCGCCCCGCTCGCCGTCTCGATCACGCCGGAGTCGCGATCATCGATCGGCCCGTCCAGCAGCACGCGCGGCCAGAGCCACGTCGCGCCGTCGTCCTTCGATCGCATCATCTCCACACGCCCGAACGGACACACGTGTGCCTCGCGCCCGCCGGAGTACGTCACGATCAACTCCCCGTCGCGCCGCCGCGCGAGCGTCGGCCAGCCGTGGTAGTACTCCGCCTGCTTGCTGATCGTGGCGATGTCGCCGACCTTCGCCGCCGGCGCGGCGCGCGCCACGCCGATGACGCCGAACGCCCCCGCGCCGAACGCGCCCACCGCGCCGAGCGCCGCGGCGTCGTGCAGGAACTGCCGCCGATTCGAGTGCGACTGGTTCACGTGTCTCACGCCTTCTTGAAGTCGAGGCCGCGCATCGTGCCCGTCGAGGAGCCGAAGTGGTCCTCCTCGAGGCCGAGCCGCTGGAGCATGCTGACGAACAGGTTCGCCAGCGGGTAGTTGTGCTTCGTGTCGAACGCCAGGTGCTGGCCGTGTCGGTACGCGCCGCCGGCCAGCGCGATCGGCAGGTTCGTGGTGATGTGTCCGCTGGCGTTGCCGAGATTTGACCCGAGCAGCACCTGCGTGCGATCGAGCAGCGTGCCGTCGCCCTCGGGCGTGGCCTTGAGGTCCGCGACGAAGTCGACCCACGCCTGCATCGTCGCGCGCTCGACGATCTCCAGCTGCTGGATCATCGCGGGGTTCTTGCCGTGGTGCGACAGGCCGTGGTAGCCCTGGTCGACGCCCTTGAGCGGCGGGACGAGCCCGCCGCCGTTGCCGCCGAGCGTGATCACGCGCGTCGAGTCCGTCTGCAGCGCCAGCCGCATCACGCCGTAGAACGCCGCGAGCCGACCCGTCACGTCCGCCGCGTCGATCTTGCCCGGCGCCTTCGCCTCGACCTCCGGCTTCGGCGTGTCCGACCACTTCTCCGCCTTCACCAGCTCCTGCTCGGTCTGCCGGACCGCGGTGAAGTACTGGTCGAGCTTGTCGCGGTCCGCCGTGCTGACCTTCGCCTGCATGTCCTTCGCGTCTTCGAGCACGGTGTCCATCACGCTGCGTCCGTCGCGCAGGCCCTGCTTGAGCGCGGCGATCTCCTTGTCCGAGCCGCGCGTGAACAGCTTCGTGTACGTGTTCGTCGGCGAGTGCTCCGTGGGGATCGACACGCCGTTGGCCGACCACGACAGGCTCAGGTCGCCGAGCGTCATCGAGGCGAACCGCGTGTGATGCCCGATGCGCTTCGCGACGAACTGGTCGAGCGAGATGGAGTTCTTGAAGTTCCGCGCGCCGGGGTGCGGGGCGCACGTGAGGTACGACTTCTCGGCCGAGTGCCCGCCGTCCACCTCCGGGTGACTGACGCCGGAGCAGACGGTGAAATCGTCACGCAGCTTCGCGGCGAGCTTGAGGTAGTCGCTGGGTTCGTAATCGCGCCCGGGCTTTTCGGGGAAGAACGCCGGGCCGTAAAAGCCGAGCGGGATGCAGACCGCGACCATGCGCTGCGGCGTGGCGGCGTCGTGTGCGCCGGCGGCGCCCGCGGCGATCGCGCGCGGGCCGATCATCGCGTCGAGCGCCGGCAGCGCCATGCCCACGCCCACGCCGCGCAGGAACAGACGCCGCGACAGGCGCGGCGCGCGGACGCCGAACACCGACACCGTGCGCGGCTCGGATCGCATGTCATCGCGTGAACGTCTCATCACTCACCTCGTTATGAAGGTCGGACTCCGCACGATCTCGTGCACGAGCGTGCGCAGGCCGTCGCCGTTTTCCATCGAGCTTTTCACGATCGCGTGCACCGCGTCGCGATCCGCGAAGCCCAGCTCCCGGCCGAGCCCGTACGTCAGCAGCTTCTCCGCCATGCACCGCGTGAAGTCCTCGCGGTGGCTCAGCAGCAGCTTCTTGAGCTCGCGCACGTTCGCGAACTTCTCGCCACTCGGCAGCTCGCCCGACGCGTCGACCGACGCCGCCTTCGCCACGCTGCCCCAGCCCTTCTCCGGATGCTCCTTGTGCGGCACCCACTGCAGGTAGTTGTCGCGGTACGCGCCGACCGGGTCGAAGCTCTCCAGCGCGAAGCCCGGGGGATCGATCTTCGCGTGACACGCGCTGCAGCTCGGGTCGTTGCGGTGCGCCGCCAGTCGCTCGCGGATCGTCGTCGCGGCGCGGATGTCCGGCTCGATGCCGTTGACGTTCGGCGGCGGAGGCGGCGGCGCGTGGCCGAGGATGTTCTCCATCACCCACACGCCGCGGATCACCGGCGACGTCGTCGTGCCGTTCGCCGTGACCTTCAGCACCGCGCCCTGCGTCAGCACGCCGCCGCGCACGCTGTCGGCGGGCAGCTTCACCTTGCGGATCGCCAGACCGACGACGCCGTCGATCCCGTAGTGCCGCGCGAGCCGCTGGTTGAGCATCGCGAAGTCCGAGTCGATCAGGTTGTCGATCGACAGGTTCTCGCTCAGCAGCGTGCGGAAGAACGCCTGCGACTCCTGCACCATGCTGTACTCGAGCAGCTGGTCGAAGTCGGGGTAAAGCTTGCGGTCGGGCGTGGTCGCGGCGATGTCCCGCAGCCGCAGCCACTGGCCGGTGAAGTTGTCGATGAACCGCTCGCCGCGCGGATCGTTGAGCAGCCGCTCGACCTGCCTGTCCAGCACGTCCGGCTCGTGCAGCGTGCCCGACGCAGCGAGCGTCATCAGCTCGTCGTCCGGCATCGAGCTCCAGAAGAAGTACGACAGCCGCGACGCCAGCTCGTAGTCGCTCACGCGTGTCGAGCCCGGGCTCACGTCCTCGCGCAGATACAAAAAGTTCGGCGAGCAGAGCACGCCGGTCAGCGCGAGGCGGATGCCGTCCTCGAACCTGCGCCCGCTGCTCGTGGCGTTCTCGACGAGCCTGACGTACCGCGCGACCTCGGCATCGGTCACCGGTCGGCGGAACGCACGCGGCATGAACTTGCGGAGGATGCGCTCGGCGTCGGCGGCGGCGCCCTTCGCGAGATCGACGTCGCCGAACAGCTGCGTGTGATGCTTCGGCGGCCACTGGTCGTAGATCGGGCCGGTGATCTCGATCGGCGAGACGCCCACGCCGGGGTGCTCGCCGTTGCCGGGGTCGCGGACCCAGCTCGGCAGGCCCTGCGCGAAGAACTGGATCGCCCAGCGTCGGCCCGGCGCGGCCTCGATGACGAACTCCTTGGGCTCGGGACCGGCCTCGTAGTAGCCGATGATCTTCGTCTGCGCGCCGACGCCCGCGAAGTCCGACGCCGCGACGCAGAACGCCACCGGCGTCTCGCTCTTGTACGACGCGGCGGTGAATTTGAAGCGGTACACGCCGTCGGTCGGCACGCGCGCGTCGCGCGTCGAGATCTTCGAGTAGCTGATGTCGTTGCGCGACGTGAACATGACCAGTCGGTCGCCGTCACGCACGAAGTTGTTGGGGATGTACTTCTCGGTTTCCTTGTACGAATCGCTGTGCAGCGTGACGACCTTCGGCGCGGGGCCGGTCTCGATCGCCGCGTCGAGCGCCGCCTGCGCCGCCTCGATGTAGCTGCCCATCAGCTCCGTCGAGATCGCCAGCGCCTCGCCGTTGTTGTCGAATCCCCCGGCGTGCTGGTCCTCGGGCAGGTCGCGACGCAGGTCGATGTCGATGCCGAGCAGGTCGCGGATCGTGTTGTTGTATTCCTCGCGGTTGAGCCGACGCTGCACGACCTCGCGCCGCGTGCGGTCCGCGGTGACGAGGTGCGGCTTGATCCAGCCGAGCATCGTCTGCACCTCGGCGGGCTTCGGCTGCGGCTTCTTCTTCGGCGGCATCTCGCCCCTGGCGATGCGGTCGTAGATCGTCGTCCAGCGATCCATCAGCGGCCGCGTCGACATGTCGCCGGTGAGCTTCGTGAGGTCGAGGTTGCCCTTGGTGACGCCGTCGCCGTGGCAGTCGTAGCAGTGGTCTTCGAGGAAGAACTTCACGTCGTCGCCGAAGCGCGACGCGCCCGGCTGCGCCTTGTCCGCGGCGGGAGCGACGCCGACGACGTCGCGCCCCGCCGCGCCGAGCCACACCAGCGCGACGACCAGAAGCGCACCCACCGCGCCTCGCCCGGACGCGGCTCCGATTCTCACCGACGATCTGTTCATGCGTGCGTGCCCTGCATACTCACCACGGCGTCACGGCCGTGTCCCCCTATGTTAAGCCCCCAACCGCCACCGGGCGAGCCGCCCACCCACGCGCGATCCTGACGACAAACGTCCACGCGCGGTAGAATGCCTTCACGCGTCCGACGGCCAGACGGACCGCGCGCGGCTTGCCCACGGGGCGGGACAAGCACGCGGCGCCCAATCCGGGGCCCCGACATGTCATGAAAGGACCCTGTCCGTGAGCGACTCCACTCAAGGATCTACGAAGCAGGGCTTCGTCAAGACGTTCGTGCTGCCGGCGCTGCTGATCTTCCTGATCCCCGTCATCTCGCTGCTGTTCTTCAAGCACGTGCAGTCGTACTACGACGAGCAGGCGCGCGTCCGGTTCCTGCGTCAGATTCGCGAAGACAAGAAGCTCACCGCCGAGAATCGGGCCGCCGCGGAGAAGCTGTTCACGGAGGTGCCGCTGTCCGAGCTCGTCACACGCAAGGAGTTCTCGAACCTGCTTACCTCAGAGGGCGAGTTCAACTTCGGCGTGTACCGCTGGGCCATCCGGCTGTCGATGTGGTCGATCATTGGCGGCGTCGCGGTGTTCGCGTTGGGCGGGATCTGCGTGCTCGCCTCCCTGCGATCGCAGTACGCCCAGTATGTCAGTCTCTCGATCGGCTGGCACGTGCTGCGGCTGTTCAGCGCGGCGCAGGTGTTCATTCAGGGCGTGCTGATCATCGCCCTGTCGTATTGGGTCACCGCCTTCTGGTTCGAGATCTATGTCCCCAAGCTCATCATCCTCGCGGCCGTGTTCACCCTGATCGCCGTCGGAGCGACCATCAAAGCCATCTTTACGAAGCCCTCGAGCAGGTTCGAGGTGGAGGGCGTGGTCATCGATCGGGACGCCTCGCCCCCGCTGTGGCAGGAGCTCGAAGCCATCTGCAGGAAGGTCGGCACCGAGACGCCCGATCAGGTCATCGCCGGGATCGACGACAACTTCTTTGTGACCGAACAGCCGGTCATCGTCGACAAGGAGACCTACAAGGGCCGGACGCTCTTCGTGAGCCTGTCGCTGCTCAAGCAGCTGGAGGGCGGCGAGGCGGACGCGGTGCTCGCGCACGAGATGGCGCACTTCAGCGGGAACGACACCGTGTATTCCGAGAAGATCTCTCCCCTGCTGATACGCTACGGACACTACCTGCAGGGGCTGTACGCGGGCGGCGCCTCGCTGCCGGTCTTCTACTTCATGAACTGCTTCCGCGCGCTGTTTCAGCTCTCTCTGGGACGGCTGAGCCGCGAGCGAGAGTTCCGCGCCGATCGCATCGCGGTGGAGGTCACCTCGCCCGACGCGATGGCCGGAGCGCTGCTGCGGATCGTCGCCTACGCCAACTACCGCGCGAAGGTGCAGGACGAGCTGTTCATGCAGGAAGAGGTGCTCGAGGTGGCCGACGTCTCGAAGCGGATCGAAGACGGCTTTCCGCAATACGCGGCCTCGTTCCTCGCGCAGCCCGACGTCGGCAACCTCGAAACCGCGCACCCCTTCGACTCGCACCCGCCGCTCGCCGAACGATTGCAGGCGGTCGGCGCGTCCCTGCAGTCGGAACACTCGCAGCAGGCGCTGTCCACGCCGGGCGACGGCGCGTGGTTCCGGCGGATCGACGCGGCCGACGACCTCGAACGCGCCCAGTGGGACGAGTTCGAGCAGAAGTTCCGCGCGTATCACGAGGAGACGCTCCCCTACCGGTTCCTGCCCGCGACCGACCAGGAGCGAGCCATCGTTCTCAAGGCTTTCCCCGACGTCGCGTTCGCCGGCAAGGACGGCACGCTCCGGATGACCTGCGACCAGATCGAATACGATCCGTGGCCCGGCGCGATCCGATTCGAGAACATCACCCACTGCAAGCTGAACGAGGGCAACGTGCTCGCGATCTCGCACACCGGCGGCAAGCCGCAGAACCTGAAGCTGGCGCGGTTCGGAAACGGCCAGGAAATCCTCGCGGCGTTTCAGAAGTACTACGGCCGCTACCTCGCGGCGAAGAACTACCAGGAACACATGAAGCAGAAGCGCGAAGCCGAGGCGGAGTCGTCAGCGGACGCTTCTTCCTGAGGCGCCGGGCGCGCCGGGCGCACCGCGGTTACGCCGCGCGCGGGGCGGCGGCGCGTGCGTCGTGTGGGTCGTGCGCGTCGCGCCGGTGCGCACGCGGTGACGCTGCAGATGTGGCCCTGTCGCGCCTTTTTCGATGTATCGCGAGCCCCGTGACGACACCGTTTGTGCGATGGCGCGCCCCGGATGTGCCGGTTCGCGCCCCTTTCGCGCCCCGTTGGCGCCCCATCGAAATCGACGTCGGCGAACGTGAATCAACGGGTTACGACGATGCGGAGCGCACGGCGCGTCGTAAGTGCCTGTTTACGCGTGACGGGAGCGCGAAAGCGGACCCCGCGGACGTCTCGACGGACGCGGCGCGCACAGGATGACAGCAAAGTTTGCTGACGGGGATCAGCGGCGGGATTCGATGACGATGCCGTTGAGGAACGGCTCGTTCTTGATGCGGGCGAACTGGATGTCGAGCACGCCGTCCTCGACGCTGACGTCGAGCCAGGGCGTGACGAGCGGCTTGCCCTTGCCGACCTGCTTGAACACGTCGAGCTCGCGGACGACGGGCTTGCCTTCCATCATGATCGCGAAGACGCGTTCGTTCGAGCTCTTGGACCAGTTGTCGACGAAGAGCATCCGCACGCGGTACTTGCCGTTGGGCACTGTAAACCGTGCGGCGGTCAGGTCGTAGCGGGCGGTCTTGCCGATGGGGTCGTCGGAGGTGCCGGTCTCGTCGCGGCCGCCGACGACGCCGTACCCGCCGGCCTTGAACTCGAAGCACTGCTGCCAGGCGTTGCCGGCGCCGTCGAGCGTCAGTCCGCCACCGACGTTGACGAGCTTGCGGTACGGCTCGGCGGCCACCGGCGCGGGGGCGGGGGCGGGCTGCGGCGCGGGCTTGGCCGGATCGGGCTTCGCGTCGGCCGGTTTGGGCTCGTCGGGCTTGACCGCGGGGGCGGGCTCGGGTGTCGGCGTCGGCGTCGGGTCGTTGCGGACGACGGCACGCGTGCCGCCGACGAGCTCGCGGTTGATGAACTCGACCTCGGCGTCGGACAGCGCCCGCGACCAGACCTGGATCTCGTCGAACTTGCCGGCGAAGCGGCGCTCGTTGTCGTTGCGGCGGGCGACGGTGAACCGCTCGACGCAGCGCGGGTCGCCCTGCAGGTCGTCGATCACCGTCTTCATCGCCATCGGCTTGCCGTCGGCGTAGATGTGGATGCCGGACGCCTTGCCCGAGCCGTCGTACGTCATCACGACCTGCCGCCAGTCGTCGACCGGCGCGAGCTTCTCGACCGTGTGCACCTCGAGCTGATCGCTCGGCCAGGTGTGGGCGAAGTTGACCTGCAGCTGGCCGTCGAAGTTGACCCAGAACACCAGCCCCCGCCGGGCGGCGGTCATGTCGACCTTGCTGGCGATCGTCGCGCCCGGCTCGGGGTTGCCGTTGTACCACAGCGCGATGGTGAACGGGTCTTCGCGGCCGTAGTCCGCGGCCAGGCCGAGGTCGAGGCTGCGGATGCTGCCGAGGTACAGCGCGTGGCCGGAGTAGCCCTCGATGAACGACGAGATGCCGAGCACCTTGCCGTCGCTGACGCCCATCGCGTCGTTGGCGTCGCCCTCGAGCGGCCAGTGGTTGACCAGCCCCTTGCGGACGGACGTGGCGGTCGGCGGCGGCTCGACGGGCTTGGGTGCGGGCTTCGGCGCGGTCGGCGTGACGGCCGGCGGCGTCGGGTCGACCGGCGTCAAGGAGGCGACGGCGCGGTCGGCCGGCGTGTCGGTCACGGTCGGTGCGGGTGTCGAAGCCGGAGCCGGGTCGGGCGTCGACGTCGGGGCCGGTTCGGGCGTCGGCGCGGGCGTAGTCGTGTCCGTCGCGTCGGGCGCGGGGGTTGATGTGGCGTCGGGCGACGTGTCGGGCGCGGGGTCGGTGGACGGCGCGGCGTCGGGGTTCGTGTCGGACGCGTCGGTGCTGGCGTCGGTGGTGGTAGTGGCGGGCTTGGACGACGGCTTGGTCGTGGCCGCGGGCGTGTGACTGTTGGCGGCGACCTCGCGGCCGGGCTCGGTGTTCGACCCGCTCTGCGAGCTGGCGGCGATGACCAGCACGATAACCAGCACGCCGATGCAGAGGGCGACGACGATCATCGCGACGCTCGACTTGCGTTTGCCCGCGGCGGGATGGCGCACGCCGGCGCGATAGTTCGCCGGGCGGCGGTTTCGGCTGCCGGTGGTCGTCGTCGCGGCGGCCGCTGCGCCGAGCGGGGATCCGCTGACGGCGGCGGAGCGCGTGGCGCGCGGCTCGACGGGGGTCGCGGGGCGTTTGCGCCGCTCGGGCTTGGACCGCGAACGCGTCGCCGGCTCGTCGGCACGGGTGGCCGGGGCCTCGGGGCCGGTCGCGTCGGCCAGACCCGCCAGGGCGTCGCCGGGATCGTCCGCGGGGGCGTCGGCGGCGCGCGACTTGTGAGACGAGCCGCGTGACCGCTTGCCCGACGACGATGACGGCGTGCGTGACCGCGCCGGCTCGGGCGCGGGCGGCGCGGGCGGCGCGGGCGCCGCCGCATCGGCCAGTCCGGCCAGGGCGCTGTCGTGATCGGCGGCGTCGTTCGGGTCGTCGTAGAACTCGATGTCGCTGGCCTCGGCCTCGTCATCGATGCTCGTGGCGCGCGGCGTCCAGTCGGTCACGTCCTCGGCGCCCAGCTCCTCGAACTTGTCGCCGCCGCTCGCCGCCGCGTCGCGAGCCGCCTTCATCGCGACGATCAGCTCGTCGTACGAGTCGTAACGATCGTCCGGGAGCGGGCGAGCATGCGATCGATGACGTCGATCGTCAGCGGATTGAGGTTCGGGCGGAGGTCGCCGATCGACGGCGCCGGGCCGGTGATGCGCTTCCGCAGCACCTTCTCCATGTCGTCGCCGCGGAACGGCGGACGCCCGGTGAGGATGTGGAACAGGCTGCCGCCGAGGCTGTAGATGTCGGACTTGAACGTGGGCGTCTTGCCGGTGACGGTCTCCGGGGCGATGTACAGCGGCGTGCCGGGCACCATGTTGCCTTCGCCCTTGGCCTTGCCTTCGAGCTGCTCGATCTGCGCCGTGCCGAAGTCGATGACCTTGGGCACGTGCTCGGAGTCGAACAGGATGTTGCCGGGCTTGACGTCCATGTGGAGCATGCCGGCCTCGTACGCCTGTCGCAGGCCGCGCGCCACGCCGATGCCCAGGTCGAGCACCTTGACCTCGTTGGCCAGCCCGCCGGTGCGGGTCAGCCGGTAGGCCGAGTCCTTCTCCAGCAGTTCCATGATGATGTAGGGCTGGCCGTCGTGCTCGCCGAGGTTGTGGACCTTGACGATGTTGGGGTGATCGAGCTTGGCCATCGCGCGGGCCTCGGCGATCACCGCCTCGTTGATCTCGTTGCGTGTCTCCTCGTCGTCGGCGACGAGGATCTTGATGGCGACCTCGCGGTCGAGGACGGTGTCGCGAGCGCGGAACACGCGGCCGAACGCGCCCTTGCCGAGCCGCTCGAGCACCTCGAAATGATCGAACATCGCCGGCACCGTCGACTTGTGCTCGCAGGCCTGGCAGACCACCGAGCGGAGGGGCGTGACCTTCGACACATCGATCGCTTCCCCACACTTGGGGCACTTGTAACCCTTGATGCGTCGAATGCGAAACGCCATGGTCTACCTCGGAAACCCAGCCCGGCGACAGGCCGTGCGCCCCCACCTTGCGGTGTCACCCCACAGGCAGCCCCGACGTGAGGGTCGCGACGGGCTCTTTCCCGGCGAGCCCGGCACGTCACGCCGACATCACCAGCCCGTGACGTGGCGCACGACGCCGTGACGGTCACGCGACGGCCACGGCGCAGCGAACGCTAACATTGTAAGTGCCTGGGTGCGGATTTCCTAATGCGGCCGCGCGGCCAAGTCCCGTTACGCAGCGAAACCGCCACCGAAGTCATCGGAGCGGTCCGAACGGTTGTGACTTCTACGCCGCGTGGGGACGACGGTTTCGCCGCACCCCGGAGCTTTTTGGCCGGCTCAGCGAGCCTGGCCGCGACGCAGAATGTTGTACACCTGCATAAGGACGGTCCGCAGGACCATCCACGATTCTTCTAAGCGCGTCTTGCTGGGCATTGTCTCATCTCCCACCGACCATCTCGGACCGGTCCAGGTTGTTCGTTGCGGACCGATCCGCTGCATTGTCCCTTACCCATATAAACGCGATTCAGCGGCCCGGCCTGCGCCGACGCGACGAATTTGCGTAGTATTCCCCGGAACAAGCCTCTGGCAATGGCCCCGGGGGTCGCGGCGTTGATACAATGCCGCTGGCTCGCTAAGGCGTCGCAAGACCATTGTTTAAGCAGCGAATGCCGTCACAGGCACCGAACGCATGACCCAGCAACCGCCGAACGCCGACTCCCAGACGACCGCTCCCGCGGCCGACGACGAGCTGGTCGTCCCGCAGGCCGCCGCCGCGCCCAGGCCCGCCGCCCAGCGTCCCCCGCAGGACCCGCGACTCCAGCCCGACCCGCTGCGCCCACACCGGTGCGTCGACTGCAAGCGATACTTCGCACCGCAGGAGATCGTCAACTACAAGGGCGACCTCGTCTGCTACCACTGCCTCGAGCACGGCCCGCCCGGCATGGACCCCCGCAAGAAGCAGTCCATCATGATGGTCGGCCTCGCGATGATGCCCATCATCGTCTTCGGCTCGTTCCTGCTGTATCGGTACGTCCTCCGCGAACCCATCCAGCGGGCCCTCAAGCCGCAGACCTACGCCCAGCAGCAGGCCGCGGGCGTCAACGGCGAGGGCAGGACGAACGACGTCGGTGACGACCCCGACGTCAAGCCGACGTACACAATCGAACAGCTCGACGCCGCGGTCGCCCAGCTGCTCCGCGCCGACAGCATCGGCCTCGTCGAGGTGCCCGCCGGGCCCGACACGCTCAGCGAGATGATCAAGAACGTCGCGCCGCATCGCGAGGCGTGGGGCCGCTTCGCCAAGCTGCCCACGGATCACGCCGCGTTCCTCCACACGGACCTGGCGTCGTGGTCGCCGCAGCCGAAGTACATCGACATCGTGCTCCGCTCGACGTCCGACCGCTGGGGCGATCTGCGTGACACGCTCGGCCCCGCCGAACGCTCGACCCCCGTCAGCCAGATCGACAAGCCCGTCACCTCGCTCACCCTCGTCCCCGGCGACGCCACCACGTCGCTGCACAAGTTCACCGGCACGACCTGGGTCCGCTACGGCTACCTCGAGCTCGTGCTGTCGACCGACTCGGCGCGCGGCTACGTGCGCGGCATCCGCCTGCACGTCCAGAAGTTTCTCGACTCGCACGTGCCCGTCGACAGCGTCGATCCCCGGCGCTGATCGCGCGACCGGTCCCACACGTTTTCACCGCGCACACACGCGCCACGAACGGTTTTTCGTGGGCAACGCCCATGCGCCAAACGGGGTTTTCCTGATACGCCGTCGGGCGGCGCTTCGTCGATGATCAAGGTGTTGGATCACCACTCATCGAGCAGACGGAGGCGCCACGATGCGACACTTGAATCGGTTCAGTTTCACGGCCACGCTGGTCGCGATCGCGCTCGGCGCGGCCGCGGGGTGCGCGACCTCCGACGGCCCGGCGACCGAGTCTTACGCGCACCACGACGGCGCGGCCCGACCCGCCACCGCCGCGACCACCACGCAGCTGCGCAAGCCCGAGGGCGGCGTGCGCGGCGTGATGTACCAGAAGCTCGAACACGCCAACGGCGTCCTGCGCGGCCTCGCCACGGAAGACTTCCCGTCGATCCGCGCCCACGCCGTCGAGCTGTCGAAACTCACCCAGCAGGGGCAGTGGGCGACGATCAACAACCCGGATTACCAGCGGTACAGCGAAGAGTTCGAGCGCGCCGTGCAGTCGCTCGGCGCCGACGGCGAGACCGCCGACGTCGACGGCGCCACGCTGCACTACTTCCAGATGACCCTCGCGTGCGTCAACTGCCACCGATACATCCGCAAGATCCGCCAGTAGACAACGACAACGACAGCGACAGCGACAGCGACAGCGACAGGCGACGGGAGATCGGGGTCAGGGGAAAGGGAGGTCCGCGCGTGCTTGGCATGCGCGATGGGCTACGGACGCGTGAGGTTTAGCCGTAGAACACCATGAGGATGACGTTCATGCCGAGTCGGATGAAGTAGTGGGCCAGCACGTAGCCGGAGAACAGGCCGAGTCCGACGCTGACGAGCGTGTAGATCTGGACGCGGACCTTGCACATGTACATCAGCGCGCCGGTGCCGATCGCGAAGATGTAAGACAGCGCCGCCCAGGCGATGAGGAAGCCCGCGGCGGTGGGCACCATGAACTCGAACACGCCGGGGTTGCCGTAGTTCATCACGGTGACCCAGCCGATGCCCATGCTGAAGATCACCGCGAGCAGGACCAGGTGGAAGGTCAGCAGGCCGATGCGGTAGGCCTTGAACACGGCGCGACGACGACGAACGTCCTCCGCGACGCCGGGTACCGGATCGTGCGGCAGGTCAACGCTGGCCTTGTGAATCGCCACGATTCCCGCCATGTCAGACGGAACCGCGTGCGCCGGCATCGTCGCGTGTTCAACCATGATTATGCGCCCAAAACCTGAAGTGATTCCTCAACCACGACACCCCGGCACTACTGCCCTCATGATAGCCGGGCCTAAACCGGAGGCCAAGAAAAATCGCCAAGCCGAGGCAAGGATATTCGTACATTGAGCGTGAGCGTTTTTGACGCGGGGTCACGCTTTCGCCGCGGCCACGGCGTCCACAAACCGCTTGGCCAACTGGGATAAGGCATTCCAGTCACCGCTGCGCATCAGGTCCTTGCGGACGAGCGCCGAGCCGACGCCCAGCGCCGCGGCGCCGGCGTTGAGCCACTCGCCGACGTTGTCGAGTTCGACGCCGCCGGTGGGCGTGAGCTTGACGTGCGGCAGCGGGCCGTGGATGTCGCGGAGGTACCGCGGGCCGAAGTGATTCGCGGGGAAGACCTTGACCATGTCGGCCCCGGCGTCCCACGCGGCGACGATCTCCGTGGGCGTCAGCGCGCCGGGGACGATCGGCTTGTCGTGGCGTTTGACCTCGGCGATCACGTCGAGGTTGACGTTCGGCGCGAAGACGAACGCGGCCCCGGCGTCGATCGCGCCGCGCGCCTGCTCGACGGTCAGCACCGTGCCGACGCCGACGACGCAGGTGTCGCCGAACTCGTCGACGGCGGCGCGGATCGCGTCGAGCGCGTCCGGCGTGGTCATGGCGATCTCGTGGATCACCACCCCGCCGTCGCGCAGCGCGCGACACGCGTCGACCGCCTGCTGCGCCGAGTCGCCGCGGATCACCGCGATGAGGGTGGACGATTGGATCTTCGCCAGCGTCGCTTCACGGTCGAGGGGCATGATGTGCGTGTCCTTTTTTGCGGGGTCGTGCGAGGCCGATATGATAGCAACCCGTCACGCACGTGCTTCAACGCAGGGGTAGGCGCAGCATCATGCCGCAACTCGACGGCAAGTCGATCGTGATCATCGGCGGGACGACCGGCCTGGGCCTGTCGGCGGCGCGGGCGTTCGTCGCGGCGGGCGCGCGTGTGGTCGTCGTCGGTCGCAACGCCGACAGCGCCGCCGCCGCGGGCGACGTGCTCGGCGACACGGCGCGCGTGATGACGGGTGACGCCACGGAACCGACGACCGCCGACCGCGCGATCGCGACGGCCGTCGAAGCGTTCGGCGAGCTGCACGGCGTGTACCACGTGGCCGGAGGCAGCGGACGCAGGCACGGCGACGGCCCGCTGCACGAGCTGACCGACGAGGGCATCGCCTTCACCATCGACCTCAACCTCAAGTCGCTGATCTACACCAATCGCGCGGCGGCGCGGTGGTTCGTGGCAAACGACAAGCCGGGCGTCGTGCTGAACATGGGCAGCGTGCTGGGCTGGTCGCCCTCGCCGACGTACTTCGCCACGCACACCTACGCCGCGACCAAGGCCGCGATCGTCGGGCTCACGAAGTCCGCGGCGGCGACCTACGCCCCGCGCGGCGTCCGCTTCAACGTCATCGCGCCGGCGCTGGTCGAGACGCCGATGGCGCAGCGTGCGGCGAACGACGAGACGATCCAGCGGTTCATCCAGACGAAGCAGCCGCTCGACGGCGGTCGCATCCTCGACCCCGCGGACCTCGACGCCGCGGCGGTGTTCCTCATGTCCGACGCCGCGAAGATGATGACCGGGCAGGTGCTGACGATCGACGGCGGCTGGTGCGTCAGCGAAGGGCAGATTGAAAATGACCAATGACCAAGCCCCAAGGACCAATTCTGCCAACCTAAGATTCAGCCACCACTGACCGAAAACGAGTGCCCAATGACCATGAACAGAATCGCCCTGCTGTTAACGTTGATCGTCGGCGTTTATCTCGCGCCGCGCGCAATCGCCGCCGACAAACCCAACGTCCTGTTCATCGCGATCGACGACCTGAACGACTGGGTCGGCCCGCTCGGCGGTCACCCGCAGGTCAAGACGCCGAACATGGACCGCCTCGCGGCGCGCGGCGTCACCTTCACCAACGCCCACTGCCAGGCCCCGCTGTGCAACCCCTCGCGCACCAGCATCCTCACCGGGCTGCGCCCGTCGACCACCGGCGTCTACTCGCTGGGCACGTGGTTCCGCAAGAACGACAAGTACAAGGACTGGGTCACGCTGCCGCAGCACTTCATGGCCAACGGCTACGCCGCGCTGACCACCGGCAAGGTCTATCACGACGCGTTCCCGCCGAAGGCCGACCGCGCCGACGGCAAGGAGTTCACCGAGTTCGGCTACCACGGCAGCTTCGGTCCCCGGCCGAAGAAACCCTACGTGCCGGAGACCGGTCACCCGATGGTCGACTGGGGCGTGTTCCCGGAGCGCGACGACGAGCAGGAAGACTACAAGGTCGCCGACTGGGCGATCGCGCACATCAAGGATCGCCCGAAGGACAAGCCGCTGTTCCTGAGCGTCGGGTTCCGCCACCCGCACGTGCCGCTGTACGCGTCGCAGAAGTGGTTCGACATGTACCCGCTCGAGACGCTGCAGTTGCCGCCGATGCTGGAGCACGATCGCGACGACACGCCGCGGTTTTCGTGGTACCTGCACTGGCACCTGCCCGAGCCGCGGCTGAAGTGGCTGCAGGAGCGCGGGCAGCTCGAGCCGATGATCCGCGGGTACCTGGCGAGCGTCAGCTTCGTCGACTCGCAGGTCGGCCGGGTGCTCGACGCGCTCGACGCGGCCGGGCTGACCGACAACACGGTGATCGTGATGTGGTCGGACCACGGCTACCACCTCGGCGAGAAGGAGATCAGCGGGAAGAACACGCTGTGGCGTGAGTCGACGCGCGTGCCGCTGATCTTCGCCGGGCCGGGCGTTGCCCAGAAGGGCGTGAAGTGCGACCAGCCCGCGGAGCTGCTCGACGTGTTCCCCACACTGATCGACCTGTGCGGGCTGACCGCGCACGCGGACCTCGACGGTCACTCGCTGATGCCGCAGCTCAAGGACGCCACCGCCGCGCGCCCCTGGCCGGCGATCTGCACGCAGGGGCCGGGCAACCACGTCATCGTCACCGACCGCTGGCGTTACATCCGCTACGCCGACGGGTCGCAGGAGCTGTACGACCGCACCGCCGACCCGCGCGAGTGGCGCAACATCGCCGACGACCCCAAGTACGCCTCCACCATCACCGAGCTCGCCGCGCAGCTGCCGAAGGACGACACCGCCCCGCTGCCCGGCAACAAGACACGCCTCATCGAGATCGTCGACGGCCTGCCCCACTGGGAAGGCGAGCCGATCCATCCGAACGATCCGATCCCAAGCAAGTTCAAATGACCAATGACCAAGCATCAATGACCAATACCCACAAATGACGACCGCCGGAGGATTCCGGCATGGGTCATTGGGGAATTGGTCATTCGTCATTAGATCCCATCATGCCTTACGCCCTCGGCATCGACATCGGCGGCACGAACATCAAGGCCATCGCGGCTAAACCCGATGGCTCGGCGCTCGTGCGCCACACCGAGCCGACGACCGCGGCGCGCGACGAGCTGATCGACAACGTCGTGCGCGTCATCGGGCAGCTCGACGCCGAGATCGACGGGCCCGTCGGATGGGTCGGCCTGTCGAGCCCCGGACTCGCGCGGCCCGACGGTCGTTCTATCCAGTGGATGCAGGGCCGGCTCGACTGCGTGCAGGACCTCGACTGGACTACCGAGTTGGAACAGCGCGGCCTGTCACACCGCGTGTGGGTGCTCAACGACGCCCACGCCGCGACGATGGGCGAGGCGTGGATCGGCGCGGCGCGTGGCGCGAAGAACGTCGTGCTGCTCACGCTCGGCACCGGCGTCGGCGGCGGGCTGATCATCGACGGACGCCTCGTCACCGGATGCCTCGGCCGGGCGGGACACCTCGGCCACATCAGCCTCGACATCGACGGCCAACCCGACATCGTCAAGACGCCCGGCTCGCTCGAAGACATGATCGGCGACTGCACGATCGCCGCGCGCACCGACGGGCGCTTCACCTCGACGCGCGACCTCGTCGATGCCGCGACGAACGGCGACGCCGACGCGCAACGCGTGTGGGAGCGCGCGATCCGCGCCCTCGCCTGCGGCGTCGTCTCGCTGATCAACGTCGCCGACCCCGAGGTCGTCGTCATCGGCGGCGGCATCGCCGAGGCGGGCGACGCGCTGTTCGCCCCGCTGCAACACGAGGTCGACCAACGCGAGTGGCGCCCCACCGGCGACGCCGCCCGCATCGTCCCCGCCACGCTCGGCTCCTTCGCCGGCGCGATCGGCGCGGCGCGACACGCGATGCTGGAGTCGATCAAGTAAATGACCAATGACCAAGCACCAATGTCCAATGCCCGATAGACTCCCACGTCTGACGCCTCACGACATTGGTCATTGGTGCTTGGTCATTGGTCATTCCAAAGGGCTTTCCGCATGACACCCACCGACGATTACCTCACCAAGTGCCACGCCATCCTCGACACCGTCGCCGCGCAGGCCGACGCGATCGCGACCGCGGCGGACTGGTTCAGCGACGCGATCCTCGCCGGGCGGATGGTGCACGTGTTCGGCTCGGGGCACAGCCGGATCCCCGTCGAGGAGATGTGGCCGCGGTACGGATCGTTCCCGGGGTTTCACCCGATCGTCGAGCTGTCGCTGACGTACCACACGGGCGTGGTCGGCAACGGCGGGCAGCGGCAGGCGATGTATCTCGAAAACGTGTCCGGCTTCGCCGACCGCATCCTGCGGAACTACGACCTGTCCGAGCGTGACGCGGGCCTGGTGATCAGCTCGAGCGGGTGCAACGTCGTGCCGGTCGAGTTGGCCGAGGCGCTGAAGCGTGCGGGCATGAAAGTCGTGGCGATGGTCAGCAAGGAGCACGCGGACGCGTCGACGTCGAAGCACCCGCGCGGCGTGAAGCTCGCGGATGTGGCCGACCTCGTGCTCGACACCGGCGCGCCGAAGGGCGACGCGATGGTGCACGTGCCCGGCCTCGACACGCCGGTGTCGCCCGGCTCGACCATCGGCGGCGTGGCGCTGGTGAACTGCATCAAGGCCGAGACCGCCGCCCGCCTCACCGCCGCGGGCCAGCCGCCCAAGGTGCTCACCGCGTCGTGCCTCATCGGCGCAGAGAAGTCCGCGGCGCTGTTCGAGTCCGCGTACGACGAGCACGCGCATCGACTCGCGAAGCTGTTTGAGAAGGTCGGCGAGTAACGCGCTGGGTGCGCAGTTTCTACCAAAGGTCGCTCGATTTCTACCATGCGGGCCGCGACGCGACGGGGTAACATAAAAGGGCTTTGCGTCGCATCGCGGCGCGTGAGGTTTGAGGAGGTCGCATGCAGCCACGCCCACTTCGCACCACGATCATCGGTTCGTACGTCTTCCCGTCCTGGCTCGAGTACTGCTCCGGCAATCTCGGCGCGTTCGGGTCGGCGGAGATCGAGGAGATGCAGCAGGACGCCGTGGTCACCGCGCTGCACGACCAGCTCGCCGCGGGGCTCGACGTGATCACCGACGGCGAGCAGACGCGCTTCGATTTCAACCTCTCGTTCTACGGCTACATCGACGGCATCGAGCTCGAGTCGAAGTCCCCGCGGCTCCACGGCCCGCCCGCGCACGATCAGCGCGGCAAGCACCGGATCGTCGGCGAACTCGCCGCACCGCGCGGCCTCGGCGCCGTCGAAGAATTCGAACGCCTCAAACACCTCGCCGACGACCTGCTCCGCGACGTGCCGAAGGACAAGCGGCCCACGCTCAAGGCGTCGGTGCCCGGGCCGTACACGCTGTCCGGCCGACTGCTGCCCAACGCGCAGTACGCCGACCGCTACGCGATCACCGAGGCGCTGCTGCCGATCGTGCGTGCCGAGTTGGAGAAGCTGGTGCTCGTGGCGGGCTGCACGGAGGTCACGGTCGATGAGCCGTCGATGTCGTGCTACGCGCACAAGGAAGACCCGAAGCGGTTCGTCGACATCTTCAACCGCACGGTCGAGCCGATCGTCGGCCGTACGCGGCTGAGCACGCACCTGTGCTTCGGCAACTTCAAGGGACACGCGGTGGGCCCGCGGCGTTACGCGCCGATGTTCCCCGCGTTCCTCGACATGAACGTCGACGAGGTCCATGTCGAGATGGCGTCGCGCGAGTTCGCGGAGCTGGAGATCATCAGGACCATCGCCGAGCGGCGCGACGTGGCGGTCGGCATCGTGGACGTGAAGAGCTACTACGTCGAGACATTCGAGGACATCGCCGACCGCGTGCGCCGCTGCATGGAGCACGCCCCGCCGGAGCGGCTGAGCTTCGCCCCCGACTGCGGCCTGAGCCAGACGGCGCGCTGGGCCGCGAGCAGGAAACTCGCCAACATGTGCGCGGGCGTGAAGGTCGTGCGGGATGAGCTCGGGCTGGAGTAATCTTGGATCTCGGATTTCGGATTGCGGATGTTCCCCGCGACACATCAATCCGAAATCCGCGATCCGAAATCCGAAATCGACATGATCAAACCCCTTCGCAAAGACGACGAACTGCTCGATGACATCCGCGCCACGGACACCGGCGACGGGTACGCGCTGTGGTGGCTCGGGCAGAGCGGGTTTCTCGTCAAGCACCGCGGGCGGTTTCTGCTGTTCGATCCGTATCTGTCGGACGCGCTGTCGAAGAAGTACGCCACGACGGACAAGCCGCACGTGCGGATGACGGAACTGGTGATCGATCCCGCCCGGCTCGACTTCATCGACGTCGTCACCTCAACGCATAACCACACGGACCACCTCGACGGAGAGACGCTCGCGGCGCTGCGGCGCGTGAACCCCGACATGAAGCTGATCATCCCGGAGGCGAACCGCGCGTTCGTCGCCGAGCGGTTGGGATGCGATACGGACTGGCCGATCGGGCTGGTGGACGGCGCGTCGGCGGAGGTCGCCGGGTTCACGATCCACGCGGCGCCCGCGGCGCACGAGGCGCTGGACACCGACGACCAGGGACGACACGTGTACCTCGGCTATGTCGTCGAGTTCGGCGCGGGCGATAATCGTTATGCGATCTACCACAGCGGCGACACGGTGCTGTACGACGGCATCGTGGAGCGGCTGCGCAAGTTCGACATCGACGTGGCGCTGCTGCCGATCAACGGCGCGCTGCCCGAGCGGCGTGTCAGCGGCAACCTGTGGGGCGACGAGGCGGCGCGGCTGGCGCACGACATCGGCGCGCGTTGCGTCGTGCCCTGCCACTTCGAGATGTTCGAGTTCAACACCGAAACGCCCGAGCGATTCGTCGCCGCGTGCGACGCGATCGGGCAGAGCTACGCGGTGCTGCCGAACGGCGGCCGGCTGGTGGTGAACGACGCGCTCCACGTTGAATAGGATATGTACATGGAACGACTGATCACCCGTCGTGGCGTGCTGGCCGGCTCGGCTGCCGTGGCGCTGTCGCCGCTCGTGCGCCAGCTGCGCGGCGACGACGCGAAGGCGAAGCACGTGTTCCAGATCGGCGCGTGCGACTGGTCGCTGGGCAAGCGGCAGGACATCGCGTCGTTCGACGTGGCGAAGGCGATCGGCCTCGACGGCGTGCAGTTCAGCTTCGACAACGTCGGCAAGCCGTGGGATCTGCGCGACGCGACGGTGCGTGAGCAGGTCGCGGGGAAGTCGAAGGAAACCGGCGTAGCGGTGTCGTCGCTGGCGATGGGCGTGCTGAACCGCGTGCCGTACGCGTCGAACGCCGACGCCGAGCGGTGGGTCGCCGAGTGCGTCGAGACGATGGCGAAGATGGAGCCGAACCCGAAGGTCGTGCTGCTGGCGTTCTTCGGCGCGGGCGACATCAACGGCAAGCGCGACCTGCAGGACGAGGTGATCGCGCGGCTCAAGCGCGTGGCTCCTGCGGCGGAGAAGGCGGGCGTGGTGCTGGGCGTGGAGAGCTGGATGAACGTCGACGACCATCGGCGGATGCTCGACGCCGTGGGCAGCGACGCGGTGAAGGTGTACTACGACGTGGCGAACATGACGAAGATGGGCTACGACATCAACGCCGAGGTGCGCGCGCTCGGCCGCGACCGCATCTGCCAGTTCCACTGCAAGGAGAACGGCTACCTGCTCGGCCGCGGCAAGGTCGACTTCGTCAAGCTCCGCGACGCGATCACCGACATCGGCTACGACGGCTGGCTGATCATCGAGGGCGCGACGGAGCGCGGCAAGAGCATGCACGACTGCTACGTGCACAACAGCCAATACCTGCGTGGCGTGTTCAACGGGTGAGGCGGCGGGCGAGCGACCCTCACCTCAACGAGAAGTGCCGCGGTCTTGCGTTCGCCGCGCGGATGGTACAATGGTGTGGCACGTCGGGGGGAGGCGTTTTCAGAAAGGCACGTCCATGCGTTACGCGATGCGTTTGATGTTGTTGGCGCTGGTGTTGACCGTCGTCACGCCGTCGGTTCGGGCGGCGGAGAATCTGATCGGGAATCCGTCCCTCGAAGAGGCGCTGGGGTTCGACGGGCTGCCGGAGGGCTGGGCGTTGTATCAGTCGGAGGACGACGGGCAGTTTGTCGCGGAGGTGGTCGCGGGCGGGCACAGCGGCGACAAGGCGTTGCTGATCCGCGGGAAGGGGACGTACGGCGTGGTGCTGGCGCCGTCGATCGAGCCAAAGGCGGGCAGGCACTACGTGCTGAGCGGCTGGGTGAAGCTCGAGGGCAAGGCGGACGCGACGGCGACGATCAAGGTCGACTACCAGGACGACGACGGCGGGTACCTTGCGTCGGTGGAGGCCGGTCGCGTGACGACGGCGGACAAGGGCTGGCAGCCGGTGGTGCTGTCGGTGTGCCCGAAGGACGTGAGCAAGATCGCCGCGTCGATGGTGATCGCGGGCGAGGGCAAGGCGTGGTTCGACGACCTGAGGCTGATCGACGCGGGGGCGTCGCACGGCAACCTGATCCTCAACGGCGAGATGGAGGATCGCATCGGCGATCGCGTCGGGTGCTGGTGGTCGGGCGCGAACGAGACGGGTCGGATCACGATGACGCGCAGCACGGATAACCCGCACGGCGGCGAGGCGTGCATGCGTCTGACGGGTGACGCGGAGTGGGCGGTGGCGGTGTCGAGCCACGTGCCGTTCGACAAGACCAAGACGTACACCGCCGCGGGATTCGTCCGCACGAACAAGGGCGCGTGCCAGGTGAAGATCGACTACTACAACGGCGACGAGTGGCTCGGCCAGACGGTGTCGGATAACGTCAGCGGCGCCACGTGGCAGAAGTCGAGCACGACGTCGGACGCCACCGCGTACCCGAACGCGACGCATATCGCCGCGACGGTGCTGTGCGCCGAGGGCTTCGACGTATTCGTCGACGACGTGACGCTGACGAGCGACTGACGGCCGCGACATCTCGGCGCAATGAAACACGCGGCGTCAGGGGAAAACGCCGCGTGTCTCGTCAGGTGGTCTTTGTTGTGTTGATCACTTGTTCTTGCCGTTGCTGTTACCGTTGCCGTTGCCGTTGCTGTTGCCGTTGCTGTTGCCGTTACCGTTGCCGCCGCTGCCGTTGCCACCGCTGCTGCCCGTGTCGCCGTTGTTACCAGCGCCGTTGGCGTTACCGTTGCCATTTCCGTTGCTGTTGCCGTTGCTGTTGCCGTTACCGTTGCCATTGCCGTTGCCGTTGCCGGGATCGGTGGGTGCGGACGCCAGTTCGACGCCCGGCACGAGGAACATGTCCGGCGTCAGGCGTTCCACGGCCTCGGAGTGCCAGTCGGCCATCAGGACCGTGCCGAGGTAGGGCGTGGTGGCGTGTCGGGTGCGGAACGAGCCGTAGTGGTAGTCCGCGATGTTGAACGGGACGTAGGCCTGGGCGCTGGACGCGAGGATGTCGCCGTGCTGGAGGTGGGCCGCGACGGCGCCGGCGCCGACGGAGATCAGGTGCGCCATCGCGGGGTTGCCCGGCGGGATGTGCACGATGGTGACCTTGCCGGACGTCTTGGCCTGCGCGCCGCCGTCCTCGTTGCCGGTGTCGCCGAGCGTGCCGTCGTAATAGACCAGGCGCGTCGACGGGCGGTTCACCCGCTGGTAACCGACGCTCAGCGCGGTGTACTCCATGTTCTGCCCGAAGCTCAGCGGCAGGTCCTTGCCGTCCTGCATCGACTCGCCCGGCACGATGTACGGGTCGTCGTCGGACGGGCAGATCAGCATGTCGGGCGTAAAGATCCTGGGGTACATGCTCACCGTCGGGAACATGAACAGGTAGTCGGTCATGTAGCTCTGCGTGGCGGGGCCCATCTGCTTCTGCTGGGCCATGCACACCGCCAGCCGGGCCCGCTCACGCGACCCGCGAAACGCGGGCAGGATGATCGCCATCAGCATGGTGATGATCGAAACGACCACGAGAATCTCGACGAGCGTCACGCCTCGGTCGCGCCGCCCCGCCCCTTCGGAATTCGTTCTGCAGCCCCACATCGCGATGCTCCTGCCAATGAATGGCGATAGTTGATCGGTTCCGATGGGGACATCGGCCCGAATGCGCCGGGGTTGAGGCGAGCTGTGAAATATTGGTGCGATTGGGGCGATTACCCCGGTCGCGGGCTCTCAGATTGAGAGGCCGGGCGGTCGGACGGCCGGGTCAGTCGATGAAAACGAACTCGTTGCTGAGCAGCAGGGCCTGCACGTAGCGTCGCCACGCGGCCTTATCCTCGGCGGCGATGAACGACTCGGCGAGGGTGATCTCGGCGTCGGACGGCTCGCGTGAGAAGATGATGCGGTAGAGGGCCGCGGCCTTGTCGCGACGGTTCGGGGCGCTGGTGAACTCGGGCCGGGCGAGCACGCCGCTGACCTGCTGCTCGACGAAGGGGCTGTTGAGCATGAACAGGGCCTGCTGGGGCACGGTCGTGTCGGGACGGCCGGGCGACGAGGCGTCTGGGCTGGCGAAGTCGAACGCGCGGAAGAGGTTGGGCAGGTCCTGCCGGTCGACGTAGGCGTAGACACTGCGGCGGCGTTCGCCGGCGTTGGTGATCTCGACGGGTCGGCCGTGGACGGTCAGATCGAGCCGGGCGGCGACGGCGAGCATGGCGTCGCGCATGGGCTCGAACTCGAGGCGGCGGCGCTCGTGTCGCCACAGCAGGTCGTTTTCGGGGTCGATCTTCGCGCTCTCGGGTCGGATCGTCGACGCCTGCTGGTAGACCGACGACAGCATGATCATGCGGTGCATCTTCTTGATCGACCAGCCGGACTCGACGAACGACGCGGCGAGGTAGTCGAGCAGCTGCGGCAGCGCGGGGGCGTCGGCGCGGACGCCGAAGTCGCTGGTGGTCCGCACGAGGCCGGTGCCGAAGTGGTGGTGCCAGATGCGGTTGACCATGACCCGCGCGGTCAGCGGGTTGGCGGGATTCGTGATCGCCCTGGCGAGCTCGAGTCGGCCGCCGGTCGCGTAGTGCGACGCGTCGACGTTGGACAGCACGAGCGGGAAGCGGCGCGGCACGCGCTCGCCGGGGTTGCGGTCGCTGCCGCGGAGGAACACGTAGGGATCGTGTGGGTGGTCGCGCTCGCTGAGCACCATCGCCCGCGGCGGCGCGAAAGGCGACTGCGCCCGGTACTCGCTGATCTTGCCCTCGGTGCGGTTCCGCTGGTCGCGCTCGCCCTGGCCGAACAGGTGCACGGCCTCGTCGTCGCTCATCACCGGCGGCGAGCCGTCCGCGTACAGCTCCTGCCGCAGCTGCTCCTCGGCGTCGTCGGGCAGGCGGGTCGCGTTGGCGTCCTTCTTGACCAGCTCCTGCCACTGGTGATGCGACTCCTCGAGCAGGCGGCCATAGATCTTCGCGACCTCTTCCATCGACTTCGGCGGGTGCGCCAGCAGCTCGGCCTTGAGGCGTGCGTTGATCGGGCCGTGCTTCTGCTCCCACTCGTCGAAGTGATCCAGCGCCTCTTTCGCCTTCTGCTCGAACCCGTCGCGGTCGACGTTGGAGAAGAAGTGGAACGGCGACCAGACGGGGTCACGATCGCCGCCG
Source organism: Phycisphaera sp. (assembly GCA_016125285.1). Lineage (GTDB taxonomy): Bacteria > Planctomycetota > Phycisphaerae > Phycisphaerales > Zrk34 > RI-212. The sequence continues at coordinate 42,944 of WGMA01000005.1, forward strand.
CGGCCGTTGTGCAGCAGCATTTGTCGCCAGCGCTCGACGCCGCGCGGTCGCAGCGGGCCGCGCTCGCCCTGGAGCTTCACGTCGCCGGTCTTGTGCTTCGGCAGCGTCCGCGCGATGTAGCCGAGGTAGTCGCCCGCGCGGCTGCGCAGCTCCTCGGCGATCTGCCCGTGCACCTTCGCGACGTAGTCGTCCAGGTCCTTCTGCCGCTTGGCGATCTCCTGCTTGTACTTCTCGTAGCCCGGCGACGGCGTGGGCTCGGCGATCACCGGCATGTCGTCGCCGTCCGGCTCGTCGCTCGACCGCAGGATGCCGTACAGCGAGTAGTAGTCCGTCATCGCGATCGGGTCGTACTTGTGATCGTGGCAGCGGGCGCAGGTGACCGTCAGCCCGAGCATGCCGCGGGTGATCACGTCGATGCGGTCGTCGATGATCTCGTTGATGCGGTTGGTGAAGCGGCGGCCGACGGTCAGGAAGCCCATCGCCGCGAGCGCCGACTTGTCGTCGCCGAGGTCGAGGCGGTCCGCGGCGAGCTGTTCGGTGATGAAGCGGTCGTACGGCTTGTCGGCGTTGAAGGCGTCGATGACGTAGTCGCGGTAGGTCCACGCGAACGCGTACCGCCGCTCCTCACCGCCGCCGACGTACCCCTTCGTGTCGGAGTACCGCGCCACGTCCAGCCAGTGCCGCCCCCACCGCTCGCCGTATTGCGGCATCGCCAGCAGGTGATCGACGACCTTCGCGAAGGCGTCCGGCGACTTGTCGGCGACAAACGCCTCGACCTGCTCGTACGTCGGCGGCAGGCCGATCAGATCGAAGTACGCGCGGCGGATCAGCGTGCGGCGGTCCGCCATCTCCGCGGGCTCGATCCCCGCGGCCTCCTGCTTCGCGACGACAAACCGGTCGATCGGCGACTTGATCCACGCCTCGTGCTTCAGCCCCGCGGGCGGCGTCGGTTTCGTCACCGGCTTCATCGACCAGTGTTCGGCGCGGTACGCGTCGAGCTCGGCCTGATCCGGCGGGCCTCTGCGGAGCTGCGGACCGTCCGTGCTCACCTTGGGCTTGTCGGTGTCGGCGGTCGACAGGTTCGCCGGTTCGTTGCCCGCGGGCCACACCGCGCCCGTCGCCACCCACTGCTCCAGCACCTTCACCTGGTCGTCGGTCAGCTTCCGCTTCGGCGGCATCTGCAGGTCGTCGTCCGTGTAGCGCACCGCCACGACCAGCCGCGACTCGTCGGGCTTGCCCGGCACGATCGCTACGCCCGACTCGCCACCCTTCATCGCCGTCGACCGATAGTCAAGCCGCAGCCCCGCCTTGTGCTTCTTGGCGCCGTGACACTCCGTGCACGCCTCGACCAGCAGCGGGCGCACGCGCTTCTCGAAAAAGTCGGTCCCGTCGTCGCCCCGCGCCGTCGACACGCCCGCCCCCACAACGCACAGCGACACGGCGGCAAACACCGCGCCCAGCGTGGCGTAGCGACAGCGTTCGAACGATCGGGATGGCTGACGGCGGGAGTAAAACATCGTATGCCCTGTGAGCCCGCCCCTCGGCGAGCGTCGGATTATAGACCACGCCTCACGGCCCGACCACGCGACACCATTTATTGAAATCCGACGATGATTCGTTACATCAGGACCCGTCATTTCGCGAAGCCCGTGCGGTGCAGCCGGTATGATGCGACGATGTTCCGCCCGCCGCCGCCATCCGAGTTTTACAGGTATCCCGCCACGTCGGGCACGGCGGTGCTCGCGATCGCGGTGTCGCTGTGGTGGTGGATCGGCAACGGCGACATCGCGGTGCTGGAGATGAGCTACCGCGCGTGGGATCGCTTCGAGCTGTGGCGGCTCGTCACGTCGGCGCTGCCGCACGTCGACATCCTCCACCTGCTGTTCAACCTGTACTGGCTGTGGGTGTTCGGGTCCGTGCTCGAGCGCGAGTGGGGCTCGTGGGCCGCGGCGGGCGCGTTCGTGCTGCTCGCGGCGGGGTCGTGCGCGGCGGAGCACGCGGCGTTCAACGGCGGCGTCGGGCTGTCGGGCGTCGGCTACGGGCTGTTCGGGTTCATGTGGCTCGCCGGGCATCGGCAGTGGCGCTTCCGCGAGGTGATGGACCGCACGACCGTGCAGCTGTTCGTCGGCTGGTTCGTGTTCTGCATCGTGATGACGCTGGCGGACATCTGGCCGATCGCGAACGTCGCCCACGGCATGGGCGCGGTGCTCGGCCTGCTGCTCGCGGCGGCGACGACGTCGAAAGACAAGCGGCAGACCGTCGCGTGGATCGCGGCGCTGGTGCTCGTCACCGCGGCGTGCGGCGCGGGCTCGGCGATCGGTCGGCCCTACGTCGGGCTCGGCGCTAACAGCGGGCTTGATCTGGCGTTCGACGGCGCCACCGCGCTGGAGCACACGGACAACGCGCGTGCGAAGGCGCTGCTCGAGCGCGCCGTGCGCATCGGGCCGCGACAGGCCGGGTGGTGGTACAAGCTCGGCATCGCGCGGTTCCGCACGGGCGACGTCGCCGGCGGGCGCGAGGCGTTCCAGAAGGCCGTCGACCTCGATCCGGGCAACGCGCAGTACCGCGACGCGCTGGAGTCCACGCCCCGCTGAAGGCGCAAAAAAAGCCCCGACCGTTCGGCCGGGGCTTGTGATGCGTATCGGGGCGTCGCGTGTGTTACTTCGCCTTGGGCTTCCAGGCGTCCTTGAACTTCTTGATCCCCGCGTGCAGGGCCTTGCCCATCTCGCCGTCGTCGACCTTGCCGTCGAACGCACGCTTCTCGGCGAGCTTGTCGCGGAGGGCCTTGGCGTCGCTGTTCGTGCGGAAGTGCTCGAGCAGGTCCTTCTCGAAGGCGCCGACGTGCTTGAGGTCGAGGCTGTCGAGGTAGCCGCGCGTGCCGGCGAAGATGGAGATGACCTGGTCGATCACGTCCATCGGCACGTACTGCGGCTGCTTGAGCAGCTCGACCATGCGGGCGCCACGATCGAGGCGGGCCTGCGTGGCCTTGTCGAGCTCGGTGCCGAGCTGGGCGAACGCTTCGAGTTCGCGGTAGGCCGCGAGGTCGAGTCGCAGCGAGCCGGCGATCTGCTTCATCGCCTTGATCTGGGCGTTGCCACCCACGCGGGACACCGAGATGCCGACGTTGATCGCGGGACGCACGCCGGCGAAGAACAGCTCGGGCTCGAGGTAGATCTGTCCGTCGGTGATGGAGATGACGTTGGTCGGGATGTAGGCCGACACGTCGCCTTCCTGCGTCTCGATGATCGGCAGCGCGGTCAGCGAGCCGCCGCCGAGCTCGTTGTTGAGCTTCGTGGCGCGCTCGAGCAGGCGGCTGTGGAGGTAGAACACGTCGCCGGGGTACGCCTCGCGGCCCGGCGGGCGACGCAGCAGCAGCGACAGCTGGCGGTACGCCACGGCCTGCTTCGACAGGTCGTCGTAGACGCACAACACGTGCTTGCCCTGCCACATGAAGTACTCGCCCATCGCGCAGCCGGCGTAAGGAGCGATGTACTGCATCGGGGCCGGGTCGGACGAACCGGCGTTGACGACGATCGTGTAGTCCATCGCGCCGTGGTCACGCAGGGTCTGCACGACGCCGGCGACGGTGGATTCCTTCTGGCCGACCGCGACGTAGATGCAGATCATCTCGTCGGGCGTGCCGACGTACTTCTTCTGGTTGATGATCGCGTCGATGCAGACGGCGGTCTTGCCGGTCTTGCGGTCGCCGATGACCAGCTCGCGCTGGCCGCGGCCGACGGGGATCATCGAGTCGACGGCCTTGATGCCGGTCTGCATCGGCTGGGTCACCGGCTGACGCTCGGCGATGCCCGGCGCGATGATGTCCATCTTGCGACGCTCGGCGCCCTCGATCGGGCCCTTGCCGTCCAGCGGCTCGCCGAGCGGGTTGACCACGCGGCCGAGCATGCCCTCGCCGACCGGCACGCTGAGCAGCTGACCGGTCGAGCGGACGTTGGCGCCTTCCTTGATCTGCAGGTAGTCGCCGAAGAGCACCGCGCCGACCGAGTCCTCTTCGAGGTTCATCACCTGGCCCATGACGGTGCCGCCGCCCTCGGCCTCGAACTCGAGCATCTCCGACGCCATGGCGTTCGACAGGCCGTACACACGCGCGATGCCGTCGCCGACCTCGAGCACCTTGCCGACCTCGGAGACCTCCAGCTCGGCGGAGTACTGGCGGATCTCCTTCTCGATCAGGCTGGCGATTTCGTCCGTTTTAATCTTCATGATGGTTCCTCGTGGGGCTCGTCATCGACGCCCCGCGTATCGTGTCGTTTACTGTTCGATCATCTGCCCGGCCCGCAGCGCCTGGCGGCTGCGCTCGATCATGTTGCGGCCGAGGCGCCGGAGCTGCGACGCTACCGACGCGTCGATGAGCTTGTCGCCGATGCGGACCTTCAGCCCGCCGATCAGCGACTCGTCGATGTGCTGCGTGACCACCGCCTTCTTGCCCAGACCCGCGCCGATCCGCTCGCCGACCTGGTCCAGCTGCTCGCGGCTCAGACGCACCGCCGTGTACACCTCGACGTCGACCTGGCCGCGCTCGGCCTTGTCGATCTGGTCGAACGCGCGGGCGATGTTCCGCAGCTCGCTGAGCCGGCCCTTGTCGTTGAGCACGTACAGAAAGTTCAGCGTCGTCTCGCAGACCTGGCTGCCGAACATCTTCTTGATCGACTTGGCGCGGCGGGAGCGGTCGATCGTGCGGTTGCCGAACAACGCCGCGAGCTTCGGCATCTCGTCGAGCACCGTGGCGAGGCTGGCGATCTCGTCGCGCACCTGCACCAGCTCGACGCCCTTGGCCGCGGCGTAGAGCGCGCGGGCGTACGTCTCGGCGACGAGTCCGACCTGCCCGTTGTTGGCGTTGCTCTTCGACATGCAAGCTCCGTGGTGGCGTCGGGCGCGATCAGCCGGCCCGGTTCAGGTCGTCCAGTTCCTTCAGCGACTCGTCCACGAGCCGCTGCGTGTCGTCCGCGGTGATCTTCCGCTGCAGGATCTTCGAGGCGACGGCGACGGCGAGCTCGGCGGCGTGGGCGTGCAGCTCCTGCACCGCCGACTGCTTGGCCGAGTCGATCTCCGCCGTGGCGCGCTGACGGATCTCCGCCAGCTCCTTCTCGAGCTCCGACACGCGGGTGACGCGGACGGCCTCGGCGTCGGCCTTGGCCTGGTCGAGCATCGCCCGCACCTCGGCCTGCGCCGCGGCGAGCTTCGCCTCGTAAGTCTCCAGCGACTTCTGCGCCTTGGCGTTGGCCGCCTCGGCGTCGGCGATCTCGCCGCGGATCTTCGCCTCACGCGCGTCGAGCGCGCTGGTGATCTGAGGCCAGACAAACTTGCCGAGCACGACGATCACCAGCACGAACAGGATCAGCGTCCACGCCGCCATGTCCGTGCGGAAGTCCAGCAGCGGCGGGGCTTCGTGCTCACCGCCGCCGTGTGCGTCGCCGTGTTCCGCGGCGAACACGAGCGCCGGTGTGGCCCACGCGAGCAGGCCGTAGCCGAGCATATGTATGTTGCGCACCATGAAGATGCCCTCCGGCGGTCCGAAGTCAGCACGTGACGTTGGCCGACGGCGCACGCGCGCCGCCGACGGGTCATCGCGCGGGGTCTCAGATGGACTTGCTCAGGAAGATCATGATCACGGCGAAGAACGCGAGGCCTTCGACCAGCGCGGCCGCGATGATCATGTTCGTCGAGATCTTGCCGGCGGCCTCGGGCTGACGCGAGATGCCCGCGCAGGCGTCGCCACCGATGCGACCGATGCCGATGCCGGCGCCGACCACCACCAGGCCCATACCGATGCCGATACCCACCAGACCCACGGGCGAAGAAGCCGCCGCCTGCGCCAGTGTCAAAAAGAGATCCAACATTTCCAATTCCTTTCAGCTGATGACTGAGCTGTCATTGCCAACCGTTCGTGGTTCGATGCGTCCGGCCCGTGTTGGCGTTGTCCGGCCCGGACGCGTCATTTCATTCCGTCAAATCAGTTCGCCTGACCCTATGACGGTGACCAGCCTCAGAGGCTAGCCACCACGGTAGGGTCCGTTTCGGTCTCCACCGCCTCGTGCAGCGGCATGTCTTCCAGTTCGTCGTGCGGCACATGCTCCTCGTGCGGCTCGTGCTCGTGCACGGCGCCCTGGGCGATGAACAGCACGGTCAGGAACGTGAAGATGAACGCCTGCAGGAACGCGACGAACACCTCGAGCAGCATGAACAGGGTCGAGCCGGCCAGCACGGGCACGGCGATGAAGTAGCCCGCCACGGTGCCGGTCATGAAGATCAGGCCGATCAGGGCCGCGAGCACCATGTGCCCCGCGAGCATGTTCGCGAACAGACGCATGCACAGCGCGAACGGCTTGACGAACATGCCCACGACCTCGAGGACGATCAGCAGGATCGCGATCGGGGCCATGCCGATGGGCGTGAACGGGACCGGGGCGAAGTGCGCGAAGTACTTGATGCCGTGCTCTTTGATGCCGGCGTAGATGATCACGAAGAACGACACGCTGGCGAGCATCGCGGTGACCGCGAGGTTGCCGGTGGCGGTGCCGCCGAGGTGCTCGATGCCGAACGCCACGCCGAACAGCTCCGCCAGCGGCAGCAGGCCGAGCAGGTTGCAGGTGAGGATGAAGAAGAAGGTCGTCCAGATGTAGCCGATGTACTTCTCGGTGAGGTTGCCCAGCGCCGGGCGGGCCATCTCTTCCTTCAGGTAGATCAGCAGGACTTCGACCATGTGGGCGACGCGTCCCTTGGTGACGTAGTCGTCGGGGCGGTCGCCGGTGATGGCGATCTGCTTGGCGACGTGCCGCATCAGCAGCACGAGCACGATCGCGGCGAGGGTCAGCATCACCATGTGGTTGGTGACCTTGACCGGGCCGATCCAGAACATCGTGTGCGGCAGCACGTGATCGAGCGGGCCGGACGCGAGCGTCATCACACTGGCGAGCATCGGACTCATCACGCGGCGGGCTCCATCGTCTGGGTGTTGTCGTTGTGCGCCGACAGGTAGCGGTAGACCACCGTGACCTCCGCGGCGAGCATCGCCAGGTACCAACCGGCGGTCCACAGGCCGACCGACACCAGCGGCCAGCCCGCGCCGAGCACCAGCAGCGCCATCACGCCGCCGGACAGCATCATGCGGATCATCACGCCGACGAGGAAGCCGAGCACGGCGCCGTCGGCCTGGTTCGCCGACATCAGCCGGACGGGCACCAGTGCCACCATCGCCGCGAGCAGGCAGCCGGCGCCGGTCCCCAGCGCGACCGGAACGTGCGCGGTGAGCCCGAGGCTGGTCAGCACACCCGCGGCGACGGCCGCACACGCTGCGCAGACACCCACGAGGATCGCCATCGATCGGGCCAGAGGCAGCGGTGTGTTGGTGCTGGTGTGAATCATTTCACGAATTTCACGAAAGCCGGATCACTGGTCGAGCTTCAAAACGTCTTTGATCACGTTGTACAGGCCTCCCACGATGCCGATCAAAGCGCCGCCGATCAGACCCCAGGGCGCCGAATCCAACCAGCGATCGACGCCGTATCCGATCCAAGTCAACACAGCAATCACGCCGGCGAGTTCGAGCCCTATCCCCGCGAACTTCATCGGGTTAGGGCCGTTGCCTTTAGAGGCCATCGCCAAGGTCACCTGCTGCCGGGCCGCCGAATGCTCCACCACAACGCGCGGCCCGCCGGCTCGATTTCGGCCTGTGAACACCCGTCACAACGCCGGTCGACCGAGCCGGGCCCGTAGAATAGTGACCCCTCCAGCCAGTGTCAACCAACCTTATCGGGTCTAAACTTTGCCTGTTTTCACGCGATTTTCAGCGTCACCCCGATGTGAACTCACGCTCCAGATCGTATGATGGCGCGCATGAGTGAACCCAACGACCAAACCGCCGTGTCGCGCCCCGATGGGGCCTGCGAAGCGGCTTTCGTACTCGATCTGCCCACCCAGCCGACCGACCACGAAACCGCCGTTCCGCCCGACGTCGCCCTCAACACCGAATGGCTCCTGACCAACGGCCTGGGCGGATTCGCCATGGGCTCGGTCTGCCGAGCCACCACACGCCGATACCACTCGCTGCTGACCGTCGCGACCATGCCGCCCGTCGGACGCATCAATATGATGCCCACCGTCGACGACGCCGTGGAGTTCAACGGCGAGACCTACCGCCTGTCCTGCCACGAGTTCGAGGCGCCCGGGGGATCGGTCTTTCACCCCCGCGGCTGGCGCTGGCTACGGCGGTTTACCCGCGACGCCATGCACGGGTCGTGCACGTGGACCTACGAGATCGGGCCGATCCGCGTCATCCGCACGCTGCGCCTGGTCTGGGGACACGACGTGGCCGTGATGACCTACCGCGTCGAGCCCGCCGTCGCGCCGGGGCCCGACGTGCCGATGCCCGACAAGGTCGACGTGACGATCAGCCCGCTGGTCGCCCTGCGTGACTTCCACCAGCAGCCCAAGGCCGCGGACGGCTACCCGTTCCACGTCCAGCACCGCGACGCGACCGTCACCGTCCGCGCCATGGACACGCAGGGCCCCACGCTGCACATGTACGTCGAGCCCGGCCGGTTCGTCGGATCCATGGACTGGTGGTACGGCTTCGTCCGCCGCCGCGAGTCCGAACGCGGACAGGACCACCGCGAAGACCTGTTCTGCCCCGGCTGGTTCCGCCACACCTTTAAAGACATCGTCGGCCAGCCCGCCGAGCTGCGCCTGATCCTCGGCGCCGAAGCGATCGACCTCGACGTGGTCGACACCAACGACGGCCGCGCCGAGCACCTGCAGAAGCAGATCGATCACATCATGGGTGCCACTGGCAGCTTGCCTGCCAGTGACGCCAAGACCGCGAAGGGACGCACTGGCGGGCAAGCCGCCAGTGGCACACTCTCACTCGACGCCACCACGCTCGCCACGCTCGTCTGCGCCGCCGATGACTTCGTCGTCGAACGCCAGGTCGACGGCGAGCCGATGGCGACCGTGCTCGCCGGCTACCCGTGGTTCGCCGACTGGGGCCGCGACACGATGATCAGCCTGCCGGGCCTGATGCTGTGCACCGGCCGGTTCGACGAGGCGCGGCGCACGCTGCTGACCTACGCGACGCACATGCGCAACGGGCTCGTGCCCAACCGCTTCGACGACTACGGCGGCGAGCCGCACTACAACACCGTCGACGCGTCGCTGTGGTTCGTGCACGCCGCGCTGGAGTACCGCCGCCTCAACCCCGCCGGCGACACCGACGAGGCGTGGGGCGACGTGCTCGCCGGGGCGTGTGACGAAGTCATCCGCGCGTACACCGAGGGCACCGACGGCGACATCCGCATGGATGACGACCAGCTCGTCTCCGCCGGCAACCCCGACACGCAGCTGACGTGGATGGACGCGGCGCGCGACGGCGTCGTGTTCACCCCGCGCCACGGCAAGGCGGTCGAGATCAACGCGCTGTGGCACCGCGCCCTGGTCGGCCTCGGCTTCGGCGCCCGCGCCAAGCAGGTCAAGAAGTCCTTCGGCAAGCTGTTCTGGAACGACGAGCTCGGCTACCTGATCGACCACGTCAACGAGCACGGCGTCGACCGCTCGCTGCGCCCCAACCAGTGCTTCGCCATCTCGCTGCCCGGCGACCTGCTCACCGGCGACAAGGCCAAGAAGGTCGTCCGCACCGTGCGCGACCGCCTGCTGACCCCGATGGGCCTGCGCACGCTGCCGGTCGACGACCCGAACTACCACGGCCGCTACGCCGGGTCGATGTTCGAACGCGACCGCGCCTACCACCAGGGCACCGTCTGGGCGTGGCTCATCGGCCCGTTCATCGAGGGCTGGCTCCGCGCCCACAAGTTCTCCGACAAGTCCCGCACCGAGGCCCGCAGCTACATCGCCCCGCTGCTCGAGGAACTGCCCCGCCACAGCGTCGGCCAGCTCCACGAGATCTTCGAAGGCGACCCCCCGCACAACCCCCAGGGCTGCATCGCCCAGGCGTGGAGCATCGCGGAGTTGCTGCGCGTCGCCGTGCTCGCGGGGTAACTACGCGTGGAAGATCCGGGGTGCGACTATGGGCATGTACTACATGTACATCACGCTCAGCGACGAGAAGATCGCTCGCCTGCGCCGGTCGCCCGAGTTGGCTTACCTGATCATCCGTCCCTATGACCCGACGCACTACGTCGACGCGGTTCGACCGCCCCGATCGGGGCTTCGAAAGTTCGTCGATGCGATGATCGATCGAGGGCCGGACGAGGTCGACATCCCCCGCCTGACCTATGCCGAAGGCGAAGGCGTGCTGAGTGACCTGCACGAGGACTGGCAGGCGTGCCACCACGTGCTGACCGGCACGCCGTCGGACGGTGAGCCGCCGCTCAACGCGTTGCTCGGCGGCGCGCCGCTGACCGGCGCCGGGATCGAAAAGTGGCAGCCGCGCACATTGACCAGCGACCAGGTCCGCGCGTTCGCCGACGCGCTTGGCTCGCTGTCCGAAGCCGACCTCGTCGCGCGGTTCGACCCGTTCAAGATGGAGGCCGACAATGTCTACCCTGAAATTTGGGACGCCGACTCTGACGTGGACTGCCTCCTCGGAACCTTCGATGTGCTCATCCCGAGCATCCACGATGCGGCGGCGCATGGTTACGGTCTGCTGACGTTCTTCCAGCATTCACTCAACCGCTGTCGACTTCGCCACGAGTACGAAGAACGCCGACCGCATTCCAACGCGTAACCCTCACCACGCAATCCGCAAGATTATCGCGGACGCATGCTGTGCGTTCGTTCGTTTTCCACTGGCGGAAGGGCACGATGCGGATCAATCAACGTAACGGGCTTGCGGTGTGCTTGTCGGCCGTGCTGCTCGGCGCGGTGCACGGCGGCGCACTCGCCGCGGACGTGACGACGGCTCTGTCGCGCGACAAGCAGGCTCAACTCCCCGTGGTGATCGCCGAGCAGGCGTCGCTCGAGACGCGCAAGCTCGCCGAGGAGTTCGCGGCGTACCTCGGTCGCATGAGCGGCGCGACGTTCACCGTCGAGGTCGGCGACGGGAGCCGCGGCGTCGTGCTCGGCAAGGCGTCGGACTTCGCGAAGCTGCCGTTCAACGACGCGGCGTTCGACGACGATCCGTTTCACCGCGAGGCGTACGTGTTGCGGAGTCACGCGCAGGGGCTGTACCTGCTCGGCGCGTCGGACCTGGCCGTGTCGCACGCCGCGTGGGACCTGCTGCATCGGCTGGGCTACCGGCAGTTCTTCCCGGGCCCGACGTGGGAGGTGATCCCTCCGGCGCACGATCTGAGCATCGCGATCGACGTGCGCGAGACGCCGGACTTTTACTCGCGGCGCATCTGGTACAACTGGGGCCTGTGGGGATACAACAACGAACCCTACCGGCAGTGGTGCCAGCGCAACCGCGCGGTGCAGGGCTTCAGGCTCAACAGCGGCCACGCCTACGGCAGCATCCTCGCGCGGAACAAGGCGGCGTTCGACGCACACCCCGAGTACTACGCGCTGAACGACGGCAAGCGGCGCACCACCGGCGGCGACATCAAGTTCTGCATCTCCAACCCCGGCCTGCGCCAGCTCGTCGTGGACTACGCGGTCGCGACCATCAAGGCGAACCCCAAGCTCGACAGCATCTCCATGGACCCCAGCGACGGCGGGCACTGGTGCGAGTGCGACGCCTGCGCGCAGATGGGCAGCGTCAGCGACCGCGCGTTGACGCTGGCGAACGACGTGGCCCGCGCGATCAACCAACTCGGTCTCGGCGAGAAGTACGTGGGCATGTACGCCTACAACGTCCACTCCCCGCCGCCGAGCATCGACGCCGACCCGCACGTGATCATCAGCGCGACGACGGCGTTTCTGCGCGGCGGGTTCACGTTCGACCAGATCCTCGAGGGCTGGCAGGCGCGCGGCGCGACGATGGGCGTGTACGACTACCTCAGCGTCGTGGCGTGGGACTGGAACCTGCCGCGCAACGCCAAGGGCGGGAACCTCGCGGCGATCCAGAGTTCGCTGCCGAAGTTCCATCGGCAGGGCGCGCGCTTCTACGACGCGGAGTCCGGCGACTGCTGGGGCCCGTGCGGCCTGGGCTACTACTTCGCGAGCCGGGTCTTGTGGGACGTCGACGAGGCGTCACGCATGGACGCGATCGTCGACGACTTCCTCACCCGCGCGTTCGGCAACGCGAGCGAGCCGATGCGTGAGTTCTACCGGCTGATCAACCAGGACCGCAGCCGCCGTCCGCCCGCCGACCTCGTCGGCCGCATGTACCGCCAGCTCGACGCCGCGCGGCGCGCCACGAGCGACCCCGCGGTCCACGCGCGTCTCGACGACCTGATCCTCTACACGCGCTACGCCGAGCTCTACTACGCGCACGCCGCGGGCAAGTCGCCCGTCGAGCCCGTCGCGCGGCACGCCTACCGCATGCGCCAGACGATGATGGTGCACAGCTACGGCCTGTGGGCGCGGCTCGTCAGCCAGAAGGCCGCGCTCACCGACGGGCACCCGTGGAAGAACGACACGCCGTTCGCGCCTGACGAGATCACGCAGATGCTCACCGACGGGATCGCGCACAACACGCCGGTCGACCCCGGGTTTGAGAGCGTGGCGTTCAGCAGCAAGCTGATCCCCGCCGCGGCGCGGCTGAAGCTGCCGAGCGTCGCGCCGGGCCGCTTCCCCGCGAGCCCGCAGGACCATCAGCGGTACTACGTGTGGCTCGAAGACGGCGCCGGAAGCCTCGACATCCAGGTGCGCGTCGAGAAGGTCTGGGCGAATCGGATGCCCGTGATCAAGCTGTATTCACCGCTGGAAGTGAAGGTGGAGCCGGTGGCGATCGACGAAGACGGCAAGCCCGACGGCACGGTCCGCGCGTTGAAGCTGGTCACGCCGTACGCCGGTATGCACCGCGTCGAAACGATCGACGGCGGCGACCACACGTTCATCGACTGGCCGAAGGGCATGCCGGTGACGATCGAGTCGGGGATCGACACGACGGGCGTCACGTCGCACTTCCGCGGCGCGTGGACGCTGTACTTCTACGTGCCGCGCGGCACGAAGGTGGTCGGTGGGTGGGCGTCGCGCATCGCCAACTGGGCGCCGCGCATCTCCGGCAGGCTGCTCGACGGCTCCGGCCACGAGGTCGCCGACTTCGGCAAGATGGACGAGGGCTGGTTCAGCGTGCCGGTCCCCGCGGGTGAAGACGGCAAGCTGTGGAAGTTCGACAACGCGCAGGGGCAGCGGCTGCTGATGACCGTGCCGCCCTACCTCGCGCGCTCCGCCGAAGAGCTGATGCTGCCCGCTGAAGTCGTCGACGCCGACGCGCGGTAAGCAACCGACCGATCGCGCGTAACCCCCGACGCGGGTTCAGCAACATTATCGCGGACGGACGCCGTGCGTTCGTCCGTTTCCCACTGACGGAAGGGCACTATGCGGTTCAAACAACGTAACGGGCTTGTGGTGTGTCTGTCGGTGATGCTGCTCGGCGCGGCGGGCGTGGACGCGGCTGTCGACAGCGCGGCGGCGCTGGTCGCGGCGGTGCGCGACGGCGCGGAGGGCGCGACGATCGACGTCGCGGCGGGAACCTACGAGCTGAGCGCGCCGCTCGAACTCAAGGCCGGCATGACGCTCAAGGGCGCGGGCGCCGAGCAGACCGTCATCACCAACGCCGCGGGGTGGAAGCCGGCGACCAACACGCTGCCCGACCCCGAGATGAAGACCAAGGGCATGGACACGCGGGCGTACCTCATCCGGCTCAACGACGACGCGCCCAACATCACGGTCTCCGACATGACGCTGCGCGGCCCGCAGGTGCACGGCGCGATCTTCGGCTGGCACAACGAAAACCTCCACATCCACCACGTCCGCGTGCAGGACACCCTGTGGACCGGCATCCGCACGTTCTCGATGAAGGGCGCGAAGATCCACGACTGCGAATTCATCGACGCGGGCGGACGCTGGGAACGCGGCAAGCCCGGCGTCAACGGCGGCATCACCGGTGGCGCGATCTTCGCCATTTGGATGAAGGACAGCGACATCGCCCACAACCGATTCACCCGCACGCAGACCGACAAACAGGACGAGTTCTACGGCATCAAGATCCGCCAGGCCAAGCAGAGCCGCGTGCACCACAACACCATCGACGTGAACTTCTCGATCGAGATGCCGTTCGAGAACGACGAGGACGTGGAGATCGACCACAACCTCTGCGCCGGCACGATCTCCATTCCGAAGCACGCCGGAGGACCGGTGCCCGCGAGCGGCAAGACGTTTCACATCCATCACAACGTGTTCCGCAACAGCTACTCGATCGAGTTCGTGCGCAACGGCGTCGAGATCGATCACAACCTGTTCGACTTCGACGTCAACCAGGACGGCGGCAACCTGATCTCCGGCTTCGGCAAGGCGCCCGCGCCCGGGCCCGCGAGCTTTCACAACAACCTCGTGTCGAACCCCGGCCGCGGCGTGATCTGGATCAACGAGCCGTTCGACCACCTCACGATCCGCAACAACCACATCATCACACGCACGACCACGACGCCGCGCACCGAGGGGCTGTTCGGGTTCAACGAGAAGTGCGACTTCAAGACGATCACGATCCGCGACAACATCATCGAGTGCCAGGGCACGCCCCGGCCGCTGCTCCGCAACACGCCGAGCTACAGCGCGCAGATCGGGAACAACGAACTGACCAACGTGTCGGACAGCGGCAGCTACTCCAACCCGCAGTCCGACGTACGCGGCGGGCTCGAGGCCCCGCTGCAGTTCACCTGCGGCGTACACGACGAGCTCACGGTGGATGGCTGGCAGACGCATCCGACGTCGAAGTGACGACCGCCTGATCCGTCGACGGGATGTCGCGCCGCATACCGTGCAGGTACCAGATCACGGCGGACAGGCCTAGACCGGCGACGACGAAACAGATGCCGATCGCCATGTAGTTGAACCCGTCGCTGTGCCGATGCAGATCCGCGTTCTCTGCGCTGCGCCACACGCCGGCGTCGATGAGCACGCCGGTCAGCCCGACGAACCCGAAGAGGACGAACGCGGTCAGCCCGCCAAGGAAGAACACGACGAACTTGACGGCGCGCCACAGCGATCGCCACACCGAAGGTGTATCGCGCGCGGTCGGAATCGGCGGCGGTGTGGGGGTCGGTCGCTCGCGGACAACCCCGCCGGCCGTCTCGACGCCGGCCGGAGGCGCGTCGGTCAGCGTGAGCGGCTCGTCCGATGCGCCACCGCCACCGCTCGGTTCGGCGTCGACCCGCGGCGTGACCGGAACCCCGGGCGCCGAGTTCTGCGCGTCGCGGCGCGCCAGTTGAAAGCGGATCACCATGCTTGCGCCCATCGCGATCGGCCCGAGCGCTATCGTCCATATAAAAACCAACCCGTCCGCGTCAAAAGGTTCACCTTGCGGGTGGAACGTGATCG
The DNA here is from genome assembly GCA_016125285.1 of Phycisphaera sp. Taxonomy (GTDB): domain Bacteria; phylum Planctomycetota; class Phycisphaerae; order Phycisphaerales; family Zrk34; genus RI-212. The sequence continues at coordinate 58,340 of WGMA01000005.1, forward strand.
ACCACGCGAGCGCGCCGAACAACCCGCCGAGGATGATCATGATCCAACCGAGCACAAACTGCGCCGTCGAGCCGGACCGCGTCGGGTAGAGGCTCCGCTCGAACTCCACCGGCTCGTGCTCGTTGCCCGGCTCCCGCCGGAACGCCCAGCTCCGGATCGCGCCGGGCACGAGGCTCGCAACGAGCAACGCTACGATGATCGACACTAGCGTAAGTTGCTGCCCCCGAAGCACCGGAATCACCAGCGTCGCGATCGCCAGAACACCGCCGACAAGCCTCGCGGCCAAGCCGACCTTCACGCGGCGCGGGGTCTCAGAAGCAAAGCGAAGCGACGCGCCGCCGTCGGGCATCGCTCCGATGGCGCGCAATCGTGTGATCAGGTTGGGGTGCGTGTTCATCTCCTCCTGGTCGCCGATCGACGCGGGCGCCAGCGCGGCGTTGTAGAGGCGCGTCAACGCCCGGCCGTAGAGGCTCGCGTCACCGCAGCGCTCGGCGGCGAACCGATCACACGTGATCTCACACCGGCGCGACAGCGACGTGTGAATCAGCAGCAACTGCGCGACGTAGATCAGCAGACCCCACGTCAGGCTGCCCCATCCGATCGCGATCATCGCGACGGTAAAAGCCGCCTGCCATGTGAAGGCGGTCGCCTCGTACAGCAGGATGTGGCGGTAACGGTGGTGCGCCAACTCGTGCATGAGGACGGCCGCGGCCTCGTCGGTGCTGAGCTTCTCAAGCAGGTAGTCGGTGATCGATACATAGGCGCCGCGACGCGCGCCCCACGACGCAAAGGCGTTGGCGATCTGGGCGTTGGCGGTGTCGATGACATACAGCGACGGAAGGTCGCCGGAGCCGCCCGGCTCGCCGTCGGGCGCCGCACCCCACTCCGCGTACCGTTCGGCAACGGGGCCCGTGAGCGGTCGCAGCGGACCGACCAGCCAACGCAGCGGGACCACATACCGCGCGACCATCCCGATGAGCACCCACACCGCGCCCTGCCACTGCGGCGCCTCGATCCCCGCCGTGTCGAACCCCCATTGTGTCACCAGCGCGCCAATCGTCGCGATCACGATCGGGGTGTACGGCGACAGCATCGTGTAGATGAAGTAGCGAAACATGCCCGCTTCGTTCCAGTTGCTGCCGCGCAGGACCCGCTCGGCGCGATAGAGGAACCGGAAGCAGGCCAGCAGCACGCCGACGATGATCACGGCGCCCGCAGTGGTCGCCGCCCAGCCATGCGGGACGCCCAGCGTAATCACCGTGGCGATCGCGCCAACCCCGACGCCGAGCACGGTCCGCGTCAGACGCTGGACGTACGCCGAACGGCGCGCCGCAGCGCGCTCGGGTTCGCGACGAAACGCCGCGGCGAGCCGCCGCGATGCGCCGTCCATCACACCGAGCGCGACCAACCCGAACCCAAGCCAGATCAATGCACCAATCAGATTATAAACCGGCATCACGTGAACCCCCTGAACCGCGGAACCAACGCATCATACCATCGGCCAGTCACCGCCGTTCGCGGCACACCGACACGTACTCGACGCATCCCCCGTCGTCGGTCGCGGGCTCCGCTCCGGCTTCGGTCTCGGCTTGCGATTCCGCCACACGTGTCAGTGCGGCGAGCGCGTTCATGTCGTGGCTGATGCGGCGGACGTGCCACACGGCGAGCGCGATGCCGACCGCGCCGATCAACAGGCAGACCGTACTCATCAGCGTCAGGTTGTTCTCCGGGTGATTCCGCTCGGCGGGAACGATCTCGAAGTCGATGGCCAGCAGCACCAGGCCGCTGAGCCCCGCGAGCGTGCCGACGAAGACGCCGACGAGGAACCCCACGAAGCTCAGCACGCGGCCGAGCATGGAGCGGCGCTGCAGCTGCGACAGCGTCTCGGCGTCGAGCGCGGCGTGCGCGGCGCGTTGCGCGGCGCTGAAGCGCACGAGCATCGACACGCTCACCAGGGCGCACAGCGCCACGACCGCCCACGTGAGGCCGGTCAGCTTCGGGTCGAGCGGCCGGTCGGGGTGGACGACGGAGACGTACATCACCAGCACCGCGACCAACGCGCCGAGCAGGAGCAGCAGCCATGCGCCGACATACTGCGACAGCGAACCGGTCTTCGTCGGGTCGACACGCCGCTCGAACTCGACGGGTTCAAACTCGTTGCCCGGCTCGCGGCGGAACATCCACACCTGGATGAAGCCCGGCGAGATGATCATCACGAGGAACGCGCCGACCAGCGCCCACACGCCGGGCGGACGACCGGTCATCAGGCTCGTGACGACGAGCACCGCGATCGCCAGCAGCGCGCCGAGGAGCAGCGCGGGGCGGCCGATCCTGACCTTCTTCGGGGCGTCGGATTCGAGCCGGGTGGTTTCGTCGACGTCGGGCGCGGCGCCGATCGCCCTGAGGCGCGCCAGCAGGCTCGGGTGGGTCTGGCGTTCGTGCTGCCCGAACGACGAAGGGAGCATCGCCGCCTCGTGCAGGCGGCGCAGCGCGTTGCCGAACACGTGCGGATCGCCGCAGCGTTCGGCGGCGAAGCGGTCGCACGCCAGCTCGCAGCGGCGCGAGACCGGCGTGCGGATCACCACGAGCTGGAGCATGTAGACCAGCACGCCCATCCACACGTTCGCCAGCCCGATCGCGATCAGCACGAGCGTGCCGAGGACCTGGCAGCCGATCATCATGCCCTCGTAGAGCGCGATGTGACGGTAGCGGTGATGCGCCAGCTCGTGCATGAGGACGGCGGCGGCCTCGTCGGTCGTGAGCTTGCCGAGGAGGTAGTCGGTGATGCAGATGTAGCGGCCGTCGCGCGGGCTCCACATCGCGAACGCGTTGGCGACCTGCGCGTGGTGCGTGTCGAAGACGTACAGCGGCGGCAGGTCGGTCGGATCGTCGGCGTCGCCGCCCCACTGCCGGTAGCGCTCGGCGACGTCGCCGGTGAGCGCGCGCCGCGTGCCGATGAGCCGCTCGAGCGGCAGCGCGTACCGCGAGAACAGGGCCGCGAGCATCCACACCGCGCCCTGCCACGGCGGCGGCTCGATCCCCGCCGCGCCGAGCCCCCAGCGTGTCGCCGCGTCGCCGATCACCGCGATGACGATCGGGCCGATGAGCGACAGCAGGAAGAACAGCTCGAAGCGGATCGTGCCGGCCATGTTCCACCGCGGGCCGCGGATCACGCGCTCGGCGCGGTGCAGGTGGTAGTTGTTGACGTAGATCGTGCCGATCACGATCACCACGGCCGCCGGGTAGAGCGTCAGATCGTCGACGCGCAGGTCGAGCGCGATCACGGTCGCGGCGCCGGCGACGGCCACGCCGATCGCCGACCACGCGTTGCGCTGGATGTAGGCGAAGCGCCGGGCCGCGGCGCGCTGCGGGTCGCGTGCGAACGACGCCGCGAGCCGCCCCGCCACGCTGCGCATCACGCCGATCGCGATCAGCGCGTAGCCCGTCCAGAACATCATCGCGATGGCGTCGTGAATCGATAGCACGCGAATCCCCTGAACGACGTGGTGACGCAGCCATCTTACCACGACGCGCTGTCGCGTGTGGCGCGGCCGGGGGCGGCTGCGCCACATGGCCTGGCCGGGCGACCGCGGGCCCTACTTGATGCCGTGCTCGCGTTTGTAGTCGTTCCAGTTCTTCTTGAGGTGCCAGAACGCGTCGAAGTCCGGCTGCGTGAGGAAGGGGTTGCCTGCGCGCTCAGCGCCGATGGTCGAGTGCGAGCTGACGCCGAAGTCATGGCCGGGCCAGACCTCCACCGCGTCGTCGAGCGTCATGAGTTTCTGGTGGAGGCTGTGGTACTGCTGGCGTGCGGAAGACTCGTGCGCGGTGCCGCCGATCTTGCCGACGAACAGCTCGTCGCCGCTGATGAGCTTCGCGTCGTTCAGCAGCAGCGCGATCGAGTCGGGCGAGTGGCCGGGGCAGTGGATCGCGCGGACGGTGATCGAGCCGACGCGCACCACGTCGCCGTCGTCGAGCGGCAGGTCGATATCGGGCACCGTCCTGTACGCCACGAACACCGCGCCGGTCGCGGCGCGCAGCGCGGGGACCGCGTCGACGTGGTCGTAGTGCGAGTGCGTCGCGAAGATGTGCGTCAGCTCCAGGCCCATGTCGACGCAGCGGTCGAGGATCACCTCCGGGCTGTAGCCGACGTCCACCGCCGCCGCGACACCCGCGTCGGCGTCACCGAAGAGATACGCGAAATTCCGATTGCCCCCAATGGCGATCTGTTCGAAAAGCATGTCCTTATTGTAGGCATTTTGGGTTTTTGAATTTTGATTTTTGATTGCCTCGGCGCGCAGAGAAAAGCGGCGCCCACCGTTGATGAGCGCCGCTTTAAAATCAAGAATCAGAATTCGAAATTCAAAAATCCAGCGCTACTCGTTCGGCAGCGTCAGCACGACGAACCGCTTCGCCCCGCCGTACGACACGCGGAACCGCACGCCCTTGGACAGGTCGAGCTTCGCCGTCGCCTGCGCCAGGTCCGTCACGGTCGTCACGTCCTCGCCCTGCACCTGCGTGATGATCACGCCCGGCTGCAGGCCCGCCGTCGCCGCGACGCTGCCCGGACGCACCGACTCGATCACGATGCCCGGCTCGGCGTCGATCTCCAGACGCGCCGCCAAGTCCTTCGTCACCGTCTGCATCCGCTCGATGCCCAGCTTGCGGAACGTCTCGAGCTTCTCGGCGTCGAGGTCCGCCGGCTTGTCCGGCACGATGCCCGGCCGACCGCCGCGCACCGCCAGCTCGTCCGGCTTCTCCTCCAGCTTCACCTTCAGCTCGATCCGCTTGCCGTCGCGGAACACGTTGACCGTGATCGTCTGCCCCGGCGGGATCGACGCGACGTTGCGACGCAGCGAGCTGGCGTCTTCCACGTCGTTGCCGTCGACCTTGTAGATGATGTCGCCGGCCTTCATGCCCGCCTTCGCCGCGGGGCTCGAGCCGTCGGTGATGTTCTCCACCAGCGCGCCGTGGCCGTCGTAGCCGAACGTCTTGGCCATGTCCGGCGTCAGGTCGCCGATGAACACGCCAAGGTAGCCGCGGCTGACCTTACCCTTGTCGATGATCTGCGTGACGACCGCGCGGATCATGTCCGCCGGGATCGCCAGGCCGATGCCGTTGAACGCGCCCGTGCGCGTCGCGATCGCCGAGTTCATACCGACGACCTCGCCGTAGATGTTCATCAGCGGGCCGCCCGAGTTGCCGGGGTTGATCGCCGCGTCCGTCTGGATGAAGTTCTCGTAACCGCCCACGCCGCGCAGGATGCCGATCTCGCGGCCCTTGCCCGACACGATGCCCTGGCTCATCGAGAACTCGAACTGGAACGGCGAGCCGAACGCGAACACCAGCTCGCCCTGATCGACCGGCTTGGTCGCCAGCTGCGCCGGGTGCATCTGGATCGCGCCCTTGATCTTGATCACCGCGATGTCCGTCTGCGGGTCCGTCCCCACGACCTCCGCGTCACGCGTGGTCTTGTCGAAGAACTTCACCGTGATCTCGTCCGCCTTCTCCACCACGTGGTTGTTCGTGACGATGTAATTCTCGCCGTTGTGCTGGTACACCCAGCCCGAACCCGAGCCGATCGTCTGAGGCACGTTGTACTCGTCGTACTGATCGTCCTGCTCGTCCGGCTGAGGCGCCTGACCACGCGGGGCGCCGGGGTTCTGACGCTCGAAGAAACGCCGGAACAGATCCTCAGGCGTCTGCGGCTCGCCCGGCGCGCCCGGGCCGGCGCTCGGCGTCACCATCCGACGAGCGATCTTCCGCTTGATCGAGATGTGAACCACGCTCGGCTCGGCGACCTTCGCCACCTGCTTGAACGCGTCGCTCATCCCGCTCAGCGGCGCCGCCTTGCTGTGCAGCTGAGCGCGGGCCTGTTCCAGCTTCGCGTCCTGCTCAGCCCACGCGAACTGACGCATCGCGTAAGGGCCGCCCACCAACACCACGGCGAGCGTGACGATCAGGACCAGTGACGGCGCATAAGATCGAATCGATTTCATCGGACACCTCCATATCAGGCAAGACGTCAACAAACGCATGAATTATGCAGGCCGGTGTCAGGCAGGACGCTCGAGGCCGGCCACCTCAGTTTAGTTACGTCACACCCCCGCGTGGGTTCGCGCGATAAATCGTTCGTTACAAAAAGTGCACGCCCGTCCGGGCGACGCCTGGGGAGATGTCCTAGCTACATCTGCTCAAAACGCTTACGTTCGTCGGCGTCCATCTGATACGGATGGTCGTCGACCAGGTAACGACGCTCACTCAGTCGTTCGACCCACGCCCCCGCCGCGGCCTCGATCTGCGGCCCGACCTCCGCCTGAGGCTTGGCGAACGGCGGCTGCCAATCGCTCATCCCCAACAAGTCCTGCAGCACCACCACGTGTCCGTGACACGCAGGCCCCGCCCCGCAGCCGACCACCGGCACGCTCACCCGCTCGACAATCCGCTGGCTGACCTCCGCCGGCGTCGCCTCAATGAGAATCATCACCGCCCCGCGCTGCTCCATCTCCACCGCCGTGTCGACCAGCTCCGACGCCTCCGCCGCCGTCTTGCCGCGGGCGCGATACCCGCCGGTCTGCCTCACGTGCTGCGGCAGCGACCCCACGTGAGCCACCACCGGCACCCCCGCACGCGTCAGGCGCTCCACCAGGCCCGCGTAACGCATGTCGACCTCGAGCTTCACCGCGTCGGCCAGGCCCTCGGTCAGAAACCGCCCGGCGTTACGCACCGCCTCGGCGTCGTCCGCCTGGTAGCTCATGAACGGCATGTCCGCCATCACGAAGCACCGCGGCGCCCCCCGCTTCACCGCCGCGGTGATCGCGACCATGAAGTCCAGCGGGGCGTGGATCGTCGAGTCGTACCCGAGGATCACCTCCGCCGCCGTGTCGCCCACCAGCAGCACCGGCACGCCGCCCCGCGCCAGCCAACGAGCCGTGGTCGCGTCGTAGCACGTCAGCACGGCGAACGGCTCGCCCGCAGCCCGCCGCTTGCGCAACGTCGCGAGGGTGATCGGTTTGTCACTCGAACTCGCCATGGCCGGCATTGTAGCGAGTTGAGGTTAGAGGTTGGGGGTTAGGAGTTCAGGCGACGCGCCGTTCCCCTCATCCCGCCGGGAGAGGGCGACGGTGAGGCAAACCCCATCGCCAACCACAGCCCGCCCGCTCGACTATCCAGACGCCAGCTCCCATCTCTGAACCCCGACCATTTATGGTCGCTGTGGACAACTTTAAAAAATCCCCACCGCTGAACGCGCGCAGCGATCGCACGTGGAGTGGTTTACGTTAAATCCACAGAACACCGTTCCTATGGGGATTTTGTGGATAAAACTGTGGACAACCGGGGGATTTGTCCGATAACACATTACATATCAGTGAGATGCGCGCGAAAGATTTTTCCATCATTTTCCCTCAAAGTGTTGACTTGTGGGGCAAAGTGGGCTAAATTCCCATGTATCACGTTGGGGCAAGGAAGCCGATACACGAGCACGGAGGCTCAGGGGAAACAATGCCTTGCTATTTGTCGGCACCTACGAGCACACGATCGACGCCAAGCAACGCTTGGCCATCCCGTCACGGGTTCGAGACAGACTCGACCCCGAAAAGGACGGCGGGACGCTCTACGCGGTAGTCCAGGAAGGACCTACCCTGTGCCTGTACACCCAGCAGGGCTTCGAGAAGCGGGCCGAGGACTTGGACAACTCGGAACGCTCAGCAGAGGAGATCCTGCTCTTTGAGCAGATCTTCTACTCGAACTCGGAAGAGGTCGAGATGGACAAGCAGGGCCGCGTCCGCCTGCCCGAGCGACTGCTCAAAATGGCCGGACTGGACAAGGAGATCGTGATCATCGGTGTGAAGGATCACCTCGAGATTCACGATCGCCAAGAGTGGAATAAGAGAGTCGAGCAGGTCCTGACGCAGCGCCCAGACCTGCTGACCAATCCAAGACGCCTGATGAAGGCACCGGCACAGCCTGGCAGCAACACCGGTCCGTAAAGCTCTTCACCCGACGTTGAGGTTTGAAACCGGCGCAGCAGCGAAGGAAAGCACGGAAGCAATGTCGCCCCGTACCGTCAAGCACGATGCCACGAAAGGCCCCGCCAAGGATGAGCGGGATCCCGACTGGTCTCCGGCCCGACTCAGCGATCGGAAGCTACAGGAGCTGAAACAAAGCCTGGAACGTGTTCGACGGTACGGCGACTCCTTCGCAAACATCAAGCTCTCGGACTACGTCGCCGCTCGCCTCGGCGAAGTCGACGAATCCTAGAGCCGACGCACTCACGACTCTCCCGCACATAGCTACGCTCATTCTCCTCCTCGGCCCCGCATCCACCCCACCAGGATCGGGGCTCTTTTTTTGCGCTTCGGTTCTTCATTGGTCATTGATCATTTCTCATTTGCCATTTCAGATCACGCCGCTCCGCGCCACAAATGAAAAATGAGAAATGACAAGTGAAATATGAAAAACCCCGCGATCACGACCTTCACGCCCCTGACGAACAAACGCTCCCGCCGATAGAATCGACAGCGCACGGCCTGCACGCTGCGCGGGATAAGCATCTTGCACCCAACGGGGGATTCGGCATTCGCTGGGGCACATTCTCGTGAGGAGCATCCGGTGGACGATTTGAGCTATTGCCCGTCGTGTTGGTCGCGAATCAAATCACACGCGCCATACTGTCTCGATTGCTTCGCCTCACAACCCGAAGGCGGGTGGTTGAAGGAGACGCTGGAGGGCAAGCAGATACTCGGAGGCAAATACCGTGTGATCGAGCCGCTGGGCGCCGGTGGGTTCGGTGTGACCGTGCGGGCCGTGCAGAACCTTGACGGCAGACATCTCGGCGTGGTTGCGCTGAAATTCCCATTGTCCACCGTGGATCCCGCAGCGATCGATCGATTCTACGAAGAGGCGGCGGCGCTGCGGCGCGTTAGCCATCCCAATATCGTCGCATTGTACGACGCCTTCGTCGAAGACAGCACGCCGTACCTTGTCATGCAATGTGTGGAAGGCGAGACGTTGGGACATGCAGTCGATCATGGAGCGTTTCGGACGTTTGGCAGCGTGCTCCAGGTAATCCAGCAAGTGGCGCACGCGGTGGATGCGCTGCACAGCAAGGGTGTCATTCATTGCGATCTGAAACCGGCGAATCTGATCCTTGTGCCATGGATCAGCGGCGGTCTCTACGAGTTTGTGAAGGTCATCGACTTCGGCGTCGCCAGCCTTTGGAAGCAAGGTGGCGGCTGGCAGTCGACGGGCTGCACTCTAGGGTTCGCACCTCCCGAACAGATGGCCGGCTATCCAACGCCGCGGAGCGATCTGTTCGCCATTGCCGTCATCTTTTACTGGATGCTGACCGGGAGCCTGCCCTACAGCCCCGAGTTGTGCATGCGACCAGACAATTGGCTCCGCGCCACGCCTCCACGACTTCCGGACGCCGTGCCGTCCGAGATGGCCGACCTGATCTACCGATGTCTCGAACCGAACGAACAGAAGCGCTACGCCGGTCTGCCAGGGTTCATTGAGCAATGCGCCGCGATGCGAGCGTCCGTTCGCGAGACGGTCGACGCCGGACAGTCCACACAGGCGAACCAGTCGGCCCTGTTGAAGCTGGCGAAGGAGACGTTTCTGTCGGCAGGGCTGTCGGGAAACGACCAGACGAAGAAGCAACTCTATCGCCGAGCTCACGAGTTGTACGAACAGGCGAAGGCAATGGGGCCCGTTCCAGCGAGCATGGCGAGGATTCTCGACCGTGCTGCTCAGTATGGTGGCATGTGACCATCGACATCTGGTAAACCACATCACATCCCGCTTGTGGAAGTCGCTTCACTTCACCCCCGGCCCGTCCCACACCAACATTGCCACGCCCGCGACGGCGATCAGGGCGCCCAGCACGGCGCGGGGGCTGACGTGTTCCTTGTGGAGGAAGACGGCGAAGGGGATCAGCAGGATCGGGACGGTGGAGATGATCGTCGCGCTGACGCCGGTGGTGATGTGGTGCAGCGAGTACAGGAACAGGCCCACGCCCATGGCGGTGCCGATGCAGCCGGCGGCGAAGGTGAAGCCCATCGCGCGGCGGTCGGTCAGCGCGGCGGCGACGCGACGCCAGCGGCCGATCACAGTGAACAGCACGACGAAGCCGAGCATCGCGCCCAGGAAGCGCACCTGCGTCGCGGCGAAGGCGTCGAGGTCGCCCATGCCCTGCTTGCTCGTGACCGCGCCCACCGCCTGACCCACCGCGCCGCCCAGCGCCAGCAGCACGCCACGCAGCGTGATCTCCCGATGCCGACGTGCCCGCTGGGTGCCACTGGCGGCTTGTCCGCCAGTGCTCGCGAACGGTCTCATATCGCCATCTGCCGTGCGCACCGCGTTCGACTGTTGGATACTCGCACTGGTGGGCAAGCCACCAGTGGCACCCTCGCGCCGGCGGGCGAGCATGGCCCGCCGCGCCCGACCCGCATGGTCGCCCGGCGGGTCGCCGCCGCCTTCGATCACCGCCGTGTCACGCCGCTCCATGATCACCCACACCACGCCGCCGAGCGTGATCGCCATGCACAGCCACTGGAACCCGCTGTACGACTCGCCGAGCCAGAGGCGGCCGATGATCGCGGTCATCGGCACGTTGAGGGTCATCACGAGCATCGCGACGCGCGGGCCGATCTCCACGAACGCGCGGAAGAGGCACATGTCGCCGATGAACATGCCGATCAGCCCGGAGACGATCAGCCAGTTCCACGCGTGCGACGGGAAGTCGAGCGGCACGGGCTGCCCGCGAGCAATCAGGCCGACGACGACCAGCACGACGAAGGCGACGACGAGGCGCAGCAGGTTGACCGTCAGCGACCCGACGCGATGTCCCGCGGCCTCGATGCACTGCGACCCCACGGTCCAGCACATCGCCGCACCGAACGCCGCCGCCTCACCCGCGAAGGGAATCGCCATGTTCGTTGATCCTCACCGTGCCGCGGCGGATTCTAACACGCGTGCGGATCGCCGCGTGCACCGGTGCGCACCGACGCGCACGCAAAACACCGTCAGCGCGATTCGGTCACCAAAAAGTCAAACCCCTGCGCCCGCCCCACTCACAACGCCGCCCGCGCGCGTCGCGACACCCCCGTGCGCACCTGCGCGTCGTCGCGTCCTTATATAGAGGGTCCGCGCGCGTCTCTCGCGACAGACACGCTGCGCGCGCAGCGGATCGAGCAATGAAGAACGGCAAATGGAAACTGGAAAATGACAAATGAAAGCTGAGATCCATCCCGCACCGAAAGTCCCGACGCCCGCGTCTGCTATAATCCGCCAACCTACCTCCGGATGACCCCCATGCGAATAGACGCCCAACGTCCTTTTTTGATCGCGATGTTCGTGCTGTGCACCTCCGTCGGCGCCTTCGCCGCCGACAATGACGCCCCGGCCGCCCCGGTCGCCCCCGCGGCGCCCGAGCCGGACCTCGTCGACGATCTATTGAAGCTACCCCCCCTCCCCCCGCAGAAGGCGTCGGCGCGCCCCGCCGTGAAATCGACGACGCGACTGGTGCTGCCGGGCCTCGGCGCGCCGCCCCAGCCCGGCGTGACCCCGCCGGCGACTCCGGCGACCCCACCGACGCCCCCCGCGCGCCCCGATGACGCCCCCGCCGCGCCCGCGGCGGACAACGGCGGCCCCCCGGAGGCGCCGGACGCGCCCGATGCCGACCCCGTGGCCGATTGGCTGAAGATGCTCGACGAGCGCGGCCTCGAAGCCACGCTCGAGATCAAGCAGCAGCTCAAGACGCACGCGACGGACTGGGAACTGCTGGCCCGCGCGATCCGGAGCAAGAACAACACGCTGCGCGAGCTCGCGATCTCGGTCGCGATCTCCGACAAGTCGCTGGGCCGGTTGCTGCCGTCCGACAAGCCCGCCGATCTGAACGACCCGCCGATCGACCCGCAAGCGGCGTTGGTGACGATCAAGGCGATGCTGCCGTGGCTGGGCTATTCGGGTTGGGGCCCGGACGAAGGCGTTTCGCGGTTTCTCGCGTTGCTCGGTCGGATGCGTGTCGAGGGTGCGGCCGCGGCGTTGAACAGCTACGTCAAGTTTGGCGCCGAGCCGAATATGTGGCGGGCGGCGGCGATCGCGATCGGCGCCCAGCGCGAATACGGGGCGTCGGAGGCGCTGAAGCACATCGTCAACGAATCGGCTGGCGACGAGGAGCTGATCCGCATCGCCAAGCTCGCGCAGATCGGGTGCAACACGTTCCCCGAGGGCGATTTCCTCGGCGCGATCACGCAGCTGGCGCAGGCGATGGCCACGCTGGAGAAGGCGGGCACGCCGCTGCGGATCGATCCATCGGACCCCAAGCCGCTGCACGACTCGGCCGAGCCGGAGGCGTGGCTGGGCTACTGCTACATCGTCAACCCGCGGGGCATCGTCCACATCCCCGACGCCACGCCGCTGTTCCCGTACGACGAGCCGGTCACGCCGACGCGTCGGCTGATCACGCGGCTGCTCGAAGAGGTCGTGACGCTGCGGAAGACGGCGCCCGAGGCGACGGTGCAGCTGCGTCGGCTGATCCCGCGGTGGGACGACGGTGCGGCGAGCCAGTACACGGTGTTCATCATCGGCGAGGGCGAGGCGGACGCGGAGCTGGTGGCGATGGCGATGAGCGCACGCGAGCGGATCGCCGCGGACACCGACCGCAAGCTCAAGCGGATCACGCGGCGTGGCGGGATCGCCGCGGGGATCGCCGCGGCGCTGCTCGCGGACGCCGACGTGCAGTCGCACATCCTCACCGGCGACGACGTGGACGCCCGCCGCGCGCTGCTCGCCGCGGCGCGGCTCGGACACGTGCCGCTCGAGCGGAGCGAGGTCCAGGCGTTGACCCGGTCGGACGACGCACGCGTCGCGCACGCCGCGACGATCTACCTCAATTCGGCAGGCGTGGTGAACTGACGCGCGGCGGCGGGCGTTGCTCGATCAGCTGCGCGTCGATCTGCCTGCGCGCGGCCCGGACCTCCGCGGCGTGCGGCCAGTCCGGCGGGGCGCGGCGGAGCACGTCGTCGATCTCACGCAGCGCGGTCTGAAGGTCGCCCTGCTCGGCGCGCACCACGGCGCGGTTGGCGACCGCGGTCAGGTCGCTGGGGTCAATCGCCACGGCGCGATCGAACTCGGTCGCCGCCGTCGCCAGGTCGCCGCGACGCAACGCCGCGACGCCGAGGTCGTTGCAGATCACCGGGTCGCGATCGGGGCGCCAATAATGACCGATCGCCGTGGGGAGCATCACGATGGGCACGCGGCGCGATCCGAACACGTGCTTCGTCGGCAGCAACAGCTGCGTGACGACGATCAGCCCCAGCACGACGGCCAGGCGCCGGGGCGCGTCGCGCCACAGGCGTATCCCGCACGCGACGATCACGCCGGCCACCACCGCCGGCGTCAGCATCGAGACCGTGCGGCTCGGGTCGCCGCTGATCACGAGACTGAACACCAGCGTCGTGACGAGTCCGATCCACAGCAACGCGGTGCGGGCGAGGCGGCGGCGGTCGGAACGGAGGCCGAGGAACAGCGCGATCAATCCCCACGCGAGCGCCAGGCCGTTCCACGCGCCGGCCGCGACGTCGCCGGGACGTTGGAGCTCGCCGCGCAGGCCGCCCTCGAAGATCGACACGCTCTGCGCGTCGTGGCCGGTGATCATCGCCGGCAACCGCAAGGCCAGGTGCGGCAGCAAGCCGGCGATCACGACGGCCGCGTCGAGTAGGATCGGTCGCCAGCGGTTGTCGTCGACGCGGCCGAGGCACACCGCCCGCACGGCCATCGCGCCGGGCAGCCCGAAGACGAAGCGCTCGTCGATCCACACGCAGCCCAGCGCCGCGACGCACAGCGCGAAGCGTGACGGCACGAACGCCACGACGACCAGGCCGAGCACGTACCACGCGTCGAAGTACGCCAGCCAGCCGGTGCCGACCGCGAACCACGACAGCGACCCGACGAGCACCGCGGCCAGCGCCGCTGCGCTCCACCGCCGCACGTGCGCCTGCACGACGTGCGCCACCATTGCCAGCAGCAGCAGCGCGCCGACGTACGGCAGCGTGAGGTACAGCGTGAAGGGCATGTGCGTGTAATGGGCGATCAGCGGGAACAGCAGCCGCCACCGGATCACGCGGTTGGACGGGTTTTCGACCGGCGCGAAGGGATCTTCGATCTGCACTTCGGTGGAGATCGCGCGGTTGATCTCCGGGCGGTGCGCCAGCAGCGGGTCGTGCAGGTGCGACCAGTAGACGAGGTTCGGCGCGTGAAAGAACAGGCAGACGGCGAACGCGCCGACGGCGATGGCCAGCAGCGTCAGCGCGTGACGCAGGGGCGACCGCGGCGGCGCGGCGAGCGCGGCGTCGGGCGGTGCAATCGATGACACATCCGACGGCGTCGGGGTTTCGGAGGATTCGGCGACGGACCTGAGCTCGCTCATGGCGCCACCATCAGGATACCCGAACGGCGGCGCGGTCCAAGCCTACGCGATGATGTCGTGGACGACGTGTCCGTGCACGTCGGTCAGGCGGAAGTCGCGGCCGGCGTAGCGGTAGGTCAGGCGTTCGTGATCGAAGCCGAGCAGGTGGAGGATCGTGGCGTGCAGGTCGTGGACGTGGACGCGGTTTTCCACGGCCTGGAAGCCGAACTCGTCGGTCTGGCCGTAGATCGTGCCGCCCTTGACGCCGCCGCCGGCCATCCACATGGAGAACCCGTGATGGTTGTGGTCGCGGCCGTTGGTGTGACCGGCGTTGGCGCCGGGCTTGGGCAGCTCGACGGTGGGTGTGCGGCCGAACTCACCGCCCCAGATGATCAGCGTGTCGTCGAGCAGCCCGCGCTGCTTGAGGTCGCCGATGAGCGCGGCGATGCCGGCCGAGCACTCGTTGCCGAGGCGGCGGTGGTTGTTGGCGATGTCGTCGTGGCTGTCCCACGGCTGACCGGCGCCGTGCCAGACCTGCACGTAGCGGACGCCGCGCTCGACGAGGCGGCGGGCGATCAGCAGCTGCCGCGCCTGCACGGTGTCGCCGTACTTCTCGCGGATGTGCTGCGGCTCGCGGTCGAGGTCGAACGCGTCGGTCGCCGCCATCTGCATGCGGTAGGCCAGCTCGTAGCTCTCGATGCGCGCCTCGAGCGCGGCCTCGCGCTGGCGGGCCTCGGCGTGTCGCCGGTTGAGGTCCTGCACGAGGTCGAGCATGCGCCGCTGCTCGCCCATCGTCAGCCCGCGCGGGCGGACGTTCTCGATCAGCTGCTCGACCTTCTCGTGCTTCGAGTTGATGTACGTGCCCTGGTAGACGCCGGGCAGAAACCCGGCCTGCCAGTTCTGCGTTTCCTTGATCGGGTAGCCGCCGGGGCACATCGAGATGAACCCGGGCAGGTTGGCGTTGTCGGTGCCCAGGCCGTAGGTGATCCACGAACCCATCGACGGGCGGACCATGGTCGACGCGCCGCAGTTCATGAGCATCAGCGACGGCTCGTGGTTGGGCACGTCGGCGCGCATCGAGCGGATGACGCACAGGTCGTCGGCGTGCTCGCCGAGGTGGCTGAAGATCTCGCTGATCGGGATGCCGCTCTGGCCGTACTGCTTGAACTTGAACGGGCTGCGGAAGGCGGCGCCGGTCTCGCGCTCGGTCTTGAGCGTGTGCGGGATCGCCTTGCCGTCCCACTTGTCGAGGGCGGGCTTGGGGTCGAAGGTGTCGACGTGGCTCGGGCCGCCGTTGAGGAAGATGTGGATGACGTACTTGGCCTTGGCGGCGAAGTGCGGCTTCTTGGGCGACATGGGGTTGGTGTACGCGCCGTCGGGCCCGGCGGCCAGCACGCGCGACGCGCCACCGGTCGCGCCCGGCAGCAGCCCGGCGTCGGCCATCACGCCCGCCAGCCCCAGCGACGCCAGGCCCATGCCCGTGCGCTGCATAAACCCACGCCGCGTGTGCGGCCTGTCCACGTTGAAACGACCTGGTGTGTGCCCACTCATGATGGAAGAAGTGTAGACGCGCGATCGGCGCAGGTCACGTGTAGGCGGTCAACGGGTTTTGGCGGCGTCGAGCTCGGCGGAGGTCAGGCCGCCGTGTTGGCGGAGGAGTTCGGCGCATCGGTCCTGGCGGCGCAGCAGCAGGTCGACGCCGAAGCCGATGTCCGGATACCACATCGCGTCGGGAAACACGCTGTCCGCGTGTCGCATGGCAGAGGTGAATTGTTTGACCATCGCGTCGGCGTCGGCGGCGTCCTGACTGCCGCGCGTTACTACGTCCAGCGCCGTGCGTCCGTGACTATCTCGCATGTTCGGGTCTGCCCCATAGCGGAGCAGAAGCATCAGAGAAGTATGGAGTCCGTGCCGAGCGGTGAAGTGCAGGACGTGCTCTCGACCGCCGTACACGCAGTCGAACGTTGCGCCCTGTTTCAGCAGGAACCGCGCCATTTCGTCGCGGTCGTGGAGCACCGCGTCGATCAGTGGCGTCACGCCACGGTCGTCCGCAGCATCGACATTCGCTCCGGCGTTCAGCAGCAGGCGGACCATGTCGAGGTCGTCGCGCTGCTCGGCCAGGTGCAACGGCGAGCGGCCGTCGTCCATTGCTTCGGCCGTGAGGCGAGTGTTGGGTGTCGCACCGTGGCTCAGCAGTACGTCAGCCTGGTCATAGTTGGACATCTCAATCGCGGTGAACAGCGGGGTCCAGCCACTTGTGACATGGTCGTCGTTACGCGGGGCGTGCGACGAAGCGTTCGGGTCGGCGCCGTGGTCGAGAAGATACTCGGTCATATCGCGATTCGGGTCGATGTTGCAGGCCGCGAAGTGCAGGGACGTGAAGCCCGAGTCGGTCCTTGCATTCGGGTCGGCGCCGTGCGCCACCAGATACGTGACCATGTCCATGTCGCAATGCTGCACGGCCAGATGGAGCGGGGCATAACCTTCAGATGCCCGACTTAGCGCGTTGATGTCCGCCCCATGGCTGAGCAGCAGATCAAGAAGCCGAAACCGGATCGAACTATCCACGCCGAAGTTAGACGCGACGACCATGACAAGCGTCTGGCCCCTAATCAGGGTGTGCACCGCCTGCGGATTCCGACGAAAAAACCGTGCAAGGTCGCACGTGGCCTCAACGTCACCGGCCAGCGCAGCATCCATCGCCGCCTCGACACTTGCCGCCCGCGGCACGTACAGGTCGTACACCATCCAGCCGAGCCCGGCGATACTGGCGAAGGCGATCAGGCCCGCCCAGATCCACAGCGATTTACGTCGCTCCCCGGTCATGATGGGGCATTATATGGGGCGGCGACGGGGGTGGCACTGACAAGCGCAGCGCCGCGAAGCTTGTCAGTGGCGGAGGTCACGCCGATCGGGAACGACTTGAATCGCGGCTTTCTGGGACCACACAGCCCACACCATACGCCGCGCACGCGGCACAGCGCCACTGACAAGCTCGCTGTGCTCCCTTGTCAGTGCCACCCGAAATCCGCACCCAATCGGGGCAACTTGGCCGCCGCGTCGCGCCGTGCTAATCTACGCGTCTGCCGCTGTAGTCGGCAGATATCTCGTCAGGTGGGACGACACAACCAGCGACGCCGCCAGGCAACCAACCGCAATCTCGCAAGGAGTGACGGATGAGCGACACTGCCCAACTCAAGCTGCCCAATCAGACCGTGGAACTACCGATCGTTGTGGGCACCGAGAATGAACATGCGGTGGACATCACCAAGCTCCGCGCCGACAGCGGGTTCATCACGCTCGACAGCGGCTACGGCAACACCGGCTCCTGCTCCAGCGAGATCACGTTCATCAACGGCGAGGAGGGCAGCCTCCAGTACCGCGGCTACCCGATCGAGCAGCTGGCCGAGCAGGGCACGTTTGTCGAGATCGCGTACCTGCTGATCTGGGGCGAGCTGCCGAACAGGGAGCAGCTCGAGGCGTTCCGCGCGCTGCTGCGTCATCACTCCGGCCTGCACCAGTCGCTGCGTCACGCGTTCCAGGGCTTCCCGAGCTACGGCCACCCGATGGCCACGCTGTCGTCGATGATCAACGCCTGCTCGTGCTACCACCCCGAGCTGATGGAGATCGAGACCGACGACTCGTTCATGGACGCCGCGGCCATGCTCATCAGCAAGGTGCGCACGATCGCCGCGTTCAGCTACAAGCACTCGATCGGCCAGCCGGTGCGTCACCCCGACCCGTCGCTGGACTACTGCTCGAACTTCCTGCACATGATGTTCAGCCTGCCGTACGCCCGTTACGAGGCGGACCCGGACATCGTGCAGGCGTTGAACATGATCCTGATCCTGCACGCCGACCACGAGCAGAACTGCTCGACGTCGACGGTCCGCATGGTCGGCTCGGCGAAGGCGAACCTGTTCGCGTCGGTGTCCGCGGGCGTCTGCGCGTTGTGGGGCCCGCTGCACGGCGGGGCGAACGTCGCGGTGCTCGACATGCTCGAGGTCATCCGCAAGGACAAGATCGATCCGCACGACTACATGGAGCGCGTCAAGAGCAAGGAGTTCCGCCTGATGGGCTTCGGCCACCGGGTGTACAAGAACTTCGACCCGCGCGCCCAGATCCTCAAGAAGTCGGCCGACAAGGTGCTGGCGAAGCTCGGCGTCAACGACCCGCTGCTCGACATCGCCCGCAAGCTCGAGAAGGTCGCCCTCGAGGACGAGTACTTCGTCGAGCGCAAGCTGTACCCGAACGTCGACTTCTACTCGGGCATCATCATGCGTGCGATGGGCATCCCGACGAACATGTTCACGGTGATGTTCGCCATCGGTCGCATGCCCGGTTGGATCGCCAACTACTACGAAGTGTTCAAGGACCCCAAGAGCCGCATCAACCGCCCGCGCCAGGTGTACACGGGCGCGACGAAGCGCGATTACGTGCCGCTCGACAAGCGATGATGAGAGGCGAGAATTGCAGCCCGGACAGTTTCCGAGAGTACTGCAATGAATCACCTTTTCGCGTATGTGCTGGGATGGTTCCTTGATAGAAACAGCTATCAGACTAACAAGAGGATTGCCTACATTACGACGTGCCTCGCAGTCATCTGCTGCACGCCGTATGTACTGAAGTTAGCCGAATTCATTTCAGTCGAACCAAAGAGTTTCACCGACTCATGCCTGTTGGCATTTTTTGTCGGAGGACTGATTCTGCTGATGATCGGCTTGGGCGCTTGGAAGTTCACTTGGATCGAATACAAGGAACGCAGGGAAGCCCAACAAGCCCTGCCAGGACGTTCGACAACGGAATCGAAATCAAGCGATGGAACGCGGAAGAAAGAGCGGTATTGACCGCTGAAGTGCGCGCTAAGCCGCGAGCGGCTCGGCGCACAGGTGCATCATGAGTGACAAGGCTATTGGTGTCGGTCTGATCGGCTGCGGGACCGTGGGGTCCGGCGTGGTCAAGCTCCTCGTCGAGGAGGCCGACGTGTACGCGCAGCGGCTCGGTCGGCCGATCGTGATCCGCAAGGTGCTCGTCCGCGAGCAGGACAAGGACTACAAGACCGAGCAGGTGCCGAAGGGCGCGCTCGTGCATGACCCCGACGCGTTTTTCGCCGACGATGGCATCGACGTGGTGATCGAGCTGGCGGGCGGCAAGGGCGCGGCGCTGACGTTCGTGAAGCGGGCGCTGGAGGCGGGCAAGCACGTGGTCACGGCGAACAAGGCGCTGCTGGCGGCGCACGGGCCGGAGCTTTTTCCGCTGGCGCGGAAGCACGGCGTGGCGCTGGCGTTCGAGGCGTCGTGCGGCGGCGGCATCCCGTTCATCACGGCGCTGCAGCACAACCTCACGGCCAACCGCAACGTCGCGATGTACGGCATCCTCAACGGCACGTGCAACTACATCCTCACGCAGATGATCGACAACGGCGCGCCCTACGAGGCGGCGCTGGCCGAGGCGCAGGCCGCGGGGTTCGCCGAGGCCGACCCGACGCTCGACGTGTCCGGCGGCGACTCGGCGCACAAGCTGGCGGTGCTCGCGTCGCTGGCGTTCGGCGTGAGCCTCACCGACGACGAGGTGCCGTGCGAGGGCATCGACACGCTGGACCTGACCGACGTGCGGTTCGGCACGGAGCTGGGCTACACGGCCAAGCTGCTGGCGATCGCCGAGCGGTTCAACGGCAAGCTCGCGCTGGGCGTGGCGCCGTGCTTCCTGCACGACGACGACCCGCTGGCGCGGATCGGCGGGTCGTTCAACGCGATCAGCCTGTTCGGGCACGCGGTGGGCCACACGCTGTACAGCGGGCGCGGCGCGGGCATGATGCCCACGGCCAGCGCGGTGGTCGGCGACCTGATCAACATCGCCTGCGGTGCGTACACCGCGGCGTTCGCGAACCTGCGCATCTGGCCGGACCAGCACGAACCGGCCGACCGCATGGACCCCAACGACATCACCACGCGGTTCTACCTGCGTGTGAACGTGGTGGACGTGCCGGGCGTGATGGGCCGGCTGACCACGATCCTCGGCGAGCACGACATCAGCATCTCCGCGGTGATGCAGCACGAGCCGCAGGAGGACGACGAGGTGCACGGCGGGGGCGATATCGTGCCGGTGGTGATCACGACGCACGACGCGAAGGCGGGCGCGCTGCGGGCGGCGGTGAGGAAGATCGCGGCGCTGGATTCGACGCGCGGCGAGCCGGTGGTGATCCGCATCGTCGATCTGCCCGAGGGCTGATCGCGACAAACCGAGGCGGCGAGAATGCAGCCGGGTGACGCGGCGGACCGATGAAACATACTCGGGCGGCGCGACGAGGTGGCTGGAGAACAGGTCTGATATGGCCGACTACCGAAAATCACGAGGCGAGCCGCTGCTGGTCGAGACCGCATGGGAAGTGGTCAACCCGGTGGGCGGCATCTACACGGTCATCCGCTCGAAGCTCGCGGCGATGGGCGAGAAGTGGGGTCGGCGGTACCTGCTGGTCGGGCCGTGGATGCCGCAGGTCGCCGCGGTCGAGTTCCAAGAGGCGCGTCCGCCGCAGTACCTCGCGCCGGTGCTCGACGCGCTGAAGTCCATCGGCATTATCGGTCACTACGGACGCTGGCTGGTCGTCGGTCGCCCCAACGTGCTGCTGTTCGAGATGGACGGCGGACGGTCGCACCTCGACGCGGCCCGGTGGAACCTGTGGGAGCACCACAAGATCCCCGTGCCGACCGGCGACGCGATGATCAACGACGTCGTGGCGTTCGGCTACATGCTCGAGCGGTTCCTCGACGAGCTGGCCAAGCGGGAGACGCGTCCGGTCATCGCGCACTTCCACGAGTGGATGGCCGGCTCGGCGATCCCCGAGCTGCGCCGCCTCAACGTGCCGATCACCACGGTGTTCACCACGCACGCCACGCTGCTGGGGCGCTACATCGCCGCGAGCGACGTGTGGTACTACGACCACGTGCCGTTCATCGACTGGGCGAAGGACGCGGCCCGGTTCAACATCGAGCCGCAGGTCCGCATCGAACGCGCCGCGGCGCACGGGGCGCACGTGCTGACGACCGTGTCGAACATCACCGGGTTCGAGTGCGAGCACATCCTCGGCCGGAAGGTCGACGTCGTGACGCCCAACGGCCTGAACATCGAGCGCTTCACCGCGCTGCACGAGTTCCAGAACCTCCACCGCCGCTACAAGGAGAAGATCCACGAGTTCGTGATGGGTCACTTCTTCCCGAGCGGCGCGTTCAACCTCGACCGCACGCTCTACTTCTTCACGTCCGGCCGGTACGAGTACCGCAACAAGGGCTACGACCTGACGATCGAGGCGCTCGCCCGGCTGAACCACCGGCTCAAGCACGCGGGGACCGACCGCACGGTCGTGGCGTTCCTGATCACCAAGCAGCCGACGCGCGGGCTCAACGCCGAGGCGCTGCGCACGCGTGCGGTGATGGACGAGCTGCGGCAGGTGTGCGACGCGATCAAGGACCAGGTCGGCGAGCGGCTGTTCTTCGCCACCGCGGAGGGCAACGTGCCGCGCATCGACACGCTGGTCGACGACTACTGGAAGCTGCGCCTCCGCCGGACGCTGCAGGCGTGGAAGACCGGCCGCTGGCCCGGCGTGATCACGCACGACCTGCTCGACGAGGCCAACGACGAGGTGCTCAACAAGCTGCGCGAGTGCCGCCTGTTCAACAACCCCGACGACCCGGTCAAGATCGTCTACCACCCCGACTTCATCGCCGCGACGAACCCGCTGTGGGGCATCGACTACGACCAGTTCGTGCGCGGCTGCCACCTGGGCATCTTCCCGTCGTTCTACGAGCCGTGGGGCTACACGCCGCTGGAGTGCATCGCCCGCGGCATCCCGACGGTGACGTCCGACGTGTCCGGCTTCGGCAGCTACGTCCTGCAGAACGTCGCCGAGCCCGAGCAGTCGGGCATCCACGTGCTGCGTCGCCGGTACACCGGCTTCGACAAGACCGCCGCGCACCTCGCCGAGTACCTGTTCCGGTTCTGCCAGCCCGAGCGCCGCGACCGCATCGAGATGCGTTACAAGGTCGACCGCGCGTCGGAGCAGTTCGACTGGTCCAACCTCGTGCGCTTCTACGACGCGTCGTACGAGCTGGCGCTGAGCCGGGCGTAACGCATACCCACACCACACGCGTGTCCGTTTAGCGACGCCCCGAAGGGGCGTGCTTCTCACGATGACGGCGCACCGATAACACGCCCCTTGCGGGGCGTCGCTAAACATCAATCGCCAACATTACTCCGCGGTGAACTTGTGGACCATGATGTGCGAGTAGGTCTCGCCGGGCCACAGCACGGACTTGGGCCACGCCGGGTCGTCCTGGTGATGGATCGCGTCGGGGAACACCTGCGTCTCGAGGCACACGCCGTTGTGCTGGTTGTACACCGCGCCGCCCTTGCCCTTGACGCCGTCGAGCCAGTTGCCGGTGTACAGCTGCACGCCGGGCTGGTTGGCGTAGAGCGTCATCGTGCGGCCGGACTTCGGGTCGTGCAGGATCGCGACCTGACGCATCTGGCCTTCCTGCGGGACCTTGGTCAGCACGAAGTTGATGTCGTAGCCGCCGCCGGAGGGGTGACGGTTCTCGTTGTCGTAGCCCTTCTTGAACGCGTCGATGTCCTTGCCGAGCGGCTTGGCGTCGCGGAAGTCGTACGGCGTGCCCTCGACGCTGGCGAACTCGCCGGTCGGGATCAGCGTGTCGTCGGTCGGCGTGTACTTCTCGGCGCTGATCTGCAGCGTCTCGTCGAGCACCGAGCCCGAGTCGTGCCCGCCGAGGTTCCAGTACGTGTGGTGCGCGAGGTTGATCGGCGTGGCCTTGTCGGCCGTCGCGGAGAACTCGATCTTCAGCTCCTGGTCGTCGGTCAGCGTGTACTGAACCGTCGCGGTGACCGTGCCCGGGTAGCCCTCTTCGCCGTCGGCGCTGAGGTACTTGAACTTCACGGACGACGGCGTGCTGTCGACGATGTCCCACACGCGGCGGTCGAAGCCGTCCTCGCCGCCGTGCAGGTGGTTCGGTCCGTTGTTGGTCGCGACGGTGTAATCGACGCCGTCGACGGTGAACTTGCCCTTGGCGATGCGGTTGGCCACACGCCCGGCGGTCGCGCCGAAGTAGGGGTGGCGGTTCTCCTTCACGACGTAGGGCTCGAGCGTGTCAAAGCCGAGCACGACGTCGGCGAGC
This sequence comes from Phycisphaera sp., assembly GCA_016125285.1. Classification (GTDB taxonomy): domain Bacteria; phylum Planctomycetota; class Phycisphaerae; order Phycisphaerales; family Zrk34; genus RI-212. The sequence continues at coordinate 81,935 of WGMA01000005.1, forward strand.
TTGCCTTCCTTGTCGGGCGCCTGCAGCGACGTAAGGATCGTGCCCCAGTTGGTGATCTTCGCGGTCATCTTGCCGTTGGTGATGGTCACGAGCTTGACGGGCTTGCCGTTGGCCTCGCCCCAGTCTTCGATCTTGGCCGGCTCGGCCTTGGTCGCGCTGCCGCCGGAGGGCTTGGCCGCCCCGCCGCCGCCGGCGCTGCCGCTGCCGGAGCCGCCCGAGTCGCCGCATCCGGTCATCGCACACAGCATGAGGCCGACACCCAATACGCACGCAAACGTGATGATCATCGTTTTCATTCCTGTACCCTTTACCCGCGGTCCGTGAACGTGTCCGAATTGACGGGTGTGAGTATAGCGGCGTGGCGCAGCGGCGCGAAGCCGCTTGCGGCTTGGCATTACGCAGGACGCCGCGCTGTTTGCCAAGCCGCAAGCGGCTGCCGACCCTGTATAATCGCGGGTCTATGAAATACGCGATCATCATCCCCGACGGAGCGGCGGACTACCCGCTGGAGGCGCTGGACGGCAAGACGCCGTTCGAGGCCGCCGAAAAGCCGAACATCGACACGATCTCGCTGGAGGGTCGCCAGGGCACCGTGGCCACGACGCCCGAGGGCTACAGCGCCGGGTCGGACGTGTGTTCGATGTCGCTGCTGGGTTACGACCCGAACCGCTATCACCCCGGCCGCGCGCCGCTCGAGGCCGCGGCGATGGGGCTCGACATGAAGCCCGGCGAGTGGGTGTTCCGCTGCAACCTGGTGACGGTGATCGACGGCAACATGATGGATCACTCGGCGGGGCACATCTCCAGCGGTGAAGGACGCAAGCTGCTGGAGGACTTCGCGGCGGCGGCGGACGAGGCCGGGCTCGCGGAGGGCATGCACTTCTACCCCGGCGTGAGCTACCGCAACATCATGATCGACCGGTCGGGGCGCGAGTACGGCGAGCTGAACAGCGTGCCTCCGCACGACGTGCCGGGCGAGCCGTGGACGCGTCACCTGCCGCGCGGCGGGGCGAACGCCGAGCGCATCGTGAAGCTGATCGAGCTGAGCGAGAAGCTGTTCGCGGACCACGAGATCAACATCGCGCGTCGTGAGAACGGCGAGTCGCCCGCGACGCACGTGTGGCTTTGGGGCCAGGGCACGCCGCGCCAGATCGAGTCGTTCCAGAGCCGCTTCGGGCTGCGCGGGGCGATGATCACGGCGGTGGACCTGCTGGCGGGCATCGCGTCGCTGATCGGGTGGGACCGCCTCGAGGTGCCGGGCATCACGGGGTACCACGACACGGATTACGCCGCGAAGGGGCGCTACGCGTGTGACGCTTTGGACGAGTACGACATCGTATGTGTACACGTCGAGGCGCCGGACGAGGCGTCGCACCAGGCGGACGCGAAGACGAAGCTGGCGAGCATCGAGGCGATCGACGAGCACGTGGTGGGTCCGGTAATGGACAAGCTGCGGAGCTACGACGGAGGCTGGCGCGTGTTGTGTCTGCCGGACCACTACACGTGCGTGGAGACGCGTAAGCACGACGCGACGCCGCCGCCGTTCTGCATGGCGGGCACGGGCGTGCGGGCGGTGCTGCACGACCGGTTCACCGAGGCGAACTCGATGGCGTCGGATCTGCACATCCACGAGGGGCACCTGCTGATGGAGTATTTCCTCCGCAGCGGGCTGTGATTACACGGCTTGCGAACGCGGGCCGGGCTTGACCCACGTTGTGATGTAGCGACAATCTGTAAGAGCGGGGGTGAAGATCAACCGGTCTGTGGAGTGTTTATGGCTGCGTATTTCTACTGCGACAAGTGCGGACGACAGCACAACTGGGCAGAGAAGTTTGCGGGGAAGGTCGCCCAGTGCAAGTGCAAGGCGAAGGTACGCGTGCCTGACAAGGCGGTGCCCGACGCGGCGCGTCCGGTGTTTCTGGAAAGCGCGGACCGTGCCTACGTTTACTGCAATCAGTGCGGGCGTCAGTACAAGTGGCAGGCGGAGGCGGCGGGCCGCACGTTCCGCTGCGGCTGCGGCAACACGCTGCGCGCCCCGACGCTGAGGCCGGGCTCGAAGCCGACGAGCGTGGACGATCCGGCGGACAGCGATTTCGACCTGTTCGGCGATGACGACATGCCGTCGCCGCCGGTGCAGCGTCCGGCGGCGCGACCGCCGGTCAAGCCCGCGGCGCAGACGCCGACCGGCACACCCGGATCGCAATCCCCCACCGGCACACCCGGCGGCGCGTCCGGCGTGTCCAACCTCGCCAGCGGCAGCGACAGCGAAGAGGTCGACCTGCTCAGCGCCACGGACCAGGGCGGCGTCGAGGATATCGGCGAACGCAGCACGCTGGTCAAGGAGCCGATCCGCGGCGGCCCGGACGACGACGACGATTCCGACTTCGACCTCGGCGGCGGGCTCGGCGACTCGGGAGGCAAGGACGAAGAAGACTCCGAGGTCGACTTCTTCAGCGACGAACCCGCCGAGGTTCCGGCGACGGTGGCGTGTCCGGGCTGCGGCAAGCAGTACGTCTGGAAGCCGGAGGTCGCCGGTTTGGCCGCCCCCTGCCGCTGCGGCGCGAAGATCGTCATGCCCGCGCACAAGCCCGGCACCAGTCCGGACGACAGCAGCGAGATGGAGTTCGACGAAAAGGAAAAGGAAAACCTCATGGCGTCGACCAGCGCCAAGGGCGGATTCATCTGCGACGAGTGCGGCAACATGATTCCGCCCGGCAAGGTGATCTGTAAGAAATGCGGTTACAACAGCGAGACGGGTGAGATGACGCGATAACCGGGACTGCCGAGGTTGAATCGTCGCACGTCTACGACGCACGGCAACATCGCGATACGGACAGCGGGCACTACGAAACCTCACCGAAGGGGTTCAACGTCCATGGATGATCCGATCGTCATCTGCGCGGGTTGCGGCAAGAAGTACAAATGGACCCCCAAGGTCGCGGGGATGTCGGCCAACTGCCGCTGCGGCATGATGGTGGTGATGCCGTCGTCACCCCCCGCCACGTCGTACGAACGACCGGCCCCGAAACCTCCCAAGCCCGTCGCCGCCCCGCCCGCCGAGGAGGACGGCGGCCTGTCTCTCGGCGAGAACCCGCTGTTCTCGCTCGACACGCCGATGAGCGAGATCGAAGAGTCCACCGGCGCGCCCGCCAAGCCGGCGGCGCCTGACCTCGTGGGTGACGACGAAGACTCCGACGACTACGACCTCGACGACGGCGGCAAGTCCAAGCCCGCCGCGGGCGCGGGCGCGTGCCCGTCGTGCAGCGCACCGATCGCCGTCGACGCCGTGATCTGCGTCAAGTGCGGGTTCAACATCAAGACCGGCAAGAAGATGGACACCGCGACCGGCGATGACGCGGGCAAGGGCGGCATGTTCAAGCGGTGGTTCAAGCGCAAGGAAGAGTGAGCGGCGACGCGTCGCGCCCGCGATCTGTGTGCGCCGTATGAATCGGCACGCGCGCCACAGCCGCCGCGGCGAGACACGTCCATTTTCACCTGTTAAACTGACCGTGGGTTTGAACCGGGGTGGTTCAACCGTTTCGAGGCTGTCGCCCTCAGGGGGAGCGACGTGAGCGAATCGATCATTACCTGTTCCGGTTGTGGCAAGCAATACAAGTGGACGCCGAAGGTCGCGGGGATGTCCGCCAAGTGCCGCTGTGGCGCGACGGTGAAGATGCCGAAGGAGGCGCCGGCCGCAACCGGTGCGCCAGCGCCGCCAACGCCCACCGCGCCGACCGACGCCGCACCCGATGCGGACACCGGCGGCATCCCGCTCGGTGACAACCCGCTGTTCTCGCTCGACACGCCGCTGAGCATGACCGAAGAGACCGCCGCGCCGGCCGAGACGCCCGCGCCTCAGGTCGGGGCCGCGCCGCTCGATCTGTCCGACGACACGGACGGCTACGGCGTCGAGGGCACGGCCGCGAACCTGATCAACCGGGGCGCCCCGCAGCCGTGCCCGTCGTGCAAGGCCGAGGTCGCGCCGGGCGCGGTGCTGTGCGTCAACTGCGGGTTCAATCTCGCCACCGGCAAGGTCGTCGGCGGCGCCTTGGCCGAGGAGGAGGAAGAAGAGGAGGACGCCGCCGCGGCCGACGGCTACACCAAGAAGTACTACTTCATGGAGTACTGGCTGCCGACTGGGCTGATCATCGGCGGCTTCATCCTCGGCGTCATCGGCACGTACGTGCGCGCCGTCGCGGCACAGAACCTGTTCGAGTCCGGCGCCGACACGACGGTCTCCTCGTCGATCAGTCTCACCGGCTACACCATCGCCTTCACCGTCAGCACGATCATCGGCACGATCATGATGGTCGCCGCGTGCCTGCTCGCCTCCCACATCGCCGACATCGCCTTCGGCGACGCACGCAGCGCGATCCTCAAGTTCGCCGCGGTCTACGTCGTGCCGACGTCGCTCAGCCAGTTCGTCTGGGCCCTGTCGCCCGAGTGGGGCCTCGTGCTCCAGTCCGCGATCTTCGTCATCGGCTGGATCGCGCTGATGCTGTGGCTGTTTGACCTGGACATGTTCGAGATCGGCGTCTGCTTCGCGGTCAGCTACATCGTCGAAATGATCACGATCATGTTCCTGTTCACGGGTGTGATCGGCTACTTCACCGAGACCGCCAAGGAGATCGTCAACGGCCCGACGATTCCCTTCGTCCAGGACATCGACCTCGAGATGACGTCGCCCGACGTGGTGAGCGTCGGCGAGGAGTTCAAGATCGTCGTCACCGTGTCCAACACCGACGCGAAGGACCCGCAGACGCTGTTCGACATCGACTTCGAGCCCGAGTACCTCGAGGGCATCGAGATCGTCCGCGCCGAGCCGCGGAACGACCGAACCGTCAAGTACACGAACTACACGTCGTACGTGTTCAACGACAAGATCGACCCCCACAAGTCGCAGACCGTGACGTTCATCGCCCGCGCCACCAAGCCCGGCGTGTACTACTCCGACATGCGCGTCAGCATCAACCTCGAGCAGAGCTTCCGGACGCTGCACGTGCTGACGGCCGTCAAGCCCAAGGGCGACGCGACACCGGCGGCCAAGGCCGAGCGCGGCCCGCCCAGGGAGGGCGACGCGGCGCCGACGGACGCGAAGCCGGCGGCGACGAAGTGATCGATGGATGACCGGGCCTATCGGCGATGCAGCTTGCGGTACTCGCTGGCCGTGACGCCTTCCTTCTTCTTGAACACCACGCTGAGGTACTCGCTGTGGCTGAATCCGCAGCGGTGCGCGATGTCGCTGAGCGTCAGGTCGGTCTCGCAGAGCAGGTCTTTGACGTGGTCGAGCTGCACGCGGACGATCTCTTCGTGGGGCGTGCGGCCGATGAGCTTGCGGAAGCGGCTCTCGAGGATGCGGCGTGACAGCGGCACCTCGTCCAGCACGCGTTCGACGTTGATCCCCTCGCAGGCGTGCTCGCGGATGAAGCGCACCGCGGCGGACACCTCGTGATCCTCGATCGCCAGCACGTCGGTCGACAGGCGCGTCGCGACGCCCGCCGGGCGGATCAGGTGCGCCTCGGGTTCGACGTCTTCACCCTTCATCATGCGGTCGAGCAGCTCGGCGGCGCGGTAGCCGGTGAGGCGGGTGTTGGGCATGACGCTGGACAGCGGCGGGTCGGCCAGGTCGCAGAGCAGCGCGTCGTTGTCGACGCCGAGCACCGCGACCTCGTCGGGCACGGCCACGCCCGCGTCGCGGCACGCCTCGAGGATCTGCCGGCCTCGCACGTCGTAGCACGCCAGCACGCCGATCGGCTTGGGCAGCTCCCTGATCCACTCGACCAGCCGGGCGCGCTCACGGTCCCACGTGTGGGTCACCTTGCCGTTGGACGAGGTAAAGACGTTGACCTTGTGACCGGCCTCGCCGAGGAAATGGCTGAAGTTCTGCGCCCGCCAGGTCGACCAGTTAAACGTGTCGTCGCCGCAGTACGCGAAGTGCTTGAACCCGCGTTCGAGCAGGTGCTCGGCGGCGGTCTTGGCGATGGCGCGGTCGTCGGTCTCGACCCACGGCAGGGTCTTGACCAGCCGGGCGGCGCTGACGTCGACGACGGGCAGCTTCGAGCGGGTCACGGCGTCGGCGATCTTGCGGTTCTCGATGCGCGCGATGATGCCGTCGCCCTTCCACCGGCTCAGCCACGCCGGGGCCGCGGCGCCACGCTCGTGCTCGCCGAGGTAGATCGCCCACGGCTCGTGCTCGCGCATGTACCACTTGATGCCGTGGAGCAGGCCACGGGCGTAGTCGTTCGACGTCTCGATGATCAGCGCCACGTGCCGGCGGTTGTTCATCTGGCTATCCCTTTTTTTTGCCGGCTCTGCGGCGTGAAAAACCTCAGTCGAGGTTCCGCCAAATAGGAGAGCCGGAGGTTCGGTAGGCTGCCCGAAACAGTATATGTCGACGAATACGCGTCAGACCACACCGTTAAAAGTCAAAGTTAGTAAGCGCAATTCCTCATGTTCTATCACTGGGACGGTGGTTAGCATGGACGAAGCAGATCGAACTGGAGGTCCGAATGCACCGTCTTACACGTACGATGACCGCGATAACTGTCCTCATCACCCTTGGGGCGCTGCTCGGCGGATCAAGTCCCCTGACCGTCGCGCAGGCCGCCAATCCGGGTTTGACGCACGAGCTGCGTGTTTTGTTCCTGGGAGATAACGGACATCACAAACCTTATGACCGTTTCAGCCAGCTGTACCCCGCGATGGCCCGTCGGGGCGTGTGGATCGACTACACGGACAACCCCGCCGACCTCAACGCCGCGAACCTCAAGCGGTACGACTGCCTGATGGTCTACGCGAACATCGACAACCTCGCGCCCGAGCAGGCCGAGGCCGTGCTGCAGTATGTCGAGTCAGGCGGAGGATATGCGCCGATCCACTGCGCGTCGTACTGCTTCCGCAACCGCCCCGAGCTGGTCAAGCTGCTCGGTGGTCAGTTCCAGCGGCACACCACCGGCACGTTCCGCACGGACATCATCGCCCCGGACCACCCGATCATGAAGGGCTTCGCGGGGTTCGAGAGCTTCGACGAGACGTACGTCCACACGCTGCACAACCCCGAGGGCCGCACGGTGCTGTCGGTCCGCAAGGGTGATCCGCAGGGCGACGGGGCGGAGGCGGGGGGCGAACCGTACACGTGGGTGCGCACGCAGGGCAAGGGCCGCGTGTTCTACACCGCGTGGGGGCACGACGAGCGGACGTGGTCCAACCCCGGGTTCATCGAGCTCGTGGAGCGCGGCGTGCGTTGGGCGAGCGGCGACAACGAGCCCGCGGCGACGGTCGCGGCGGTGACCAAGGCTCGCGAGGCGCTGCCCGCGTTCAAATACACCAATCAGAAGGTCGCGTACTACCCGCCGGGCGCGGGGCGCGGCGGCGACGGCGAGTGGAACAAGATGCAGCTGCCGCTGTCGCCGGAAGACTCGATGAAGCACATGGTCGTCCCACCGGGCTTCGAGGTGAAGCTGTTCGCCGCCGAGCCGGACATCCGCACGGCGCTGACGATGGCGTGGGACGAGCGCGGCCGGCTGTGGCTGGTCGAGTCCGTCGACTACCCCAACGCGCGCAAGCCCGAGGGCCAGGGCAGCGACACGATCCGCATCTGTGAGGACACCGACGGCGACGGCAAGGCGGACAAGTTCACGGTGTTCGCCGACAAGCTGTCGATCCCCACGTCGCTGACGTTCGCCAACGGCGGCGTGATCGTGCACCAGGCGCCCAACACGCTGTTCCTCAAGGACACCGACGGCGACGACAAGGCGGACGTGCGGCAGGTGCTGTTCAGCGGCTGGGGCACGGGCGACACGCACGCCGGGCCGAACAACCTGCGGTACGGGCCCGACAACTGGATCTGGGGCATGCTCGGCTACGTCGGCTTCGACGGCGACGTCGGCCGCGACCACCACCGCTTCTCGATGGGCTTCTACCGCTTCAAGCCCGACGGCTCGAAGCTCGAGTACATCCGCTCGACGAACAACAACACCTGGGGCCTGGGCTTCAGCGAGGAAGGCGTCGTGTTCGGCTCGACGGCGAACAACAACCCCAGCGTCTACATGCCGATCGCCGACGGGTACTACGACACCGTGCTCGGGTGGCGCAAGGAGACGAAGCTCGGCGGGATCGCCAACACCGCGCGGTTCATGCCGATCACCGACCGCATCCGCCAGGTCGACGTGCACGGCGGGTACACCGCGGGCGCGGGCCACGCGCTGTACACCGCGCGTGTGTTCCCGAAGGAGTACTGGAACCGCACCGCGTTCGTGAACAGCCCGACGGGCAAGCTCATCGGCACGTTCACCATCGACCCCGACGGGGCCGACTATCACTCGCGGAACCCCGCGAACCTCGTGGCGAGCGACGACGAGTGGACCGCGCCGATCTGCACCGACGTCGGGCCCGACGGCGAGGTGTGGTTCATCGACTGGTACAACTACATCGTCCAGCACAACCCCACGCCGAAGGGCTACGAGACGGGGCCCGGCAACGCGTACCAGACCGACCTGCGTGACAAGACGCACTGCCGGATCTACCGCGTGGTCTACACCGGCTCGAAGCCCGACGCGCCGATCGACCTGTCCAAGGCGACGCCGCAGCAGCTCGTCGACACGCTGCGTCACCCGAACATGCTGTGGCGTATGCACGCGCAGCGGCTGCTGGTGGAGCGCGGCAAGACGGACGTTGCGCCCGCGCTGTGGAAGCTCGTGCACGACACGAGCGTCGACGACATCGGCCTGAACGTCGGGGCGATCCACGCGATCAACACGCTCAACGGCCTCGGCGCGATCGAGCTGGACAAGCTGCGTGACGCGCTGCACCACCCGTCGGCGGGCGTGCGGCGCAACGCCGTGGCCGCCCTGCCGCGCAGCATCTCGAGCGTCGAGGCGATCCTCGCCGCGACGCTGCTGAACGACGACGACGCGCAGGTGCGTCTCGCGACGCTGCTGGCGCTGGCGGACATGCCCGCGTACGACCCGGCGGGCGCGGCGGTATACGCGATGCTGCAGGACAAGCGCAACGCCGAGGATCGCTGGATCGTTGACGCCGCGACGATCGCCGCGGCGCGGCACGACGGCGGGTTCATCAAGGCGGTGCTCCGCGGCGCGCCCGTCAAGACGACCAACGCCCCGGACATCGCCGGGAACGACAACGAGCAGCCGAAGCCGAGCAAGAACCTGCTGACCAATCCGTCGTTCGAGGACGTCGACAAGGAGGGCAAGCCTGTCGGTTGGGAGGTGCGGCATTACAGCGGCCAGGCCGAGCACCTGCTGGTCAGCGGCGGCCGGACGGGCAAGAACGCGATGATGATCCGCTCGAACGACGGCACGGACTCGAGCTGGTTCACCGCGGTGAAGGTCAAGCCGCGGCACCACTACCGCCTCAGCGGGTGGATCAAGACGGACAAGGTCGAGAGCACCGGCGGCGGGCTCGGTGCGCTGATGAACGTGCACGAGCTGCAGCTCGGCAAGGGCGGCCCGACCAACGCGCTGAAGGCCACGAACGACTGGACGCAGGTGTCGACCGAGTTCGACAGCGGCAACAACCGGCAGTTCACCATCAACCTGCTGATGGGCGGCTGGGGCCAGATGCGCGGCACGATCTGGTGGGACGACGTCGAGCTGATCGACCTCGGACCGTCGAAGGACATGGAGCCGATCGTCGGCGAGACCGGCCTGAGCGGCGCGATGGACGAGGTGGTCCGAGCGGTGTTCACGCACCACGCGATGCGCGGCCCGACGACCACCATCGCCGCCACGCTCGCCGCCACCGCCGACGCCGACGCCACACTTACCGCCGCGCTGATCGACGCGCTGGCCAAGGGCTGGCCAAAGGACACCCCGCCGCAGCTCACCGCCGCCGACCGCGAGGCGCTGACGTCGCTGACCAAGCGGCTTCCGGTGCTGCAGCGCAAGCGGCTCGCGTCGCTGGCGCACACGTGGGGACACGACGAGCTGCTCGCCGGGCTCGTCAACTACGACCCGTCGACCGACGCGACGTCGGAGGTGAAGTTCACCGGCCGCGTCATCGAGCTCAGCGTGCTCAAGGGCCAGATGAAGTACGACAAGCCGGAGCTGAAGGCCAAGGCGGGCGAGAGCCTGAAGATCGTGTTCGACAACGTCGACGACATGCAGCACAACTTCCTGCTGCTGGCCGCGGGCGAGGCCGACGCGACGGGCGCCATCGACACGATCAACAAAGTCGGCGCCCTCGCCGACGCCATGCTCACCGACCCCCAGGGCATGGCCAAGCACTACATCCCCGACTCGCCGATGGTCCTGGCGCACACCAAGCTCGTCGACCCGCACAGCAAGGTCGAGCTCGTGTTCAAGGCCCCGGCGAAGCCCGGCCGGTATCCGTACATCTGCACGTTCCCCGGCCACTGGCGGATCATGCGCGGCGTGATGATCGTCGAGTGATTTCAGGAGGAGACAGGAGACAGGGGACAGGAGACAGCGGTCGGGCGCTCACGCTGGTTTCTGTCTCCTGTCTCCTGTCCCCTTCCCTGCTATAATCCGCACCTTTCCCGCAAAACCGCGGACCCAGAGGTGCAAGATGGCTAACAACGCCGACCCCAAAAAGATCGTGCTCGCCTACTCCGGCGGGCTGGACACGTCCGTGATCCTGCCGTGGCTCAAGGACCGCTACCCCGGCGTGAAGCTCGTGGCGTTCGCCGCGGAGCTCGGCCAGGGCGACGAGCTGTCCGGCATCGAGAAGAAGGCGTACGCCAGCGGCGCTGACGAGGTCATCGTCAAGGACCTCCGCGAAGAGTTCGCACGCGACTACTGCTACCCGATGCTCCGCGCCCACGCGATCTACGAAGACGACTACCTGCTCGGCACGTCCATCGCGCGTCCGCTCATCGCCAAGCACCAGGTCCTCGTCGCCAAGCAGACCGGCGCCGACGCCGTCGGCCACGGCGCCACCGGCAAGGGCAACGACCAGGTCCGCTTCGAGCTGACCTACCAGGCCCTGAACCCCAAGCTGAAGATCATCAGCCCGTGGAAGGACCCGAAGTTCATCGAGGACGGCCTGACCGACCGCGAAACCGCCATCGACTACGCCAAGCTGCACAAGATCCCGATCACCGCGTCGAAGAAGAAGATCTACTCGCAGGACCGCAACCTGTGGCACATCTCGCACGAGGGCGCAGAGATCGAAAACCCCGCGTCGGAGCCGAACTGGAAGGCGTGCCTCACGACGGTCGTGCCGGTGGAGAAGGCGCCGAACAAAGCCGAGTACGTTACCGTCGAGTTCAAGGCGGGCAACCCGGTCGCGGTCAACGGCAAGAAGCTCAAGGCGCACGAGATCGTCGCGACGCTCAACACGATCGGCGGCAAGCACGGCGTCGGCGTCGACCTGCTGACCGAGAACCGCCTGATCGGCATGAAGAGCCGCGGCGTGTACGAGACGCCCGGCGGCACGATCCTCTACGAGGCGCACAAGTCGATGCAGCAGCTCTGCATCGAGCGCGACACGCAGCACTTCGCCCGCCAGCTCGCCCAGCGCTACGCCGAGCTGGTCTACTACGGGCAGTGGTTCCACCCGCTCCGCGAGGCGATGCAGTCGTTCTTCGACACCGTCAACAAGCACGTGACCGGCACCGTGAAGGTCAAGCTCTACAAGGGCAGCGCGATGGCCGTCGAGACCAACTCGCCCAGCGGCCTGTACGACCTGCAGCTCGCCAGCTTCGCGATGTCCGGCTACGACATCACCGCCGCCCGCGGATTCATCGACCTGTTCGGCCTGCCCAACCAAGTCCGCTCGATGAAGCAGAAGCCGAAGTACTGAGCGACGCCGCTCAATAATCCGTGATCCACGTTTAACCCCGGCGGCTCCCGTCGGGGTTAAACATGCGCCCGGTGCCCGCGTATAATCTCCGCATGCCTGAAACCGCAGAAAAGCCGTTCGTCCCCGACGATTTCGACCCCACCGACTTCGCCAACATCGAGCCCTTCGCCAAGGAACTGCTCGACCGTCAGGTCGGCTCCGTCGAGGCGCTGAACACGTGGGTGCACGACGCCGTCGCGCTCTACGAAGCGATCGACGAGTACGACAGCCGCCTGCACATCGACGTGTCCTGCCACACCGACGACGCCGAGCTCGAGAAGGCCTACATGCACTGGGTCCGCGAGGTCGAGCCGAAGCTCAAGTCGATGTGGTTCGCGCTGCAGCAGAAGTACCTGCGTCATCCCGGCCGGCACGATCTCTACGAGCCCGGCTTCGCGATGATGGAGATGCACTGGGGCGCCGACATCCAGATCTACCGCGAGGAGAACATCCCGCTGCAGACGCGCATCACCGAGCTGACCAACGACTACGGCAAGGTCTGCGGCGCGATGTCCGTGGAGATCAACGGCGAGGAGCTCACGCTGCCGATGGCGGGCAAGCTGCTCGAGGAGACCGACCGCGACGTCCGCAAGACCGCGTTCGAGGCGATCACCGCACGCCGCCTGCAGGATCGTCAGAAGATCGACGACCTGTTCGACGAGATGCTGTCGTTGCGACAGCAGGTCGCACACAACGCCGGGTTCACCGACTACCGCGACTACACGTGGGTCGCCCGCAAGCGTTTCGACTACCGCGCCGAGGACTGCCTGGCGTTCGGCGACGCCGTCGAGCAGCACATCGTGCCCGTCCTGCGTAAGGTCGACGAGCAGCGGCGCGACGAGATGAACCTCGACGCGATGCGTCCGTGGGACACCGGCGTCGACGTGAAGGGCCGCCCGCCGCTGCGCCCGTTCGACGCGAAAGACATCGACGGCTTCGTCAGCAAGACACGCGAGGTCTTCCGCCGCATCGACCCTCGCCTCGGCGACTGGTTCTGGTCGCTCAAGGAGCACGGCGACCTCGACCTCGACTCGCGAAAGGGCAAGCGGCCGGGCGGGTTCCAGTCGTCGCTGGAGAAGTCGAAGCGTCCGTTCATCTTCATGAACGCCGCGGGCACGCAGCGTGACGTCGACACGCTGCTGCACGAGGGCGGTCACGCGTTCCACTACCTCGCGTCGCGCAGCGAGTGGAACGTGTTCGTGCGCCACGCCGCGATCGAGTTCTGCGAGGTCGCCAGCATGTCGATGGAGCTGCTGGGCATGGACCACTACGACGTGTACTACAGCGACCCCGGCGAGGCCGCGCGCGCCAAGCGCTTCCAGCTCGAGGGATCGATCCGCACGATGATGTGGGTCGCGACGATCGACGGGTTCCAGCACTGGATCTACACGCACCCCGGCCACACCGCCGAGCATCGCACCGCCGCGTGGCTGGAGATCTGCGACCGATTCACCACCGGCGTGATCGACTGGTCCGGCCACGAGCCCGGCCGGGCGTCGATGTGGCAGCGTCAGCTCCACCTGTTCCACTACCCGTTCTACTACATCGAATACGCCATCGCCCAGCTCGGCGCGCTGCAGGTCTGGCAGAACTACGTCGCCGACCCCAAGGCCGCGCTGACGAACCTGCTCGAAGCCTTCGCCCTCGGCGGCACGCGCCCGCTGCCCGAGCTGTTCAACACCGCGGGGGCACGCTTCGACTTCTCCGCCGCGACCATCGCCCCGCTCATCGAGGCCGTGGAAGCGGAGCTCGATAAGCTGCCGGCGTAAGGCGCTCGAAAGCTCCTCTCCCCCAAGTGGGGGAGAGGTCGGGTGAGGGGGATGGATCGGCGAACGCGTCGAATCCCTCGCCCAACTGTCCAAACATCGCGTTTTCGGCACTGTATGATCGTGTACGGCCGCGAACCGTCCGCCGTGTACGACGGTTCGACCCTCACCCCAACCCTCTCCCTGGCAGGGAGAGGGAGTCGCCGATCCTCACAGGGCACACCATGAATCTCAATCGACGCACGTTCCTCCAGGCGATGTCCGCCGTGATCCTCGCGAGCCGCGCGCGCGGCGCCGAGTCGCGCCCGCCGCGCATCCTCCTCCGCTCGTCGTGGCAGATGGTCAACATCGGCGACATCGGCCACACGCCCGGCGTCCTCGCCCTCATCGAGAAACACATCCCCGGCGCCGAGGTCCGCGTGTGGTCGTCCGGCGACAACACCGCCGACCTCGCCGCGCCCGTCGAGGCGATGGAGCACAAGCGCTTCCCCAACGTCACCATCGTCAAGGGTCGCATCGGCAAGGACGGCAAGGCGACCAGCCCCGAGCTCGCCGCGGCGCTCGAGTGGACCGACTTCCTGCTGCACGGCTCCGGCGCGTCGTTCGTCGCCGTCAGCGACGTCACCGCGTTCGTGAAACACGTCGGCAAACCCTTCGGCATCTACGGGATCACGTGGAGCGGTGGCAGCGAGTCCCAACTCGCCCTGATGAGCAGCGCGAAGTTCATCTACTTCCGCGACTCGATCTCGCTCGGCTCGGCGAAGAAGGCCGGGATCACCTGCCCGATCATGGAGTTCGGCCCGGACGGTGCGTTCGGCGTCGACCTCCGCGACGACGAAACCGCCGAGCGCTTCCTCAAGGACAACGGCCTCGAACCGAAGAAGTTCGTCTGCTGCATCCCGCGTCTGCGCTACACGCCGTACTGGCTGATCAAGACCGGCCGCAAGCTCGACCCGGTCAAGCACGCACGCAACGAGGAGATGAAGGAGCACGACCACGCCCCGCTGCGCGACGCGATCACCGCCGTGGCGCGACGCACCGATCACAAGGTGCTGCTCTGCCCGGAAGACATGACGCACATCGCCGTGGGCAAGGAGATGATCTACGACAAGCTGCCCGACGACGTGCGGAAGCGCGTCGTGTGGCGCGACAAGTACTGGCTGACCGACGAGGCGTTGAGCGTCTACGTGCGCTCGTCCGGCCTGTTCGGCCTCGAGATGCACTCGCCGATCATGTGCATCGGCAACGGCATCCCCGCGCTCGTCGGCCGCTTCGCCGAGCAGACCACCAAGGGCCTGATGTGGCGCGACATCGGACTCGACGACTGGCTGTTCGACATGGACAACGACGACGACGTCGCGCGTTACACGTCCGTCGTCCTTTCGCTCGTGCAGCACCCCGACGCCGCCGAGGCGAAGGCCCGCAAGGCGCTGGAGTTCGTCCACCAGCGCCAGGCCGAGACGATGGCGGTCGTGAAACAGAGCTGCCCCGCGTAGGGTCCGGTAGCACTCAGATGCGCATTGATAGCACGGCCCTGCGGCACGTCGCGACACTTCCACCCAATCGGCGTCGCGGCGCGTATACTCGCGTGGTCCAATCCCCGCCCACGGAGCGCCGCATGTTCACACAACCCACGATCACAAGGACGATCTGCGTGCTGGTCACGCTGCTCGCCCTCGCCCCGCTGACCCGCGCCATGCGTACCGCCCACGCCGCGGACAAGCCCAACATCGTCATCCTGCTCGCCGACGACATGGGCTACGGCGACCCGCACTGCTTCAACGCCGAGTCGAAGTGTCGCACGCCGCACCTCGACTCACTCGCCGCCGCGGGCATGCGGTTCACCGACGCGCACGCGGCGGGATCGACGTGCATCCCCTCGCGGTACGGCCTGGTCACGGGGCGATACCCGTTCCGCTGCGAGAACTTCAACCCCTCGAAGGCCGCGCTGATCGAGAACGGGCGGGCGACGATCGCGTCGGTCCTGCGCGACCGCGGGTATCACACCGCGATGGTCGGCAAGTGGCATCTCGGCTTCGAGGGCGGCGTCGACTTTGATTACAGCAAGCCGCTGCGCGGCGGGCCGCACGATCACGGCTTCGAGTACTTCTTCGGGCAGCACGCGTCGCTCGACATCCCGCCGTACTTCTACATCGAGAACGACCACGCCGTCGCCGCGCCGACGAACAAGATCGAGGCGAACAACTCGGAGGGCTGGACGAAGATCCAGGGCGCATTCTGGCGCGCCGGCGGGATCGCGCCGGGCTTCGTGATGGAGGAGGTGCTGCCGACGTACACGCGCAAGGCCGTGGAATACATCGAGCAGCGGAGCCGCGTCGACGACGACAGGCCGTTCTTTCTCTATCTGGCGATCACCGCGCCGCACACGCCGTGGCTGCCGACGGAAAAGTTCCGCGGGACGAGCGCGGGCAACTTGTACGGCGACTGGGTCGCGCAGGTGGACGACGCGTTCGGACAGGTGCTCGCGGCGCTCGACCGCGCGGGCGTTGCGGACAACACGCTGGTGTTGTTCTCCAGCGACAACGGGCCGGTGTGGTATCCGGCGGACGTGGAGAAGTACGGGCATTCATCGACCGGCCCGCTGCGCGGCATGAAGGGCGACGTGTGGGAGGGCGGCCACCGCATGCCGTTCATCGCCCGCTGGCCCGGCCACATCAAACCCGGCTCGACCAGCGGCAAGCTCATCTGCTTCACCGACGTGCTGGCGACCTTCGCCGACCTGACCGGCGCGACGCTGCCCGACAACGGCGGCGAGGACAGCTTCACGTTTCTGCCCGAGCTGCTCGGCCAATCCGCCGGTGACAAACCGCAGCGCCAGGACCTGCTGCTCGGCCACGGCAGCAACGGCCTGTTCCTCCGCCGCGGCGACTGGAAGCTCATCCCGTTCCTCGGCAGCGGCGGGTTCACCAGGCCGTCGCGCATCAAGCCGAAGCCCGGCGAGCCCGGCGGTCAGTTGTACAACCTTGCGAAGGACCTCGGCGAGACGACCAACACGTACGCCGAGCACGCCGACATCGTCAAGGAACTAACCACGCGCACCACAGCGATCGTGAACGGCACGCGGACGCGGCCGTGACGCGCGCCATAGCGTGTTCGGCTCACGGCCGCGGGTGATAGGTCGGCACGTGATTGGAAAGCTCGTCGGTGTCCGTCTCACGGTCGACGGGCAAGGCTTCGCGGAGGGTTTCGGTCGCGGTGTGGATCACGCCGATCATCGCGCCGGTATAGTCGCCGGCGCGCAACGATTCGACGGCGGCGTCGCGCATCGCCGCGATGCGCTGCTCGCCGAGCGCGGCGTTTGTCTCGGCGTCGGCGAGGATGATCACGCGGCGCTCGAACAGTGACACGTAGATCAGCAGCCCGGTGCGGGCGCTGGTCATGTGCAGCGACGCATCGTTGAACACGTGCGCCGCGGCGCGGCGGGACTCGACGTCCATCTCGCGGGCGCTGGTGAACACGCGCCGGATCGGGTGACAGTAGCTGGCGAGCACCGAGCCGACGACGAACCCGACGACCACCGCCGCCGACGCCCAGCCGACGTGCAGCCCGGTCCCTGCCGCGTCGCCCCAGTCGCCGCCGTTCCACGACCCGCCGCTGAGCTGATGGTTCACCGCGTAGGCGACCGACAGCGCCAGCAGCGAACCGAACAGGCCGACGATCGACTCGGCGCGGTCGTACCGGCCGGACTCCGTCGACAGCGCGCAGACGAACTCGGCGGACGTCTGCCGCTCGGCGTCGGCGACCGCGTCGACCACCCGCTGCCGGTCCGCGTCGCTCAGTATTGTCGTGGCGTTTTTCATGTTGCGTTTGACCTCTGACTACAGACTGCTGCCCAACGACTACCAGCCGCCCGTGGCGCCCCCACCGCCGGAGAAGCCGCCGGACGAGAACCCGCCTCCGCCGCCGGAGAAGCCGCCTCCGCCGCCAGACCAACCGTTGTCGTTGAGGTATCGGTTGCCGCGGCCGCCGAAAACCATCGCGAAGATCGCCAGCAGCACGTACAGGAAGAACGCGCCGATGACCAGGCCGATGCCGACCATCATCAGCTTGTCGCCGTGCCTGGGCACGAAGAACCCGGCGACGAACAGCACGACGCCGAGCCCGGCCATGAGCCACATCACCTGAACCGGCAGCGGCGTCATCGACCACGCGGGCTTCTTCGTCGGAGCGCCGTGCGACGAACCCGAACCGGGATACGACGCGGAAGGCGAGGCCGTCGACGTCGCGGGCGGCGCGCCCCCCGGGCCGAGCGCCGCCATCTCCGCCAGCGCAGACACGCCCTCGCGAATGCCCTGAGAGAACTGCCCGGCCTTGAAGCGCGGCACGATCACGTCTTTCATGATCTGCGCGCTGTGCGCGTCCCACTTGCGCGACCAGTCGGCGCCGAGCTCGATCCGCGCCTTGCGATCGCCCTTGCTGATCAGCAGCAGGACGCCCTGGTTGATCAGCTCGCCGCTGTCGCCGCGCTTGCCGATCTGCCACTTGTTGAACCACTCGTAGGCGAAGTGCTCGATCGACATGTCGACGCCGCCGTACATCGTCTTCGACGGGATCGTCACGACGATGATCGGCGTGTCGTGCTGCTCGTAGGCGGTCTTCTGGAGTTCGCCGATCGCCTTGACGTCGGCGCCGTTGAGCATCGCGGCGTAGTCCTGCACGAACATGCCGTCGGGCGGCGCATTCGGCAGACTCAGGTCCGCGGCCTGAACCGGCCGACCCAGCGAGCCGAGCAGCGCGACGATCACCACCGCGATGCGTGCAGCTGCGTGAGATCGATCGGCGGCGTGAGGTGTCATGTGCGTCCCCTGTTGCATCGTTGCGTGACCCATGTCAGATGCTAACCGGCTCGCGCGCGGCGAATCCGCCAGTCCGCCCGGCGTGTGTGGCGTTTCCGCGAACCCTGGAAAAGGTGGGGTGGATCCGTCAGATTCGCGCGCCCACCGCGCCGCGGGGCGCGTCGGGCCTCGCGGCCGTGCCAGGCGTCACGCCCTGGATTCGTCGTCGCCGTCCAACGATGACGTGTCGGCCTCCGCGGCGTCGCTCGCGGTCTTGAGCGTGTCGTCGGCGACGTCACCCGATGCGACGACCGCGTCGCTGCTGGTCTCTTCGTCCGCCTTGTCCTCGATGATGTCCGCGGGCGCCTCGCCGGACTCCGCGGCGGGCGGCATCATGCCCGGACGCGCCGACGGCTCGGCGGTGCGCTCGGCGTCCGGCGGCGTGATGTTCGTGTTCGACGGCACCTCCCAGAACACGCCGTGCAGGCCGATCACCTTGTCTTCGCCGTCGATGATCGGGCTCTTGAACGTCCGAACGCGCTTGCCGTACGGGTCTTCCTCGATCACGTCGAGCTTCTGACGCATCTTCAGTACGCGGTTGTCGTCACGCTCGTATTTGTCGGCCCGGTCGCCGAACAGCTCGCGGTCGTTCTGCCCGAGCACGTCGACGCGGTCCATCTGGATCGCCTCGCAGAACCGATCGTTCACGAACGTGAAGTAGCCGTCGTTGTCCTTGCGGAACACGGCGATGGGCAGCGGCTCGACGAGCGACTTGTACACGTAGCCGATGTCTTTGAGGGCGTCGGCGGAGAGCTGCCGCTGGGTCTCGGACTGCACGAGTTCCTCGGTCTGCGCCTCGAGGCGTTCCTTGGCCTCGAACAGCTCGGTCACGTCCCACAGCAGCCCGCGCACGCCGACGACTTCGTCCTTGTGATTGATCACCGGCATGATGATGTAGTGCACGAAGCCCTTGCCCGCGTTGACGCCGCGGTACGGCTCGATCTTTTCGATCGTCTCGCGTGACTGCATGACCCTGTTATCGGCGGCCTGATACTCGTCGGCCAGCTCGGCGGGGTACACGTCCTTGTAAGTCATGCCGATCATGTCATCCTTCGACAGCCTTACGAGGTCGCACATGCGCTGGTTGACGAAGTCGAACTTGCCGTCGACGTCCTTGCGGAAGATCGCGATGGGCAGAGCCTCAACGAGCTGCTGATAGATGTGCTCGGTCTCGCGCTCGGCCTCCTGAGCGCGGACACGCTCTTCGATCTCGTCCTGCAGCTGGACGTTCATGTGGCCGATCTCGACGTAGGAGCGCGAGTGGTCGAGGAGGATGCCGCCGAGGCGGGTGAGGTAAGCGATGAGCAGCAGCGACTGGGCGATGAAGAAGTGCGCGTCAAAGATCGCGCTGGAGAAGAACGCCAGGTGCAGGTGGGCGGCGAGCTCGGGCAGCAGGCTCAGCCACAGCGCGAGGGCGAACAGCGTGCCGACGCGCTGGTAGAGGAACGGATAGACGAGGGTCGCGGCGATCAGCAGCGCGATCATGGGCATGAGGTCCCAGGGGCGCTTGATCCAGCCGTCCAGGAAGCCCGTGGTCTGCACGAGATCGCTGCCCGAGCCGAACTTGGCCACGAGATACCCCGCGACGAACAGTAGCGGCGCGACGATGCAGATCGTGGTCATGTCGGCGCTCTCGACGGCCTTGCCGCCGCGGCGCAGGATGATCACCACCGCGGACAGCATGATCAGCACGGAGGTCGTGCGGCAGACCGCCCACACGAAGGCCAGCACGTTGGCTTTTTCGATGTCGGTCGCCAGGTCGGCGATCAGGCTGTCGCCCATGACCATGAACATCACGTCGATCGCGCCGGCCCAGACCACCGCGACGCCGAGCACGGGCGCGGTCACGCGGACGGCCATGCGGACCTGCGCCCAGGCGATCAGGCCGGTGAACACCGCGGTGAAGATCGTACCGGTGGTCAGCATCGTCAGGCCGAAGCTGTCCTTGAGGCGCGTGAACATCCACATGCGTTTGCCGAGCTCGGACAGCGCGTCGCCGCCCATGGCCATGAAGCTCAGCGCGGCCAGCAGCGTCATCGCGATGACGGTCACGGTCAGCGCTTTGGGTTCCCACGTCATCGGCAATGACTTTGCCGCGAGATTCTTCTGATTCATGATGTTGTTCCCGATTCCCTGAACCAGCTTCGGTTGCGAATGACCGTGCACTGCCCACGTCCCCCGCCGCCCCTGTACGACGCTTCCCCGTTCAGCCATAAGCATAACACCTGCAACGCGATCGCGACAGGCAAAGGAAAACGCCTCCGAGTCGTATCGGAGGCGTTTCGTTGATCTGCTCAAGTTGTGTTACGCAGCCCTGTTAGTTCTTCGGGCCACCACCATTGCCGCCGCCATTACCACCACCGTTGCCGCCGCCGGTGCTTCCGCCGCCGTTGCCGCCACCGTTGCCACCGCCGGTACTTCCCCCGCCGTTGCCGCTGCCGTTGCCACCGCCAGTGCTTCCGCCGCCAGTACCGCCGCCTCCGTTGCCGTTACCGTTACCATTGCCGGCGTTATCGGCGATGCTGCCGCCGCCGGGGAACAGGAACTGGCTGTCGGTCAGGCTGGGCTTAAACTCGATGTGCCAGTCGGCGAAGATGACGTTGCCTACGCCGTCCTGCAGATCATGACGCGCGACGAACGTCGCGGCCGAGGAGCCGCCGACGTCCACGCCGTTGGCATCCAGTTGCCCGAGGATGCAGCCGTGATTCAAGTGCGCGGGAACCGCGCTGTCGTCGATGGAGATGTTGTGCGCGTTGTCGGGATTACCCGGCGGGATGTGGATCATATTCACCTTCGTCGCACCCTTGCCGTGCGCGTTGGCGCCATTGTTAAAGTAGGCAGGGTAGCCGTCGAAATAAACCGAGACATCGTGCGGCCGGCGGACGCGGGCCTGCGAGAGGCGGAACACCAGGAACTCCTGGTTGAAACCGATGCTGATCGGCAGGTCCGGCACGTCCGTTTGATACGCCTTGTAGGCGCCGATACTCGTGGGTGCGTTCGGATCAAGAAACGTGCCGTTGATGACGAACTGCGTCTCGGGGTTGTCCTTGGGGCATGTGAGGATGCCTCCGCCGAACACCCTTCCCCACTGCCCGAGCGGCACAAAGGCGCCGAAGCTGGAAGCCATGTAGGTCTGCGTCGCCTGCCCCATCTCCTTGAGGTTGCTCTGGCACAACGCCAGGCGGCTGGTCTCCCGGGCGCCGGCGAAGGACGGCAGGATGACCGCGAGCAGAATCACCACGATGCCGCAGACCACCAGCAGTTCCACCATCGTGAACCCACGCCGGCAAATCCTCTGAGTATTCCGCTTCATAATGTTCTCACTGAGCTGATCGCGATCTGGCCCGGACACATTGATTTGGCAGATCGCTCACCCCAACGGGATATTGTAGACCCCGAACATATTGAAAGTGAAATGTCAAGAGAAAAATCATGTTCAGTACAGAGACTGTTGCGCCTCGGCGCGGCATCCGGCTACTTGGCCTTGCCCCCTCCATTGCCGCCGTTGCCGCCTCCGTTGCCGCCTCCATTGCCGCCACCGTTGCCGCCGCCGTTGCCGCTGCCGTTGCCGCTGCCGGTACCACCGCCGGTGCTCCCGCCGCCACTGCCGTTACCGCTGCCGTTGCCGCCGGTGCCACCACCACCACCGTTGCCACTACCGTTGCCGCCACCGCCGTTACCGTTGCCGTTGCCGTTCGATCCGGGCACGTCATTGATCGAGCCGCCGCCGGGGAACAGGAAGTTCTTCTGCGCCAGCGTGTCCTGCATGCTGTCGACGTGCCAGTCCGCATAGAGGACGTTGCCGACGTTACGTGTCACGGGATGCCGCGGCGTGAAGTACGCGGCGGAACCCGCGCCGACGTCGACGCCGTTGAGGTCCAGTTGGCCGATGATGCAGCCGTGCTTAAGGTGCGCGGGAACCGCCGGATAAGCGATCGAAATGTTATGGGCGTTGCCCGGGTTGCCCGGCGGGATGTGGATGATGTTAACCTTCGTCGCGCCCTTGCCCTTACCGTTCTTCGAGCCGTTGAGGCCGTTGTCGGGCAGACCGTCGAAGTAGACCGACACGTCGTAGGGCCGGCGCACGCGCTGGTGACCCAGATTGAACGTGTTGAATTCCTTGTTGATGCCGATGCTCATCGGCAGGTCGGATTCGAGGTTGTTCAGCTCGGCGAGCAGTTCGAAGGGCGTCTCGTCGTCGGGGCACAAGAGCAGGTCACGACCGTAGATCTTTTCGTAGACACCGAACACGGGATACGCCCCGAAGGAATCGGCCATGTAATCCTCGGTGCGCACGCCCAACTGCTTCATGTTGCTCGCACAGACCGCCAGCTTCGACGCCTCGCGGGCGCCGGAGAACGCCGGGAGAAGGATTGCCAGCAGGATCACGATGATCCCGGCGACAACCATCATTTCCACCATGGTGAACCCGCGACCCCTTCGCCCGGGAATCGCCCCGCAGCGCTGCAAATGCGTGCACCGTTCCATGTCTGTCTCCTCGCGGTGGGAAAAGGTATGGATAAAGCCCATCGCATCAGGGGGAGTCGAACCGTCGAGCGACACCGCCCGATCGGTTCGATTGTGATTCGTGTTTTTCGTAATCCTCGCCACCGATTTCAGTCCCAAAGTCGTCTCAGCGGATCTTCACGCCCGTCGGGGTGTGTCCCTCACCGCTGCGTATGAACCATAGTAGACGCACTACTTAGTGTAGTCAAGACACTATTATATCTTTTTCCAAGGCCATCAGCCCATGAGTGGCAAATATCGTCGAATAAGAGCCTTACAACCCCCAAATCCACCTTCATCGCTCCTCTCCAAGAGCACCGTCACGAAACAACAACTCGTCCGCCGGATCGTGGATGGCTACAACGGGCACCTACTGCTTACTTATCGGCGACAAGAATGTCGACTTGAACTGCTAAGACCTGCGAAGCTTCGTTTTCCCCCGAAGCTTCACAAGATTCTATGAACTGCGCGCCGTAGCGATCCACTTTGAATTGCAAAAACGGGGATAAGACCCGGCTTATTCCAATACCTTGCGTGTCTTGTCCTTGATCCAGTCGATCACGCCGTCGGTGGCGCTCTGGACGACCAGGTCGCCGTGGCCGTTGTCGATCAGCGCTTTGGTGACTTCGGGGTGTTCCTTGAAATCCGCGGCGGTCCACTCGCGGATGTCGACCCACGTGTCGCTGAGCGTCAGGGACGCCTTGGGCACGGTAACGCTGCCGGTGGACGCCTTTACGAAGTGATGGCCGAGGGCGTAGTACATGAGCCCTGCGCCGATGAGCAGAACGACCGCGGTGCCGATGAGTTTCCTGATCATGATCTACCCTCCCACGTCGAATGCGACGTCGGCATCATGCGCGCGCAGATGGGCGAGGTCAAATGATCAGCGACCAGCGGTCCCCGGGAACGCTGGTCGCTGGTCAAACTCATACGGATCGCGTGTTACCGGGGCTCGGTCTGCGTCCGCCACCAGCGGTCGCGGTTGTTGTCGACGTCGAAGTCGATGTCGAACGGCGACATGAGGCGGATGGAACCGTCGCGGAACATCACGTTGCACTGACCGTAGGGGTGACGCCCGAACGCCGGTACGCCCTCGTCGTTGAGCCACAGCGACCAGTCGTCGAGGTCGGGGTCGGCGGTGGTCTTCTCGACGTAGTCCATGAAGAAGATGGAGTTGGATCGGTCGGAGTCCCTGCGGACGAGGCCGTTGACGGCGTAGGAGGCGCGGCCGCCGAGGATGACCGAGGCGCCCAGCGGCGTGGCCCGCCCGAGGTCGGGCAGGAGTTCGCGGCCGGACAGGTCATCGAGGTAGAAGTGATATCCGGCGGACATGTTGACGAAGGTGATCTTCGCGGTGCCATCGTCGAGCAGGGTCACGTTGACGACGAGGTCGTTGAAGTCCATGTCGCCGCCGGAGGGACGGATGTCCTCAAACTCCATGTCGTAGGAGTAGCCGGGCTGTCCCGGCGTGCCGGACTCGTTGGCCATGCGCGTGAGGGGGCCGACTTCGAGGGGCATGTAATAATTGAACGTGGCGTTGTCGAAGCTCAGGACGCGGATGGTCGCCTCGGGAGCGATGGCGGGGTGGTCGTCTTCGGGACAGATGAAGACCTTGGTCTGGCCGACGACCGAGCGTCCGAGCACGCCGACCCAGCCGCCCCACCCGCCGATCATCTGGGTGCCGGCCTGTCGCGCCTCGATGGCCTGATCCATCCAGGCGTGGTGGATCTCGTGCAGGTTGGAGGCGCAGACGGCGGTGCGTGCGGTCTTGCGCGCGGACTTCATCGCCGGCAGCAGCATCGCCAGCAGCAGCGTGATGATGGACAGCGTCACGAGCAGTTCCACGAGGGTGAAGCCAACGTGTCGTGTGAGGCGTGTGTGACGGGCGTGGGTGACGTTCATCGTGCGTGCGTTCATGATGGAACCCCGTGGGTGTAAGCGAGGAGTGCGGTGGAGTGGGTGTGGGCGCGGCGTGTCAATGGCTGGCTTCGTCCTTGAGGCGTTGCATGTAGGCGAGGTGCGAACCGTGGAACTGCGGCCACTCGGCCTCGATGCGGCGGACGACCTTTTCGCGGTCGGCGGGCAAGGCGTCGGCGCGGTAGCCGTGATCGACGCCGAGGATCCGCTGTACGGCCTTGGCGGCGCGGCGGCGGACGGTGAGGTCGGGGTCACGGAGGGCCGCGACGAGTTCGGGCATGCCGTCCCAGGCGTAGAGCGTGCCGAGCGTCTTGGCAGCGGCGGCGCGCACGTCGGGATCATCGTCCGCACGCAGCGCTTCGGCGACGGGCTGCGGATCGACGCGTTCGCGATCGAAGCGGCCGAGCGTGGCGACCGCGGCGGCGCGCACTTCCGGTCGAGGGTCACGCACGAGTTGGGTAACCGCGGGGATCGCCTCGTACTGCGTCGGTTGAATCATCTGCAACGCCTTCGACTCGCCGTTGCCGACACGCACGGCGAGCTGCGCGTCGGACGGACGGATCGGCGGGTCGCTCTGCTGCGCGGTGAGGAACGTAAACGTCACCAACAGGCCGACAATGAACATCCCGATCCAGAAAAGCTTGGGTTGATTCATGAGCATGGTCGTGTCCGTTCGTTGGCGGGTTCGCGTGCGTGGGAAGCGGTGCGGCGGGTGCTTGCGGCGAGCGCGGCGGCGCGGTCAGCGTCCGGGGACGACGGCGCGCCAGGTGGTGCCGATGCGGACTTCGTCGTAGACCGCGCCGTTGCCGGCGTTGGCTGCGAAGCGAAGGCGATCGAAGGTCAGGTCGGCGGATTCGATCACGGCGTTGGGTGACACGTGCCCCGGGTCACCCTCCGCCGGATCGAGATATAGCTGAATGCGATCGTTGCCCGAGCGGAAGTCGATGCGGACGACCCACAGGTGCGTGGCGCGGTCGGTCATCGCGTCGATGGCGTCGATTTCCGGCGTGGACGGGTCGGCGTCGATGACAACGTCGCCGTCCGGCGTGCGGGCGTGGCTCAGCTGCTGGAGCGCCGACGCCTTGCCGACGAACAGCGGCTCGTTGGCGGCCAGGTCGTCGCCGGCGTCGAACAGCGACAGGCCGACCGACCCGAGCCCGCCGCCGGGGTGCAGTTCGAACCGCGACAGCCAGCTGATGTAGAGCGTCGTGCCGGTGGCGCCGATGCGGCCGTTGCCGGCGATGTAGCCTGCGGCGGCGAAGGGGCCGCTGCGTGAGACGTCGAGGTCGACGAACGCGTTGGTCACGCCGGTCGTACCGCCGAGACGGAGGCTGCCGGCGCTGGAGCGGACGAGCGGCTGCGTGAGGCTGTCGGCATCGATGGTCGGCTGACCGCCCCCGAGCGTGCGGATCGATCCGGCGTCGTCGAACTTGAACGAAGCGAGCACCTGGTCGCCGCTGGCGGTGATGTCGGCGAAGCGCGCGCCGTCGGCGAATCCTTCGTTGAGTTTGTCGCCCGTGCGGTCGTCGATCGCCTGACCGGCGTGGAGCGACGCACGCCGATCGTCACCGGCGTCGACATCGACGCGCCCCTCGAGCACGTGGACCTCGGACTTGCCGTTCTCGTCGACAATGACGCCGAAACGCGTGCCGCGATCGACGATCTTCATGCCCGGCGTGTGCAGCGTGAACCCCGCCGCGGAATGCGGCACGTAGGCCAACAGCTTGCCGTGACGCAGCGTGCAGGTGTTGTCATCGGTCATCTGCCAGTCGGCGGGGCCGACGACGGTGATCACCGCGCCCCGGCCGAGCAGCATCTGCGCCCGGCCGGACCGCAGCGCCATGCGACCGGCGTCCAGCGACGTGCCGACGTCGGCGGTCGTCGGGGCCTGCGCGTCGTCCCACACGGCGTCGACGGCATCGGTGAGCGTGGCGATCGGTGTCGGCGGCGCGGCGAGCTCGGTGTCGCTCGCGACGGGACCACGGTTGAACTGCGCCACCAACGTGACGCCGGCGACGAGCGCGACCGCCGCGGCGATCGCCCAGCGACGCCACGCCGACTTGGACGTCGACGAACCGATACGACCCGCGACCGGCGTATCGAGTGCATACGTGCCCGATGCACTCGCCGTTTCGGCCGGGATCGCCGGCATGATGCCCGCACGCATGCGCCAGTGCAGGTCGGCGTGCATGCCGACGTACTCGGCGTAAAACAGGCGCGCCTGTTCGCTCGCGTTGAGCAGTTGCTCAAGCCGCTGACGCCCCGCGTCGTCCAGGTCACCGGCGCAGAGCCGATCCACGAGGTCGAACAGCTCCTCGCTCGGTTCGCCGTGGATGTGGGGACGGTCGGTCATGCCGGCTCTCCCGCGGTGACGCTCTGACGAATGCAGTCGTACAGCGATCGCCTCAGCCGACGCAGCGTCTTGTACAGCGCGTTAGGCGTCATGCCGTGCTGCTCGGCGATCTCGTTGAGTTTCTGTTCCCCGGCGTAGGCCAGTTCGATCATCTCGCGCTGCGAGTCCTGGAGTTTCGCCAGGCAGTGCCGCAGGGCTGTCCGCCGCTCTTCCAGCGTGTCGGCCGCGTTGAGCGACGTCTCGGCGACGCGCTGCATGACGTCCTCCGAGAGGTACACACGAGCGCCCTGTCGCTGCTGGTACGCGGTGCGGATGAAGTTGCGGACATGATTGTGGGCGATGCCGCACGCCCAGCGGACGAAGTCCCGCTGCGGGTCGTACTCTTCCCAACGCTTCCACAGCGTCAGGGCGGTCTGCTGAAAGATCTCTTCGGCGTCATCCCGGTTCGGCACGAGCGTGAGGATATAGCGGAACACGCGGTTGGACCCGGTGACGAATCGCTCGGCGAACTGTTGGTGGTGATGCTTGTCCATAACGCGGACTCCCGGTTCATGAACGTATTGTGTGCGGCGGCGCGGATCGGCCGGAAAAATCTGAAAAAATGTCAGCCCGGCGTGCGGCGAGACGCGCGCGTGTACAGATTAACCGACTGATCGTCAGTCGGTTAGCAAAATCCGGGCATAGGGTGGATAGCGTGGCGTCAGCCCGCGGTCTGGCTATCGCGGTATTCGGTCGGCGTCATACCAAAGTGGTTGCGGAACACCGTGTGCATGTGCTCGGCGTAGACGTAGCCCGACGCCGAGGCGACGTCCTTCATCGGCCAGTTGGTCTGCACGAGCAGCTGCTTGACGCGGTCAAGCCGCAGGCGTTGCAGCTCGGCGTGCGGCGTCCGGCCGAACACGCGCTGGAACCGCGTCTCCAGCGTCTTGCGCGACACCGGCACGGTCTCCAGCACGTCGGTCACGTGGATCGGCTTGTGGTGATTGGCGCGGATGTACCGCACGGCCGTGGCCACGTCCGCGTCGTCCAGGGCCAGCATGTCCGTCGATTCTCGTGCGACGACGCCCAGCGGCTCGATCGCGATCGGCTCCTTCGGCGCGGGCTTGCCGCGCATCAGCCGGTCCAGCAGCCCCGCGGCGCGGAAGCCCAGCAGCTCGGTGTTCAGCGCGATGCTCGTCAGCGACGGCGTCGACATCTCGCAGATCACCTCGTCGTTGTCCACGGCCATCACCGCCATCTCGCCGGGCACCTCGATCTCGGCCAGTTCCGCCGCCTCCAACACCTGCCGCCCGCGGTAGTCGTTCGCCGCGAACACGCCGATCGGCTTCGGCAGCGACTCGAGCCACTTGGCCAGGTGCTCCCGCTCGCGTTCCCACGCGTGGTCGGCCTTCCTGGTCGGCGCGGTGTACTCGTGAAACTCGTAATCGACGTCGGCCAGCCCGTCGCGGAAGCCCTCGCAGCGTGCGGTCTCCCACGCCTTGGCGGTGCCCTCGTCGGCGCCCGCGAAGCCGCAGTACGCGAAGCGGCGCAGGCCGCAGTTCAGCAGGTGCTCGGCGGCGAGGCGACCGATCGCCGCGCGGTCGTTGCTGATGCCGTACGGCAGCAGGTCCGGCAGCGCGTACGCCAGGTCCACCACCGGCACGCCCGTCTCCAGCAGCAGGTCCGCCTGCTTGCGCGACTGGATCCGCGCGATGATGCCCGCCACGCCCCACTGCTTCGGCGGCACCGCGCCCTCGGGATCGAGACCGCCCGGCTCGCCGTAGAACGCCCACGGCCCGTGCACCCGTGCGTATCGCGCAATGCCACGCAATAACCCGCGTCCGTAAGAGGACGAAGTCTCGATCACCAACGCGATCCGTGGTCGCTTAGACCTCATGCCGAGTGCTCCTGAGATGTCATCCGGAATAGTCTGGGGTTTCGTGCCGGACGTCCGGGCCGAGGGGATCGACCGTCCGCGTCCAGCCATAGTGTATGCGAAAAATCGTCGGTCGTCGCAACTCCACGCCGCGCCGCCATACGAATTCGGTTGCCACCCGTTCCCGATCAATTTATCGTGATCACCGTGCCGCGAATCGCGCGGTAATCCGGAAACGGGGGTTTCACATGCTCTTTCTGGTCTTGGATTTCGGCGTGCTGTGGCTGCTGCTGAACATGATGACTGACGAGAACTGGGACGACCGCAAAGGGCAGATGATCTCGATCGTCGCGATCATCTCCATCGGCGGCGGGTTCCTCACGCGGATCACCGCGGCCTACCTCGGGTTCATGTCCCTCGGCATCTACTTCGTCGTGGGATTCGGGGCGCTGGCGGCGATCGGATCGCTGACGCCACGCATCTCGGCGATGATCATGGGCGCGTTCATGGCCTACAAGATCGGCACGGTGCTGCTGCTCTACAGCATGTTCACCTGACGCTCACCCGCCGCTGTGCATCGCACGGTACTCGTTCGGCGTCATGCCCATGTGGTTGCGGAACACCGCGTGCATGTGCTCGGCGTAGGTAAACCCGCTCGAGTTCGCCACGCGCTTCAGCGGCCAGTCCGTCTGCACCAGCAGCTGCTTGACGCGGTCCAGACGCAGACGCTGGATCTCCGCGTGCGGCGTCCGCCCCAGCGCCTTCTGGAAACGCACCTCCAGCGTCTTACGCGACACCGGCACCGCGTCCAGCACGTCCGACACCTGGATCGGGCGGTGGCAGTTGTTGCGGATGAAACGCACGGCGTCGGCGATCTGGCGATCGTCCAGCGCCAGCGTGTCCGTCGACTCACGCGCCACCACGCCCAGCGGCTCGATAATCGCGGGCTTCTCCGGCACCTTGTCGCCGTGGATCAGCTTGCCGAGCAGTTCCGCCGCCTTGTAGCCGATGCGCCGCGTGTTCAGCGAAACGCTCGACAGCGACGGCGTGCAGATCTCGCACATCACCTCGTCGTTGTCCACGCCCAGCACCGCGACCTCGTCGGGCACCTTCACACCCGCGATGCGCGCCGCCTCGATCACGTGACGGCCGCGCTGGTCGTTCGCCGCGAGCAGACCGACCGGCTTCGGCAGGTCCTTCAACCACGCCGCCAGCAGCTTCTGCTCACGCGCCCACTCGCGATCCGCCTTCTTCTTCGGCCACTGATATTCGAACACCTCGAGGCCCGCCTGCTCGAGCGTCTGGCGGAACTTGCGCTGACGCGCGTTCTCCCAGAACGCCGTCGAATCGTCCGCCAGGCCCCAGCCGCAGTACGCGAAATACTTGAAACCGCAGTTGATCAGGTGATCTGCCGCAAGTTCGCCGACACCTTCGTCGTTGTTGGCGATGCCCCACGGAAAAAGATCCGGCAGCACGTAGTCGAGGTCGACCGTCGGCACCTTCGCCTTGAGGATCTGATCGGCGTGCTTACGCGTGTGGATACGCGCGATGATCCCGTCGACGCCCCACTCGTTGAACGGCGCCGCCGCCTGCCCGTTATCCAGCGCACCCGGCTCCACATAAAACGACCACGGCCCGTGCAGCCGCGCGTACTTCGCGATGCCACGCAGCAACCCGCGACCGTACGACGAGGAGGTCTCGATCAACAACGCAACTTTCGGTGTGGTGTCCATTCAGCTCGGTCCTGATGAGATGGAGATGCGAACAGGCTCAGTTACGCCTTTGCGTATACATCTATACGTATTTCCTTAGCGTCATGCAAGCGCGGACTATGGATTTACGCACCGCCATAATCCCGCCGGGTTGACCGTCGCGCCGCGTCGACAGACCGGCGTGTCCAAATACGCCGCGGGCGTCTCTTTAGTAGGACACCCCAGAACATGGAGCTGCCATGCAAAAGCCATCCAAGGGTCTGCCGCGTCGTGGGTTTGTGAAGGGACTTGCCGCAGGGGCCGTGCTCGGACCGTCGGGTCTCCTGTTTACACAAGCACCTTCTGCACAAGCGGTTCCAGCGGCTGAAGCACCGAACATGATCAGCGGCGAGGTCGTCCGGACGGGCGGCGTGCTGGCGCCCGACGGGCGGAGTCTCAACGAGGCCGCGCGTCAGGTTCCGATCGGCGGACGCACGCAGGTGATGGTGTGCGGCGGCGGACCGGCGGGCATCGCGGCGGCGCTGGCCGCGGCGCGGGCGGGCGCGGACGTGCGCCTGATCGAACTCGCCGGGTGCCTCGGCGGCGTGTGGACGGCGGGCCTGCTGACCAAGATCCTCGACGCCGAGAACAAGCACGGCATCATGGCCGAGCTGCTGCGCGCGTTCTCACAGCGCGGCAGCGACGTGGCGAAGAACACCAACGGCACCGTCTACGATCCTGAGATCGCGAAGGTCGTTCTCGAGGAGTTGCTCGTGAAGGCCGGGGTGAAGATCATGCTGCACACGCGCGTGGTCGGCGCGGTCACCGACCAGTCGAAACGCATCGTGGCGATCCTCACCGAATCCAAGTCCGGGCGACAGGCGTGGCTCGCCGATCGATTCGTCGACTGCACCGGCGACGGCGACCTCGCGGCCCAGGCGGGTTGCCAGTTCGAAGTCGGCACCGGGACGGACTGCGCGTGTCAGCCGATGTCAATGCTCGCGCTGCTGACCGGCGTCGACCCCGAGGCCGTCAAGCCGTACGTCCGCGAGACCGGCACCTCGGCCAAGCCGCTGCTGCGCGACCTCATGGAAAAGCACGGCATCATGCCGAGCTACCGCGGCCCGACGCTGCGGCACCTGCACAGCGGCGTCTACTCGATCATGACCAATCACGAGTACGGCGTGTCCGCGTTCGACGCCGAGGCGATCACCGAGGCCACGATCCACGCCCGCCAGGAGATCCACGACATCGTCAACGGCCTCCGCAAGGTCGGCGGCATCTGGAAAGACCTGGCCATCGTCGCCACCGCCGAGCAGATCGGCATCCGCGAGGGACGACGCATCAAGGGCCGCTACGAGATCACCGCCGAGGATGTGGCCAAGGGCCTGCGCACCGACCAGGCGATCGCCCGCGCGACGTTCCCCATCGACGTGCACGCGCTGAGCGGCAAGGGCGACAAGCACATCGATCACACGTTCGCCAAGGGCGGGCTCAAGCCGTACGACATCCCGTTCCCCGCGCTGGTCGCCGCGGACGTCGACAACCTGTTGATGGCCGGTCGCTGCATCAGCGGTGACTTCATCGCCCACGCCAGCTACCGCGTGACCGGCAACTCCGTGCCGATGGGCGAAGCCGCGGGCATCGGCGCAGCGAAGTCCATCCAGATGAAGGTCATGCCGCACGAACTGGATTGGAAACAGATCAAGCCTGAGAACAGTTGAAATCAGTTGTTGAGGGGCTGCGACGTCCGCAGATACGCGAACAGGTCGCGCACCTGCTGCTCGCTCAGCGCATCCAGCAGCTTCTCCGGCATCAGCGAGCGACCGAGTGACGTCATCGACTTCACCTGCTCGCGCTGCACCGTGATGTTCTGCCCGTCGAGCCCCCGCAGCACCACCACCGACTTGTCCTGGTCGGCGAGGAACCCGCTCAGCGTCCGCCCGTCGTTCGTCGACACGATGAAGCTCTCGAAGCCCTCGCGGATCTCGGCGTTGGGGTTGACGATGTTCAGCAGCATCGTGGGGATGTCGTCGCGCTTGAACGTCGTGAGGTCCGGGCCGATGTGTCCGCCGGTGTTGTGCAGCGTGTGACACGCGCCGCACGTGCCCAGAAAGAGCGCCTTGCCCTTGTAGGGATCGCCCGGCCCGTCCGCGATGGTCTTGCCGAGCTGCGCGATCTGCTGGCGCATCTCGTCGCTGGTCGGCGCCGTCGGCTTGCCCCACAGCCTGGCGACCATGTCCCGCAGCGAGGCGTCGTCGTGCAGGCGGAGGTTGGCGACCATGTCCGTCGGGATCGCGGCCTTGTCGATCGCGCCCGACGACACGGCGTTGACGAGCCGCGTCGTCCACGCCGCGCGGCTCGACAGCAGCGTCAGCGCCGCGGCCTGCACGTCGGTCGGCATCTTCGCATACGCGCCGAGCACGGCGTCGGCGATCTTCGTGTCATCGTAAGGCTGCAACGCCGTCAGCGCCGCCTTGCGCAGAGACGCGTCGCCGCCGCTCGTCGCCGCGGTGATCAGCGCCGGGATCGCGTCCGGCGTCGGCGCCTCGCCGAAGATGCGCACGAGTTCGATGCGCTCGGCGGTCTTAGTTTTTGTGTCGCCGATCTTCGTGACCGCTTCCGCGACAGCCTTCGCGTCGCCCTGCCGGACGCGCAGCGCCAGTGACCCGCCGCCCGCCTTGGCGATCGCGTCGACCAGCTCACGCGGCAGGCCGCTCAAAGATCGGCCCTCGTACGCCTGCTCGAACCCGCCCATCAGCTGATGCCTCGCGTCGTCCGTCGGCGCGATGTTCAGCAGCTTCGCGCAGATCAGCAGATCGCTCCGCGACCCCGCCGCCGCGAACCGCCGCATCAACCGCGGCAGGATGTGCACGCGAACGATCGGCCGTGACCAGAGTTCCGTCTCCTTCTCGAACAGCGCCAGCACCGCGGGCGCGTCCTTCGTGCACGCCGCCTCCAACGCCCACCAGATCTGCAGCGGGATGTACCGGTCGTTGACGTCCTCGTCGCGTTTCATGAGGTTGGCGATGATCGGCAGCGACTGTTCGGGCGGCAGACGCTTTGCGGAAGCCGCGAGTTGGCTGCGAACTTCGATGTCGGATTCCTTACTCGCAACGATTGCCAAGTGCGTAGCTGTCTTATCTGGAATCTCGCCGTCATCACAGAACAGCCGGATCATCCATGTCCGAATCGGCGCGGGCGTACCGAGAGCCGAGTCGAATGTGACGTGCCCTTCACGGATCACTTCGTGTGCCGAGTCAGGGGACTTCAGGTGTCGAGCCCAGTACAAGTCCAGATTCCCGCGATCGCCACCGTCGGTTGCAGTGAAAACCTGAGTCATCAATCGCGCGTCGCTTTCGCGGTCAACCGCGACACGTAGCGCGGTCTGCCGTTGCCACCGATTCTCGCTACGAAGTTGGTCCACCAGGTTTTCGGCCGACATCTTCGCCATATCAAACGGCTCATACCCCGGCTTCCTGTCCGCGGCGCGGATGCGATAGATGCGGCCGGTGTCGTGGCCGATGAAGCCTTCGTGGTGCTGGCGGTGCGACGGGTGCTGCTCGTAGAAGTCGGCGAAGTAAACCGCGCCGTCGGGGCCGAGTTTGATGTCGACGGGGCGGCACCACGTGTCGGTCGTCTCCATCGCGTAGCCGATGTCCTGCGTCTTGAACGTCGAGCCGTCGGGCGTGATGTCGGCGAGGGTGACGTTGCGGTTGAGCGGGTCGATCGCGAAGACCTTGCCGCGATACTTCTCCGGCAGCGAGTCGCCCTCGTAGATGATGAAGTTGTGGCTGAAGCGTTTGACGTTGTTGTGCGGCATGGCGTCGAAGTAGCCGAACGCGTAGGGGTTCGACAGCGGGCCGTGCTTCGAGAAACCTTTCTG
This sequence comes from Phycisphaera sp., assembly GCA_016125285.1. Taxonomy (GTDB): domain Bacteria; phylum Planctomycetota; class Phycisphaerae; order Phycisphaerales; family Zrk34; genus RI-212. The sequence goes on from WGMA01000005.1 coordinate 116,585, forward strand.
GAGGTACGCCCCCTGCACGTAGTGGAAGCCGCGTGTGTTGCCGCCGTTGTGTCCGGAGAAGATGCGGCCCTTCGAGTCGATCTCGACGCCGAACGCGTTGCCGCCGCCCTCCGCGAAGACCTCGTAGATCTTCCGCTCGGGGTGGTAACGCCAGATGAGCTGCCCCATCGTGTGGATCGGCTCGTCGTCGGTGCCGTAGCGTTTGACGTTGCCAGTGACGGTCGAGCCCTGCGCCGCGTAGAGCCAGCCGTCGGGCCCCCAGCGCAGAGAGTTGACGCACGAGTGCGTGTCCTCAAGACCGAAGCCTTCAAGCAGCACGTCGGGCACGAGCGTGTCGGGCACGTCGTCGTTGTCCTTGTCGGGGTAGAAGAGCAGGTACGGCGGGTTGAGCACGAACACGCCGCCGCGCCCGCGCTCGACGGCGGTGACGATGTTCAGCCCGTCGAGAAACACCTTGTGTGTCTCAAACGTGCCGTCGCCGTCCTTGTCCTCGTGGATCGTGATGCGATCGGCGCCCGGTACGAAGCCCGGTCGGCCCGGCGGCTGCGGCACCTTGTCGTACACCGTGCGGAAGTACTTGTCGTGGCTCACTTCCTTCAGGCCCGCGGGGTTCGGGTACTGGCGATACTCCACGACCCACATCCGCCCGCGCTCGTCGAAGTTAAAGAACACCGGCTGGGCGATCTGCGGCTCGGCGAGCACGAGGTCGATCGCCAGGTCGTCGGGGTGCGTCATCGCCTTGAGCGAGTCGTCCGGCGTCATGTTCACCTTCGGCGCGTCGTCCGGCACTTCGAGCCCGGCCGCCCAGTAGATGCCGTTGCGCAGCAGCCGATCGAACGACGCGTTGGCGAAGTCGTCGACGTGTCCGAGCGACGTATAGAACGCCCGGCCCCCGCCGATGTGCTTGTGCGTCCACGCGACGGGCTCGGTGGGATGCCCCTCGACCATGCCGTTGAGGATGACTTCGGTGTCCTTCTCGAGCGGGTTGGCCTTGTAGAGCGAGCCGCCCGCGTCGAACGGCGTCGACACGCCGGTCATGATCGGGTGCGTGACGCGGTCGGTCGCCTTGACGCGCGCCTTGAGGTCCTTGCCCCAGTGATTGGTGTAGTTGCCGCCCCACACTTCGGGGTCGAACTTCTCCCACGTGTCGTGGCCTTCCGGGGCGGGCTTGCCGTGCAGCGAGAACGCGTGCGACGCCGTGCGGATGCCGACGATCGGCTTGCCCGCCATGACGTACGCCTTGAGCGCCGCCATGTCCGCCGTCGCCGGGGCGCGCCGCCGGGCGCTGATGAGCACGACGTCCGCCGTCTTGATCGCGTCGGCCATGCCGGGGAACACGTCGCGCCCCGGGCCCTCGTCGCTCTCGGCGACAACGAACGTCACCCGGAAATCCTTGCGCAGGTAGTCCTCGGCGAACTTCGTCAGCGACTCGTGCGTGTGGTACTCGCGTTCGCCGACGATCAGCACGATGCGCGGCCGGGTGTCCGACGCGAACCGCGCGGGCTCGCCGCCGATGATCTGGCCCGACGTGACGGTCGCGCACACGTGCTTCTCGATGTGCTCGATGATCAGGTCGGTGCCCGAGTGGTGATTGACGAACGGGCGCATCGCGGGGTTGTACATCGTGTCGGTCAGGTCGCGCATGAGCACGACGTTCTTGCCGTTCTGCGCCATCTGCCGCAGACCGAACGGCCGCCCGAGCACGCACATGTTGGTGTGCACGCCCATGAGGATCACGTTGTCGATCCCGCGCGATTCGAGCAGGTTCCAGATCTCCACGCCCTTGTCGCTGATCGCGTCCTTCGACTCGTCGATCTTCAGCGTGTCGATCTCGTGCATCCACGGCCACTTCCTGTCGCCGCGCTCCGCCTTGAGGTGCTCCTTCCACTTCGCCAGCGCCGCGGGGTCATCGTCGGCCCCGCCGTCGGACTGGTCGAGCGGGTACTCGCCCTTCTCCTCGGCGGGGATCTTGTAGCACCACCGGCCGATCTCCTTCGGCAGGTTCGCCGCGGTCGGCGCGTCCATCGCGCGCTTGCGCGCGGGGTGGTCCTTGTAGTAGTCCATCGTGTCGGACGGCGCGTGGATGATCAGCACGCCCCTGCTGCGCGCCGCGACGAGCACGTCGTTCATCCGCGGCGCGATCTCCGCGGTGCGATTCGCGGCGTTCTGCGACGTGTGCGTGTCCCACATGTCACAGACGATGATCGCCGTCTTCGACGTGTCCCACGCCTGCTTTTCGAACACGGGGCGGTACAGCCCGTCGTGCCCGTCGACCGGCACGCGTTTGCGCAGCGTGAGGTCGAGCGTGTCGGCGTGGACGCTGGTGAGGATTGAACTGAAGAGGGTGAATGCGACGATGAGCGCGGCGAACGGGCGCATGCGCAGCTCCTGGAATGACGTGCCTCTGATCGTTCCAATACCGATGGCGCGGCGGACACGGAGTCAGCAGAAGGTGCGAGGCTTCTGCGCGTGACTCCGTGCCCCCCGCGGCGTGTGCATGCCGGGTCGATCGGCCGTGGGTTACACGACCGCTTCGATCTCCTGGCCCTTGCGGTACTCACGCTTGACGTACTTGTTGGCGTCGTCGTTGTTGGTGAAGCGCAGGGCCTTGGAGTCCCACTTCAGCTCGGTCTCGGGGAAGCGCACCGCGACACCGCCGATGATGACGGACTCGGTGAGCGGACCGGCGTAGCCGAAGTGAGCGGTGGTCTTGTCCTCGCCGCGGATCGCGTCGACGAAGCTGCCCCAGTGATCGCGGCCGGGCAGCTTGGGGTAGTCGTAGTCCTTGTACTGGTCGACGGGCAGCAGCTTCGGCGCGCCGATGTGCGGCAGCAGCATCATGCCCTTCTCGCCGATGAAGATCGAGCCCTGGCCCGGGATCGACGGCTTCTTGTCCTTGATGCCGCGCTGGTCGTATTCCTTCTGCAGCTCGGCGAGGACCTTGTCCTGGATCTCCTTCGGCGGGCGGGCGTCGCCGTCGTACCACGTGACGCGCACCGGGTCGGTGGTGTACTGCGAGCCGGGGAACACGTAGTCGATGTTCGCGTTGATGCCCCAGTTGTACTCGTTGGGCTTGGGGCTGTGCGACGTGACGCTGATCGGCGCGGTGACGCCGAGCGAGTTGAACACCGGGTCGTAGATGTGGCAGCCCATGTCGCCGAAGGTGCCGGTGCCGAAGTCGAGGCGCTTGCGCCACGTGCCGGGGTGGTAGTAGCCGCCGCCGATGAACGGGCGTTCGGTCGCGACGCCGAGCCACAGGTCCCAGTTGAGGTTGTCCGGCACGGGGTCGGACGTGTTGGGCCGCGGCGTCGGGTCGCCCCACTTCTTGTTGCTGAACGTGTAGACGTAGCTGACCTTGCCGATCGCGCCGTCCTGGATGAGCCGAACGGCGAGGCGGTACTGGACGGACGAGTGGATCTGGATGCCCATCTGCGTCACGACGCCGGACTTCGCGGCCATGTTCTGCAGCTGGCGGATCTCGAACAGGTTCTGCGCCAGCGGCTTCTGCCCGTAGACGTTCTTGCCGAGTGACATCGCGGCCAGGCCGATCTTGGCGTGCATGTGGTCCGGCGTCGACACGTTGACCGAGTCGATGTTCTTGCCTTCCTTGTCGAGCAGCTCGCGGTAGTCGGCGTACTTCTTGGCGTCGGGGAACGCCTTGTCGACCTTGTCGAACCGGCTGCGGTCGACGTCGCACACGGCCACGAGTTTCCAGTTCTTGTTCCGCGAAAAGCTGGACATGTCCGCCCAGCTCATGCCGTTGGCGCCGAACCCGGCGTGGCGGACGATCTCGTTGGGCGAGGCGCCGCGGACGAGGCGCGGCATGACCAGCGGCAGCGTGAGACCGGCGGTGGAAATCGACGCGATAAACGATCGGCGCGTAAGACGATCAGACATACAAAAGCTCCTTGGGTTCCCTAAGCTCCAAACGGCCCGCCGGACCTGCCCGACGGACGAACACGCGATTGTATGTTCACATCGTGTCGCATGGCCACACATTAGGGCGCATCATTTCATTTCGGCGACCCGGATTCACATCTTGCTATCCGGTTTTTTCGTCGCTCGATTTTCCCGCCGGGCGGTTCCCGTGTATCCTTATCCGCACTGCTCAGCGGGTTTAAGGGCCGAAGTTAGAACACATAGAATCGAGCCGATGAGCGAAACACTGCACGTGGCGCTGTTGATCGAGACCTCTCGCGAGTACGGGCGTGCGCTGCTGCGCGGCGTGGCGCGGTACAACCAGCAGCACGGGCCGTGGTCGCTGTTCTTCAAGCCGCACGGCTGGGGCGATCCCCCGCCGAAGTGGCTCACGGAGTGGAAAGGCGACGGGATCCTCGCCCGCATCGGCAACAAGCGGATGCTCGAGGCGGTCAAGAAGACGAAGCTGCCCGCGATCGATCTGCAGGGCGTGATGGGGCCCGCTGCCGGGCTGCCGTTCATCGGCGTCGACAACGCGCAGGTCGCGCGGCACGCGGCGCAGCACCTGCTCGACCGCGGGTTCACGCGGTTCGGATTCGTCGGCCTGCCGCACGGCGAGCACCCGCACATGGACGAGCGCTGCGAGCATTTCAAGCGGATCGTCGCCGAGGCCGGTCACCCGTGCGACGTGTTCGAGCCGAAGCGCGTGCGAGGCAAGCCGGTGGCGTGGGAACAGCAGCAGCACGCGATCGCCGACTGGCTCAAGCGGTTGCCCAAGCCGGTGGGCGTGATGGCGTGTCACGACGACCGCGGGCACCAGGTGATCGACGCGGCGCGCCGCGCAGGCGTGCTGATCCCTGACGAGGTCGCGATTGTCAGTGTCGACAACGACGAGCACCTTTGCAGCCTCGCGGCCACGCCGCTGAGCAGCGTCGACGTCAACCCGCAACGCATCGGCTACGACGCCGCGGCGATGCTGCACCAGATGATGACCGACCGGAAGTTCAAGCCCCCCGCCGAGCCGGTGTTCATTCCGCCGCGCGGCGTGGTGACGCGTCGCTCGACCGAGGTGCTGGCGATGGACGACCGCGAGATCGCCGCGACCATCCGCTTCATCCGTGAAAACGCCTGCAACGGCATCACCGTCGAGGACGTGCTCGACCAGGTCGCCTTGTCGCGCAGCGTGCTCGAGCGACGGTTCAAGACACTGCTCGGACGCACGCCGAAGTCAGAGATCATGCGTGTCCAGCTCGAACGCGCCCGCCAGCTGCTCACGCAGACCGACATGCCGCTGACCACGATCGCCGAGAAGACCGGCTTCAGCCAGGTCAAATACTTCTGCGAGGTGTTCCGCAAGAAGATCGGCGTCACGCCCGGCGCATTCCGCAAGAAAGATCGCGGCGAAGCCTGAGGAACCGTTCATGCCCCACGACCAAGACGTCCGTGTCACCGGCTGCGAGCTGTACTTCCTGCCCGTCACGACCCGCGTGCCGCTGAAGTTCGGCACCGAGGCGCTGACGAGCGTGACTTGCGCCCGCGCGAAGGTCACTGTCGCAGACGCGACGGGGCGCACGGCGCACGGCTGGGGCGAGACGCCGCTGAGCGTGCAGTGGGTCTGGCCGTCGACCGATCCCTACGAGCCGCGCCACCAGGCGATCAAGGACTTCACCACGCGTGTCGCCGAGGCGTGGGTCGACAGCGGGCTGACCGGCCACCCGATCGAGATCGGCTACGACTTTCAGCGTGAGCTGCTGCCGGGCCTGCGCACGGAGTTCAACAAGACGTCCGCCCTGCCGTACCTCGCCGCGCTGCTGTGCACGAGCGTGATCGATCAGGCGGTGCACGACGCGTACGGCGTGCTGCACGGCGTCGACATCTACGAGACGTACAACCGCAACTACATGACGCGATCGCTCGGCGAGTTCCTCACGCCCGCCGACAACGCCGAGGGACGCGTGAGCTTCGACGGCGTGTTCCCCGACGCGTTCCTCGTTGCCGACGCGCCGACGCGCATGATCGCGTGGCACCTCGTCGGCGGGCTCGACGCGCTGACCGACGACGATCTGACCGGCGACGAGCCCGACGACAGCTACCCCGTCACGCTGCCGCAGTGGATCGACACCGACGGGCTGCGCGCGCTCAAGGTGAAGCTGCGCGGCAACGACGCGGCGTGGGACTACCAGCGGCTCGTGCGCGTGGGCAGCATCGCCGTCGACCACGCCTGCGACTGGCTCACCGCCGACTTCAACTGCACCGTCACCGATCCGCAGTACGTCAACGCGATCCTCGACCGCCTGCGTGACGAGCACCCGCGACTGTACGGCATGACGCTCTACGTCGAGCAGCCCTTCCCGTACGACCTCGACGCGCACGCGATCGACACGCACTCGGTGTCGGCGCGCAAGCCGCTGTTCCTCGACGAGTCGGCGCACGACTGGAAACACGTGAAGCGCGGCCGCGAGCTGGGGTGGACCGGCGTGGCGCTCAAGACGTGCAAGACCCAGACCGGCGCACTGCTGTCGCTGTGCTGGGCGAAGGCGCACGGCATGCCGCTGATGGTGCAGGACCTGACGAACCCGATGCTCGCACAGATCCCCCATTGCCGCCTCGCGGCGCACGCGGGCACGATCATGGGTGTCGAGACCAACGGCATGCAGTTCTACCCCGACGCGTCGCTGCCCGAAGCGGCGGTGCACCCGGGGCTTTACCGGCGTCGCGAGGGCCACGTCGACCTCTCCACGCTCGGCGGGCCGGGCTTCGGGTATCGCCTCGACGCGATCGCCCGGGACCTGCCTGCAGCGGCGGTGAGCTTTTCCGTCTGACGGGCGAATTCGCCTCGGCGCGGGTATACTTGTGGGCTCCGGGCACATGGAGCACGAGGTACACCTTCCCGATCCACCATGGGCAACGTCTAAGGAGACACGAATGTCGAACGATTCCACCCGTCGGACTTTTCTGAAGCAATCCGGGGCGGCGGTCACCGCCTCGGCGCTGGTCGGGGCGGTCGCCAACACGGCGCACGCCAAGGGCAGCGACGAGATCAAGTTCGCCCTGATCGGCTGCGGCGGTCGAGGCACCGGCGCCTCGAACCAGATCATGAACTCCAAGGGCAACACGAAGCTCATCGCCGTGGCCGACGCCTTCCACCACAAGGCCGAGGGCGCCATCAAGAACCTGGCCAAGGCGCATAATGACAAGGTCGCCGTCCCGGACGATCACATCTTCTCCGGCTTCGACGCCTACAAGTTCGCCATCGACGCCGACCCCGACCTCGTCGTCATCGCCACGCCCCCGGCGTTCAAGACCCCGCAGTTCGAGTACGCCGTCGAGAAGGGCAAGCACATCTTCTGCGAGAAGCCCCTCGGCACCGACGCCCCGATGATCCGCCGCTTCTTCGCCGCCAACGAGATCGCCAAGAAGAAGAACCTCATGGTCGCCATCGGCCTGCAGCGCCACCACGAGGAACGCTACCTCGACACCATCAAGCGTTGCCAGGACGGCGCGATCGGCGACATCAACCTCGTCCGCGTCTACTGGAACGGCGGCGGCATCTGGTACCGCACACGCGAAGACATCTCCAACAGCCTCGGACGCCCCGCCACCGAGATGGAGTTCCAGACCAACAACTGGTACCACTTCATCTGGTCCTGCGGCGATCAGATCTGCGAGCAGCACATCCACAACCTCGACGTCGGCTGCTGGCTCAAGAACATGTACCCCGTCGAGTGCAACGGCATGGGCGGCGGCGAAGAGCGCATGGGTGGCGACGACACCAAGAGCCAGATCTTCGACCACACCTTCTGCGAGTACACCTTCCCCGACGGCACCAAGATGTACAGCCAGGGGCGCCACCTCGGCGGCAAGAAGACCTACAAGGAAGTCGCCGAGTTCGCGCACGGGTCCAAGGGCACAGCCCAGCTCGGCGCGTGGATCAAGCCCTTCGAAGGCGACCAGTACCGCACCAAGGGCCGCGGCGACGGTCACCAGCAGGAGCAGCTCGACCTCATCGATACCCTCATGAAGGGTGAGATCTACAACGAGGGCGACTACGGCGCCAAGTCCACCTTCACCGCGATCCTCGGCCGCGAGGCGTGCTACTCCGGCCAGGTCGTCAAGTGGGACGATCTGCTGGCCAAGGGCAAAGACTACTCGCCCGGCATCGACAAGTGGACGCTCGAATCCGCCCCGCCGACCGTGCCGGGTCCCGACGGCAAGTACTGGACGCCGCATCCCGGCGAGTACGATCCGTTCAGCTGATCCGACCGACATCGTCACGCACCACTCAAGCCCACGGGTTCCGCCCCGTGGGCTTTTTTTATGCACACGTCGTACGCAACGTAAGCGCGCAAAAAAGGCCCGGCGATTGTCGTCGCCGGGCCTTCGTTCGGTGTGCGTTGATCCAAACGCTGTGGCGTTTACGCGAACAGCTCTTTGATCACCTTGCCGTAGCGGACGATCATCACGGGGCGGCCGCTGGGCGTGTTGTATTCCTTGGTGTGGTCGATGCCCAGCGAGTGGTAGAACGACGCGGCGACGTTGTCGGGGCTGATGCCCACGTCGTCGGCCGGGCCCGTGCCCAGGTCATTGGACGCGCCGATGACCTGGCCGCCCTTCATGCCGCCGCCCGCGAGCAGGCAGAACATCGCACGCGGGTAGTGGTCGCGGCCGCCGCGCTGGTTGATCTTCGGCGTGCGCCCGAACTCGCCGGACACCATCACGCTCGTCGAATCCAGCAGCCCCTTGGCGTGCAGCGCGTTGAACAGGCCCGCGAGCCCGCCGTCGAGCTTGGGCAGGTTCGTGTCCTTGAGCTTGTTGAAGTTATCCTGGTGCGTGTCCCAGCCGCCGATCTGGATCGTCACGAACCTCACCCCCGCCTCGACGAGCCGCGTGGCCAGCAGACACGATTGCGCGAAGTCGTCCTGGGTGAACATCGACGTGATCGACGCCGACTCTTTCGACAGGTCGAACGCCGTGCGCGTCCGCTCGCTGCGGAGCATCTCGTAGGTGCGCTGGCTGAACTTGTCGAGGCCCTGGAGCAGCTTGTCCTCCTCTTCGACCTTGCCGAACGCGTTGTCGAACTTGTTGAGCAGGTTCTGACGGCGGTCGATGTCCTCGAGCTTCACGCCGTTGGTCAGCGCGAGCCCGCGGATGTCCATCCGCTGCCCGGGCTTCGGCGAGGCGCCCGTGCTGAACGGGCCGTACTCGACGGACATGTAGCCCGAGCCCTGGCCGAAGTTCGGGATGGCGACGAACGGCGGGATGTCGCGCGGCGCGACCATCTCGCGCGCCACGACCGAGCCGTACGTCGGGAACTCGAGCGACGGGATCGGGCGGTTGCCGGTGTTGAGATACTCCGAGCCCAGCCCGTGAGCGCCGAGCGAGTGCGACACGCCGCGGAGGATCGCGAACTTGTCGGCGCACTGCGCGAGACGCGGCATGTGCTCGCAGATCTCGATGCCGGGCACGTTGGTCTTGATCGGGTTGAACTCGCCGCGGTGCGTGTCGGGCGCGTCGGGCTTGAGGTCGAAGGTATCCATGTGCGTCGGCCCGCCCGCGAGGCGGATGAAGATGCCCGCTCGTCCGCGTGCGTTCTTCTCGTCGATCTGCCCCGCGGCGGCGCGCTGCAGGTAGCCGGGCAGGTTCAGCCCAAGCCCGAACCCCGTCGCCGCGCCGAACGCGATGAAGTCGCGTCGCTTGATCCCGTCGCAGAACTTGTGACTGGCCATAGTGTGATCCTTGTGTGCCCCGCCGTCGGCAAGACGCGGGCGCTGGGTGTACGTTCGTCAGTGGTTGACGATGAATTCCTTGGTGTTGAGCATGACCCACAGCAGCTCACGCGTGCCGTCGATCGGGTTGTCCTCGGCCACGACCTTGCGCGCCTCGGCGACCTCGTCGGCCGTCGGCATGCGCGAGACGGTGCGCAGGAACACCTCGCGGATCAGCGCGTCGCGGTCGATCGCCGCCGAATCGTTCTTCTTCGCGGCGTTTCGGAGCTCGGTGATCCAGCCGTTCTTGCCGTCGATCTGCGTCCAGACCTCGCGGTCGTTGCGCGTGTAGATGGTCTGCAGGAGGGTCGCGTCGGTCTTACGCTCGCAGTCGCAGACGGTCTCGCGTTCGGGCTTGCCGAAGATGTTCATCGCGTAGCCGACGCCGCTGGACTTGCCACCGGTCACCAGCCCGCTCATCGGGCCGATGGCGCGGTCTTCGACATCGGTGCGGATGCGATCCTGGCGATCGGTCCCGATCGTGGCCTGCGCGATCGCGTCCCACGTGACCTCGGCGGGCAGGCGACGGATGATCGCCCGGCTGAAGTTCCGCTCGTCGAGGCGGTTCGTGTCGTTGGTCATCCACGACCGCTGGTACGTGTCGCTGTTGAGGATCTCGCGGTGCAGCCACTTCATGTCGTACCCGTGCGACCGGAAGCCGTCGGCGAGGTAGTCGAGCACCGCGGCGTTGGACGGCGGGTTGGCGAGGTTCATGTCGTCGGCCGGGGCGACCAGGCCACGACCGAAGTGGTTCGCCCACACGCGGTTCACCCACGCCCGCGCGAAGTATGGGTTCTCGGCGCTGCGCAGCCACTCCATCAGCGGCGTGCGCGCGTCGGCGTAAGACTGCACGATCTCGTCGCCGCCGAGCACCTTCGGCGTCAGCACGCGGCCGGGGATCGTCTTGCCCTTCTTCTTTAGCGCCTCGATCTGCTTCTCCGACAGCTGCGTCGGCTTCCGCTGGTCGATGTACAGCTCCTGCCACGTCACGGGCTCGCCGTCGGCCACGCGCTTCTTGATCTCCGCGTAAAGCTTCTTCTTCGTGTTCGTCTTGCTGTTCTTGTCGTAGCCCGCGGCCTCCTCCATCTCCCTTTCCATCCGCTTGTAATCGTCCTTGTCGTCGCCGACCGGGGCGCCGAAGCGGATCGGCTCGAAGAACGCCTGGAAGTGCTGGAAGTCCTGCTGGGTCCACTGATCGAACGGGTGCTTGTGGCACTGGGCGCACTCGAGGCGCACGCCGAGAAACGCGTAGCTGAAGCTCAACGCCCGCTCCTCGGGCTTCTTCATGTTGCGGCGAGCCCAGTAGTGCGGCATCGTCTCGCGATCCGCGAAGTCCGCCGGGTGATCCTTCTTCAGGTACGACGACATCTCCGTGGCGTACGCCACGTAGTCCTGATCGTCGCTCGTGCGCCCCTTCGCCATCACGATGCCCTCGACGATCTTGTCGTACGGCACGTTCGTCGCGACACGCTTGTAGATCCAGTCGTACCACTGGCGCGACTGCTCGGACCGGAAGTTACGGTCGTTGAGTTCCTGCGCGTTGTTGGACGTGATGTCGCACAGCTTCGTCGTCCACCACGCGGCGTACTGCGGCGTCTCGAGCAGCTCGTCGATCTTGCGGGCGCGCTTGCCGGGGTTCGTGTCGTCGAGGAACGCGGTGATCTGCTGCGGCGTCGGCAGCGTGCCGGTCAGGTCGATGCTCACGCGACGCAGGAATTCCGCGTCGGTGCACACGTCGGCCGGCACGATCCCGACCTTGCGCAGCTTCTCGACGATCAGCTCGTCGATCTTCGTCGGCGTCGGCACCGCGGGGAAACGCTTGCCCGACTGGTTCGACACCGGCAGCATCACCGGCGTCGGCGCGACGCCGTTGTCATAGAACGCCACGATGTGCGAGTCGCCCGGGCCCTTGCACGTCACCACACCAAACTCGTCGACCTCCGCGACCGAGTCGTCGTTCGTGCGGAAGCGCGTCAGGTCCGTCACGTTCTCGACGGTGCCGTCCGCCCAGTGCGCCAGCACCTTCAGCTGCACCTTCTGCCCCGCCTTCTCGAACACCATCTCGCGCGGGTAGACCTCGAGGCGATCGAACGCGCCGTAGTCTTCACCGCTGTCGTGCGCGCCGTTGGCGATCCAGCGGCGAAGGATGTTGTACTGCCACTTGTCTTCCTGGATGACCTGCTTGCCCTCGTGCTTCACGCCGAGCGTCGGCTTCAGCAGGATCAGCGACTCGTCGGGGTCGGCCTTGTTCACACGCGAATCGACCTTCGACGCCTCGCTCGACGCGAGGATGGCGTCGAGGTCTGTCTTGAAGTCGTAACCGAACAGCGACAGGCGGAAGCCGCCCTGCCCCTTGAACGAGCCGTGACACGCGCGGCCGCTGCAGCCCATGCGGCTCATCATCGGGATGACGTGCCGACGGAAGCTCGGCGAAGGACCGTCCAGCGTGTTGGCGAACCGCTCGCTGACCGGCTTGAGCAACTCGGCGGGATCGACCGCGACCTTCGCGTCGGTCGGCGCCGTGGGCGTGTCCTCAGCGCGTACGGGTCGCGCAGCGGACCAGGTCGCGATGACCATCGCTGCGGCCAACATTCCAATCACACGTCGCGTCTGCATGCCGATGCCCTCTGAAATGACGGTTACGCGTCCGCCGACGAATGCCGGTCCCGGGCTCGAACGAGCCACAGATCCCGGTGAGTATATTCATTTGATCGTTTATGCAAAATAGTTTCACCCAGGAACCCGGAATTTTCGTCCCGACAGGGGCCTGCGTTGAACACTGCACTAAGGTGTTTCACGCGGCTCGCTTGCAACAGCCGAGGCGATACGGTGGTACGATAGGTGGGTGGAGTCAGTTCCGCGGAGACAAGGGTGCGGCTGATGCTATTCATACCGATTTGCACCGGGCGGGGTCGGCTTGCGGGGGTCGTGGGGCTGCTCGCAACCCTCGCCGTGCTGTCCGCGTGCCAAGCTCCGCCAAAACATACAACGTCTAATGATGCCGCCGCATTGCAATCGCTGCCGCCGTGGGCTCGCCCGGACGTCGCGGCCAAGGCGGTGGAGCCGGACGTCGACCCCGCGGAGCTCGTTCCCGCCGACGCCCGCCTGTATCTCCGCCTCGATCATCTGGGGCCACTGCTGAGTCGCCGGACGGATGACCCGCTGGTCGCGCACGCGTGGAAGGTCGTTACCTCATTGCAGCGACCAGAGTTATGGGAAACGACGCGCGAGCGGCTCGGGCTGAGCATGGACGAGACGATCAACCGCTACTTCGGTCGCTCCGTCGTGGTCACCGAGATGAAGCTCGACGGCGACTGGGGCGTCGTGGTTATGTCGCGGGCGTCACCAGACGATCTGGCGGTGCTCCCCGGGGCGATGAACGCCGTTCCGTGGGGCGTCGACGGACCCGGCGGCGGCAAGGTCGGGCCGATGCGGACATTCAGCGTCGCCAGCGACGGAGCGGACATGCTGGTCGCGGTCGGGCAGCGGTGGCTGATGATGACCGAGACCAAGCACGCGGCGCACCTGCGTCACCTGGTCACGTCGGTCGCGCAGCACACGCTGGGGCTCGAGGGCGCGGTCGGCCCGCTGGCGCGCGGCGAGCAGTTCCGTGCGACGATGGCGAAGCTGCCGCCCGACGCGCCGATCGTCATGTACACCCGCAACTCGGACCTGACCGAACGGCACGGCCTGACGCTCGTCGATCAAGCCGACGGCTCGATGGACGTTCACTACGCCGGGCAGATCAAGAAGCTTGAGGAGATGGTGCCGCACGTCGAGGGCGTCCGCGGCGTCGACTTCGGCTTGCTGCCCGCCGAAACGATCACCGCGGTGTCGATCAACGTGCTGTACCACCCGCGCGACAAATCGGAGTTCGGACAGGACGCGGAGATGGGCTCGAAGATGGCGATGGGCGTGCTGCCGGACCTGGCGCCGCCGCTGATCCTGTTCCTGGCGCGCGTGCCGCCGGAGTCGGTGGACCCGAACCCGGGCGTGGCGGTGCCGGTGCTGGGGCTCGCGGTGAAGCTCAAGAGCCCGGACGGCGCGGCGAAGCTGGACAGCCTGATCCGCAGCGTGCACATGATCCTGACGCTGACCGAGTTCAACGTCGTGGGCACGATCTTCGGCGTGCACCGCGAGGCGGCGGGCGACGTGTCTTACGCCGTAGCGGACTTCGGCCGGGCGCTGGCGCGGCGCGTGAAAGACCCGAGCCTGGCGCGGCTGGTGAACCTGCCAACGACCGCGGGTCTGCAGCGTCTGTCGTTCGGGCGCATCGGCGAGTGGTACGTCGTGAGTTCACAGGAGTCGTTCTTCCGCCGATGCGTCGACACCTACAACGACAAGTCGCAGCGGCTCGACGCGGCGCCGGACTACGCCGAGTTCGAATTCGACGACGGTGCATCGCTGCTGATGTCGTCGATCACCCGTGCGCCGAAGCTCGCGGCGCTGCTGGGCGAGGTGCACGATTACTGGCAGAGCGTGCGTGTCGCGGAGGACGCGGCGAACAGGGCCGGCGCGCAGGACGATGCGAAAGACGCCACGGTCAAGCCGACGAAGCGCCCGTACAGCGTGCTGCCTTCGGAGCCCGACGCGCCGTACAGCCACATCGACAAGCCGCTGCACTGGATCACCGACGCGCTGAAGCTGAGGCGGTCGTTCAGCGTGCAGGTATGGCAGGACGGCGATACGGGCTTGATCGGCCACCTGCACGTCCAGCCCGGCGATCACGACGCCGCGGCGCCGCCGAAGCAACCCACAAACCCTTGAAATCAACGAAGCGCAGACCCAACCGCTTGATTACGCGACAAATGTGTCCTAGTGTTTTGTGTTGGGCGCCGAGTCTGATTAATGTCTCGAGGTAATGAAATCGAGGGGCGAAGCAATTCGTCGTTACGGGAAGCGTCGCTCGCCGAGCAACGTTATCGTGGGTTGATCGCGTCGAAGCCGCCGCTTTAGGTCTACAAGTGGAAGGGAGTGCGTCATGGCGAACGTGCGAACGGTATCATCGTCGCGAGCCCGGGGATTCACGCTGGTGGAAATCCTGGTCGTAGTGGTCATCATTCTCGCCCTGATCGTGATTCTCACGCCTAGCCTTGAGCGTGCGATTGAGGTGCAGTGGATGGTGTACTGCCAGTTCAACTGCAAGAACATCGGCTACGCCAACGGCGCCTACGCGCTGGACAACTCGTCGTACATCACCGGGCCGAACTGGGGGCAGGCCGGCAGCATCTACGCCGAGGGCCACGGCTGGCTCTATTACAACGTGCAGATGGACACGGTGAAGGACCTGGAGTCGGGCGACCTGTGGCCTTACCTGCGAGACGCGTCGGCCTACCGTTGCCCGGCGGATCGCACGAAGCTGGAGACCGTGCCGAATCGGCCGAACAACTCGCGCGCGGTGACGAGCTACGTCGCCAACGGCTCGCTGTGTTACTACGGCAAGTACGACCAGCACACCACCAACAACGGCTGCGACACGACCTACCTCCGCGGCACACCCCGCTACGAAGAGGTCAAGGACTCCGACGGCAACATCCACGGCTACTTCCGCACGTTCAAGATCTCGCGTTTCAAGGCGCTGGACGTCCTGTACTGGGAACCCGACGAGACCAAGGGCGGCCCGGGCTCGGCGGGCTGGTGGTGGGACGCGTGCAACTTCCCGTGGGAGGGCGTCACGCGGCGGCACCTCAGCAACAAGAACATCACGCTGGCTGGCAGCGGGGTCACCAACATCGAGGCCCTGGCGTCTCAGGGCTTCACCAGCGCGATCAACGTCGACGGCAGCGCCGAATGGATGCCCATCAGCGAGTTCTACGGCTACGTGCTGGCTGACTGGTACAACACCCCTTCGGGCAGTTACAATAACTCGTCGTACTGGGTAACTGGCCGCTCGCGTCTGTGGAATATCCCCAACGACGCCAACGGCAAGCACACGGACCCCGACTGACCACGGGCACGAGCCACCGCGTGACTGTCGCGCTTCGCCCAAGGCCCTGTGGATGAAACGCAACCTTGAGAGAGCGACTCGAGCAGTTACGCGGATGGTTGAACGCTCACTCTACAGCCGCGACACGCGGCACGGTGGGGCTGATGGTGCTGTCCGTGTTGTGGTGGGTGTTCTTCACCGGTCCACCCAACGGTGAGAAGGCGCTGCCCGAAGACGTGCTCATCTCAACGGTGTATTTCTACGATCTGGCCGACAAGAAGGTGTTCGTGGACCGGTCGGACAAGTTCCCGCCGTTCGAGAGGGAGCCGGGGCACGAATGCGTGTACGCGGTCATTTACGGGTGCGGGGGGTGCGACGCGCAGCACGCCTACATCGCGTACTTTGAGAAGTTCACGTCGGCCGGTCAAAGCATTCTCACCGAGTACCGCTCGTTCAACCTCGCGTTGACCCAATACCCGAATTTCGGCGAGGAGTGCCTGGTCTCAACGACCGGCGAGCCCGGAACGTGGTACAAGTCGACGTCGCCCGAGGGCGAGAAGGTCGTGATGGCCGTGCTCCAACGCTGTCGCGAGGTGCCGCTACGCTGCACGCCGACGGTGAAAGTCGAGGACCTGGAAAAGGCCGCCACCGACAAGCCCGCGGACCAGTGACCACGCTACCGGTACGTCGCCGAATGGCTTCACGCTGACCCAGCCCATGCTGGCGCAGTCGTGGAGCATCCTGGTGACAGCTTCGATACACCCATCTGATGTGCGAGGACGACGATCAGTCGTCGGCGGTTTCCGCGGATCCCGCGGAGGCGACGTCGGCTCGAACTTCGGACTCGGTGAAGAAGATGCCGTGTACGCCGATGATGTTCCCGTCGCTGTCCTTGACCGGCGTCTTGTACACGCGGATTCGGCTCGCGGAGCCATCGGCCGCGGGCACCGACTCGACCTGATCGAGCACCTCGCCGGTCTGCATCACGCGCTTGTCGTCGGCGGCGTAACGCCCGGCGACGTCGGCGGGGAACAGGTCCTCGTCACGGGCGCCCAGGATGTCCACACGGCCCTTGCCGACCATCTCGCAGAACTGGTCGTTGACGAACGTGAATCCGCCCTCGATGTCCTTGCGGAACACCGCGATCGGCAGGCTCTCCAGCAGCGAGGTGTACAGCGAAGCGATCTCCGTGACCGCGACCGCCGAACGCTGACGCTGACGCGCTTCGGCGTCGAACTGCTGCTCGGCCTTTTCGGCCTTCTCGCGCGCATCCATCAGGTCGGTCACGTCCTCGAACATGCCACGCACGCCGATGACCTCGTCGCGGTGGTTGATCACCGGCGTGATCAGGTAATGGACGAAGCCCTTGCCGCGATTCACGCCGCGATACGACTCGACCTCATCGACCACCTCGCGCGTCCGCATCACACGCTCGTCCACCGCGGTGTACTCGTCGGCCAGTTCCTTCTCGAACACGTCGTAGTACGTCTTGCCGATCAGCTCCTCACGCGAGTGCTTGAGCATGTCGCACATGCGCTTGTTGACAAAGTCGAACCGCCCCTCGGTGTCCTTGCGGAACACCGCCATCGGCATCGATTCAACGAGTTGGCTGTACACGGCCTCGACCTCGCGTTCGGCCTCCTGGGCGCGGACGCGTTCGGCGATCTCGTCGCGCAGCTGGTCGTTCGTTCGCGCCAGCTCGTCGTTGACCTCGCGGACCTCCACGTAGGTGAGGCTGTGGTCCAGCATCAGGCCGCCCATCCGGATCGCGTACGCCACCAGGGCGAGCAGGTGGGCGATGTAGAAGTTCGCTTCGAAGAACGGCGTGGAGGCGAGCGTCTCTTCGGGGAACTGGCGGCCGGCGTTCGCGGACATCCACATCGGGACCAGCAGGCCGAACCCGATGAACAGGTGCGCCGCGATCTCCGGCAGCATGCTCAGCCCCATCCCCAGCGAGAACAGCGTGCGGTCGCGTTTGTACTGGCGCGGGTAGACCCACACCGCGCCCAGCAGGAACAGCGCCGCGGGCAAGAGCTCCCACGGGCGGCGGAGAAACGCCGAGGGGTAATGCATGTGCACCAGGTGATCGGGATTCGTCCCGGCGCGGACCAGCAGATGCGCGACGACGAAGAGGATCGGACTGATCAGGAAGATCAGCAGTTGGTCCCGACGCGTGGGTCGACCGTCGGGCCGTCGCAGCATCACCAGCGGCCCGAGCATGAGGATGATCGCGATGAACACGCGGCTGACCATCCAGATGTAGAGCGTCACGTGTTCGCGGTCGGCCGAGCCGGCGATGTCCGCCAACACCGACTCGCGATACATGTTGTTGAAGATGTCGACGCACGCCGCCCAACAGAGGGTCACGCCGATGACGGGCGCGGCCGCACGCACGCCCATGCGCACCTGCTCGAGGGCCAGCAGACCGGTGAACACCGCGGCGCAGATGATGGCCGTGCCGATCACCGTGTGGGTGAGGCTGCCGGTCAGCTCCCGGAACGCATCCATCGGCGACGCGGCGGCGTCACTGACGAGCAACGCCGGAAGCAACGCGGGCAGGATCGTCAAAACAATAGTGATCGCCCAGAGAACCTTTGGCTCCCAGGTTGCATCCGCCAACTTCGCCTTCGGCGTCGGCTCGCTGCTCATGCCTTCACCCCGCATCGAGACCCAGATTCGTTTGGCAACACGCCTATCAGCATACCATTACAAGATGGGCTTTCACAGGCGGCGCGATCCGGAATTCACGCACGGCCGAGCCAGCGGTCGACGGTCCGGCGGGCGCGGGTCCGCTCGTCGTCGGTCACGTGTCGCAGCACCGTCCAGACCGCCGCGACCACCACGAAGAAGTCGTCAACAACCCCGACCACGGGCAGCAGGTCCGGCACGAGGTCGATCCAGCTCACAACGTACACCGCGGCGCCGATCACCGTGGTCTTCGCCCACGTCGGCGTGTGATCCGCACGCAGCGTGTAGACGAAGCGCAACGCCGTCTCCAGCGCCCACCGCACCGGTCCGCGGCGTCCGCGGGGCGCGTCGTCGACCGATTCGCCGTCGACGTGGACGTGGACCTCATCGACACGGCGCACGAGCTCGTTTTCGGGCGTCGTCATGCCGTCATTGTATGCGGGCGGGCCGTGGCGGATGTTGCAACATCGCGGCAGGACGTCGCAGAAGTCGCAACGGTCCGGCGGCGTGCGGGCGTCGCGGCGTCGGCGCGCGGGATCAGTCGAGGTGCAGCACCACGACGCTCGGCTCGCCGAACGTCAGCACCTTCGCGGCCGAGGGATCGTACGCGGCGCCGTTGAACGTGATGTACAGCCGCTTGCCGTCGGGCGACAGCTGAAGGTTGTAGGTGCCGCCGAGTTGGTAGGTGAACCGCGTGTGCAGCACGTCCTCGAGGAACGCGAGCACGGTCTTCTTGCCGGTGGCGATCTCGTAGCGGATCACCGGCGCGCCGACCTTCACCGCGCTGCCGTGGGCGCCGGGGGTGTAATAGAGGTACTTGCCGGTCGGGTCGGCGACCATGACCGCGGTGTACATGCCGTTGGCGAAGTTCGGGCCGAGGTCTTTGACGGTTTCGGCTTCGGGGTCGAACGCGAAGAGGCGTCCGCTGGCGGTCATGGCGTAGAGCATGCCGTCGGGTGTGGGCTTGTTGATCGCCGCACGCAGCACGACGCTCTTGTCGCGCGCCGCCGCGGTGGGCAGGTCCGCCACGCTCGCCTTGGTCGCCTTGATCGTGTTGGTCTCGGGGTCGTAGTAGTGCAGGCGGTTGTCCTGCCCGGTGAAATACACGCGGCCGCGCTTGTCGTGCATCATCTCGCGGTTTCCGGCGATGACGTCGGCGCCGCCGAGGAACAGCCGCTTGCGCTGCTTGAGGTCGTACACGACGAGATTGTTCTCGTAGACGGAGTAGAAGCAGAGCAGGTGGCGCTCGGGCACGTGGTGCGACGCGGGCAACCCCTGCCGCGGCACGATCGCGCCGACGTTCTCGACCTTGTGCGTCGCGGGGTCCATCCGCAGCAGGATCGAGCCCTCGTAGCCGTTCTTGCCGAACGCGGCGTCGACCTCGCGGTGCTTGCCCCAGTAGGTGCTGAACCACAGCGAGCCATCATCCTCCTGGCTGATGGCGGAGTGGATCTTGCCGTGCCCGTACACGCCGGGCTTCTGCCCGATCGCCTCGGCGACGTCGACCACGCGCGTGAGCGTGCGCGTCTTCGGGTTGTACTCGTACACGTAAGCGGTGGCGTCGACGCCGAGGTGATCGCCGATCGACGTGTAGTAACACCCGTCCGCCGCCACGCACCCGTCGCCCCACGACGACCACAGCGTATCCTTGCTCTTGTTGAGCAGCCCCGCGATGCGGATGAAGTCGATCGTCGGCGGCGTGTCGGCGACGTCGAACGCCTTGCCGACCTGCTCGCGCAGGTCGACCGGCACCGTGAGCACCGCCTTGTCCTCGAACGTCACCGCGACCTGCTGCGCGTGCGCCGCGCCCGCCGTCGCCAGCAACAGACATCCCAGCCACATCGGCCACTTCGATACGACTCCGCGTGATGCGCTCTTCATTGAGGCTCCTCGATCACGATCCGTTGGTTCGTCTTCACGCCCAGACGTGTGAGCGTCCGCCCGTCGGGCAACGTGATCATCACGTCGACCGTGTCACGGTACCCCAGACCGATCTGGCACTCCGGCACCTGCCCGCTGGCGTAGCCGTACCCCGCGGCGACCTCATGATAGGCGATCAGCGCGTGGCGATTCGCGGCGTTGCCCGCGCGGTACACGCGGACCTTGGCGCCGATGCCGTCGCGGCTCAGCGTCTTCTTGCCGATCACGCTCACCTTTAGCCAGTTGCCGCGCGGCTTGGTGGCGTTGCGCAGCAGGTGGCAGCGGTCGCCTGCGAACCAGTTGACCAGGAAGATGTCGAGCATGCCGTCGCCGTCGAAGTCCACCGTCGGCCCCGCCGGGTAGTACGCCATGCCGTCGGCGCTGTCGGTGATCGCACGCGGCGGCGCGAAGCGCGGCAGGCCGTCGCCGCCGTTGCCGGTGTTCCAGAAGATCAGCGGCGTGACCTTGTCGCCGTCGCGCCACGCCGCGGACAGGTATATGTCCAGCCGCCCGTCGTTGTCGAAGTCACGCAGCTCCACGTGCGGACAACGCACCGGCACCGTCGCGCCGAGTCCCACGACGTCCGTCACGTCGCGGAAGCGCACCTCGCCGCCCTCCGGCGTCTCGTTGATGTAGACCTTGTTGCGCGCGTGCACGGAGTGCAGCGACACGACGAGGTCGAGCCGCCCGTCGCCGTTGAGGTCGCCGAACGATGCGCCGCACGGCCAGTCCTCACCGTCGAGCGGGCGCCACATGAATGTCTCGCGCAGCGACTCGGGCTCCTCGTACGTGCCGTCGCCCTTGGTGATGAACATGCGGTTGGAGTGCGGGATGAACAGGTCGGGCCGCCCGTCGTCGTTGAGGTCCGCGACCGCCGCGCCGAGGCCGAACAGCCCGTCGGGCAGGCCCTGGGCGTCGTTGGCGACCTCGAACTTCAGGCCGTCCTTGCCGGTGACGTTGTGCAGCAGCACGGTGTGCGGCGTCTTCTTGCCGATGAACCGGTCTTCGATGACGAGCAGGTCGAGCAGGCCGTCGCGGTCGTAGTCGAGCGGCACGACGTTGCGCGCCGACAGCAGGCCCTCGGGGCACGCGCCGGACGACTCGGTGATGTCGACGAGCTTGCCGTTGCGCCGCGTAAGCAGCACGCTGCGCTGGAGCTGCGCGTCATGCTGCGGGCCGGCGTCGCGCTTCGTCTGCGGACGGGCGTTGTTGGAGATGTAGAGCTCGGGCGAGCCGTCGTTGTCGAGGTCGACGAACAGCGCACCGCTCGTGCGGGCGTACCGGGACGCGGCGGGCTCGTCGGCGACCACGAACCGCCCCGGCTCGACCTGACGCAGCAGCTTCGGCGCGACCGGGCCCGCGGCGGGCGCGTACTCGTCGTTCGGACGGTCGCAGAACCCGCCGACGAACAGGTCGAAGCGCCCGTCGCCGTCGTAGTCGCCCCACGCCCCGCCGTGCCCCATGATCCCGGCCAGCGGCTTGTCGAGGCCCGCCTCGGCGGTCACGTCGTCGAACCTGAGCGGGTAGGTCGCGTCGTCGCGAGCCCAAACTATCACCACCGACGCCGCCGCGACCGCCGCAAATACGACGACCGCGCAGCGGATGCGGATACTCGCGATCTTGCGCATGCTTGCCACCCCCAATGATGTGCCCTCGACACCGCGGCGTCACACGCCCTGCGGCAGGATCTCCATCGCCGAATCATACTCCATCAGCTTCGTCCGCAGGTCGTGCATGAACTGCCGACTCTGCCGCAGCGCCTCGAATTCCGGCTTCATCGAGGTCTTCTCCTCCATTTCGCCGATCACGTCGAGGAACTCCGAGGAGTAGCCCGCGATCTTCGCTTCGGACTTGATCACCTCGATCTTTTCCTTGATCGCGTTCTTGTTGGCCGTCTCGATGTAGTCGCCGGGCGACTGGAGGATCTCTTCGATGATGCGGACCTGCACGCCGATGTTGTAGCTGGCGCGGACGACCTCGCCGCGGTTCTGCACGACGGTGTCGCGCGCGGTCTCCAGGAGCAGCTTGGCGAGCGCGTCGAGCGCGGGCTTCTCGTCGGTGGGGATCGCGGCGAGGAACTGCGGGCCGACCATCAGCTGGTTGTACGCCTGGCGGAGGTCCGCCTGCATGCTCTTGGTGAACGGCTGGCCCTTGTTGACGGCGATGATCGCGTCGGTCGCGAGGTAGCCGGTCTTCACCGCCCAGAAGTGAACGCCGACGACGGACTGCACGGCGAGCTCGATGTCGGGGATCAGCTTGTTGGCCGTCTGGTACTTGTCGAGCGCCGTGTCGTACTCGCCGGTCTGGTAGAGCTTGTCGCCCTCGCCGATCGCCGCGACGGCCTTGACGAAGTTGGGTCCGCCGACGGCCTCGATCTGCGCCTGCGTGAAGTTCTTGACCACGTCCTCGAGGAACTTGGCGCGTGACTCGGCCGCGGCGATCGCGGTTTCCGAGCGCACCAGCGCCTTCTGATACGCCTGGAACGACAGAGACCACGCCTTGTTCGCCGACTCGAACTCCTCGCCGCTGAACAGCCGCTCGGCCTCGGCCAGGTGCACGCCGCCCTCACCCCACTCCTTCGCCGCGGCCTGCTCGGCGTTCTTCTCTTTCGCCCGCGCCGCGATCTCCTGCGCCTGGATCTTCGACGACAGCGCCCCGTCGCGTGTCGCGTTCAACGCCGCGATCGCCGCGATCGCGCTCTCCAGATCGTGGAACTTCTTCTCACCCTCGTAGTACCGCTTCTCGTTCCAGAACCCGTCGATAGCCTGCATCTCTTCCTTGACCTTCGCGATCAGCGGGTCGTAACGCTTGGACGAACGCGTGGCGTCCAGCGCCGCCTTCGCCTCCGCCTCGAGCTCCTTCTTGCGGTCGAGCTGATACGGCGTGGCCTCTTCCTTGATGCGCGGCTTGGGCTTGGGCGCCTCCTCCTGCACCACGGGTCGGTCGTTGCTCCTGCTGCTGTTCGACGAGAGCAGGAAGATCATCACGATGCCGAGGAACACCGCGGTGATCCCGAACCCGGCCATCGCCGCGACGTTCGTCTTCTTCTTGCCGTGTCGCCCGCGTACGCCGATGTCGATCGAGGCGCGTGCGCCCGGCGCGCCGACGGAGACCGCGGCGCCGCCCAGCGCGGCGGCGGCGCTGTTGGGCGCCGCCGGGGTGTTGGCCGCGGGCGCGGCGAAGAACGGGTTTTCCGCTTCAACGTCGCCGTCGGCCACGGCGCCAAGCGCGGCGGCGGCCGGGGAACCGGCGTCGCCGAACATCGTGTCGCCCACGGGCTGATCGGCGTACATCGCGAAGGCGTCGGTCGAACGCTCGCTCGTGCCGACGGGCATGGCGACGGGCGCCGCCGCGGGTGTCGCCGCCGGCTGATTCGAGAACATGCCCTCACCGGCGGGCGCGGCGCTCGCCGTGTCGTCCACCGCCAGCGGCAGGAAGTCGGCCTCGATGCCGTCGGGCACCTGCTGCGCGGGCTCCTCGCCGCCGCGACGCGCCTCCTCCAACTGGGCCACCGCCTCGTCGAGCTGACGCTGCGCCTCGACCACCGACTCCTGCGTCGGGAACAACAGCCCCAACTCGTCCTGCGGCACCGTCACGTCCAGGTGCGCCGAACAGTGCGGGCACACGGTCAGCTTCGGCGTGATCTGCTTGCGGCACGACTGGCAGTAGCCCAACAGATGCGCGATGCCCGGCACCGTCTGCGCCATCGACCAGAACTGATACGTCGTCGGCCCGCGCAGGATCGTGTCGGGCTTGATCCCGCCGACCTCGATGCGGTCCTTGATCTCCTGGTAGCTCGACGAGATGTAGAACGGTCGGCTCGAATACCGCAGCGACCACGCACCGAGGGTGATGCGCGTAGCCATATCCGGCGGGTTGAACACCACGCCGCACGATCCGCAGCGGTTGTGGTCGGCGATCTTCATGCCGCACGTGGGGCACAGGTCGACGTTGCGCTCGAGTTGGGCGCGCACCGCCTGGGCGAGCGAGCCGGCGGCGAGCCCGAGCTTGTTGCGGTCGAATTCGGTGGGGAACGAGGTCTTGCAACCCGGACACGCGGGCTGTCCGGGCGTAATGTCCATGTCGCAGGCGTAACACTTGCCAAGCAGGTGCGCCACGCCGGGCGCCCTCGCGGCGTAGGCCCACAGCTGATTGGTGCCGGGGCCGCGCACGGGCGTGTCGGCCTTGATGCGGCCGCGCTTGACCATGTCCTTCAGCACGTCGTAGCTGAAGCCGGGCATGAATGGCCGCTTGGGCATGACCATGTACCACGGCCCCATCGAGATCTGCGACGCGCAACGGCTGAGCGGCTCGAAGATCCCCTTGCACGCCACGCACTGGTCGGCCTGCTGCTGGATCTGTCCGCAATATGGACACAGGATCATCATGATGACAAATACGTACTCACTGCGAGAGGTTCACGATCGGCGTCGCATCGACCGCACGGCTCGCGCCGGCGACCGATACGACGGTGCACCACCGTCGTACCAGGCATTGTACGCAGTATCGGGCTTGGTTCAAAAAAACGCGGGTTTCGACCCCGATCAAACAGGGCCGAAACCCGCGCTGTAGGCGGATCACGATCGGCCGAAGCCGATTAGAAGATCTCGGTGATCGGCTTGCCGTGGAAGCCGACCTGGAACGGACGGCCGTTCGGCGCCTTGACGACCTTCTGCGGCAGGCCGAGGGCGTAGGCGACGGTCGCGTTGAAGTCGGCCGGGAGGACCGGGTTCTCAGCGACGCGGTAGCCCTGCGAATCGGACTTGCCGTAAGCCTGACCGCCACGCACGCCGCCGCCGGCCACGAAGCCGGAGAACGCCGCGGGATGGTGGTCACGGCCCTGGCCGCCGTTGATGCGCGGCGTGCGGCCGAACTCGGTCGTCAGCACGACGAGCGTGTCGTCGATCATGTTCTTCTCCTCGAGGTCCTTGAACAGACCCGCGAGCGAAGCGCCCATCGCCGGCAGACGCGTCTCCATGGAGTCGAACACGCCGGCGTGGTTGTCCCAGCCGCCGAGGTCGACCTCGACGAACTTCACATCGTTCTCGAGCAGACGGCGGGCGAGCAGCAGGCCCTGGCCGAAGCCGTTCTTGCCGTACTGCATCTGGACCTCTTCCTTCTCCTTGAAGATGTCGAAGACCTCGAGCTCCTTGGAGTTCATCAGGCGGATGGCGTCCTGGTACAGACCGGTGTACGCGTGGACGTCCTTCTTGTTCTTGTACTTCACGCGGAACTCGGCATCGAGGTCCGACGCAAGCTGAAGACGATCGTCGAACTGCTCCTTCGAGACGCGCGGCTTGGAGTTCGGCAGACCGCCGGCCGGGTTGCCGATCGGCAGCGGGGCGTACTTGATGTCCATCCAGCCGCTGGTCGCCTGGCCCGAACCGCCGCCGATGAGCACGTTGCCCGGCAGCATGTTCTTCTGGCCCATCTCCCAGCCCGTGAGGTACAGCAGCCAGCAGCCCATGCCGGGGTGCTTGATCGTGCCGCGCTGCGGGTAGGCGGTGTGCATCAGGTAGTTCGCGCCACCGTGGTCACCGGTGGTCGTGGTCAGCGAGTTGATCGGCACGACATGCTTCATGTACTTGCCGAAGTCGCCGAAGAGCTTGTTGATCGGGGCGCCGTTGGTCTTCTGCGCCTCGGTCGGGCCCTGCGTCGACGCGCCGGGCTTGAGGTCGAAGGTATCCAGGTGGGTCATGCCGCCGCTCATGTAGAGCCAGATGCAGCGCTTGGCCTTGCCGCCGGTCGCGGCAAACAGCTGCTGCTCCATCAGCGAGGGCAGCACGCTCACGCCGAAGGCGGCGCCGGCAGCGCCGACCATGAAGTCGCGGCGGGACGGTCCATCGAGTTTCTTGAGTTGGTCTTTCATCGTGATCCTCGTCTGAGATACTTAGGGTGTGACTGGCTTATGTTGTGCCCGGAAGCCCGCCACGCGGACGACCGGCGTGATCGCTCTACCTCTGTCTTACTGCACGAACGAGAATTCGCGCATGTTCATGATCGCCCAAACAATGCTCTTGTAGTCGTTCTTGCGGGCGAACGGCTCGACGAGCTTCATCTCGCGGCTCGACGCCTTGCGGTTCAGCATCGACAGGAAGATCACCTGGACCTTCTCGGACGGATCGCTGACCTTCTCGACGTTCTGCATCATCAGGCTCTTGTCGCTGGTGATCGTGTCGAACAGACCGCCGTTGAACATCGCCAGCACCTGCACTAGGTTCGGCTCGCGGTTCGCGTTGTTGACCACATCGCGGTCAGACTGACCGAACAGCCGCAGCATGTGCGTCGGACCCTCGGGCGAAGTCAGCTCCGAGGCGCGGTACATGTCCACGAAACCGTTGTACTTCGACTGATCGACCTTCGTGTCCTTCAGCATCTCGGCGTTGTCGGCCATCAGCTGCTGATTCTTGGTCATCTCGTAATCGTCTTTTTCCTTCTCGGCGCTCTTCGCCGTCGAGACGAAGTCGCGGATGTTCGGCATCTTGATCGCGTCCATCTGCTTCTGGAGAGCCATGATCGCGTTCTTGTTGCCGTTCATGTTCGCCTTGCGCAGGTCACGGATCTTCGTCTGGATCTCGGCCTTCGCCACGCGGCCCTTCGAGTACTCCTTCGCGTACGCGGCCAGTTCCTTCGGCTCCATGTGCTGCAGCAGCTCAACGTCGGAGTAGTCGTAACGCTGACGCGGGGCGCCGTTGCGGAAGTGGTGGTCGGGGTCCGGGATGGACATCGCGACCATCGAGTCCCAGATCTGCTCGGCCGACATGCGACGCAGCACCGAGCCGGTGAACAGGTAAGGCTCATCGGGGTCGAGCGTCGCGACCGTGATCTCACGCTGATAGGCCTGCGTGTTGTACAGCACGCGGAGGAACTGCTTGATGTCGTAATCGTACTGAACCATCTTGTGCGACAGGTAATCCAGCAGGCCACGATCCAGCGGCTCGGTGTCGTCCATGATCT
Source organism: Phycisphaera sp. (assembly GCA_016125285.1). Classification (GTDB taxonomy): domain Bacteria; phylum Planctomycetota; class Phycisphaerae; order Phycisphaerales; family Zrk34; genus RI-212. The sequence goes on from WGMA01000005.1 coordinate 143,759, forward strand.
CGTCGATCGGCTCGAACAGGCCGCGGTTGAACACCTTGTTCCACATGCGGTTCGCGATCACCATCGTGAAGCGCGGGTTGGACGGGCTGGTCATCCACTTGGCGTAGGCCTCGCGGCGGGTCACGCCGTTGCCGAACTTAGCCTGGTCGCCGAAGATCGTGTAGGGCTTGACCATCTGGCCGGGCTTCGCGTCGTCGTACTTGTAGTTCTCGGGCAGCGCGATGTCGCGGCTGTCGGTCCACGTGGTCTTGTAGCCCAGCACGCGGGTCAGGTCGTTCAGCGCGTCCTTCTCCTCCTCGCCGCTGAGCATCGCCGACGCTTCCTCCACGTTCTTCGGGCGGAAACGCGTGTTCTGGCCGTACGTGTACGCGGCCATCTCGTAGAACTCGAACTGTGACCAGTTGTCGAACGGGTGATCGTGGCACTGGGCGCACACGATGCTGGTGCCCAGGAAGATCTGGACCGTCGTGGACATGTTGTCCAGCGGCATGCCCGAGTCACGCAGGTAGAAGCCCGCGGCCCCGTTCTCCCACGTGTAGCCCTCCGCGGTCACCAACTCGTAGACCATCTTGTCGTACGGCATGTTCGTGCGGACCACGTTCTTGATCCACCGGGCGTACTCGTTGCCGTTGCCGTTCATGTTCGACTGGACACGCATCAGGTCGGCCCAGAAGTTGAACATGTTGCTGGTATAGGCCTCGCTGTTCAGCAGGTCGTCGATCAGCTTCGACCGCTTGTTCGGGCTCGCGTTGCGATAGAACGCCAGCGTCTCTTCCAGCGTGGGGATGCGGCCGGCGATGTCGAGGTAGATGCGACGCAGGAAGACCTGGTCGTTGATCCCCTTGGTCGCCGTGGCCTTCTTGTCCTTCCACACCGCGGCCATGTACTCGTCGATCGTCTTCGCCGCCGCCAGGGTCTCCGCCAAAGACTTCGTATTCGTCTTGGCTTCCTCGGCCTGCTTGCCCAGACGCTGGATCAGCGCCAGCTCACGTGCGGTCTGCGCGTGCGCCGGCATGACCAGCGCGAACAACATCAGCGCCGCAAATGCACCTGTAAACCGGAGACGAGGCGTGGCAATCATGTGACTTCTCCTGCTGTGCGATTGAAGATCCAGTTTGTGCCCTGGATCATGGGTGAGGCATGCGATTATAGTCGGCGGTCCAACCTCGGTCAACGTACTATTTCCGTAAACCACTTCAAACACAAGTGTTTCCGTAAAATCAAAAATCTTCCCTGAATTTTTGCCACCTTGCGCAGGATTCTGGGCCCCTTTGCGTATGCACTAGTGAGGCAAGGTCGTGAACTGCGTTCACGGCACAATTCGTGATTTGGCATCCATTTACAGTGCGCGCTGTCATTTGGCTTTTCCTTGCGCCTTCTCCGCGCTGGTGAAAAACGGCACCCCTTCTACCTTCATGCGTCGTCGAAAAATTTTGTCCGAACAGGTCACGTAGAGGTGCGTAAATCCTTTACCGCCGAACGTCGCGTTGGACAAAAATGCGTCCTGAGGTTTGAGGATGGTCCCGCTCGGGCGACCCTGCGTGTCGAACACCTGCAAGCCCACGTGCGTCGCCACGTACACGCGCCCGTCCTTATCTACCGTCATCCCGTCGCTGCCCGGCCGCGTCGCCGGCGCGTCGATCCGCACCGGCCCGTACCACGGCGACGGATACTTCAGCGAGCCGTCCACCTCCACGCGGAACACCCACAGATGCGGCGCGTTGCTGTCCGTGGCCACCAGCGTCCCGCCGTCCGGCCAGAGGATCAGCCCGTTCGGCACAAACCCGTGAGCCACCACGCGCTTCGCGCCGTGCGGATCGACGTACCACACCTTGTTGCCGTTCGGATCGCTGAAGTACACCCCGCCGTCCGATGCCACCACCAGATCGTTCGCGTTCACACCCTCGGCGATCGTCTTGGCGACCTTCCCGTCCGGGCCGTACGCCACGACCTTCTGGTCCTGCATGCGGCACCCATATAGAAGGCCGTCCGGCCCGAACATCAGGCCGTTCGTCCGCGCGGTGTCACTCGCGAACACCGTGACCTTGCCCGTCTCCTGATCCACGCGATAGATCTTCGACTCCGGCACGTCGGTGAAGTAGACATTGCCGTCCTTGTCCGCCGCCGGCCCCTCCGCGAACTTGTATCCCTCGCCGACCAGCTCCCAGTTCTCACCGGGGATGAGGATCTGCGACAGCGGCATGTCCTGCGCGAGCGCGGGGGCGCACGCGACGAGCAACGTCACGAAACATACGATGCGATTCATAGTCTGACCCTCACTACTCTCATTTCTTCTCGGTCACGGCCTCAACCTTGTTGTTCGTATCGACGACCGACTCGCCAGCCTGATCGGCGTTGACGCCGCGCTGGTAGCCGCGGAACGTGTTGCCGACAATCACGGCCTCGGACTTCGCCCAGACCCACACGCCGTTGCGCCCGGCGCCTTCCATATCGTTGCCGATGACGTGGGCGTTGCCTTCAACGATGACCGCCGCGATGCCGCCGCCGCGGATCGTATTGCCGACGAGCGTCGCCTTGCCCCCGCCGCGGATCGCGACGATCGGCGGCATCCCGCCGGTGCGCGACAGCGTGTTGCCGATCGCGATCGCCTCGCTGTCGCCGGGCACGCCGAGCGCGACCATGCCGTTGTCCTCGCACACATTGCCGACGAGGATCGCCTTCGCGCCGTTGCTCACGCCCAGTCCCGCGGACTTGTTCGCCTTGCACACGTTGTCGATGACGATCGGCTCGCCGCCATCGGCGCCGACGCCGGACGCGCCGTTGTCGTGGCTGTTGTTGGCGATCACGATCGGCTTCGCGCCCTCGCGGCAGCCGATGCCCGCCAGCGTGTTCCGCTCGCAGTGATTGCCGCGGATGATCGGCTCGGCCTCCTCCTCGACGCCTATCCCCGCCATGTCGTTCTCGTAGCAGTGATTGTTCTCAACCACCGGCCGCGTCTCTGCCCCCGTGCGGATGCCGATCCCCGCACGCCGGTTCTTGTAGCACTTGTTGTCGCGCACCACCGGACACGCGCCTTCGCTGACGCCGATGCCGGCACGCACGTTGTCGTAGCACGTGTTGTTCACCACGATCGGCGAGGCGTCGTCGTGGCCGATGCCCGCGTAGAAGTTCTCGAAGCAGGTGTTGGATTCGATCCACGCGGTCGAGCCGTGCATCGAGCCGATGCCGCCGCCCATGTTGCGATACGTGACGTTGTTCCGCACGACGGGGGCGCAGCGTTTGTCGTCGACGCCGCGGATGGCGATGCCGGTCGAGCCGTTGTGATGGACGATGTTGTTGACGAGCGTGCAGTTGACGCCGGTGACACCGACGCCGGGCACGCCAAAGTTGCCGATATGCGCGTGGCTCTGCTCGTTGCCGTGCGTGTCGTAGTGATGCTGCCAGAGCTTGTCGTCGTACGCCCCGGCGTTGGTGACGCTGAACCCGTCGAGCGTCGCGCCCTCGGCCATCTCGACCGCGGGGTGGTCGTTGCCCTCGATCGCCCCGCCGCCGTCGATGACCGTCGCCTCGGCGCGCGCCAGGCCGAGCTTGCCCTTCGTATCATCACCGGCGCTGCGCAGCGTGACGCCGTCTTTGAGCTTCACGCGCTCCCTGTAGGTTCCCGCGGCGACGAGCACGGTGTCGCCCGCTTTCGCCGCGTCGATCGCCGCCTGGATCGTCGCATGATCCTTCGGCACGTGAATCGTGTCCGCGAACGTCACGCCGCTCGCGGCAATGACCAATGCCCAAGCACCAATGCCCAATGTCACAGCGCGTGCGCCGAACCGGGATCCGAACATTGGGCATTGGGATTTGGTCATTGGTCATTCCTTCTTGTAGTCCCGCCACAGCCACCGCAGCGCGTCCGGCAGGATCGCGCCGCCCTGCTTGCCGTTGTGCCCGCCCACGCCGAACTCGAACTTCACGTCGTACCCCATGTGCAGCAGCGCCGCGTTCATCTGCTGCGCGCTGAGCGGCCAGTGGCCGTGCAGGTTGTCCAGGTCGTGCTCGCCGTCCTGGAGGAACACGCGGATGGGCTTGGCCTCGGTCTTGCGGATGAGCGACGGGTAGTTGTTGCCGCCGCGGATGTTCGTGAACGACCCGACGTAGCTGAGCACCTTGCGGAAGTAGTCCGGCCGCTCCCACGCCGCGGTGAACGCGCAGATCCCGCCGCTGCTGATGCCGCACAACGCCCGGTCCTCGGGGTTGTCGGTCAGCTTGTATTCCTTGCTCACCGACGGCAGCACCTCGTCGATGAGGAACTGCGCGTACAGCCCCGTCATCGCGTCGTACTCGAACGAGCGGTTGCGGCGCGGCTTGGCGCCGGGGATCACCGCGGGCAGCACGCCGGGGTTCAGAAAGATGCCGATCGTCACCGGCATCTCGCCCTTGTGGATCAGGTTGTCGAACACGATCGGCACGCGCGAGTGGCCCTTCTCGCTGACGTACCCGCCGCCGTCCTGAAAGATCATCACGCACGCCGGCTTCGTCCCGTCGTACTGCGCCGGCACGTAGATCCACATGTCGTGCTCGACGCCCGGGTACGCCTTCTCGCTGACGAACTTGCTCTGCGTGACCTTCCCCTGCGGCACGCCGTCCTGCCGCTGCGAGTCCGGCCCGAGCTGGTAAGGCTCGTCCGCACGCACCGACACCGCGGCGAAGATCAACGCCAACGCGATGGACGCAACGATCCACAAACGATTCAACATCAGATGTGCCCTCACCAAATATGCGACTTGCTGCCCGTGTATCATACCCGCATCGATCCACGGAAGCCGGGACGCAGCGCAGCGGAATCCCGGCGCCTGGATGCTGGATGCTGGATCGATCAGCGTACCCGTCAGTCATCCAGCATCGCGAGCGCAGCGAGCCATCCAGCAACCAGCATCTGTTCTCCCAACCGCATGGAGCCCGATATGCCCACCGGCCCCCGCCCCTACATCCTCTACGAGGCCAACTACCGTCAGCTGCTCGACGATCGGCCCAACGTGGCCGTGCTGCCGTGGGGCGCGACCGAGGCGCACAACTATCACATGCCGCACGGCACGGACGTCATCGAAGCCACCGCGTTCGCCGAGCGCGCCGCGGAGCTGGCCGTCGAGCGTGGGGCGAAGCCGATCGTGCTGCCGACGATCCCGTACGGCAACGACGAGCAGCAGCTCGACCAGGTCGCGACGGTGTCGTTCACCACGACGACCGCGCTGGCGATCCTCGACGACGTGGTGCGCAGCCTCGTCAAGCAGGGCATCGACCGGATCGTGCTGGTCAACGGGCACGGCGGCAACCAGTTCAAGCCGATGGTGCGCGACATGCAGGGGAGGCACGCGGCGATGATCGTCGTGTGCAACTTTTTCGAGATGCGGCGGGACGTGTTCGACGCGACGTTCGAGCAACCGGGCGATCACGCCGACGAGATGGAGACGAGTCTGCTGATGCACCTGTGCCCGCAGCTGCTGCAGATGGACAACGCGGGAACAGGGCCGCGGAATCCGACACAGGTCGAGGGTCTGAGCCAGCCGGGCGTGTGGACGCCGCGGCCGTGGTCACAGACGCACGCCGACACCGGCGCGGGCGATCCGTCGAAGGCGACCGCGGACAAAGGCGCGCGTTACTTCGAAGCGGTCAGCGCGGCGCTCGCCGACGTGATCGTCGGCGTGTCGAAGGCCAACAAGGGCGACCTGCCCTACGTGTGATCAGCGCGTCTTAGTAGAAGTTCGCCCAGCCGCCGGCGATGTAACGCACCTGCATCTCTTCGCCACGGTGGAAGGCGACGTGTCCGTCGACGAACAGCAGCGTCGTGGACTCGATCTGATTGTCCCACATGTGATGGTTCGACCACCGCTCGCGGTTGTTGGCGTCGACGGTCTTGAGCTTGTTGCGTTCGGTGAGGATCGGATTCTCCGTACCGGGGTCGCTGAGACGAAGCGGCGCGGCCTTGGCGTCGCCGGGCAGGTACGGATACCACTTGCCGCCGGACTGGCGCGGCACCCACCACAGCTGATTGTGATGATCCCAGTTTTCTCCCTGCGCCGCCCACATGTCCTTTCGCATCTGCAGCGCGTCCTCCTGGCTCTTGGCATTCTGGTCGAACCAGGTCTGCAGCGGGCAGTACCACACGCTGCGACCGTTGGGCTGCCAGGTGATGCCGTAAGGGATCACCGACGGCAGGAAGTCGTGGGAGATGTCCCACACGACGCGGCCGGAGCTGCCGAAATTCTGGCTGGGCAGGCAGCGGTTGTAGTCCGACGCGTAGGCCAGCGTGCCGACGCCCCACTGGCTGAAGTTCGACGCGCAGTGAATCAGCTTCGCGTCGTACCGCGCCCGCGCGAACGACGGCAGCAGGATCGACAACAGCAGCATGATGATCGCGCAGACCACGAGCATCTCCACGATCGTGAAGGCGCGGCGGGCGCCGGCGTGGCGGAGGTTGTCGCGGTTCGAGTGGGCGTGCGTGTGTGCCATCGTCATGATCCTCGGAAAGGTCGTCGGTGGTCGGGTCAACGCGCGATCGCGGCGGGCGCGTCGGGTTGGTTTTTCGCGGTCAGCAGGCGGAGCGTCACGCCGTCGACGTAGTGACCGTCGAACTCCGGCGCGACCGAGTCCGGGTGGACGTTTTCCACGGCGCGGATGCGGATGATCACGCAGTCGACGCCCGTCGGCAGACGCATCGAGGTCGACAGCGGCTGCCACGTCGCGGGGTCGGCGTCGGAAATCAGCACGGCGCCGCGGGCGTTGTCGTACATGGCCTTGGTGGCGATATCGGCCTTGCGTAGGGCGAACAGCTGGATGCCGAACTCGGTGTCGGTCTGCGGGCCGCCGGCCACGCGGTTGAACTGCGCGGTGACCGTCGCGATCACGCGGCCGGTGTCGATCGCGTCACGCATGTCCGCGACGTCGATCACGCGGTACACCTCGCACGAGCTGTGCTCCGCGGAGGCGCTGCTCGACGTGGCGTCGAAGCGCAGCATCCGCCGTCCCTCGAACGGCACGACGTCGGCCGTGGCGTCGACCAGCGACGCGCGGTCGCCGTTCCACTGCGCACCCGCCTTGGCCGAGCCGGACACGACGTAGCCGCCGCGCTCGAAACCGCCCTCGATCGTCGGCTCGCTCACCTTGAACATCGTCCGCAGCGTGTCGCTCGGCTGTATCGGCGCCGACGTGACCGCGGCCTTCGCATCGGCGACGCGCGCCGTCTGTCCCGCGGTGACCGCCGTGACGGTCGGGCGACCGGTCGACTTCGTGTCGACACGGCCCTCGTAGACGCTGACCTCCGTCGCGCCCGTTGCGTCGACCGTCACGCTGAAGTAGGTGCCGCGGTCGACCACGGTGGCGGTGGGCGTCTCAACGGCGAACCCGTGCGCCGCCTCGGGGACGTAAGCGAGCAGCCGGCCGCGTGTCAGACGCACGCGGTTGTCGTTGATGAGTTCGAAGTCGGCGGGTCCCATGAGCGACACGGTCGCGGTGGACCGCATGATCATGTCGGCGACGCCGGAGTTGATCCGGACGGGGCCGCGGTCGAGCATCGAGCCGGGGCCGAGCACCGTGTCGTTCGCGGCGTTGGCGTTGCTGAGGTCGCCGGCGTTGTCGGCGAAGGTCACGCCGCGTGTGTCGGTGAGCGTGGCGACGGGCTGACCGTCGGCGGCGCGGCTGGGGTCGTCGGTCGTCGACGGGCCGCGCGACAGCAGCGCTACGGCGAGCGCGGCGGCGAACAAGAAGACAGCGGCCGCGGCGTAGTGTGACCAGTGGGTCGTACGGCCGCGGCCGCTGAGGGCACGTTCGGTGGAGTGGCTGCCGATGGAGCCGACGACGGCGCGGTCGGTCGTGTCGACGCCGTCGGTGTGGTGGTCGTGGTCGTGGCGGGTCGTACCGCTCGGCGCCGAGGCGCTGACGCCCGCGTCCGTCGCGCTGAGCCAGCGGAGGTGCGCGCGGGTCGCGGTCAGCTCGAGGTAACGCCGCCGCGCCGCCGCGCTGGCCGACAGCGTGTCGCGCAGCTCGGCGGACTGCTCGTCGGTCAGCTCGCCGTCGAACAGCTCGGCGACGAGATCGTCGAGCCGGGCGCGGCTGAAATCGGGTTGGCCCTGCGTGTCGCTCACGACAGGCCCTCCATCGACAGCGACTGATCGACGCAGCGCTCCAGCGCGTCGTGGATCCGGCGGAGCCACTTGCGGACGGTCACCGTCGAGCGCTCGACCGACGCGGCCGTGTCGTTGAGCGTCGCGCCGGGGCGGTAGCGGTGCATGACCAGGTCGCGGTCGTCGGCCGGCAGCTTGTTGACGCAGTCGGCCAAGGCGCGCGAGCGCGCCTCGACGTGGTCGGTCATCGCCTCGGCGTCCGCGGCCAGGCCGTCGAGCAGCTCGTCATTAAAGAGGTGTCGGTCGCGGCGCTGCGTCCGGCGGTATTCCATCACCTTGAAGCGCACGATCTTGAACGCCCACGCGGGGAAGTTCGCGTTGGGGTCGTCGGCGTTGAACTCGCCGAACTTCTGCCACATCACGCTCGTCGCCTCGGCCAGCACGTCCTCCGCCGCGGCGAGGTCTGGCACGAGCGACAGCGTAAAGGCCATCAGCCGACGCTCGGTCGCCATGAACAACCGCACGAAGCGATCGGGCGCCGGCACCGGCGTAGGGACCGTATGCTCGTGCTGTGACATGTTTTGCGACGATTCGGTCATTTGTCGTACCCGTGGACGGTGTCCGAATGGACTACCCTCTCACTAAGGTAATGACCGCTCGACGCGAAATGGAAAGCGAAATGGAAAACTTTTCTGAAATTGGCCGGATCACGGAGCCGACTGCTGGGCGACCCACGCGTCGTAGAGCTGCGGGAACGCCAGCTTCTTGGTGTCGATCGATTCGACCTGCTCGGTCAGCTCGACATGACCGTCGAAGAACAGCACGTCGCCGCCGCCGGCCAGGAGGTTCCTGTCGCGCGGCAGGTGGTAGGTCGCGATCGAATCGATGAACGAGGCGGGGTTGCCCATGTTCGTGCTCGCGCCGAGCCAGCTGTTGTTCAACGCGTAACCGGCCGTCGAGCCGTTGGCGAAGGGGTTCTCCTCGCTGATCAGCAGCTGCCGCTCCGGCGTCACGACGTTCGGGTCGTTGAACATGCGATCGATCTCGGGCTGCCCCTGCCAGCCGTGCCAGACGGTCTCGAGCATCGAGTACGAGTTGGACGGCCGCATCTTCGGGTCGCTGATGTAGCCGACCGACAGGCGCGCCGACGTCGGGCAGACGAACACGCGTTCGTCCTGCATGTAGGGCCACAGCCGGCCGCCGGGGTTCTCCTCGCCGGTGACCTCCGTGTACGGCGCGATGCGGCGGTTGCCGTTGGCGTCGGCGTGCCACTGGTCCCAGCGGTCGTTGAAGTTGCCGTGCACGTCGACGTTGTGGCGGTCCGGCGCGTTGGTCGCCCAGTACGCCTCGGGCAGCGCTCGCGTGAATTCGCCCGCGTAGGCGGTCAGCGCGACGTACATCTGATGCTCGTTCGACTGGCAGACGACGATCTCGGCGCGCTCCACGGCGCCGCTGAACGTCGGGATGAGCAGCACCATCAGCAGGACGATGATCGACACGACGACGAGCATCTCGACGATCGTGAACCCGCGTGGCCGGGTGTGACTTGCGCTGCGGTTGATCAGGCGTGGCGTGTACATGCGACTCCCTTTCTGCGCGTGATGGCGCGCCGGTCGTCAGCGCGTGTCCGCGGCGGGCGTGGCCTTGAGGTCGTACTCGTGCACGACGATGTCGCCGAATCGGGCGTTGTAGCCGCCGCCGATGAACAGGCGGCTGTTGGTGTCGTCGAAGCCGTTGTTGGTCGCGCTCACCCACGGCGAGGTGAAGTCCGCGACGAACGGCCCTCCGTGGTAGTCGCGGTCGATGCTGAACGCGAAGCGCCCATTGACCGCGTCGTAGATCATCCGCAGGCGGTGCGTACCGGAGCCCGCCTGATCCGCCGAGCCGCTCAGCTCGCGCGACACGCCGCGCGTGTGCGTGCCGTCGAAGTCGCCGATGTTCAGCGACCGGTTCTCGCGGAAATCGTCCGGCCAGGCCACGGCGAACACGCTGGGGCCCTGCGGCTCACGCGACATGTCCTCGCCGGGCACGCACGTGCCGAAGCCGAAGAACGCCCCGCCGATGCCGCCGTGCGCGCCCACGTCGCCGACGGTCATCGTGACCTCCGCGACGAAGCTCCGGCGGAGCCAGTCCGTGCGCTGCGTCCGCAGGTAGCAACGCGTCGGATCGCCCAACGACGTGAAGCGAACATGCCCGTCGGCGTAATCGACCAGCGCGGGCGGGACCGCCTCCCAGCCCGCGGGCAGTCGGCCGGTGGCGAACGTGTCCGACAGCGTGACCGGCGTGTCGGCCAGCGCCTCGCCGAACTCTTCGGGGCTGTCGAGGTTGAGCCGGGTCACGTTCCCTTCGACGTCGACGTGCAGCGCCTGCCGGGCTTCGAGCCGATACGTGTCGTCGCCACGCTCGACGCGGACCACGCCCTCGAGCACGCAAACACGCGTCTTGTCGGCGTCATCGACGTTCATGGCGAACGCGGTGCCGAGGTCGACGACGCGCACGCCTTCGGGACCTTCGACCGCGAAGCCGTGCGCGCCCGACGGCACGTGCGCGGAGATCACGCCGCGGTGCAGGCGACCGCTGTTGTCGCCGTGCAGCTCGAACCGCGCCGGGCCGGTGACGTTGACGACCGCGCCGCTGGTGAACAGCAGCTGCGCCGAGCCCTTCGACAGCGTCAGCGTCCCGGCCCCAAGCGGGCTGCCGATCGACATGTCGGAGGCGGCGTCGGTCCAGGCGACGTCGCTGCTGGTGTTGACGACGGTCGCGACCGTCGGCCCCGAGGCCTCGCGGTGCGGCGCCCGCGGCCGGGCGAGGAACGACACGGCCAGCGCCGCGGCGATAAGAAAGGCAGCGGCCGCGGCGTAGCGGGCAAAATGGCTACGCGCGCGACCGCTGTGGGCACGTCTGTCTGATCCGATGTCGTCCGACGGCGCGAGCTTCGCCACCGGGATCGGCTCGGCCTCGACGAGGTCCGCATCGTCTTCCAGCGGCGCCTCGGCCGTGTGCTCACGCAGGTCCAGATCGAGCTGGCTCTCCAGCGCGGCGCACCGGCGGAACACGCCGCGGGCCTTTTCGCTCGACGCCAGGTCGGCCTCGAGCGCCTGCACCTCGTCGTCCGTGGCCGTCCCGTCGAGGACACGCCAGATCGCCTCGAGCAGCGCGGCGTCGGTCATGGGGTCGCGGTCGGGCGTCATAGCTCGTAGCCCTCCCGCATCAGCCCCGCCATGATGCACCGCAGCAGCGCCGTCCGCGTGCGCTGCAACGCCTTGTACAACGCGTTGGTGTTCATGCCGATCGTCCGCGCGACCTCGTCCGCGGTGACCCGCGCCGCGCCGTAGTACGACCGGACGATCTGCCGTTCGCGGTCCGGCAGCTTGTCGATGCAGCCGTCGAGATGACGCAGCTGCGCGGCGTGCAGGTCCTGCTCGCGTGACGACTCGTCGGCGATCAACTCCGTCAGCTCGTCGCTGAACCGCAGGCGACACCGGGCCGACTCCCGGCGGTAGTTCATCGCGGTGTTGCGGGCGATCGACAACGCCCAGCCGACGAACGCGTCCCGCGACCGCAGCTCCGGGAACTGCCGCCACATGATCGCGCTGGCCCGCTGCAGCACCTCGTCGGCCTCCTCGCGGTTGAACACCAGCGAGCGCACAAACGCCCTAAGTGCATGCTGATGACGCGTATACAGCGCCACGAACGCTTCACCGTCGGCCATGTTGTCCGGGGAGTCGCTCATCGTCTCTACCAAGGTAGTGTCCGGACGCCGCGGATCCTGACACGATGAGCAGATTTTTTGAACGCGCGATGCGGCGACCGGTCGTCACTCGCTCGGCACGGGGTAGTCCTGCCTGGTCCACGGGTTGGCCCACCAGATCAGCTGGTGCAGGTCGCGCAGGTCCCAGCGGTTGACCGACCCGTCGGTGAGCTGCACGTTGATCGCCCCGAGGTGGCGGTCGATGGCGAAGCGGGCGGTGTTGCTGACGCCGGTGTTGGCGTGATAGGGATCGCCCTGCAGGTCGGGCGGCGCGGCGTCGGTCCACACGGGCCAACCGTCGACCCAGCGGCAATCGGCGAACAGCGGCGTCTGCGACGTGAACCGGATCCGCTGCAGCGTGCGGAAGTAACGCGTGTCGGTCGTGTGATTCGAGTACACCCACGCGTTCAGGCCGTAGCTGCCTTCCTTCCACTCGTTGCCGGTGTGGATCCACTGGCCGCTGTTCAGCTTGCCGTTCCACGCCAGCGTGTTGGTTCCGAAGAAGTGGTGCGGGTTGGGCTCCACGGCCTCGGGGCAGAACCGCAGCTCCTGCAGGTTCGCGTGGTACGGCTCGTAGACCTGCATCCAGAACGTCTTCCAGCCCGACGCGCCGTACGTGTTGATCGGAAAGGTCTGCCAGTTGTCGGCCAGGTAGCCGAGCTGCGCCATGTTGACCTGCGACAGCTGCGCGGCGCACACCGCCTGCCGTGTCACCGCACGAGCCTTCTGCATGCTCGGCAGCAGCAGCGACACGAGCAGCATGATGATCGATACGACCACGAGCAGCTCCACGATCGTAAACCCAGACCTCGAACGATTCCGCATGATGCTATTCCTCGCTGGTGATCGGCGTCGGCGTGACGATCCGCTCGAAGCGGATCAGGTCGAAGTTGATCTGATTGAATCCTCCGGGCGGGTCCACGAGCCGCAGCTGCAGCCGCTTGCCCGCGTCCTTCGGCGGACACGTGAACGTCAGTACGCGGTCGGTCATGATGCCCGCGCCCACGTCGGACAGGTCGCCCTGCACGCTCGCCAGCGCCTGACCCGAGTCCGCGTCGTAAAGGGCCAAGCCCCAGGCGACGCGCTCGATGTTGTCGGCGTACTCGCGACGCGCGCCGACGCGGGCCGTGAGTCGGTAGGTCTCACCGGCGCGCGTGTACACGCCGAGGTCCTGATAAAGCGCGCTGACCACGCCCGCCGGATCGCTCGAGATCGGCTTGTTGACGTACCCCGCGAATCGTCCGTCGACGCCCGCGCGGAACCGATCGCCCTGTAACTCGCACCCCGCCCGGCTGCCCGCGATGGTGCTCTTCCAGCCCGTCGGCCACGACCGCGATGTCCTGTCCTGATCATCGTCCTCAAACGACGGATTGACCACCGTAACCGCGCGACGCACCTCGAGCGGCTCGCCGACCGACTCGGCGTTGACCACACAGCGGTCGCCCGCGACCAGGTCGAAGCTCCCCACGACCTGTCGCGAGCCGACCGCGCGTTCGATACGCACGCGGCCCTCGGTCACCGCGACCGTCTGCCTGCCGCGCTCGTCGATGTCGACGCGGAACCGCGTGCCGAGGTCCACCACGCGCACGCCGTCCGGCAGATCGACCGCGTAGCCGACCGCCTCCTTCGGCACGTAGACCTCGAGGCGGCCGGCGTCGAGCCGGCCGGCGTTCGGCCCCGTCAGCGCGAAGCGGCACGGGCCATGCAGGCTCACCACCGCGCCACGCTTCATCAGCAGCTGCGCGTAGCCGCCGTCGAGCGCCAGGTCGCCGTTGGCCATCGCGTCGCCGACCGCCGGCTTGTCCGTCGACCACACCGCGTCGGCCGCGTCGATCAGCGTCGCCACCGCGTCGGCCTGCGCCACACCCATCCCGCCACCCGCCCGACCGGCACGATGGCCCAGCCACAGCGACACGGCGACCGTCGCGATCAAGAAAAGAACGGCGGCCGCGGCGTAGCGATAAAAGCGGCTACGCACGCGACCGCCGCGGGCACGTTGAAGGGAAATCGGTTCATCCGCCGGCGCGAGCTTCGCCACCGGGATCGGCTCGGCCTCGATGATGTCGTCCGCGCCGGCGTCGCCCGCCGCGTCGTGCCGCATCATCCACGTCTGCGTCGCCACGCGGTTGAACAGCCGGCAGCGCGATTCGTCGCCGCGCATCGCCTCGGCCAATCGCTCGGCGTCGGCCTCGTCGCAGCGATCCTCCAGGTACGCCAGCGTCAGCGCGACGAAGTCGTCGTCCGTCATCGGGCTGTACGGCGTGTCAGGCACGGGCGTCGCCCTCCGCGCCGAGCCGCTTGTCGATGCAGTCGGCCAGCACGCGGTGGATGCGCGTGAACGTCACGTACACCGTCTTGAGATTCCGACCCAGCGACTCGGCGATCTGCGGGCCGGTCAGCCCCTCGCGGTAGCGCATCTTCACCAGACGCTGCGCGTCCGGCGCCAACGCCTCGAGGCACAGGTCCAGCGCGTGCCGCAACTCCGCCGACGACGCCTTGTCCGTCTCGATGTCGCGCTCGACCATGCCGAGCACCGCGTCGTCGAACACGACCGGATTCGCCCTGCGCCGCCGGAGGCTGTCGATCGACCGCAGCCGGGCCCCGCGGAGCATCCAGTTCATGAAGTGCTCGTCGCTCTCGATCGTCTGCCGCTTCTCCACCGCCTCGATGCACAGGTCCTGGTAGACGTCCTCGGCGAGGGCCGCGTCGCGCACGATCGTCCAAATATATGAAATCACACGGGTTCGACGCGTGACGAGCAGACGCACCATGTCTTTTTCGCTGATGGGCATAAGCGGCTCTCTATGCGGTGATCCGCACGCCGGGGGCGAATCCCTACACGGCTGACAAAATAATTGGGCCGCCCGGTCAGATCGCGACAAAGACCCGGCGCTTGTAGAGGAAATACAGCGTCGACCACATCATCGCGACCACCACGGCGTTGGTGCACAGCGCGATCACCGGCTCGGGCATGGCGGTCATGCCGAGGAACCCCTCGGTGAACGGGCTGACGATGTTCCGCAGCCAGCGCGCCCCGCCGGTCTCGCAGAACAGGTAGATCAGGATCGGGTTCATGCCGACGACTGCGAAGAACCGCGCGGCGCGCGGCGCGGCCTTGACCACGTCCACCGCCCAGAACGACAACGCCAGCGCCAGCACGCACCACCCGCCGGTCACGATCGTGAACGACGTCGTGGCGATGCGCTTGATGATCGGCGTGACCGGATCGAGCCCGTAGCCGATCGCCACGCCGATCAACCCGACAAACACGAGCGTCTGCAGCTTGCGGCGTGTCGGCCGGTCGCTGATCAGCAGCTGCCCGGCCATCACGCCCCAGATCGTGTGCGCCGCGGTCGGGATCGCGTTCGCCGCCACCCAGTGCCCGCGGCTCGTGTAGCCCGTGATCAGCACGTCCAGCCACGACCCGAAGTTCTCGTCCGGCACGAACGGATGGTTGTACCCGTCGATCGGCCAGAGGCGGTACAGCATCTCCGTCACCGCCAGCAGCCCCACGCTGAAGCCCAGCTGAAACCTCCACGACCGCCGCATGATCAGGAACGCCACGAGGTAAGTGAACGACAGCTGCGCCAGCACGTCCCAGAACTCGTGCGACAGGTGAGGCTCACCGGCGTGCGGCCCGCCCGTGTTGTGGATGCAGTACAGCCCGACGCCCAGCAGCAGCAGGATCAGCGAACGCTTGAGCGTGTGCAGCAGCGTCGTCGTCCACGTGTCGCCGCGGTCCCACCGCTTGTTGAACGAGATCGGCATCGCGACGCCGACGATGAACATGAAGAACGGCTGGATCAGGTCCCAGACGTTCAGCCCGTGCCACTGCGCGTGCACCAGCTGCGTGTGCACCGCGCCGATGACGCCGCCGTCGAAATACGAATCCCCCATCGCGCCCCACAGGATCTCCGCCATCAGCATGAACATGACGAACCCGCGGAAGAAGTCGAGCGATAGCAGGCGGCCGTAGCCGTCGAGCAGCTCCAAGGGGAGGTGGCTCGAACGCTTCGGCGGTTCTGCGACGGGCGGCGTGTCGGACATGGATGGGCGCTCCGGGAGGCTGGCTGATCCGAGGCGTCGGCCACGACGAGGGCGCGGCGGCGTGTGGGTCAGACATTGTATCGGGCGCGGCCGGTGCGGGTGGAGATCGCCTAAGATACACGCGTGCTGAACACCCGTTCTGGGCACGGGTAAGGATCACGATGCGGCAGACAGCCTGGGTGGTGATGTGGGTGACGACGGCGTGCGCGATCGGCGTGTCGACGACGCACGCGCAGGACACGCCGCACCCGCCCGCGAAGTATCCCGCGCGGCTCGTCGAGTCGCTGAAGTTCGGCGACGAGTACGTCGAGGTCACCGAGGCGGGCACGCTGCGCCGTCGCTACCGCGTGTGGGGCGACTACGACGCCGAGCTCGCGGCGTGGAAGAAGATCGCCGACGACGAGGCCGCCGCACGCGCCGCCGACCCCGACGGCGCGCCGCGCGTGTTCCGCATCGGCTGCGTGTTCCTCAAGGACGCCGCGATCACCTGCCCCGACCTGCCCGGCGCCGATGGCAAGCCGCTCCGCGCCACCTTCACCACGCCCGACAAGTTCGAGCACGCGATGCGCGACCACGCCGCCCAGGCCTACAGCGACTTCACCTGGGCGTTCACACGCGGCGCGGTGAAGTGCGAGTGGACCTTCGTCACGCTGCATGACCTGCAATGGACCGCGCCCGGCAAGCGGCCGCAGTGGGGATGCCAGCCGAAGCCCATCGCCGATCAGCTCGACAAGACGCTCGCCCCGTACCGCGATGCGCACATCGACATGTGGGTCTGGTGCGCCGGCGCGCCGACGCCGATCAACGCCGCCGCCAAGCAGCGCCTCCCCGGGCCCGGCTACGGCGTCAGCTACACGCAGTGGCAGCTCCACGGCGCGTACAACCTCGCCATCGGCGCACCCGACGTCCCCGTCGTCGTCCACGAGATCAACCACCGCTACCTCGACAACCTCGCCACCATCGAGGGCGTGCAGCTCACCCGATTCCACGGCCTCGAAGCGCTGGGCTACGCGCGCGGCGACCTCGGCTACAACGAACTGCTCGCCACCTATCGCAGCGTCTACCTCCACGTCATCCGCCCCGCCATGTGGCGTCGCTTCACGCTCACCGGCCCCAACCCCAACACGCCCGAGCCGTTCACCGGCAAGCTGTACGACTGGGCCGACGTTTCCGACGACTGCTGGTTCCGCCTGCCGCTGCTCACCGCGCCCGAACTCGCGCAGCTCACCGGCCTGCCCTCGCTGGGTATCGTCGCGCCGCGCACGCCGAACTTCCGCCACTTCACCGTCGACGCCGCCGACCGCGACAAGGTCACCTCGCCCTACGCCGACAAGACCGACATCGCCGACACCGCGCCGAACAATCTGCTGAATGTGCATGGCGAATCCTGCGCCGTGCTGCGCACCGCGACGGGCACGTGGCTGATCGTCCGCCCGGAGGTCGCCGACGTCTACGCCGCGCTGCCGACCTTTCGCGACGCGACCGCCGCGCCACTTCAGGCCGCGGGCTGGATCAACGACGGCGTGTGCCCCTTGGTGGTGTTCCGCGCCCCGAACGAACTCAACGTGCCCAAGCGCGAGATCGACTGGTTTCGTTGAGTTGACGACTGGCACCATCGCATGCGTCATCGTTCGACAAAACCCATGCGCTCGATTCTACCATCACGGTGAACGCGCAATCTCAAACGTCTCTCTTCGATGTCACCGGCGTGGTTGTCTTGCAGATCTTCGGCTTCCTCATCGGGCAGGTCATCAAGCAACACGCCATCGCTACGTCGGACATCGACGTTGATATCCGCAGTGAAGGCGCCCTCATCGTCAAAGCCGTGTGTCTCCCAAAGCCCCGGCCCCACGCGCTGCAATTCGGGATACGGTAGCGCCATCGGGTCCGCAAAGTCGTATACCACGAGCTCATACGGACAAGCCCAATAGCATCCATCGACGAACAGACGCTTTCCGTCTGACGTTGGGAAGTGCGCTGCCCAGCAAAACGCCCAGCCCTTTTCGGCCCTTGGATCGATGTAATCAGCGCGACGACCGGTATCCAACTCAACGACGGTCTGCCCTTGGTAATCCTCACCGCAAATCAAGTAGTCGTGACCTGAAGGATGGCGCTCGGCCCATGACATCGGGAACGAACCGAAATTGCGGAGGACCGTCGTGACTATTTCAGTTCCGCAACTGACAACCGCTTTCGTCACGTTCCATCGGTTCTTATCTCGCGCATGGGGCGTAATCTCAACGCTGTAGCGTCCCGACGGCGAGGACTGAACTGCTCGCTTGTCATGTCGTGGCTGCGCAGCCTCGAACTGCACTTCGAGCTCCTGCCGTTTGCGCTGATACCACTCCGGTTGCGTCATCACAACATCGTCGACGGCGACCATCGAGAGGTCAACCGCACGTAGTTCACTGCGGTTCAGTTACGTACTCACCCGGCGCGTTGAGGTCGAGGCGGACGAGTTCGGCTTCCTTTTCGTCCCACGTCAGGTCGGAGCCGACGCCGACGCGGACGCCGTTGTCGAGGCGGTAGATCGTGTAGAGCATCTTCTTCTGCAGCGGCGTGAGCAGCGCGGCGGTGATGCCCCACGCGGTCATGCCCACGAAGACGCCGGCGATCGCCGACCCGCCGAACACGACGATCACGCTGCGGCGCTGCGTCCGCGTGCTGGACACCTCGACCTCGTCGACGAGTTTCTGCTTGGTGTACGACAGGGCCGAGTACGCCTTGCCCGCCGCGAGCAGCGCGACGATCACGGACACCACCGCGCCGATCTTTTTGAACGTGTGATACCGGCGCAGCTCGGCGCTCGGTCCGTCTTCCGCGAAGTCGTCTGACATGTGTGACCCCCTTGAGCTGAAACCCCGTGACCCCATCCGACCACTGGCAATAAAACAAGACGCACGGGTCGTGTCAAACCCGTGCGTCGCGCGTGCGTGTGATTTCGGTATTGCGTCGGCGGGATCACCACCAGCCCTTGATGCTGCCGGTCTTGACCGACGAGTGGCGGGTCAGCTCGTTCTGGTAGCGCCAGCGGACCGAGCCGTCGAGGTAGGCGGAGTTGACGCCCTGGCCGCCGAGTTCGTCGGGGTCGACGATCGTGCCGGAGAGCGTCATCGTCGAGCCGCGGTCGGTATGCGTCAGCGAGGTGACGTTGGGGATCACGGTGCCCTGCTCGACGATGTCGGACAGGAAGATCAGCGTCGACTTGTCGCCGAACGTCAGCGGCGACTGGTTCCACGGGTGGTCCGGGTCGTCGCCGTTCCACGGCAGCGGGAACTTCGTGCCCCGGCCGAACAGGTAGAAGTAGCCGAGGCGGTGGCCGATGTTCGCGTTGCGCTCCCAGTCGCGGCGGTTGGCGCAGTAGAACACGTCCATCTGCCGGGCGGTGACGAACTGCGTGTCGCTCGGGCCGGTGAACTTGAACGGCTTGAGGCCGACGCGGTCCTGGAGGTCGGCGAACAGGTTGTGGTTGACCCACGTGACGTGGTCGGTGTGGGTGTCGTTACGCTGCGTGGCGGGGATGTGGCCGTTGTCGTCGGACGCCAGGCCCATCACGGCCACGTGCACGTTGTGCTGGTTCGCGGCGCACACGGCGCGGCGGGCGATCTCCCGGCCGCGCCCCAGCGACGGCAGCAGCATCGCCACCAGCAGCACGATGATCGACATGACCACCAGCAGCTCAACGATCGTGAAGGCGGTACGGGCGTAGTGATGGCGCATCGATAGCTCCGCGGGGTTCAGGGGTGTCGTGAGATCACGCGGCCGGCTCAGTTGCCGGGGTCGGCGTCGGTCTCGGCGTCGGGCATGGCGACGATCACACGGATCTGGTCGACCTTGTCGTTGACGACGCCGAAGTGCAGCCGCAGCGTGCGGCCGTCGCGTTCGAGCGTGACGGTGTCGGGGGTTTCCTTCTGCGAATCGCTCAGGCCTTCGAGGCCGTCGGGATGCGTCGTGTAGTCGACGCGCGGCGAGCCGAGCAGCGTGCCGCTGGCCTTCAGCTCGGCGTCGGCGGCGATCACGGCGAGGACCGGCGTGTCGAACCGCACGGTCGCGTCGAGGAACGTCAGCCCGCGCGGATCGTGCGCCGGATCGAAGCGGATCAGGTAGCTGCGGACCTTGACGCCCGATCGGACACGCAGCGGGCGCGTCGTGTCGTAACGGTCGCTCGTGCCCGGCTTGATCAGCGTCGCGGCGATCGGCTTGCGGAGCGCCACGCCGTCGGATTCGAGCACGATGGTCATGAAGCTGTCGCTTGGCGGCAGCGGCTGCGGCGCGGCGATCGGCGTGCCGGCGTCGCGTGCGGCCCGGCCGTCGATCATCAGCGACGCCGGCTCGCTCGACGCGACGCCCATGCCCGCGTGCTGCGGCGCGACGAAGCGGTGCGCGTCGGCCGTCACGTCGCTCACGTTGCCCGTCGCGCTGTCGATGGCGATCGAACGCCCCGCCGTCAGCGAGACCGCCGAAGCGTCCGACGTGCCGTACGGCCGCACCTTCACGTGGCCCTCGAACACATCCACGCGCGTCTCGCCCATGTCGGTCACATCGACGCCGAACCGCGTGCCGAGGTCGATCACCTCGTGCGTCGGCGTCTCGACGGTGAACCCGTGCGCCTTGGTCGGCACGACCGCGACGATCCGTCCGTGCGTCAGCCGGCACCGGTTGGGCCCCAGCATCTGCACGTCCGCCGGGCCCAGCAGCGTGACCCGCGCCGTCGACTCCATCACGAGCTCCGCGGCGCCGGACTGCAGCTGCAGGCGACCGGGACGCACCGACGAACCCAGGTCCGTCAGCGTGTCGGCGTCGACCCACTTCGCGTCGACCACGTCGGTGATCGTCGCGACCGGCGGGCCGTCGTTGGCCACGCCCGCGGGGTCACGGTGATCGGTCACGGCGCCGCGCTGCATCAGCACGACCACGAGACCGGCAACAATTAAAAAGACGGCGGCCGTCGCGTAACGGAGCACATTGCTACGCGGACGGCCGCCGAGGGCACGTCGATCGGTGGACGGAGCGAGGCGCGCGACGGGGATCGTCTCGGCCTCGATCGCATTGGCCTCGTCGGCCAACTCAAAGTGCATGTCGAGGTACTGCCGGTAGTAACGCCGGGCCGCGTCGCTCGACTCCAGCAGCGTCTGCAGCGCGGCGAACCGCTCGTCGGTGATCGACTCGTCGACCACCTCCGCCATCAGCGCCTCGAGCTCGGCGCGGGTCGCTTCGTCGAGTTGTGCACGCGTGTCGCTCACGCCGCGCCCTCCACGTCGGAGGTCTCTGCCAGTGCCTGGTTTACGCAATCCATCAACGCGGCGCGGATCCGCTCGAGCTGCTTGTACAGCCGCTTGGGCCGCTCGCCGAGTTGCTCCGCCAGGGCCGCGACTGTTTCGGTCGTCGCGTAGCGGCGACGCACGAGCTGGCGCTGCGTGTCGGGCAGCTTGTCGAGGCAGTCGCGCATCGCACGCCGGCGGGACTCGGTCTCGTCCTGCTCGGCGGCGCGCTCGTCGGCGAGCCGCTCGATCAGGCCCTCGTTGAGCACCAGCCGCCCGCGCCGCGCCCGGTCACGCTGCTTGAGCGCCTCGAGCCGGGCGAACGCTAAAGCCCACGGCACAAAGGGTTGAGCCGCGTCGTACTCGCCGAACTTGCGCCACAGCGCCACCGACGTATTCTGAAACGCCTCGTCGGTCGCCTCGCGGTCGAGCAGCAGCGAGAACAGAAACCGCCGCACGTCCTGCTCGTGCTTGGCGAACAGGCGGAGGAAGGTCTCGGTCTGATGTGGCGTGTCGTGATCCATGGGACTTGTATATACATTCCCACGATCCCCCGCCGATTCCCCCGGGCCGCGCAAAATTTTTTCGGCGCGCACAGGATGACACGCGGGATTTGCCGCGGCGACGCGTCCGGCGAATTCCACCCCGCCGCGATCGCCGCCGCGCCACGGCGAATCAAGGACTTACGGCGACCCGATGCGGTAACCCCACGATCAATACGTGACTTACGTCATTTTAACGGGCTCACGGACGTCCATTTCGGGGGTTGGAACGGTACCGAAAACGGTGCGTGACGGGGCAAAAGGGGGCGCGAACGGGGCGCGGAAGGGCCGCCGGCGGGCGCGAAGGGGCGACGGAAAATCGGTGGCGCGCCAGGTCGTGCGCACGGCGGGACACGCGTCGAGTCGTCGCTCGCTGTCGCGGCCGGGCGCGTCGGCGGCGTTTGCGCGTCGGCGGCGGCGGGTGCGCGGATCAATAGAACGTCGTGTCCCTGGCGCCGCCGCGGACCCAACCGAGGGTGGCGTTGACGTTCGACGGCGAGATCGTGGTCTCCCACTGCATGCGGACGGCGTCGAACTCGTTCTCGTCGCCGATCCAGCGGGCGCTGCCGTCGACGTAGCCGCGGCTCGTGCCCAGCAGCGCCGGCGGGCCGTAGTCCACCTGCACCCGCGAGCCCGAGCCGGGCCAGTGGATGGATTGTCCGTTCTCGCCGTGGTTGTACCACCAGCCGCCGTAGGTCCACTTGTACATCACGTCGCTGACGATCACGGCGTCGCCCCTGTTGTTGCCGACGTTCGTGGCGGTCAACTCGCGGCGCGCCCTGGCGGTGCCCCAACCGCTCCATCGGTCGACGCCGGTCGTCAGCGCGTACGGCGTGTGGGTCCAGCCGCCCGGCCACCACGCCGGGTCGATCTTCGCCTGCTCCTCGTAGTCGAGCATCGGACAGTACCAGACGTTGCTGAAGGTCTTCGTCTTGAAGTCGACGCCGGGCATGTACTCGGCGAGCAGTTCCTGCGACCACTGCTGGCCGGGCTCGCCCTGCGCCTTGGTGATCCAGACGAGGCTGGGGTACCAGCCGCCGAACTTGTTGCCGCACGACCGCAGCCTGCCGTTGTTGTCCATCGCGGAGGTGAGCATGATCGCCGACCACTGGTGCGCGCGCGTGGTGCAGACGGTGCGTCGGGCGATGTAGCGCGCCTCCCGGGCCGAGGGCAGCAGAATGGCGATCAGCAGCGCGATGATGCTGATGACCACGAGCAGCTCGATGATGGTGAACGCGCAGCGGCGGTGGCGGGGTCGGCGGGTCATGGTCGCGTTTCCTTCGCCGGCGGCGCGGCTTGATAGAGTTGACGGGCCTCGGCCGGCGTCAGCGCGCGGTCATACACCACGGCCTCGTCGAGGTCGCCGACGAACGGGGGGTCGGCCTTCGCGCCCAGCCGCGCGCCGATGGCGAACGGCGTGTCCGTGACGATGGAGCCGGTGAGGTGATCGACGGCGGCGTGCAGCGCGACGGGCTCGCCGTCGACGTAGAGCCGCACGCCCGCCGCCTTGCCCGACCCGTCGTAGGCCGCCAGCAGGTGGACCCAGCGTTGCGACGGGATGGGGGCGACGCTGCGGATCTCGATCGTCTCGCGTCGCGCCCAGTCGTGCCAGAGCGAGACCCAGACAAAACGATTCGCGTCGATGAACAGGCTGTAGCCGCGGTTGGTGTCGCCCACGTCCATCTTCGAGATGATCGTCCGCGGCGTCTGACCGGTGGTGCGCACCCACGCGCCGAGGCTGAACACGTCGGCGCGATCGAACCCGGCGAACTCGCCGACCCGCAGGTACCCCGTGCCGTCCAGGCGTAGCGCACGATTGGATCGATCGGCGCCGTTGCCGCCCGACCCGAGCGCGGGGCCGCCCGTTGTCGTCGCCACGCCGACCCGGCGCGCGGGCGCCGCGGGATTCGCGAGGTTCTCCGCGTCACCGGTCGACTCGTCGAAGCGCCAATAGCCGATCGGCTTCGTGTCGAGCACGCGGTCGGCGTAGGAGCGCAGCGGGGTGAACAGCGTGGGGTCGGGCGTCAGGGTCCGGGCGATGGCGCCCGCGCCGTCGACCGCCGTGGCCCGTCCCGCGGGCAGGTCCTGCGCGATGCGATCGCTGTTGAGTCGGACGCGGCCCTTGAACACGTGGACCTGCGTGTCGGCGGCGGGGTCGACGACGAGGCCGAACTCCGTGCCGAGGTCGGTGACGGTGGTGTGCGGGGTGGCGACGGCGAAGCCGACCGCGGCGTGCGGGACGCGGGCGTAGAGGCGACCGGCGTCGAGGCGGCCGCTGTTGGGCCCGGTGATGCGGAAGGTGGTGTCGCCGACGAGGTCGACGACGGCGCCGCTGGCCATGACGATCTGCGCGACGCCGGAGCGGAGGTGCAGCGGGCCGGCGTCGAGCGACTCGCCCGGCTGGAGCGCGCCGCTGTCGTCGGCCCAGACGGCGCGATCCCCGCCGATGAGCGTCGCGGCGTTGGTCTGCTCGGTGGCGGTCTGCGTCGCGGTCGGGCGGCTCGACCAGATCAGCGCGGCGGCGACGCCCGCGGCGATCACCAGCGCGGCGGCCGCGGCGTAGCGGAAGGACGGGCGGAACGTCGCGATCGGGCCGGTCGAGGCGGGCCCGCGGGGCGGAACCCCTGGGCCTGGGGCGACGTCGTGGAGCTCGGCGTCGCGGGGCTCGAGGGCGATGGGCCGCTTGTCGACGCACAGGTCGTCGCCGAGCACGCTGTGCAGGCAGACGATGCGGAGGTAGTAGTCCTGCGCGTCCGGCGCGTCGCGCAGCAGCGTGTCGAGGCGCGCCAGGCCGACGTCGTCGAGCCCGTCGTCGAGCATCGCGCTGGTCAGGTCGTGCAGTTCCTTGTGATCGGGTGCGCTCATGCCTCGGCCACCTGCTTTCGGCGGATGCAGTCGTGCAGCTTGCGGCGGATCTCCGACAGGTTCGCGTACAGCGTGTTGACGGGTCGCTTGAGGCGGTCGGCCATCGACTTGACCGACTCGTTGGTGGCGTAGCGCGTGTCGATCAGCTCGCGCTGGCGCGGGGTGAGCCGATCGAGGCAGCCCCGCAGCGCGTCGCTCATGTCCGCCATCTGCAGCGAGACGCCCTGGGCGCGTTCGGCGAGGCTGTGGAGCACGTCATCGGACAGCGTGCCGGTCTTGCGGCTGCGCTTGCGGCGGCTCCAGTGGGCCATGACCTGGAAGCGGAGGATCGTGAAGACCCACGCGTCGAAGTTGGTGCCGGGCTCGAAGTCGCCGCGCCGCTCCCAGATCACGACGTTGGCCTCCTGCAGCACGTCGCTGGCGGCGTGGGTGTCGGCGAGCAGGCCCAGCACGTACGCGCGCAGGCGGGGCTGGATAGCGATCAGATCGCTGACGAATTGCTTGTTAAAATCTTCTTGTGACATGCGTTGCGCGTCCCACGGCCGGGCGTTGACGGGTCGGAGTCATCAACGCCTCCATGGTAATAGAGCGCGACGCGTGTCGATTCGGGGAAATCCTGGAAAAAATATGTGGCGGGATCTGGCGGGCTGCGCACGCGGCGTGGGATCGCGCCGGGCGGGCGTCAGTTTTCGAAGCCGACCTCGTAGTGCTTGGCGACTTCGGCGTCGGTCAGGGCGCGGGCGAAGACGGCGAACTCGTCGATCATGCCGTTGAACAGCGGGTCGGGCCAGTTGCTGCGGCCGATGAGGTTGCTGGTCGCGTAGAGGTCGTCGGGTGTGAGCGTGAGGTTGGGGTTGGACGCGACGGGCTTGCCGTTGATGTAGAGCACGGCGGTCATGCTGCCGGCCGACGCGCCGCCGTGGCGGATGACGATGGCGACCTGCGTCCATTGATCGGTCGGGAAGGCGTCGGGAGCGTTGACGGCCTGCTCGGTGGACCAGCTTCCGGTCGTGATGGCGAAGCGCGGCTTGTTGGTGCCGCCGGCGCCGGGCGTGAGGAACATGTACTGTTTGGTGTTCTGGCCGAAGTCGAAGATGCGCTGCCAGGCGTTGCCGCCTCGCCAGTAGACCCACGCGATGACGGAGACCTCGTCGACGTGCTCGGCCATGTAGGGCCCGAGCTTCATGTAGGTGCCGCCGGTGGTGAGGCTCGGGTCGGGCGGCAGGCCGTTGAAGTTGACGGCGGGCTTGCCGAAGCGTCCGAGGTTGTTCCAGTCGACCTCGCCGAGGATCTGTCCGTCGAGGTACTGGCCGCCCTTGTTGTACTTGCCCTTGCCGTCGGGCGCGCCGACGGCGTGGTTGGCGACGTAGCGCGTGCCCTCGCCCTCGATGAAGCGGAGGTAGACCATGCAGTTCGGGTCGGCGGCGAGGCTGTGGGTGTACGCGGCCCACGCGGCGAAGCGAGCGCGGCGGCGCGCGCCACTCAACGCCGGCAGCAGGATGCCGATCAGCACCGCGATGATCGCGACCACGACGAGGATCTCGATCATCGAAAAACCCGCGCACCGGCGGCGCGGGTGTCGGACGGCTCGTCGTGTCGGGTGTGTCGGCATCGGGTCGCCTCGGTTCGGGGGCGGGACGTTCGCGGCTTACCACCAGTGCCAGGGCCAGTGGTCGGCCTGCGTGCGCAGCTCCATCTCGTCGAACGTGCGCCAGCCGACGTGTCCGTCGACGAACAGCAGGTTGCCGCCGGCGGGCTGGCGCGTCGCGTCGTCGAGGAGCTTGCGGTCGTCGAGGTGCGGCGAGCGGTGCACCCCGGCCCAGCCGCCCTTGACGTAGGTGAAGTTCATCGCGTTCGTCGAGAGGTTCGAGTCGGTGGACATCGGCGTGACCGCGGCGCCGCTGACCTTGCTGAGGCTCACGAGCGTGTGGTTCGATCCGGTCAGCGGCGGGAACCCGCGGTTGGGCTGCTCGATGAGCGAGTAGTAGCCGGTGACGATGTAATCGGTGGCGTACTCCCACAGCGACTCGTCGTTCTGGTAGATGCCCGACGGGCAGTAGAACACGTCGCGTGTCGCACCGCTGTCGACCATGAACCCGCGGACGTCGCGGCTCATGTCCCACCACCAGTTGCCGGCGTACTGCGTGCTGGAGGGGAACGCCGTGGCGTTGTCCGCCGCGTAGTTCAGCGCCGCGAAGCCGATCTGGTGCTCGTTGGACGCGCAGATCGCGCGGCGGCCGGTCTCCTGCGCCTTCTCGTACGCCGGCATCGCCAGCACCGTCAGCAGGATGAGGATCGACACGACGACGAGCAGCTCGACGATCGTGAACGCGCGGTTGTTGCGGCTGCTGGGGCTCATGGCTGCCCGACCTTTCCGAGGGAGTAGTGCATCTTGATCTGCTGTTCAGACCACGCGCGCCGCACGACGATGAACTGATCGATCACGCCGTTGAGCGACGGATCGACGTCGTAGAAGCTCTTGCCGACGAGGCCGGTGACCGGCGCCACGTCGCGCGGCGTGACGGTGAGCCTCGTGTTCTGCGCCACCGGCTTGCCGTCGAGGTAGAGCGTCGCGGTCGAACCCGCGCCGTCGGCGTTGCGGCGGATCGTCACGGCCAGGTGCACCCAGCGCTCGACCGGCATCGGCGACGGCGCGGTGACCATCTGCTCGTCGGGCTTGCCGCTGTTGGTGATCGCGAAGCGCGGCCGGCCGTCGTCGGCGCCGAGCGTGAGGAACAGGTAGCGGTTGACGTCGTGGCCGAAGTCGAACACGCGCTGCCACGCCCCGCCGCCACGCCAGTACACCCACGCCGTGACGGTCAGCTCGTCGCTGTCCAGGCCGTCGACCGGCACACGCAGGTACGACGTGCCGCCCAGGTCGAGCGCGGGTCGACCCCAGCGATCGTTCGCCGCGCGCGACGCGTCGCCGAGCACCACCGCGTGCCCGCCCGCGGCCGCGAGATTGTTCAGCGTGGTCGACCCGGTCGCGCCCCGCATCGCGTAGCACTGCAGCGTGTCGGCCGACGCGGCGATGTGCCGCAGGTACGCGTCGTCGGACGTCTCGCCGCGCTCCGCCACGATGCCGCCCGCCTTGCGGAGCGTCACGGACACCGGCGCGTCGAAGCGGCGGTCCGAACCGTTCTGCGACACGGACACCACGCCCTCGGTCACGCGCAGGTGCACGTCGCCGGACGCGTCGGCGCCGAGGATGAACCGCGTGCCGAGATCGGTGACCCGGCCGGCGTAGGTTTCGACCGCGAAGCCGTGCGCAGCGGGGGGAACGTTGAAGGACGCCCAGCCGGTGCGCAGGGCGCAGGCGTTGTCGCTGGTGAGCCGCAGCTCCGTGGGGCCGAACAGCGTCGACTGCGCGCCGCGTCCGTGCACGAGTTCCGCGACGCCGCCCTCGAGCGTCAGCGGCGCCGTCCCCAGCGTGTCGCCCACCGCCAGCTCGCCGGCCGGCGCGGCCCACTGCGCGTTCTCCGCGCCGGTGAGGGTCGCGAGCGCCGCGGCGCTGGGCGGCGCGACGGGGCCGGGCCCGGTCGGCGATGTCGTCCGCGTCGCCAGCACCGCCACGAGGCTCGCGACGATGAAGAGAACGGCGGCCGCGGCGTAGCGATACAGCGGTGTACGCACGCGGCCGCCGAGGGCACGTTGATCGGTCGAGGGAGCCAGCTTCGCCATCGGGATCGGCTCGGCCTCGATCGTGTTGGCTTCGTCGGCGATGCCGTGCAGGTCCGCACACAACGCCGCGTGTTCGATGTAACGCCGACGCAGCTTCGCGTCGTCGCGGATCAGCGTCTGCAGCTCGGCGAACTGCTCGTCGGTGATCGTCCCGTCGGCCAAGGCGTCGAGCAGCGTGTCGAACGCGGCGTGCGGGTTCGGCGTGGGGAAGGCGCGGTCGTTCATCCGTACACCTCCTCGCCGGGCATCTGCTTGCGGACGCAGTCCAGCAGCGCCCTGCGGAGCCGCGACAGCGCCTTGTACGCCGCGTGGGTCGACCGCGCCGCGAGCTGCGCCGCGGCCGCGACCGAGCCGTCGTGCTCGTAGCGACGCATCAGGAACCGCCGCTCGTCTTCGGGCAGCTTGTCGAGGCACGACTCCAGCGCGGCGCGCCGCTCGTCGAGCCCGTCGCGCATCGCCGCGGCGTCGGTCGCCACGGACTCCAGCACGTCGGAATCGAACACCAGGCGCGACCGCGCGTGGCTCCGCCGGTGGTGCATCACCTCGTAACGGATCACCCGGCAGGCCCACGCGAAAAAGTCCGAGCCCGGCTCGAAGCCGTCGAATTTCTCCCACATCACCCGCGTCGCGTCCTGCAGCACGTCCTCGGCGTCGTCGCGGTTGGGGACCAGCGTGTACGTGAATCCGAACAGCCGCCGCTGATGCTTCATCAGCAACGCCAGCAGGTTACGCCGCCCCGCGTCGTTCGCATCGTCGTGTTGGAGGGGTTGATCGCTCATCGGCCTTCACGGGGACACTCCCGGCAAGGTCGATTTTAGGACAAGCGGCGAAAAGAAATGTGCCGCTCCGCCACTATGCCACCGCCGTCCCCGGCTGTGCCACATCTACTTCACCGTCGGCAGCACGTTGCTTTGCACGTCCGCGAGGCGCTGCTCGGCGAGCTGCTGCATCAGCTTGACCTGGTCGGGGTAGCGGTCGCTGACGTCGTCGAGCTCCTGCACGTCCTCGTCGAGGTTGAACAGCACCGGGCCGTCGCCCTTCGACATCGCGGCGAGGCGGGCGTTGGCCTCGTCGGTGTTGCGATTGTTGGGCTTCGTCGCGGCGGCGCGGTTGAGGAACAGCTTCCACTTGCCGACGCGGATCGCCTGGAACTCGCCCATGCCCTGCCACAGCATCAGCTCGCGGCGCGGCGACTCGGCCCTGCCGCGCAGCGTGTCGAGCACGTTGAGGCCGTCGATCTTGGGCACGCCGCGGGAGACCTTCGCGAGGTCGATACCGCACGCGGCGCAGAGCGTGGGCATCAGGTCGATCGCGGCGACGAGCTGGTCGCAGGTCTGTCCGGGCGGGATCTCGCCGGGCCAGCGCACGATGCAGGGCACGCGGTTGCCGCCCTCCAGCGCGTCCCACTTCAACCCGCGCAGCGGATCGGCGCTCGACTGCTGCCCGGGCTGCGGCCCATTGTCCGAGAGGAACACGACGATCGTCCGCCCGTCGATCTCTTCGTCGCGCAGCACGCCGAGCAGGTCGCCGATGCGGTGGTCGAGCTCTTCGACGACGTCGCCGTACTCGCCGAAGTCGGACTTGCCTTTCCAGTCGGGGTGCGCCTCGACGGGGAAGTGCGGCGCGGTGTAAGGCAGGTACAGAAAGAACGGCCCGCCGCTGTTCGCCTTCACGAAGCGGATCGCTTCGGCGGTAAACTTCTCGGTCAGCAGCCGATTCTCGAACGGGTCCTCGACGAGCTTGCCGTCGCGCCACAGCTTCTTCGTCTGGTTGTTGGACTTGGTGATGTAGTACGCCGAGTCGAACCCCTGCCCGTTGGGCAAACACTCGGGCCGCTCGCCGATGTGCCACTTGCCCGCCATGCCGGTGGCGTAGCCCGCGGACCTGAACGCCTCGGCGACCGTCAGCGCGTCGGGGCTCATGCCCTCCGTGCTGCCCATCTTGTAGCCGGCCACGCCCTGCTTCCAACCCGTGCGCCACGCGTACGCGCCGGTCATCAGCGCCATGCGCGACGGCGTGCACACCGTCGCGCCGGAGTAAAAGCTCGTGAGCCGCACGCCCTCCGCCGCCAGCCCGTCGAGCACGGGCGTCTTGATCTTCGGGTGACCGTAGCAGCTCAGGTCGTGATACCCGAGGTCGTCGGCCATGATGAGGATGACGTTCGGCGCAGGCTCGGCGGCGCGCAACACGCCGGTCGACACGAGCGCGAACACGAGCGCCGCGCAGGCGAGCACGGCGTAACGAATGATTCCGCGGCTGAGCATGACGTCATGTTAGTGCGCATCGACGTCGCGAGCAGCGCGCCGGACGGGTCGCCGCGGGAGGGTCCGCTATTGCAGACCGGCTCGGCTCGATGAGATCGTCGGAAGCGGTCTCCGCAATAACGGGGCCTCCACTATCCCGGATAACCGTTCGGATCGTGCGGGATGCACCACAGGCGGGTGGGTTTGACGGGCGGGCGGGGCATGACCTCGTTCCAGTACTCGTCGTAGTGAAGCCACTCGGTCGAGCCGTCGGCGTTGGCGACCTGGCCGCCGGTGATGTGGCGACCGGTCAGGCCGTTGCCCTCGTAGGGGTAGTTCGTGCCGTCGTTCCAGTAGCCGCCGCCGGCGTTCTCGTCGGCCTCCCAGTAGATCACGTCGCGCGGGCGGAAGTCGGTGAGGCGCCAGGTCCACCACTCGTTGAGCTCGTCGTGCCCGCCGCCCATGATCACCAGCCGGTTCATGCAGTAGCTGGTCAGCTGCTGGGCGTTGTCGGGGTACGGGCCGTCGTGCGACGGGCAGCGGTACAGCGACACGGCGCGCGTCGCCTCCTTCGACTCCGGCTCGATGTTCACCCCGCCGTAGAGGTACTGCCACAGCGCGCCGGTCATCACGTCCTCCGGCCCGTTGAACTTGCGGTGGTTCTTCATCTCCGGCACGTAGTATAGCCAGCCGCGCTTCTTGAACGACGGCGAGTCGTCCGCGTAGTTCGAGTTCGGGCGCGGCAGGCGGCGCTCGTGGTCCATGCAGTACGACATGTTCGCCAGGTTCAGCTGACGCATGTTTGTCTGGCAGACGATGATCTGCGCGTGGATGCGCACGTTCTTGTACGACGGCATGATCATCGCCACGAGCATCGCGATGATCGCCAGCACGACCAGCAGCTCGATGATGGTGAATCCCCGTGGCCCGGTCTGACGAAACGCTCGGATGTTCATGCGTGTGCCCCTTAGTTGGTCGCAGCGCCGGCGTCGACACGCGGGCGGATCTGCACCTGGATGGAGTAGCTGGAATCCTCGTAGCGCGGCTCCGCCTCGAGGCGATCGCCGAGGCGGACCCGCGTGTGGTTCGGGCCGAAGTACAGCACGGGCGTCTCGCCGGTGTGCAGCTCGTGGTTGATGACCCCGGCGTTGTCGGTGTCGACGCCGCCTTCCTTCCAGCCGAACGCGTCGCCCTTGCGGACGTCGGCGCGGCCGGCGGCGGGCTCGAAGTCAAACCGCTGGATGCCCGATCCGTCGCTGGTGCGCGTCGCGCCGATGGCGATGATCTGCCACGTGTCGTCGACGCGGCGGCAGAGGATCGGCGTGACCTGACGCCCGGCGTTGTTGTCATCGAAGAACGCCCAGCGTTCGACCTCGCCGGCGGTGTCGAACGGCCGGGCGAGCAGGTAGACGTTGCCGAGTTGCTGCGAGTCGCGCGGGCGGTCGATCAGCGCGACGTTCTTCGGCAGCCACCGGCTGAGCGTCGCGAAGCGCTCGCGCTCGACGGCGATCGGCTGCGTCAGCGCGTCGTCGACACGCAGGGCGTGGTCGGCGGTGAGCTTGACGGGCGTGGCGTTGGCGTGCAGCGCGGTGGCCTCGACGAGGCCCTCGATGACGTGGACCTCGGTCCGGCCGTACCGGTCGACGGTGACGCCGAACACCGTGCCGCGATCGACGACGCGCGCCCGCGGCGTGACGATCGCGAAGCCGTGCGCGTTGCCCAGCACGCGGGCGAGCACCGTGCCGCGGTCGACCTCGCACGCGTTGTCGCCGGTGATGCGCAGGTCGGTCTGCCCGATGAGCGTGACGACGGCGCCGCGTCCGAGCGCGATCTCCGCCGAGCCCGCCTTGAGGCGGAGCACGCGCGAGGTCAGCTCGCCGCCGTCGAACGACGTGTCGTTGTCGTCGGCGTCGGCCCACACCGCGTTGCCGCCGTCGAGCAGCACCGCGCGGGTCGACGGCGTGACGTCGGATACCGTGTGCTGCGCATCGGGGTCGATCGCGTCCGGCCTCGACAGCAGCGCGACCGTCGCCGCCGCGGCGATGAGCACGGCGGCCGCCGCGGCGTAGCGGATCAACCCGATGCGCCCGGCGGGCGCGGCTTGCGTGCCGGCCCCGCCGCGCATCGCGCGAACCGGCGCGACGTCGTCCGCCGGCGTGTCGTCCTCCGCGGGCGCCTGCGCGTTGGCCATCTCGCTGAGCAGCCCCGCCTGCATGCACATCGCGACGTAGAGGTCGCGCGCGGCCGGGTCGTCGGCCAGCGACGCGTTGAGCGCCGCGACGTCCGCCTCGGTCGCCTCGCCGTCGAGGTAACGCGCGATGCGGTCGGCGAGGGCGCGCCGGGCGGCGTCCTGGTTGTTCGCGTCATGGGGGTCAGGCACGCGTCACCCCCTCGTCGAGCGTCCGGCGACGCACGCACTCGGCCAGCGTCTGGCGGATGCGCATCAGGGCCTGGTACACCGTTGCGGCCTTACGCTGCAGCTCCTTGGCGACCTGCGCACTGGTCAGGTTCTGCAGGTAACGCAGCTCGACCATCCGGCGGGCGTTGGGCGTCAGCGTGTCCATGCACGTGTGCAGCGCGTCCATCATCTCGCCGCCGGTGCGGTGGTCGTACGCGGCCCAGTGGTCGTCGAGGCGCTCGACCACGGCCGAGTCGATCATCAGCGGCGACCGCCCGCGCTTCCGCAGCAGGTTCAGCGCCTCGAACCGCGCCGACCGGCGGATCCACAGCGGCAGGTGGTCCTCGTCGGCGATCTCCGCGTGCTTGTGCATGGCGAGGATGGTGAGGTTCTGGAACACGTCCTCGGCGAGGTGGGCGTCGCCGACAATGCCACGGATGTATCCCACGACCTTGGCACGGTCGCGGAGCAGGTGGCGGACGACGGTTTCCTGGTCGAGCGGCATGGCGTTTCCCGGGGGCGACGGCGGTGTATCGTCTATTATGAACCGTCGCGCCGGGGCGTGATCTCGACACGGTCGACAATTTTTTCGAAATAGCCCGCCCCGCGTGCGGGTGATATAAGGTGTCGGAGCCGTCTGACTGATCTATATGGCCGTTGCAACGATCGACAATCCGCCGGGCGCGACGCGTGCCGATCGACTGACCCCCGCGCTGGCGGTGGGGCTGTTCGTCGTGACGTTCGCGGTGTTCAGCCCGGTGCTGCGGTGCGGTTTCGTCGAGTACGACGACCGCAGCTTCGTGACGGCGAACCCGATGGTCAACGGGGGGCTGACGTGGGACGGCTTCGTGTGGGCCTTTACGAACACCAAGACGTCGGGCTGGTTTCCGCTGACGTGGCTGAGCCACATGATCGACATCTCGCTGTGGGGCGACAACGCGACGGGGCACCACCTCACCAGCCTGCTGCTGCACGCGGGCAGCGCGTCGCTGCTGTTTCTCGCGCTGCGGCGGATGACGGGCGCGGTCTGGGCGAGCTGTGCGGTCGCGGCGATTTTCGCGTTGCACCCGATGCGCGTCGAGGCGGTCGCGTGGGTCGCCGAGCGTAAGGGTGTGCTGAGCGGCTTCTTCTGGATGCTGTCGCTGTGGGCGTACGCGCGCTACGCTGCGAAGCCGACGGTCGGGCGATACGTCGCGGTGGCCGTGGCGATGGCGCTGGGGCTGATGGCCAAGGCGTCGGTCGTGCCGCTGCCGTGCGTGCTGCTGCTGCTGGACGTCTGGCCGCTGCGCCGATGGCGCTGGGGTGGCGACGGCAGTGCGGGCGACGAAATCCGTGACGACGCGGTCGCGTTTGAGCCGGCGTCCGCGGGGCGGCTGATCGCCGAGAAGCTGCCGCTGGTCGCGATGTCGATCGCGGTTTCGGTGACGATGCTGGTGCTCGCGTCGGTGATCGGCGAGCGGCCGTGGCTCAGGCCGTGGCCGATGGACGTGAGGCTGTCCAACATCGCCGAGTCTTACACGGCGTACCTCCGCGAGACGGTCTGGCCGAGCCGCCTGATGATCCCGCACCTGTTCGACGGCACGTATTCGACGGGCGTCGTCGCCGCGGAGGCCGGCATGCTGGCTATCGTCACGGCGCTGGCGTTGTGGCTCGGCTGGCGTCGACCGGCGCGATGGGGGTTCCTGCCGGTCGGCTGGCTGTGGTTCCTCGGCGTGACGCTGCCGACCACCGGCATCGTGCTGCAGTTCATGGACTTTTCCTGGGCCGACCGTTACGTGTACCTGCCGTCAATCGGCGTGGCGATCGTGATCGTGTGGGGTGTGCGGGCGCTGGTGATCGACCGCCCGGTGTGGCGGCGCGTCGCGGCCGGCGGCGCGGTCGTCGCGCTCGTCGCTCTGTCAACCGTCACCGTCACGCAGCTGGGCTACTGGCGCAGCCCCGAGACGCTGTTCAATCACACGCTCGCGCTCGACCCGGACAACGCCGTCGCGCACACCGTGCTCGCGGTGGACCTCGGCCACAACAGCCGCTGGCAAGAGGCCCTGCCGCACTACGTGCGCGCCGCCGAGCTCAAGGCACAGGACCCCGCATCGGCGTTCGGCTGCGGCGTGGCGCTGCAGGAGCTCGGCCGCGTCGACGAGGCGATCAAGTGGTTCAACGAGGCCAACCGCCGCGCCGCGCCGGCCGGCAACGCCCCCGCGCACACCAGCCTCGGCACGCTGGCGATGCGGCGCGGCGATCTCGACGAGGCCGAGCGATGCTTCCGCGCGGCCATCGCGGCCGACCCCACGCACGCCACCGCGCACTTCAACCTCGGCCTGGTCGCCGTCCGCCGCGGTGATCTGCCCGCCGCCGCCGCGAGCTTCGCCGAATCCACCCGCCTCGATCCCGCGCAGCCCGGCCCGTGGTACAACCTCGGCCTGACCGACAGCCGACTCGGCAAGCCCGACGACGCCGTCGACGCCCAGCGGCGCGCCGTCGACCTCGACCCGAACAACGCCGATTACCTCCGCGCGTACGGCAACGCCCTGATGAGCGTGCGAAAGCACGCCGACGCCGCCGACGTGTACGACCGGCTGCTCAAGCTCGACCCCAACAACGCCGACACACGCACGCGGCTCGGCATGGCGTTGGGCAACAGCGGCGCGATCGACCGGGCCCTGCCTCACCTCGAGGCCGCCACACGACTCGCGCCCGACAACGCCGCGTACTGGGACAACCTGGGCACCGCCTACCGCGCGATGCGCCGCAACGACGACGCCGCGGCGGCGTTCGCGCAGGCCCTGAAGGCCGACCCCGCGTTCGACCCCGCGCGCCGACACCTCGACGCCCTGCGCGCCGCATCGAAGCCCGCCAACGGAGCGAAGCCGAGCCCCGCACCATGAGCGACGTCACGCCACAACTCGCCGGCAACGCGAACCCGCGACGCGACACGATCGTCGCCGCCGTGCTGATCTTCCTCGGCGTGTTCGCCCTGTTCGCCCGTGCGATCACCTTCGATCAGGTGCACTTCGACGACAACATGTTTGTGTTCAACAACCCGCACGTCGCGGGCGGGCTGACGTGGTCGAACGTTGTCTGGGCGATGACCGACACGTCGACGACCGGCTGGTACCCGATGCATCACCTCAGCTACATGCTCGACACGACCCTGTGGGGCCGCGAGCCGTGGGGCTACCACCTGACAAGCGTGCTGTTGCACGCGCTGAACGCGGCGCTGCTGTTCGTGACGCTGCGGTGGATGACGCGGTCGATGTGGGCGAGCGTCGCGGCGACGCTGCTGTTCGCCGTGCACCCGCTGCGCGTCGAGGCCGTGGTGTGGATCGCCGAGCGCAAGGGCGTGCTGGCCGGAACGTTCTGGATGCTGACGATGCTGGCGTATCTGCGTTACGCGGCCAGGCCCGGCGCGGCGCGCTACGCGCTGGTCGCGGCGTTGATGGCGCTGGGGCTGATGGCCAAGGCCGTGCTGGTGACGATGCCGTTCGCGCTGCTGCTGCTGGACTACTGGCCGTTGCGTCGCTGGCGGGTGCACGCGGACGCGGACGACGCTACGACGGAAGCGGCCGGCCCGCCGCCGTTCGCCACGGCGTCGGCCGGACGGCTCATCGCCGAGAAGCTGCCGCTGCTGGCGCTGTGTATCGCCGACGCGGGCATGATGATCTACGCCAGCGTTTCGGGCGGCACGATGGCCACAAAGATTCCCAAGCCCCTGACCACGCGGCTCGCGTACGCCGTCGACGCGTGCGCGCTGTACCTCCGCGAGACGTTCTGGCCGCACGACCTGATGATGCCGCACATGCTGACCGCCGACTTCGCCGTCGGCGTGGTCGTCGCCTCGGCGGTCGCGCTGCTCGTGATCACCGCCGCGCTCGCCGTGGCGTGGCGCCGCCGGCCGGTGCAGCGCGGCTACCTGCCCGTCGGCTGGCTGTGGTACCTCGGCGTGCTCACGCCCACGCTCGGCGTCGTGTTGCAGATCGCCGACTTCGCCCGCGCCGACCGCTACACGTACGTGCCGTCGGTCGGCGTGTGCCTGCTCGTCGTGTGGGGCGGACGCGAACTGATCCGCCGCCGACCGCGTTGGCGCCCCGTGGCAGCCGCGGCCTGCGTCGCAGTGGTCCTGGCGCTGTCCGTGACGACCGTCGTGCAGATGCAGCACTGGCGCAGCGTCGAAACGCTGTTTCTGCACACGCTGACCATCGACCCCGACAACCGCTTCGCGCACCACAACCTCGCGGACTACTACGGCCAGCGGGGCGAGTTGGCGAAGGCCGAGCACCATTATCGATACGTGCTCGACGCGATTCGCCCGCCGGACCCACGCGCGTCGTACGCGCGGTTCAACCTCGGCATGATCGTCGAGCGACAGGGGCGCACCGACGAGGCGATCGAGTGGTACGAGAAGGCGAACGCGCTGGAGGGCGGTCACGGGCTGGACGTGGCCCAGACGAACATCGGCGTGCTGGCGTTCGACCGCGGCGATCTCGACGAGGCGGAGCGGCGCTTCCGCGAGGCGATCGCGGCCGACGCGACGCACGCCAACGCGTGGTACAACCTCGGACGGGTCGCGCTGCGGCGCGGCGATGACGCGCAGGCGATCGAACACCTCCGGCACGCCGTCGAGCTCGCCCCGACCATGGTCAACGCGTGGCGCGACCTCGGCGTCGTCCTCGGCAAGACCGGCCGCGCCGTCGACGCGCTCGACGCCATCAAGCACGCCGCGGACCTCGCGCCCGCCGACCCCGAGATCCTGCTCGCCTACGGCAACGCGCTGATGACCGCCAGGCGTCCCGCCGACGCCGCCGAGGCCTACGCCGCGCTGCTCAAGGTCGTCCCCGACAACGCCGACACGCGTATGCGGCTCGGCATGGCGTTGGGCAACAGCGGCGCGATCGACAAGGCCCTGCCCCACCTCGAGGCCGCCGCGCGGCTCGCGCCCGACAAGGCCGTGCACTGGTTCAATCTGGGCATGATCTACCGGGCGTTGCGTCGCAACGACGACGCCGTGACGGCCTTCAACAAGGCGTTGGCGATCGACCCGAAATTCAACGACGCCCGGCGGCAGCTCGACGCGCTGCGGGCCGCGCCGCCCACGCCGAACGACGCGGGCAAACCATCGGGGGCGACGCGATGAGCGACCCGAAAGCGCCGTCTCTGCCGCGACCGCGTCGGCGGCGCGACACCGTCATCGCCGCGGTCGCGATCTTTCTGGGCGTGTTCGCGCTGTACGCCCGCGCGATCACGTTCGACCAGGTCATCTTCGACGACGAGCTGTTCGTCTTTCAGAACACCCACGTCGCTCAGGGGCTGACGTGGTCGAACTTCATCTGGGCGATGACGGACACCTCCACCACGGGCTGGTACCCGCTGCACCACCTCAGCTACATGCTCGACACCACGCTGTGGGGCCACGACGCGTGGGGGTATCACCTGACCAACGTGCTGCTGCACGCGCTGAACGCCGCGTTGCTGTTCGTCGCGCTGCGATGGATGACCGGGTCGCTGTGGGCGAGCGTCGCGGCGACGCTGCTGTTCGCGGTGCACCCGATGCGCGTCGAGTCGGTGGCGTGGATCTCCGAGCGCAAGGGCGTGCTGTCGGCGTTGTTCTGGGTTTTGACGATGCTGGCGTACCTGCGCTACGCGGCGCGACCGACCGTCGCGCGATACGCGCCGATCATGGTGTTCATGGCGCTGGGGCTGATGGCCAAGGCGCTGCTGGTGACGCTGCCGTGCGCGCTGCTGCTGCTGGACTACTGGCCGCTGCGCCGATGGCGGCCCCATGCCGATCCGACAACCGCGCAGGGCGCGGCCGAACACGCCGACACGCGCTTTGCCCCCGCGTCGCTCGGCCGATTGATCGTCGAGAAGCTGCCGCTGCTGGGCCTGGCCGTCGTCGACGTGGGCATCATGTACTTCGCGCAGACGTCCGCCGAGGCGTTCAGCGTCAAGTACCCCAAGCCGCTGCTGACGCGGCTGGTGTACGCCGCCGAGGCGTGCGTGCTGTACATGCGTGACACGGTCTGGCCGCACGACCTGATGACCCCGCACATGATGCCGAGCGACTTCGCCGTCGGCCCCGCCGTCGGCGCCGCGGCGCTGCTGCTCGTCGTGACGATCGTGGTCGTGGTCGCGTGGCGTCGCGCCCCGGCGCAGCGCGGCTACCTGCCTGTCGGCTGGCTGTGGTACCTCGGCGTGCTCACGCCGATGCTCGGTGTGGTGTTTCACCTGCTTGAGTTCTCGCGCGCCGATCGGTACACCTACCTGCCGTCGATCGGCCTGAGCGTGCTGATCGTCTGGCCGATCGCCCGGTTCGTCAGCCGCCACCCGAAGGCGCGCCTCCCCGTGACGTGCGCCGTCGTCGCCGCCATCGTCGCGCTGTCCGGCGCGACGTACGTGCAGGCCGGTCGTTGGCGCAACGCCGAGGCGCTGTTTCAGTACACGCTGACCATCGAGCCGGACAACGCCTTCGCCCATCACTTTCTCGCCCAGTACTACGATCACCACAACGATCCGGTGCTCGCCGAGAAGCACCTGCGTCGCCTCATCGAGGTCGCGCCCGAGGACAACCACCTGGCGCCGCTCGCGCGGTACGACCTGGGCAAGATGCTTGAGGCTCAAGGCCGGATCGAGGAGGCCGTGCACTGGTACGAGGAGGCGAACCGCGTTTCAGGTGGGCCGGGCAACGACATGGCGCAGGCGCGCCTCGGCGAGTTGGCCTCGGAACGGGGCGAAACCGACGAGGCCGAGCGACGCTACCGCGCCGCGCTCAAGGCCAACGATCAGCAGATCGACGCGTGGTTCGGCATCGGCATGCTCTTCGCCGGTCGCGGCGACATGGAATCGGCGCACGCGGCGTTCACGAACGTGACGCGGCTGGACGCGAAACGCGTCGACGCGTGGTACAACCTCGGCCTGGCGCTCGGCCGACTCAACCGCACCGACGAGGCGCTCGAGGCCCTGCGTCAGGCCACGACACGTGCGCCGCGTAACGCCGACTACCGCCGCGCGTACGGCAACGCGCTGATGACCGCCAATCGCCCCGCCGAGGCCGCCGAGGCGTACGCCGCCCTGCTCGAACTCGCCCCCGATAACGCCGACACGCGCATGCGGCTCGGCATGGCGCTGGGCCGCAGCGGCGCGATCGACAAGGCCCTGCCCCACCTCGAGGCCGCCACGCGGCTCGCGCCCGACAAGGCCGTGCACTGGTTCAATCTGGGAATGGTCTACCGCGCTCTGCATCGCAACGACGACGCCGCGGCGGCATTCAACAAGGCGTTGGCAGTCGACCCGAAGTTCAACGACGCCCGGCGGCAGCTCGACGCGATGCGCGCCGCGCCCGCCAAGCCGTAGCTCCGATCTGAATCACCACCAGCCCTTGATGCCGCCGGTCTTCGTGGACGAGTGACACACGAGCGCGCCTTGGCTGCGCCAGCGCACCGAGCCGTCGAGGTACGTCGAGTTGACGCCCTCGCCGCCCAGTTGGCCGGGGTCGTCGACGGCGCCGGCGATCGTCATCGACGGGCCGTTGCTCGCGTGCGCCAGCGACGTGACGTTCGGCACGACGGTGCCCTGCTCGACGATGTCGCTGAGGAACAGCAGCGTCGGATCGTCGTGGAGCATACGCGGCGACTTCGTCCAGGGGCGGTCGGGGTCGTCGCCCGACCACGGCAGGGGCAGCTTGCCGCCGCGCCCGAACAGGTAGAAGAATCCGAGGCGGTGGCCGAAGCTCGTGTTGCGTTCCCAGTCGCGCCGGTTGGCGCAGTAGAAGATG
Source organism: Phycisphaera sp. (assembly GCA_016125285.1). GTDB lineage: Bacteria > Planctomycetota > Phycisphaerae > Phycisphaerales > Zrk34 > RI-212. The sequence goes on from WGMA01000005.1 coordinate 184,387, forward strand.
TCCATCTGGCGGTCGGCGATGAACTCCGTGTCGTTCGGTCCGGTGAACTTGAACGGCTCGAGCCCGGCGTACTCCTGGAACCGCTCGAACAGGTCGTGGTTGACCCAGGTGACATGGTCCTGGTTGTCGGTGTCGCGCTGCGTGTCGGGCAGCTGACTGAACCGGTCGGAGGCGATCGAGAGCACGGTCATGTGCGTCTGGTGCTGACGCGAGGCGCAGACGGCGCGACGTCCGATCTCACGCGAGCGAGCCATCGACGGCAGCACGATCGACAGCAGCAGCACGAGGATCGACATCACCACGAGCAGCTCGACGATCGTGAAGCCGCGTGCGTCCCGGCGTGTCGTGCGTCGCGGTCGGCGCGAAGGGATAGCGTGATGGCCCATGCGGAATCTCCATCAGGTGAGGTTCGTGCTTGCGGAGCCGCCTCGTGCGGAGGCGACGTGTCGTCTTACTTGGAGACGACCAAGACGCGCACCTGGTCGATGGCGCCCGTGGCGGTCAGCTGGAGGAACAGTTCCTTCCGGTCGGCGCTGATGGTCAGCGAATCGCTGAATCCGCCGTCGAAGCCACGCCCGCCGTTCGGGGTGGCGTCGTAGATCATGTTGGGCAGGCCGAGCAGTTCGTCGCTGGCCTGGAGGTGCTCGTCGGAGGCGATGACGCCGAGGATCGGGCGGTCGAACCGCACGGACCCGGCGAGGCTGACGCTCTTGTCGTTGCCGGGCGTGCCGACGGGGTCGAAGTGCAGCAGGAACACGTCGACCTTCTTGCCGGGGGCGATGACGAAGTTGCCGCTGTCCGACGTGGCCCAGAGGCCGGGCCGGCGCGGGAACGTCACGGTGAGCGGGTCGACGAGCTTGACGCCCTGCCGCTCGGGGATCAGCGCGATGCGTGCGTTGTGCTCGAAGCGGCCACGCGCCAGCGACGGCGGGGCGTCGATCGAGTGCACCGCGCCGCGGACCCGCACCACGCCGTCCGGCAGCGGCGCGGTGATGTGACCGTCGTGCTCGAAGCGAGCGGGACGGAGCGAGACGACCTGCCCGCCGGTCGGCGCCGTCGGGCCGAACATGCGTGCCTGGCCCTTGGTCAGACGCTGCGCCTCGGACACGTCGCCGTCGGCGCTGCCGACCTCGACGATCCCCTGGAACACGTGCACCTCGGTGCGGTCATTGCCGTCGACCTCGACGCCGAATTCGGTGCCCAGGTCGGTGACCATCGCGGAGGGGGTGTGAACGGTGAAGCCGATGGCCCACTCCGGCACGTACACGGCGATGCGTCCGCGGAGCAGGCGACAGGCGTTGTCGCCGATCATCTCCAGCTTCGTGTCGCCGAGCATCGTGACGATCGAGCCGCGACCGAGCACCAGCTGCGCCGACCCGCGACGCAGATGCAGCGCCCCGGGCTCAAGCGACGTGCCGGGCTGAAGCATGTCGGCCGAGGCCTCGTCGGCCCACTCGGCGTTGGTCACGTCGACGACGGTCGCGACGGTCGTCGGCCGGACCATCGCCGGTGCAACCTCCGCGAGCTCGTCACCACCGTCGTTGTGGCCGCTTCTGGACAGCGCCATCACCGCCACCACGAGGGAGGCGACGACGACGATCGCCGCGGCGATGCGGGTGAAGTATGCGAAATATGACAGGGCGGGGGCGGACCCGGAGCTGTGGTCCGCCCCGCCTGTCAGGGCACGCGAAAGGGAATACGTCTCGGGCTGCTCGGCGTCACACGCCATCGGCAGGCCCATCTCCGCGGTGGCGTTCCACTGCAGGTCGGCGTGCAACGCCATGTACCGCAGGTAGTGCCGCCGCGCCTCGGCGTCGTCGCGGATCAGCTCCGCCAGACGCTCGTGATCGGCCGACGTCGCCGTGCCGTCGCAGTAGCGACCGAGCAGCGCCGTCAGTTCGTCGGCGTGCGCGTCGTCGAGATGTTCGTCACGCTCGACGCTCACGCCATCGCCTCCCCGCCGGTCTCGAGCCGACGCTGGATGCACTGAAGCAGGGACACGCGGATGCGACCGAGCGACTTGTAGACCGAGTTGACCGGTCGACCGAGCTCGTCGGCGACCTCCTTGGCGGTCACGCCGCGCTCGTAGCACCGCTGGACCAGCACGCGGTCGACGTCCCGCAGCCGCTGCATGCAGCGCTGCAGCGCCGAGCGGCGCTCGTCGAGCTCATCGCTCATCGCCTGGTGCTCGTCGGCGAGCACGTCCAGCGTGCGATCGTCCAGGGGCATGGCCGCGCCGCGGTGCTGTCGCATGAACCGCAACACCTCGAACCGCGCCACGCCGCAGGACCATCGCACGAATCGCTCGGCTTCCTCGGCCCGATCCGCCCCGCTCTCGAACTCACCGAACTTCCGCCAAAGCACCACGCTGGTCTCCTGCAGCACCTCGTCGACGTCCGCGGCGTTCGGCAGGAACGCCCCGATGTAAGCATGCACACGCCGCTGGGCGACGCTGTACAGACGCAGGAACATCTCGTGGCTGACGGGCTCGGTCGGCCCATTCTCCACAAACCCCGTGTCATGCGTGCTTTGCGTGTCGTGCCCGGTCATGTGCGTGCCTGACTGTCGTAATCTGTCCCGCCGTCGGCGGGGTGCTCTCTATGTAAGTATCGCGCGCCGGAGGCAAAACCTGTGTCGCCGATCTGATTTTTTTTCAGGCGAGCGTCTGGAGGGAATTTGCCATTTTCCATTGCTCATTTTCCATTTGCCATTTCAGAGCCCGTACCCAGCATCCACAGCACCTTCGTAGAGGGTTCCGAAATGGAAAATGACAATTGGAAAATGGTAAATGGAAAATGAAGCCCCGCGGCCCGGGTTCGTAGCCAAACGCTCGCTTGACTTTGCCCGCCCATCGGCCGACCTTAGCCGATTCCATGACGCTCGGAATGATCAACACGCTGGCGGTTTACGTGCATCGGCTCAACCCGTATTTCATCGGGCCCTATGCCGTGGGGCCGTTCGAGTCGCTGGGGATCCGATGGTACGGGCTGAGCTACGTGATGGGGTTCGTCGCGGCGTGGCTGATCGTCAAGCGGCTGGCGAAACGCGGCCACGCGTTGATCCCCGTCGATCACGTCAGCGACTTCGTCCTGGCCGTGGCGATCGGCACGGTGCTGGGCGGCCGCCTGGGCTACTGCCTGTTCTACCGCATCGACCTGTTCTGGGACTTCTCCAGCGAGATGCCCTGGTGGGGCGTGCTGAAGATCAACGAGGGCGGCATGGCCAGCCACGGCGGGATCATCGGCATCATGATCGCGTGTGTGATCTACGCGCGGCGACACGCGGTGACCACGCTGCACCTGTTCGACCTGTGCACGTTCACCGGAACGATCGGCGTGTTCTTCGGCCGGATCGCCAACTTCATCAACTCCGAGCTGCTGGGTCGCCCGTGCGATCCGAACTTCCCGCTGGCGGTGAAGTTCCCCAAGGAGATCACGGAGTGGCCGGTGCAGATCATGGCGGATCACACGACGTCGGAACAGGCGCAGGGTCTGGCGCACCGGCTGTCGGAGCTGGGTGAGGCGGTGCGGACGCTGGGGCCCGAGCACCTCGGCGTGACCGAACCGCAGTGGCAGCAGTCGGTGTCGCACTTCGCGCAGCGTCAGCCGACGCAGGAAGACATCGACATCGTCACGCAGGTGGTGCACAAGATCGTGGAGGTCGTCAACGGCGACACCGCGGCGGGCCACACGATCACGCAGATGATCGAGCCGGTGCTCGTGGCGCGGCACCCGTCGCAGCTCTACGCGGCGGGGCTCGAGGGGCTGACGCTGTTTCTGGTGCTCGGCTGGCTGTGGCGCAAGCCGCGTAAGCCGGGCTTCATCGCCGGGGCGTTCCTCGTGGGCTACGCGGTCGTGCGGGTGCTCGACGAGCACTGGCGTATGCCCGATGCGCACATCGGCTTCCAGGCGCTGGGGCTGACGCGCGGGCAGTGGCTGAGCATCGGCATGTTCGCCATCGGCGTGCTGTGCATGTTCTTCTGGTCGCGGGCCGACCGTCCGCTCGTCGGCGGGTGGGCCACGCCGACGACCGCCCCCGTAGCCGCTTCGGAAGATCAACCCGCCGATGGGCCCGACGCCGGTGACGCTACCGGGTCGACCCCCTGACTCCGGAAAAGCAGGCCAATATCGCGTTTTCCACCTGACTTCCCTATCCACATCGCCCCGATGCGCGTTAGTGGGACCGGCCAACGATCCAGTCCCAGGTCTGGCAGCGCGCGAACCCGGCGGGGGTCCGCACGCGTACTATGAAGAAGTGACTGCACCGATCGTGCCTCAATCACGAAGGAGGACACACAGGTGAAACGTCTCTTTCTGTTGTCGATGTTGGCCAGCACGCTGGCGGGCAGCGGGTCCGCTGACGCGATCGATACGCGCAGCGACGACGACGTGTCGCGGAAGCTCTCCGCCACGTACACCACGAACACCTACACCGGCAGCCCGTACAAGCGTTACGCGCAGCAGGCGGCGCCCCTCACGCCCGCGGCCGAGGCGACGCTCGAACTGACGCCCGTCCGCGTCGATGCGATCCACGCGAACCACGAGTTCCTCTGGATGCAGCACGGCGGGCGGATCACCGCGTCGGTCGGCGTCACGCACCTGCCGTTCGGCGTGTCGCATGTGCGAGACATGTACGTCGACCCCGCGCTGCCCTTCGGCGACGCGCGCGACGCGCTGCTCACCGAGGCCGTCAAACGCTGCCGCGACCGCGATGCGATCAAGCTCGTCATCGATTACGTGCCGGAATTCAAGGCGGTCGTGGACCACATCGAGGCGCAGCACTGCCGCTTCAGCCGCATGACCCGCAAGGGTGAAGACATGAAGCTGGAGTTCTACCCGGACCTGTACGTGCAGGACGAGAGCGAAAAGCCCGCGCGGCTGAAGTGATGCTGGATGCTGGATGCTGGATGCTGGATGCTGGATGCTGGATGCTGGATGCTGGATGCTGGATGCTGGATGCTGGATGCTGGATGCTGGGGAATCGTATCGGAATGATCATGCCCTGATCCCGACCTGTCGCGCCTTGCTCGCAGTGTCGGGCGTTCGGTGCGCTGATCCAGCATCGCGAGCGCCAGCGAGCCATCCAGCATCAACCATCACGAGCGAAGCAAGTCCCGTCACCGCGGCGTGGTCTTGCGCTTGTCGTCGGGGCGCTGCGTTTCGAGGTGGCGGCCGTTGGGCGCCTCGGACATCTCGCGGACCGCGTTGAGCAGTTCCATCACGCGCGGGTCGTCGCCGTACTTCGCCTCGGCCTCTTCGAGCGCGACCGCGAGGCTGTTGGCCTTGCGACCGTACATCAGCATGTAGGCGCTCTTGAGGCGGTCGAGGGTCTCGGCGTCGAACTTGTGGCGCGTGAGGTGCGTGGTGTTGATGCCGCGGACGCGGGCCGGGTGACCGTCGCAGCGGAGGAACGGCGGGCAGTCGTGCACGACGCCGGCCAGGCCGCCGATGAACGCGTACCGCCCGACGCGGACGTAGTGGCTCAGCGCCGCGCCGCCCGACAGCACCGCGTAGTCTTCGACGATCACGTGCCCGGCGAGCAGCACGTTGTTGGACAGGATGGTGTGGCTGCGGACGTGGCAGTCGTGGGCGACGTGGGCGCCGCACATGATGAAGTTGTGATCGCCGACGCTGGTCAGCCCGCCGCCGTTCTCGGTGCCGATGTGCATCGTGACGTTTTCACGGATGTCGTTGTGGTCACCGATGACGAGCCTGGCCGACTCGCCACGGAACTTGAGGTCCTGGGGCAGCTGGCCGAGGCAGACGTGGTGGAACACGCGGTTGTAGGCGCCGATGGTGGTGTCGTTCTCGATGACGCAGTGGACGCCGATGACGGTGCCCTTGCCGATGACGGCGCGGGGCCCGATGACGGAGTACGCGCCGACGCGCACGTCGTCCGCGAGCTTGGCGTTGCGGTCGACGACGGCTGTGGGATGGATGTCAGGCATGGTTTGTCTCGTTCAGTGCGGCACGTGCGGTCACCGCGGGGTGTTCGTGATCAGTCCGCGGTTCGGCCGCACTGTGGAAATGACCAATGAGCAAGCACCAATGACCAACATCCGCCATCGATTGTCGGCATGCTGCACCACGATCGCGCGTCGGCGCGTGGCATTGGGCATTGGGATTTGGTCATTGGTCACTTACTCTTGTTCGGCGTCGACGAGCATGAATTTGATCTGCGCCTCGGCGGCGAGGCTGGACCCGACATAGGCCCGGCAGCGTGTGTGCCCGGTGCGGCTGCGCACGCGGATGGTCTCGGCCTCGATGACCAGCTGGTCGCCGGGCGTGACGGGTTTGCGGAGCTTGACCTTGTCCATCGACAGCAGCACGGCGAGCTTGCCGGTGTGCTCGAGCTTGCTCGACAGCAGCACGCCCGACAGCTGCGCCATCGCCTCAACGATCAGCACGCCGGGCATGATGGGTGTGCCGGGGAAGTGGCCCTGCAGGAACTGTTCGTTGATGGTGACGTTCTTGACGCCGACCGCGCGGCGATCGCCGTCGATCTCCAGCACGCGGTCGATCAGCAGCATCGGGTAGCGGTGCGGGAGGATGCGTTGGATCTTGCGGATGTCGATCACGCCGTCCTGGCTCAGCAGCGAGCTGCGGTGCTGCGTGGTCATCAGCTTCAGCAGCTCGCGGGCGAGGCGGTGGTTCAGCGCGTGGCCGGACTTGTACGCGACGATGCGCCCGCGGATCGGGCAGCCGACCAGCGATAGGTCGCCGATGAGGTCGACGATCTTGTGGCGCACCGGCTCGTCGTCGAACCGCATCGCGTTCTCGCCCAGCGGCCCGGTCGCGCCGATCACCAGCACATCGTTCGGCGTGAGGTGCGTGCCGAGCCCGCTCTTGCGCAGCGCCTCGGCCTCCTCTTCGAGCACGAACGTCCGCGCTGGGGCGATGTTGTGGATGTAGTCGCCGTTGTTGGCGTTGAACGCGTACAGCTGCTTGGGGATGTGGCTCTCCGAGCCGTAGTCCAGGTCGTAGAGCACCTGCATGTGCGTCGTGTCGGCCGGCAGCGCGGCGATCATCGCGTCGCCGTCGGCGACCGTCACCGGCTCGGTGATCACCAGCGTGCGCCGCGGCGCCTCCTGCTCGACCACCCCCGCCGCCTGCAACGCCTCGACGTAAGGCGCGGCCGATCCGTCGACGCCCGGCAGCTCCGGACCCTGCACCTCGATGATCAGGTTGTCGATGTTCAGCCCCGCCACGGCGCTGAGGCAGTGCTCGCACGTTTCGATGCTCGCCGGCCCGCGCCGCAGCGTCGTCCGCCGGGCGCGCTTCGTCACATTCGTGACCAGCGCCGGGATCCGCACCGGCTCGCCGCCCTCGGTCACGTCGACCCGCACGAACACCACGCCGTGGTTGTCCGGCGCCGGGCGGAAGCGCACCGACGCCTTCTCGCCCATGAACAGGCCGGGCCCTTCCACGAGGGTCGTGTCCTGGATCGTGCGTTGTTTCTCGACGGGCGGGGTCATTTCAATGGTCAGTCGGTCAGGGGTTCCGTGGTCGATGTTCGGGTAACGACCGGTCGCAACCATCGCGCCGGCGCGGCGGTCGCGTCGCTGCCCCTATTATCGGTCTTCGCGGAGGATCTTCTTCATCTGTTTCAGCACATCGGGCAGCTTGGCGATCGCTGCGTACTCTCTACCGGCTATTCTAGCATCTTTGGCCGGGTATCCGACCCACGTGCCGCCGGACGGGACGTCGGTCATCACCGCGGCCTGCCCGGCGATCGTCGCGCCGTCGCCCACCGTGATGTGGTCCTTGAGCAGCGCGCCGCCGCCGATCACCACGCCGTCACCCACCGTCACAGACCCCGCGAGGCCCGCCTTGCCAGCGATGATCACGCAGCGCCCCACGCGGCAGTTGTGGGCGATCTGCACGAGGTTGTCGACCTTGCACATGTCGCCGACGACCGTCGGGCCAAACTTGCCGCGGTCGACGCACGACCCGGCGCCGAGCTCGACGTCGTTGCCGATCTCGACGGTGCCGATCTGCGGGATCTTGACGATGCCGCGTCCGCCGGGGTCCGGCCGGTAGCCGAACCCGTCGGCGCCGATGGTGACGTTGGGGTGAAAGATGCAGCGCTGGCCGATGGTGCACCGCTCGCGGATGACCACGCCGGGCCACATGACCGAGTCGGCGCCGACGGCCGAGTCGGCCAGGACGGTGACGTTGGGGTGCAGCACGGCGCGGTCGCCGATGGTGACGTTGGGGCCGACGACCACGTGCGGGCCGATGCGGACGTCGTCGCCGAGCGTGGCGGACGGATCGACAAACGCGGTCGGATGCACGCCGGGCTCGGGCTGCGTGGGCGGCGGGGCCATGGCTTCGAGGACCTTGGCCACGGCGATGTCGACGTTGTCGACGGCGATGATCGGGCGGGCGCCGTCCTGCGGCATCTCGACCTTGCGTGCGACCAGCGCGGCCACGGCCTTCGACTGCGGCCACTTGCGGGCGTACTTGGCGTCGCCGATGAACGTCAGCTGGTTCGGCGCGGCGGTCTCCAGCGTGTCGATCCCGCCGACGGACACGTCGCCGGGCCCGCGGAGCTGGCCGCCGGTCAGTTCCGCGATCTGTTGGGTGGTCCACGTCATGGCAGGGTCTCGGGGTCACGCCCGCCGCACACACGGCGACGGGTCGCATCAATCGCGTCATTCTACACGGGGTCGACGCCCGCCCGCGAACCGCATCCGACAGGTGCGCCGCGCGGGACGGGCGTCGAGGAATGAAAAACCCACGGACCGCCCGGCCCGTGGGTTCTCAATGTCGCGATCAACGAGACGTTACTTCTTGTTGACGTACTCGTTGTTCATCAGCTGGGTGACCTGCTCGGTGATGTCCAGCGACTTCTTGTTGAACAGCACCTTGCGGACCTGGATCAGGGCGACGAGCTGCTGCTGGTTGGCCGCACGCAGGTTCTCCGCGTCGTCCTTGTGCAGCACCAGGTCAAGGTTCTTCTGCTCGGCGATACGCGCCACCGCCGCGACGACCTTGTTGTACAGGCCCTCGATGCGCAGCGTCTTCTCATTCTCGAGCTGACGCTTCTGGAAGCCCTTCCACGACTGAAGGTAGATCGCCTTCATCTCGAGCTTCTCCTTGGTCTGGCGGTACGGCTCGGAGTCCGGGGCGAGCACGGTCAGGTCGTTCTCCAGCGCCTTGAGCTCCTGGGCGAGCTTCTGCTCCTCCTGCTGGATCTTCTCGGTCATGCCGGTGATATCGCCCTCGATGTCGCCGCGCTCCTTCAGCGCCTGGAACACGCCCTGCACGTCCACCACCGCCACGCTCAGCTTTTCGCCGGCCTGGCCCTGGGCCTGCTGCATGCTCAACACGGTCACGCTCGCCACGACGGCCATCATCGCCGCCACAAACCACATCTGACGTGAAGTCATCGAATCAACTCCTTGGTTGCTTGTTTGCCTTCTCCGGGTGCGAATCCTTCGTCCGACGCCTACGCAGGCGCCATCCTGATCAAACGGGCCCGCCGTGCTTCGACGGGCGTGTCTTGTTTCGTTCAGCGGGCCGCGACGAGCCACACGTGCCCGTTCAACGGGCTGTCCGCGCTGGCCAGCACCGCCAGCACCGACGACGTCGACCGCAGGTCGATACGCGGATCGACGGCCACCGAGCCCTCGTTCAACGCCTCGTCGCTCGCGGGGTTCACGTCGGCGCCCGCACCGAGCAGGCTCTGCGTGAGGTAGTCGACGGTCGCGGCGTGCGTGGACGCCGTGCGGGCTCGCGCCGCGTCGACGGTTGCCGGCGTGTCGACCATGGCGACTTCGCGCCGCGTCGTCGGCGGCTCGGTGGGCGCCGCGTGTCGCTCGGCGACCGCGCCGCCGCCCGCGAAGGGGGCGATGGTATCGACGTCCGCGGGGTTCGACAACACGGTGACCCACAGCGTCAGCCCGGCCGCCAGCGCCGCGCCGGCGATCGCGCCGAGCGCGGCGCGACGCACACGGCGGCGGTCCAGCGCGTTCATCAGGTCGTCGGCGCTCGGCCCGCAGGGAGCCTCGGCCGCCGCGTCACGCAGGTCGTGCCGCAGCATCTGTTCAAAGTCGTGATCGGTCTGTCGCTTGCTCATGGTTCTGTCGAGCGCGGTCGCGCTTCGCCGTGGCGGCGGATCACGCGCCGAGCTCGCTCCTCAATCGTCTGACAGCCGTGAAACAACGCCTCTTGATCGTTCCCTCGGGCACCTTCAACGCCGTGGCGGTGTCCGCAACGCTCAGGCCCTGCTCGTACCGCAGGATCACGGCGATGCGGTGGGCGTCGTCGAGCGTCAGCAACGCGCGACGCATCGCCTCCAGGCGGTCGTCACGCTCGACGCCCGCCGACGCGTCCGACGACGCGCCGCGCTGCCGGTCCCGCGTCGCGTGGCCGGCGAGCTGCTCCCGCCGTCGGCGACGCCCAAGCGTCCGCAGCTGCTTGCGGCACCGGTTGGCGACGATGCCGAGCAGCCAGGGCCACAGCGGCGTCGCCCGATCCGTGCGTCCCGCCGCGTCCCACGCCGCCAGCAGCGCGTCCTGCGACGCGTCCTCCGCCGCGTGGCTGTCGCCCAGGTGCAGGTACGCCACGCGTGTGAGCGGCCCGGCGTAACGCTCGGCCAGCTCCGCCAGCGCGGCGCGACGACCGTCACGCAGACACGCCAACAGCTCCCCGTCGGTGATCGAGCGGAGATCCTCCGCCCCACCCGACGCCGGGTAACGCAGCGCTTCGTTGTGGGCCACGGTCGTCATTTGACTGGTAGTACCCGCGGCGGCGTTCAGGTTCGCGCTCGCGGGCAACTTTCTCCGTGAATGTCGACGCTCAGAACGGCAGCGCGATGTCGAAGCTGAAGAACTGCGTGTTGTCACCCTCTTGCTTGACCAGCGGGTAGGCGAGGTCAAACGCGAACGGCGCGGCGCCGAAGAACGGCAGCTTCAGGCGGATACCGCCGCCGACCGACACGCGGTACTGGTCGAATCCGAAGTCTTCCTGCACGGTGCCGGTGTCGACGAACAGCACGCCGCGGAGGACGTCTTCGTAGATCGGGTAGTTGTACTCCAGGCCCAGCAGGAACATCCACTCGCCGCCGATCGGATCGTTGCCGAGCTTGCCGGTGTTGTACTGGATACCGCGCGGGCCCACGCCGCGGAAGTCGAAGCCGCGGAAGTTGCGGTGACCACCGGCGTAGTAGCGCTCGTAGATCGGCACGTCGGAGATCTTGTGCGACACGCTGTTGGTATCGTCAACCGACCGCGTGGCGTTGTTGAGGATGTAGCCCATCTCCGTCCGCAGGCTCAGCACCGTCTTTCGGCCGAAGAAGTCCTCGTCGATGGTGAAGAACGCGTTGTGCTCGAAGTTGAAACGCGTGAAGCTCGCGTCGCCGCCCAACGCCCCGGCCTGCTCGATGCCGGCGATGAGTCGGCTGCCGACCGTCGGGAACAGGCGGCTGTCGACGGTGCTGCGTGTGACGCTGAAGCCCAGGCCCGTGATGAGGTTGTTCTCGTCTTCGATCGCCTTGGCGTCGATCGGCGCATCCTTCTCCACGCCGGTGACGCTGACCTGCTCGACGCGCGAGCGGATCGAGGCCGACCACACGTCGCCGAACCGCTTGCCGACGCCCAGCGTCGCGCCGATGCGTTCCTCGTCCCAGTTCTCACGCTGCCGCGTGAAGTAGAACAGGTTGGTGTCCAGGAAGTAGTCGGTGTCGAACATGAACGGCTCGCGGAACTGCACCTGGTACCGCTGGAACTGGTCGCCGGGCTGCAGCGCGATCTGGAAGAACTGGCCGGCGCCGCGGAAGGCGCGCCCGGTGAAGAACTCGCCCCAAGACTCGGGCAGGTCGGCGATGTCGAAGTTGCGCTGCGTCAGGTCGATGGCGCCGAACACGCCGGCGTCCGAACTGACCGCCGCGCCGAAGCTCACCGAGCCGGTGTTCGCTTCCTTGACCTCGACCAGCGCGTCGCGCGTCTCGTCGTCCGGCTCGCCCATGACGGTGACCTTCGCCTCGCGGAACAGGCGGGTCTCGCGGATGTTCTGCTCGGACTCGGGGATGCCCGTGCCGTCCCACGCCCGGCCGGGCTCGATGCCGCGGATCTGCCGGCGGACGACCTTGTCCTGCGTCAGCTCGTTGCCGCGGATCACCACGTTGCCCACGACCGCCCGACGCGATTCGGTGATCTTGACCTTCAGGTCCACCGTCGGGTCGGTCGGGTGGAACACACGCTGCACGGTCACGTGGCTCTCGAGCATGCCCAGCTTGTCGTATAACGCCTTGACCGAATCGTCCGTCTGACGCAGACGCGTGAGGCTGAACACGTCGCCGACCTTCAGGTCCATCGCTCGTGCGATCTGCTCCGACGAGTAGACCGAGTTGCCCTCGATCTCCATGCTCGCGACGGTGTACTGGCGGCCCTCGTCGATGACGAACGTGATCTTCGCGTCCTTCTGGTCCTCGGCGAGGTCGATGCGGCGGCCGACACGCACGTCGAGGTAGCCGCGCTGCTCGTAGAAGTCGCGGACCCGCGCCACGTCCTTGTCCAGCGCGTCCTTCGACAGGATGCCCTTGGAGAAGATGAACACGTAGCGCTGCGTGCGGATCTTCGAGGCGATCTCCTTGTCCTTGAACGTCTCGTTGCCTTCCCAGGCGATCTCGCGGACGCGGATACGCGGTCCCTCGCGCACGCGCAGGATGAGGATGCCGTTGTCGTCGAGCGTCTGCTGATCCACGTCCACGTCCGCGAGGAAGTAGCCCTTCTCGCGGTAGTAGTCGCGGACGGCCATGCGGGCGCGATCGATGAGGAACGTGTCCTGCGGGTCGCCGGCACGCAGCAGCACCTTCGACATGACCTCCTGGTCGCTGATCGCCTTGTTGCCCACGACCTGCACGTCGGACAGCAGCTTCTGCTCGTCGACGACGTAGGTGACGACAATCGAGCCGTCGGGCTTGGGATCGACGCGGACGCGCACGGTGGCGAAGCGTCCGAGACGGGTGATGTTGTTGATATCGCGAGCGACGATGTCGGGGTTGTAGGGATTGCCGGGCTCGAGCGTGATCTGGTTGCGGACGAGCTGCTCGCTGACCTGCTTCGTTCCCTCGACACGCACCTCGGAGACGGGGCGGTTGGCCACGTCGGTCTGACCCCACGCCGCGTCGATCCCGGCGACGCCGATGAGCAGCGTCGCCGCGAGGAAGAAACTACCGATGCCCCTGTTGCGCCAGTTGAACACGTCGCGCTCCCAGCTAGGGCCGCCCGCGCACGTAAACCCGTGCCGGTACGACCGGTTTGAAGGCGGTTAGTGTAGTGCCCATGCGCACGAGTCACAAGCAGATATGCGTCGCCCTGTCAGCGGCGCAGCGGGCGAATTGGCGGGGGGTTGGGGTTATTCCGCGGCCCGGCGACCGACGCAGTACAACGCCGTGTCGCTGCGGAGGAACACCTGCCCCTCGCTGATCGCGGGCGTGGCGCGGAAGATCTCGTCGCCGGTCGCACCGACGCTGTTCGTCGCCGTGACCGCCAGCTTGTCGCCCGGCTTCACGACGCTGGTGACCCCGGCCTCGCTGGTGATGTACACCAGCCCGGCGACCACGACCGGCGAGCCGCTGTATGTCGCGTCCATCCGCTCAACAAACAGCGTCTCGCCCGTCTTCGCGTTGTAGCCCGAGGCGATGCCCGACATCGAGACCGTGAAGATGTAGTCGCCGACGACGACCGGCGACGGCAGGTCGCGGCCACCCTTACGTGTGGTGTGCCAGGCCATGTGCGTCTTGGTCACGTCGCCCGACCCGCCGGGCTTCACCGCGTAGATGTCGCCGGACAGGCCGTTGAGGGTGATCAGCGTGCCGTGCGCCCACGCGGGGATCGGCGTGCCGCGGCCGTTGAAGCTCTTGCAGAACCACAGCTCGGCGCCGGTCTTCGGGTCGTATCCCTTGACGCCAAACTCGCCGTTGAGGATCAGCTCGCGACGCTTGCCGGTGTCGATGACGAACGGCGTCGACCAGCCACCCTTTGGCTTTTCCTTGCGTTCGGTCTTCCAGATCGTCTTGCCGGATTCCTTGTTGACCGCGATGAGGTACGACGGGCCGATCGCATCGCAGTTCTGCACGACCATGTCGTCGACGATGACCGGTGACGCGGCGGTGCCCCACACGAAGGGCAGCGGGCCGAGGTCGGTGCGCGACCAGATCGGCTTGCCCGTCGCGGCGTCGAAGCAGTGCAGCCCCGCCGGGCCGAAGAACGCCACGACGCGCTGGCCGTCGGTGGCGCAGGTGGGCGTGGCGTAGCTGTTCATCTTGTGCAGGTCTTCGTGCGACGTGGTGGGCACGTCGGCCCGCCACAGCGTCTTGCCGTCGGCGCGGTTCACGCACAGCACGCTGCGCGTCTTGCCGTCGGTTGAAGCGCTGGTGACGTAAATGCGGTCGCCCCACACCACCGGCGACGACTGCCCGCGACCGGGCAGGTCCACACGCCACGCCACGTCCGCCTTCGTCCACTTCACCGGCACGCCGGTCTCACCGCTGTGAAAACTGCCGTCCGCCCCGCCGAACCGCGGCCAGTTCTCCGCCGACGCAGGCGATACCGCCGCCCACGTCACCGCTGCGGTCGCCGCGATAATCACCGCCAACCGCCCGACCGCCCCGCCGCTGCTCGCGTGTGTGCCCATGGCCCGTGCGCCTCCATAGAGATGGCTGATTGGTGCCGCACATCATAACCGCGCCGCCGGGGTAAATCCGGCGACGCGGTCGCGTGATATCGGTATGAATCTTGTTCAGGCGCCCGGTTTGGCGTTGAACGCCGGGTTGTCCAAGGCCCGGCGTGCGGTCATCACGTAGGTCGTCACCGCGTCGGCCTCCGCGCCGGTGAGCTTCGCCTCGTCGAGCATGTCCGGCATGATCCGCCGCCAGCGGGCCAGGCTGTACCGGCCGATCGGCTCGACCGCGTGGCACTTGGCGCAGGTCGTGAGGTAGATACGCCGCCCCTCCGCGAGCGTCTGACCGTTGTCCTGCGCGTACGCCGTCAGCTCCGTGGTCACCGGCGGCGCCATCTGCTCCAGCGTCATGCAGCCGGAGGTAAACAGGGCGACGACGACCACCGCCGCCGCCCCGAGTGGGTGGTGCAGACGATTCGTGCTCACACGTTTCGCGCACATGGAACAACCCTCCGCGAGGCGACGTCCCGAGACGGCCGCCTCCCTCATGCCGCTCTAGAACTCGATGCCGAACAGGAAGCGCGTCTCGAAGTCCGCCTCGTCGGCCAGGTCCGTCACCTGGAACAGCGGCGTGACCGTGATGAACCAGCCCTTGCCGCGATACGACACGTTCGGCCCGACGTACACCACGTGGTCGCCGAACTCCTCCCACTCGTCGATACCGATCTCGTGCAGCAACTCGAACCCCGCCGTCAGTTGGGGGACGATCTGGTAGCTGACGCCGAACGTCTGCGCCAGCTCGCCCGCCCGCTCGTCGTAGTCGCCGAACTCCTCGCCTTCCCACTCCGCTTCGAGGATGCCGTTCCACACGATCGACCACGGGCCGATGTCCTTCTGAAGCAGCAGCTTGCCCTCGACGCCCACCTCGTGCTCGCCGATCCTGACCTCGCCGTACACCGCCGAGCCGATCGGGTCGGTCACGGGATTGGTAATCGAGTAGATCGTCTCGAGCGCGACGTTCTGCCAGCTCGTCCCGTCGTCCTCGACGCTGTCGCCGTGCTCGTATCGCCAGTCCGACAGGTAGAACGCGACCTGCCAGTTGTCCGCCAGGCCGTACTCCACCTCGTGGCGGAAGTCGATGCGGTCGAAGTTGCGGTCCTCGGCCTTCGATGTCTTCCACGTGACCCACTGCTCGTACTCCCACGCGCCCTTCGGCATCGTGGTCGTCTCGTAGCTGTACCCAAATCGGCGGGGGTCCGCGCGGGCCGTGTCAGCGACCATCGCCGAACCGATCAGCACGCCGAGGATCATCACGCCGGTCGAAACCTTCATCGCAAACAATCGCATCATGTCACTCCTCCAGGCTAATTGATCCTGAGTCTCAATAATCCCACTGGCGGCGAATACTAATTGAGACCAATTCTCAAGTCAACCCGTGTGCAGGAGGCGTACAGCCCGATGCGTTGGGCGCACAGATATGGCGCAATCAACTCATATAGATATGGTTACAGGCCATGCCCGGCCGCGACGGGCCACACGTTCGCCAAGAAAATCAGGCGACGATGTCGTGGGCGACATGGCCGTACACATCGGTCAGACGGAAGTCACGACCGGCGTAGCGGTAGGTCAGGCGCTCGTGATTGAGGCCCATGAGGTGCAGGATCGTGGCGTGCAGGTCGTGGAAGTCCATGGTGTTTTCCACGGCGGTGATGCCGTTGGGGTCGGTCGCGCCGTGACGGATTCCGCCGCGCACCCCGCCGCCGGCCATCCAGAAGGTGAAGCCGGTGTGGTTGTGATCGCGCCCGTCCTGCTTCTTGACGTGCGGCGTCCGCCCGAACTCACCGCCCCACACCACCAGCGTATCCTCCAGCATGCCGCGCTGCTTGAGGTCGGTCAGCAGGGCCGCGATGGGCTGATCGGTCTGCCGCGCGTTCTTGCCGAGCGTCTTTTCGAGGCCGTTGTGCTGGTCCCAACTGCTGTGCGACAACTCGATATACCGCACGCCCGCCTCCGCGAAGCGCCGCGCCAGCAGACACTGCCGCCCGAAGCCATCCGTGTCGCCGCCACCGACACCGTACATCTCCAGCGTCTGCGTCGACTCGCGCGTCAGGTCCATGACACTCGGCACCGCGGCCTGCATGCGGAACGCCAGCTCGTACGACTCGATCACGCCCTCGACATCCTGCGCCTCATGGCTCTGCGACGCCAGGTCGCGGTTCATCGCCTGCACGAGATCGATCTGACGCCGCTGCGCCGACTCGGACAGGCGCGACTGGCGGATGTTGTCGATCGCGGCGTTCTTCAGGTCGCCGCCGAGCGAGCCGATGCGCGTGCCCTGAAACGCCGCGGGCAGGAACGCCGAGCCGTAGTTCTGCGACCCGCCGACACGCGACGGGGGATTGATCGTGATGAAGCCCGGCAGGTTCTCGTTGTCCGTCCCCAGGCCGTACAGCGTCCACGCGCCGACCGACGGCCGCACGAACTGGAACGACCCGGTATGCAGCTGCACGAACGCCTCGGGGTGCGCCGGCACGTCGCCGTGCATCCCGTTGATCAGGCACAGGTCGTCGGCGTGCTGCGCGAGGTTAGGGAACACGTCGCTGATCGGCAGGCCCGACTCGCCGTACCGCTTGAAGCCCCACGGCGACGGCATGAGCGTGCGCCCGCTGATCTTCTTGCCGGCGTCGGTGGTCAGCGCGGGCTTGTGATCGAACGTGTCGACGTGGCTCGGCCCGCCGCGCATGCACAGGAAGATGACACGCTTGGCGCGGGCGGCGTGGTGCGGTGCGCGCGGCGCCGTGGCGCTGGGCGTCATCACCGCCGCGCCGCTCGACGCCGTCGGCCCCGCGGCGATCGCGCCGCGCTGCGCCCACTGCGTCGCCAGCCCGGCGAACGCGAGATAGCCGAACCCGCACGAGGCCCGCTGCAAGATGTTCCGACGTGTCAGATCGTTCATCGTCTGGATCCTTACGCGACCCGCAACCGGGTCAGTTGATGTAGCGGAACTCCGCCGAGGCCAGCAGCGCCTGGCAGAAGCTGGCCCACGCCGTGACGCGCGCCGCGTCGCCGCTCAGTTCCTTCGTCGTCGCATCGAGGTACCGCAGCGCCCGCACGCGCTCCTGCTCGCTCGGCAGCCGGCACAGCGCCAGCCGATACGCCTGCGTCACCCGGCCCGCGTCGTCGTTCGAGCTGTCGCCCAGCAGCCGCTCGGCCATCTGCTTCGACCGGCTCAGCACGAACGGGCTGTTCATCATGTACAGCGCCTGCGTCGGCACCGTCGTCACGTCCCGCGCCCCCACCAGCATGCTCGGCTCGGCGAAGTCGAACGTCTGCAGCATCTCCGGCACCACGTTCCGCACGATCGGCAGGTAAACGCTGCGGTGGTCGCTCGCAACGCCCTTCACCTTCGCCAGCATCTTGTTGTCGCGCTCGATGTCGCCGTCCAGGTCCGCCACGACGCTGTGCGTCACCGGATCGAGCTCGAGCATGCCGGCCGCGCTGAGCACCGCGTCGCGCAACGCCTCGGCGTCGAGCCGGCGGCGGTCCATCCGCCAGTGCAGCAGGTTGTCCGGATCGATCGCGTCGTTCGCCGCGCTGTACTCGTTCGACAGCCGGTACACGTGGCTGAGCACCAGCCGCCGCACGGTCTTCTTCACCGACCAGCCGTCGGCGATGAACGTCGTGGCGAGATGATCGAGCAGCCGCGCATCGCTCGGCTCTTCGCCGGACGCGCCGAAGTTGTCGACGGTCCGCACGATGCCCGCGCCGAACAGGTGGTGCCAGATGCGGTTGACCATCACGCGCGCCGCGAGGTGACCCGCGCCGTGCTCCGGATCGGTCAGCCACTCCGCCAGCTGCACGCGGCCGGAGTGATGATCGTCGATCTTCAGCTCGTCGTCCGACGCCGGCAGCACGCGCAGGTAGCCGCGCGGCACCGATTCGCCCAGCGTGTCCGGGTTGCCGCGGATGTGCACCCGGCAGTCGCCCGGCTTGTCCGAGTCGCCCAGGCCCATCGCATACTCCGGCTCGGGCGGTGCGTCGGCGCGGACCTTGTCGAGCTTCTCGTCCAGCTCCGTCACCGTCGCCTTCATCCCCGCCATCTCCGCGTTGATCTTCGCCAGCTTCGTCGCGTCGCCGTCCTTGAGCTTCTTCTCCTCCTTGGCCAGCTTCTTGAGCTTGTCCTGCGCCGCGGTCAGCTGCTTGTTGAGCGCCGCCATGCGTGCGCGGTGCGCCTTGAGCGCCGCGGCCGCCTCCTCGGCGCCGTCGCCCAGCGGCATCAGCTCACCCGGCTGGCGATTGCCGTTCTGCTTCTTCGTGCCGTAGTACACCTGCGTCGACGTGAAGATCCCCGCCAGGGCGTAGTAGTCTTCCTGCGGGAACGGATCGAACTTGTGGTCGTGACACCGGGCGCAGCTGACCGTCAGCCCCAGCACCGCGCGGCTCGTCACGTCGATCTGCTCGTCGACCACGTCCATGCGGAACTGGTCCTTGTCCTTCTCGTTGAGCGACTTCGGCCCCATCGCCAGGAACCCCGTCGCGATGACCGGCTCCGTCGCGTCCTGCCCCGGCAGCGGCTCGATCAGATCGCCCGCCACCTGCTCGCGGATGAACCGGTCGTAAGGCTTGTCCGCGTTCATCGACGCGATCACGTAATCGCGGAAACGCCACGCCTGCGGATACGCGAAGTTCCGCTCCATGCCCGTCGACTCGGCGTAACGCGCCACGTCCAGCCAATGTCGACCCCACCGTTCACCGAAACGCGGCGAGGCCAGCAGTTCGTCGACCACCTTCGCCAGCGCCTGCGACGTGCGATCGGCGAGGAAGCGGTCCACCTGCTGCGGTGTCGGCGGCAACCCGATCAGGTCGAAGTACACCCGACGGACCAGCGTCTCGCGGTCCGCGTCCGCCACCGGCGTCAGCCCCTTCGACTCCAGCGTCGCCAGCACGAAGCGGTCCGTCTCCGTCATCGGCCAAGCCGTGTCCTTCACCTTCGGCGCGGTCATGACGCCGGGCTTCACGAACGCCCAGTACTGCCTGCCCGCTTCGAGATCGATCTCGCGCTTGATCAGCCCGGAATTGCCGCCCTTGCGCGGGTCCGGCGCGCCCATCTTCACCCACTCCTCCAGCAGTTCGATCTGGCGATCGCTCAGCTTCGTCTTCGGCGGCATCTTCGTGTCGGCGTCCGCCCAACGCACCGCCTTGATCAGCAGGCTCTCGTCGACCTTGCCCGGTACGATCGCCGGCCCGGTATCCCCGCCGGTCAGCACACCCGCGCGGCTGTCCAGCAGCAACCCGCCCTTGAGCTTCTTCGCGTTGGCCGAGTGGCACTCGTAGCAATGGTCCGAAAGGATCGGCCGCACGTACCGCTCGAAGAACGCCACGCCCTCCGCGTCCGGCTCCGCCGCACGTGCGCAAACCGACCCCCCGGCGATCACCACGACCGCAAAAAGGAACGACCCGAAATGAACTCGGCCACGTCCAGACATGCGATGCCCTCGCGTTCTCCCGCCAGTTCAACGCCCCGCACCCCGGGCGTATTTCGTAATCCTAGTAATTGATTGACCCGCCAGACCCCCCGGTTACCCAAGAACTGAAAAACGCACCCGGCAGGATTCGAACCTGCGACCTGAGCTTTAGGAACTCACATAACTAGCTTCACATGAGACAGTTAGGATGACATTTAACGCCACCCAATCGAGCACCTTACGGCGATTTCGATCCACCTGCGCCAGCCCTCACGTGCCCCTTACATTGGAGGGTCTTTGAGGTTTCCGTGGAGGGTTTATGGAGGGTTTATGGAGGGTCGACAACCTTTCCAATGGAGAAAGCTCTAGGGGGTGACCTCGTGCGTACTCAACTGAATCTGATGCACGGGACCTTCCTTCTTGTCCTTCGTCCTGACGGCGAGCGTGGCGGCCACCGTGGCATTGTCGGGGCAGTTGACGGAGGTGTTCAATGGAGGGGGTGTTCCGGTCGCCTCCGCTTCGGCTTCGCCGGGCACGACACCGACCTGTCCGAAATGCAACATAGAGATGGTGCTGCGGACGGCGACGAAAGGGCAGAACGCCGGGGGGCGGTTCTGGGGGTGCCCGAATTACCCGAAGTGCCGGGAGATCGTAGTGATAGCATAGCTTGCTTCACATCCCAAACGACTAAGAGTCTTGATGTTTGCTTCGAAAGTATCTCTTTTGCTCATGATGCCCACCCCGTGTCTATTCGGGCACCCGTCGCCGGGATGGTTGATGAAGGCGATGACGTGTGACGGTGGAACGTCGATGATCCCATTGCCCTTGTTGAGGCACTGACTCGCTTGAATCAGAAGCCACCGGTGCGGGTGGTCCGGGCTGTAGCCGCTCCAGTCGCACGCCTCGCCGGTCAGCTCAATGATGTCCTCGACGGACCTGAACGGTAGCGACTTGGCGTGGGCATGAAGCTGCTCGACGGCTTGGTGGGCAGGACCGGGCTTGCGGCCCTTGAGGTGAAAACCGTAGTGGATCGTCAGTCCCATGTCGAGACGTGTACATCCTAACTATAGACACATCAGTATCTTGACAATCACGTGGAACTTGCCGAGTCTAACGCCTGTGTGACTAGATAAATGGGCTACACCCATTTGCCCATTTGGTTCGTTACCCCGGATCGGGTATAATCAAGTGCCGATGATTAGGAGAACGGATATGGCCACCAAACTACTGGACAGCCGAGGCCGATTGACGTTGGGCAAGGATTTTGCCAACAAGACGGTGCTCGTGGAAGAGGTCAAGGCGGGTTCATATATTGTCACGTTGGCCGCAGCGATTCCTGAGCGAGAGCTTTGGCTGTTCAAGAACGAGATGGCGCTCGCCTCGGTGAAGGCTGGGATCAGCGATGCGGTTAACGGTCGACTTGAAGAGCCGCTGGATATGGATGAGATCAAGCAATGGGCTGACCAACTCGCAGACGACGAATACTGATGTTCAAGATCATCCCAACAGCCACAGCCAAGGCGCAGCTCGCTCAATTGAAACAAGCCGCCGAGACCGCACGCAAGAATCGGGAAGAGAACAACAAGAAATCAAAGAAGAAGTCCAAGTCGTCCAAGCAAGAAGGACTGTATAAGCAGGTATGCAAAGCCATCAATCTGCTATCTAACAATCCAAAGCATCCGAGCCTCCAGACGCACGAATATGATGCGATCCCCAATCCTTACAACAAGAAGGAAAAGGTGTGGGAGGCGTACGTGCAGAACCATGCCTCTGCCGCTTGGAGACTCTTCTGGTGCTATGGACCCGGCAAGAACGAGATAACGATTATTGCCGTCACGCCGCACCCGTGATTAACTCACAGATAGATACTTCGACGACGAATCCGTGGGTCGGGCATGTAAGTACCGTCCCGTCGTCGCTACAGATGCGTGGCCAAGAGTCGCCTGCACGAGATGAATCGGTGCTCCACGATCAAGAGCGTGCGAAGCATGGGCATGGCGAAGCCAGTGGCACGACACGTCCTTGTTGATCCCGGCCCGCTCCGATGCCCGTCGAACGATCCGCCACACCTGCGACGACGACAGACCTCCACCCATACGTGATTGAAAGAACTCGGCATCTTCCGGCGCATCACCCCGCAGTCCCAACAGAGTCATCCAGACGGACCCCGGCAGGAGGATGGTTCGGGTCTTATCGCCCTTGCCGTGGACCGTGATCTGTCCACCATCGTAACGGTCCTGACCGTCCCGCCACTTCAATCCGCACAACTCCGACACCCGCAACCCAGCAGCGTAGAGCAAGAGCAGTATGGCTCGATTCCGTGGGTTCGGCTCCAGTGCGATCATACGGTGGACCTGTTGCTCATCGAGGATGCGTTCTGCCAACCGATCCTTGTTGCCCGGCAGCTTCAATGGCTTCGTCACATCGAAGGGCAGGTAACCCATCGACGGTGCGATGCTCGACAAATACATTGCCAAGCGTTCGAAGGAGCCGGGCAAGAAGAAGGGCGACAAGACCGCCCGCCACACCATCCACAACGAAGTGATCTCGGCGATCAAGCCCGCTCTCAAGGTGGCAATGAAGTGGGGTTACATCGACAAAATTCCCGAATGTCAGAGACTCAGATTGCCGGACAAGATCGGGCGAATCGTCACACCCGAGCATTTCGAGTTGATCTATAGCAAGTGCGATGTCGCTACTGACCCAGCGGATCAAACTTGTGATGCGGAAGCATGGTGGCAAGCATTGTTGGTATTCGCCGTGACGACCGGCTGGCGCATCAGTGAAATTCTCGCCTTTACATGGGACGAGGTTGACCTCGAATCCGGGATGGTCGTGACGCTGGCGGAAACAAACAAACCTGACCGTGATGACGTGGATTACCTGCCGCAACCCACCATCGAGCATCTGAAAGCAATCCGAGGCAGGGACCGGCGAGTATTCCCTTGGAATCACAATGACACCCATCTGAGAAACGTCTTCCATCGAATTCAACGAGCCGCTGGTATCCATCTGCCCTGCCGTAGCAAGACCCACCAACACTCGCCCCGGTGTCATGTGTACGGCTTCCATGCCTTGCGACGAATGTGTGGCACGGAGAACGCCGAGCGGCTCCCGGCGAAGGCGTTGCAGAAGAAGATGCGCCACAAGTCGTTCGAGACCACCCAGCATTACATCGGGCTGGCCGAACGAATGAAGAGGCACACCCAGAACACGTACGTCCCCAATTTCTTGAAGAAGAAGTCGGACAACGGTGACGGGAAAGCCGGTCCCAACGGCGATAGCAAGGGGGAAACGAAAGACGATCCCGATGCCTCCGCTGACGGCCAGAATCCCCCCACTTCATCATCCTGAATCGCTTCAAGTTCTCTCCCAATCAATAAGCCGACCCTCCACCCCGTGGAGGGTTTATGGAGGGTCGGCCTACCCCGATTGATATAAGTCAATACACCCGACAGGATTCGAACCTGTGACCTGAGCTTTAGGAAAGCCCTGCTCTGTCCAACTGAGCTACGGGTGCCGGACGCAACGATGTCAGTTTAGCAGCGGGACGTGGTGCGGGCGAGACGGAGGTGGGCGTGGGGTGGCCGGTGTGGGGAGGCCGGTGTGGCGGCGGGATCGAAGCGTGGGGTTTGACGCGTAACGGTATCGCGTACGGCGGCTTGCGGGGATGGGGCGGGTTGGGATGATGTGGGTCAGCCCGCCGGATGGAGATCGCATGGCATCGCACGAATCGGATCGGTTGTCGCAGCACGTGACGCGTACGCGGGAGCGGTATGCGCAGCGGTACGGTGGCTCGGCGCGTTGGGTGGTAACGGCCCCGGGGCGGGTGAATCTGATCGGGGAGCATACGGATTACAACGGCGGGTTGGTGCTGCCGATGGCAATCGAGCGGCGGGTGGTGATCGCGGCGGGGCCAACTCACGACGCCGGGCCGGGGCTCGCGCGGGTGTACAGCGCGAACGTGGATGAGCAGGTCGCGTTCGGGTTGGACGACAACACGGGCGCGAGCGGCGGTAGCGAGCCGGGCTGGGCGCGATACGTGCGCGGCGCGCTGCGGCTGATGGCCAAGGCGGGCGCGGTGGTGCGCGACGGGTTCGACGCGGTGATCGAGTCCGACGTGCCGATCGGCGGCGGGCTGTCGAGCAGCGCTGCGCTGGCGGTGGCGACGGCGACGCTCGTGGAGGCGATGACCGGCGTGACGCTGCCACCGCTCGACAAGGCGCGGCTGTGCCAGCGTGTCGAGCACGAGTACGCGGGCGTGCCCTGCGGGATCATGGATCAATACGTCAGCGTCGCGGCCCGGGCCGATCACGCGCTGCTGCTGGACTGTCACACGATGCGGGCCGAGCCCATCGCGATGCGCGACCCGGCGGTGGCGGTGCTGATCGCCAACACCGGCGTGCATCACGCGCTGGCGGACGGCGCGTACGCGGCGCGGCGCGCGGCGTGCGCGCGAGCGGCGGAGGCGATGGGCGTGACTCACCTCGGCGCGGCGACGATCGACAGGCTCGACACGCTGCGCGACCGCGCAGCGTCGGACGATGACCACGATGACGTCGACATGCTCGTTCGCCGGGCGCGGCACGTGATTACCGAATGCGACCGCACACGGCGCGCCGCCGGGGCGATAGCGCGCGGCGACTGGTCGAGCGTCGGAGCGTTGATGCACGCGAGCCACCGCTCGCTGCGCGACGACTACGAGGTGAGCTGCGAGGAGCTCGACGCGATGGTCGACATCGCGATGGCGATCGGCGCGGACGGCGGCGTGTACGGGAGCCGGATGACCGGCGGCGGGTTCGGCGGGTGCACCGTCAGCCTCGTCCGCACGGACCGCGCCGACGCGATTGCGCATGAGCTCGGCGAGCGTTACCGCGCGCGTACGGAGATCACGGCGGACGTGTTTGTGACGCGCGCGGCGGGCGGGGCGGCTATCGTCCCAACGCCGCGGGTCCCATCACGGCCTTGAGCTCACGCTCGCTGATCTGCAGAACCTGAACGGCGAGTTGACCCGACCGCTGCTGCGGCTCGACGAAGATCGTCCACACGCCGTCGCGTGTCGCGGCGGTGTCGTGGATGAGCAGCATGCCGGGCCGGCCGGGCACGTGGCGCGGGTCGGCGTGATACACCAGCGTCTCGCCGGTGCGCTGCAGCAGCGCGTCGGCCTCCGGCTCGTCGGCGACGAGCGCGTCCATCGACGGCGGCAATGCACGGTGGCGCGCGTAGTACATGAGGATGTACTCGCACAGTTCGTGCAGACGCTGAGCCGTGGCGTCGGGCGATTCCTTCGCGGTTCGATGCGTCGTCGCGCCCCTGCCCGGCTCGGCGCATCCACCTAACGACATCGACATCAACGCAAGAAGCGTAACGACCGTGGCGAAGCCGACACGACGTGCGAGCAGGATGTGCAGCGATCCCCGCATCGCCGCAACATACCCTATCTGCGTCGGTTCGGCGCGGGCCTCGGGGCGGTGTTCGGCGTGACGCTCGGCACGGGCTTCGGCGCCCCCGTGGAGCCCGGCGCGCCCGCGTCGGCGCCCTGCTCCCGCTCCTTGAAGTTCCCGCCACGCTGCATGCCTTCGAGGTGCCTCTGGTAGACGCCCGGACCGACCGCGTCCGGCAGCACCTCGACGCCCTTCTTCTCCTCGTCCGACACCTTGTTCAGGTCCTTCGTGTTCTTCGCGACGTGCGGCGTGAGGAAGATCAGCAGCTCCGTCTTCGCCTTGCCCTTCTGCTCGCGCTTGAACAGCCAGCCGAGGAGCGGGATGTCGCCGAGGATCGGCGTCTTGCTCTCGGTGGTCGTGTTGCGGTCTTCCATCAGGCCGCCGATCACGATCGTCTGCCCGTCCTGGATCGCCACGCGGCTGTGCGCCGAACGCTTGACGATCACCGGCGCGTTGAGCGACTCGGAGATCGGCACGCTGTCCGACCCGACCGCGGAGATCTCCGGATCGATCTCCATCGTCACGAGCCCGTCGGGATTGATGTGCGGGGTGACCGTGAGAATGATGCCCACGTCGTCGTACTGAATGGTGTTGATGGTCTGGCCGGTCTCGGTGGTGCGCGTGTTGCGGATGAACGGCACCTCCTGGCCGATGGTGATCATCGCCTCCTGGTTGTCGGACGCGAGGATGTACGGCCGCGAAATGATCTCGAGCTTGCCCTGCTCCTGCAGCGCGCGGATGGTGGCGGTGATGTTGGGCTGCGTGACGCGGACGACCATGCCGCCGTTGTCGGCGCTGTTGTTGAGCTGCGCCTCGATGCCGAAGTCGGTGCCGAAGGTGACGGCGCCGGTCTCGCCGAGCGACGTGAACTCGACGCCGAGGTCGGTGTCGTCGCTGTGGGTGACTTCGGCGATCAGCACCTTGATGAACACCTGCGGGATCGCCTTGTCGAGCTGTTCGATGATGCTCTTGACGATCGGGAAGTTGGTCGGCGAGGTCATCACGAGCAGGGAGTTGGTGTCTTCGTCGGCGACGACGTAGACCTGTCCGACGAGGTCCGCGGCGTCCTTGGCGGTCTCCTGCGACAGGCCGCGCTGCATGGCTTCGAAGAAGGCGCGGCGCGGGTCGCCACCGCTGTCACCGCCGCCGCGTGAATCGCCGCCGCCCCCGCGCGTATCGCCACCGCGCGAATCACCGCCGCGGGAGTCGCCGCCGGCGTCGCCGGGCGCGTTGCCGCCCGACGCGGTCGAGCGCCGCGTGTCGGACGACGAGCGTCCGGTCGTGCCGGGTCGGATGCGATCGCTCGACGAAGACGATGACGAACCGCCGCGGTTGGACGACGTGCCGAAGAGGCTGCTGAGAACGGTCTCGAGGTTCGCCGCCTGGCCGTTGAGCACGTGGTAGACGAACACGCCCTCTTCGGCGGCGGGGTTGGAGTCGAGGTCCTTGAGCACGCCGGCGACGATGTCGAGCGTCTCGGGCGGGCCGCTGATCACGACGGTGTTCGTGCGTTCGTCGGCGGAGGCGCTGATGGGCGCTTCGACGCGGCCGGGCGTCTGCTGCGGCTGATCACCGCCGCGGCTGCTGCCGGGAGGCCCGCCGCCGAAGCGGCTGAAGAAGAACGACGAGCCGCCGCCCCGGCTGCGCGAGCGTGACGACGACGTGCTGTTCTGTCCGAAGATCTCGTTGACCAGCCGCGCCGCGTCCTGCGCCCGCGCGTACTTCAGCGGCACGACGCGCACGTCGCTCACCGCCGACACCGTCTTGTCCAGCGCCGCGACGATCTTCACCAGCCGGCGGATGTTCGCCGACGTGTCGGTGATGATCAGCGCGTTGGACCCGGCGTTCGCGGACACCTCGGCGTAGTCGCTGATCAGGCCGTTGATGTCCTTCATCAGCTGCCCCGCCTCGACGTTCTTGATCGGCACGATCTGCGTGACGACCTCGTCGGTCTCGGGGATCTCCTCGGGCTCGGCGCCGACACGCACGGCGATGTTCGCCTTCTTGGCGTCGGCGAGCTTGACGATCTTGAGCGTGCGGCCGGTCTTCACCGCCGCGAACCCCTGCGCCTTGAGCACGCTGTTGAGCACGTCGAGCGTCTCGGCGACGCTGAGCTTCTGCTTGCTGATCACCGTCACGCGCCCGCCCAGCGCCGCGTCCTTGACGATCACCACACCCGCCACCTCCGAGAGATGCTCGAGCACGGTGTCGACCGGCGTGTCGCGGAAGTTGAGCCAGATGCCGTCGCCGTCGGCCGCGGCGGGCGCCTTGGGCGCGTCGGCGTTGGCCGCGGCGGGCTTCGTGTCCGCGGCGGCGGCCTGCGCGCGTGCCGTGGACGGCGTCAGCGCCGCGCCGACGGTGAGCGTGGCGACGGCGGCGATCGCGATCATCGACCGCGCGGTGTGAGTACGTGAGGTGGTCATTTACCTAGCTCCTGCGCTCGGCGCTGCCGCAGCCTCTCGAGCAGAGACGCCGCGTCGCCGGAGGGCGCCTCGGCGGGTTGGGTTTGGGTGGACGACGACGCCGGCTTCGACGCGGTCGACGTCGGCGATGAGGTTGATGGTCGCGTGGCGGTCTTGGCAGGCGTCTCGCGCGCCGCGCCCGTCAGCGTGTAGCCGATCGCCACGTCGGACGTCTTGTCGTCCGTCGCCGCCGTGACGGTGTCGAGCGTGACCGACTCGATGCGACGACCCGCCAGCGTGTCGCCCGGCGCCACCGCCTTGATCGATCCGTCGCGCGCGTCCTCGAAGAACGCCATCCAGCGCTCGCCCACGCGGCTCACGCCCACCAGGCCGTAGTACGTGCCCGGGTCCTTCGGCGCCTCAACCACCGGCTCCGGCTTCGGCGCTTCGACGGGCTTCTCCGTCGTCTCACGCGGCTTCTCCACACGCGTCGTGCGGCTCTGCGCGAAGATGCTACGCTCGACGATCACCCGGTAGCGATCCCAGCTCGGCTGCGCGTCCGCCTTCGTCGGCGTCGGGGTCGCGGCCTTCGCGTTCGACGGCGCGTCCGCCGCGCGTGTCGGCGCGCCGAGGGTCGACAGCATCGCCAGCGCCGCGCCGCACAACGTGATGGCCATCGCGTGTCGCATCACTTGCCCCCCTTCGTCGGCTTGGCCGGCTCGCCGGTGTGGCACAGCGTCGACACGCGCAGGTCGAGTGTCAGCTCGTCGCTGCCCGCCTTCGCGGTGCTGATCTGCATCTGCCGGATATGCACCGGCAGGTCCGCGGTCTCCATCGCGTAGAGGAACCGCGCCACCGCGTCCATGCGCCCGCTCGCCGACGCGTGGTACACCAGCTCCGTCATCTCGCCGGTCTGGTACGAACGTTCGGGCTTGATCGACACGAGGTTGAGCCGCGCCGACGACGACCAGCCGCGCATCGCGTGCAGCAGCTGGCTCTCGGCCTCCGACCGGCTCACGTGCATGCCCGCGCTGGTCATCTCGCGCCACCGCCGCGTCGCGGACTTTTTCGCGTCGATCTGGTTCACCGCGCCGTCCAACTCGAGGCTCAGCGCCTCGGCCTTGTCGCTCAGCGCCCGGCTGTGCTCGATCCACGGCTGCAGCGCGTACGCGTTGAGCACCAGCACGCCGAGGGCGACGGCGGCGAGCAATCCGAGTGTGCGTTCGCGTTTGGACAACATCGTGGCTTCCTCAGCGTGTCTTGGCCTGCGGCGTCTTCACCGCGGCGGGGGTCTTCGTGGTCGTCGGCTGCTTCTCGTCGAACTCGAACGCGATCGCGAACGCCACGCCCGCGTCCGACCCGCGGCCCGCCTCGCGCAGGTACACGAGGTTCGCCTTCGAAAAGCCCTGCGCGGACTTGATGCGGTCGAGCACCTCGAGCACGGTGCGCTCGTCGGTGCAGCGCCCGGTCACCAGGCCGGTGTGATCGTCGCGGAACGTCAGGTCCGTCGCCCAGATCTTCGATCCATCGGGGAACGCGTTGGTGAGCGCCAGTAGGCACTCGAGCGCGCGCGGACGGCTGCGGTACCAGCCCTCGGCGTGGCGCACGCGATCGACCAGCGCCCGCGCGTCGTCGACGTCGGGCTTGAGCCGCGCGAGCTGCTGGTTCAGGTCGGCGACGCGCTGCGTGGCGAGCTGATGCTGGACGAACATCGCGACCACGATCGCCGCGACGCCCGCGATCGCGATCGCGCCGACGCGCTTCTTCTTTCCGGCCCAGCGTTTCGGCTTGACGGCCAGGCGCGGGTGCAGCACGTCGATCATCTCGTCGGCGTCGCCGAGCGCGGCCCGCGCCACGGCGATCGCGTCGACGTATCGGTTGGCCTCGGGCGCCACGCCGTTGAGCGACGCCAGCGACGCCGGGTCGCCCCGCACCACCGCGTCGACCGACAGCCGATCGCGCAGCGTGTTGAGGTTCGCGTCGCTCAGTCCGCTGTCGCCCCACACGACGACGCGGCGCGGCGGGTCCGCGGCCATCTCGGCGGTCATCGTGCGGTCGAGCTCGTCGCTGAGCGTGCCCGCGTCGGGCCTGCCGGTCGCGCCGACGCTGCTCGACGTGGCGAGGTGACGGATCGCCGTGACGCCGGTCGCACCGACCAGCGACGCCTCGGTGTCGTACGCGGTGACGTGCAGCATCAGCTCCGTCGACGTGCGCGAAGGCGACGACGCGGCGACGTGCCCCGCGAGGCACGCGGCGGTCGACGTCACCCGCACGACGCTCAGCCCCGCGGCGGCCGCCATCGCGTTGATCTGATCGAGGCGGCGGCGCAGCGTCGCGGCGATCAGCACGCCGCGCCGACCCGCGGCCTCACCGCCGGGCAGGTAGTCGATCGCCATGTCGCGCGCCCCGCCGCCGAACGCGCGGTCCGCCTGCAGCCGCATCATGTCGACGAGCGTGTCGTCGTTGGTGACCGGCACGTTGACGCTGCGCGTCAGCAGCCACCGCGCCGGCAGGCCGACCACCGCGTGCCGCGACGACACGCCGTGCTTCGCCATCGCCTCGGCCAGCGCCTTGCCGAGCTGCTGCGGCTGATCGAACGACAGCCCGTCGGTCACGTCGAGCGTGAACGCCTCGCCGACCGATCGGCCGCGCAGCTCCGCCGCGACGACACGCCGGTCGTACAGCGCCAGGGCGAGCAGGTTGCGGGGCGTGCGTGCCATTACAGTTTGCGCTCCGTGGTTTGGGCGAGGTCGCTCACGGCCGCGCCGCTGCGCAGGTCCTTGAGGATCTGCGGGTCGAGCGGCCAGCCGAGGTGCGTCAGCCGCTGCCAGTGCAGGATGCGCGGCGTGTCGCCGCTCGTGTCGAACACCATGCGGTACCGCTCGAACGCGCGCCCGCCCGCGCTGACCGCGACGATGTCGACCGAACGTTGCAGCGACTTGTTCGTGATGTAGTCGCCGATGCCGATGACCTTCTCGCGGTCCAGCGCCGTCAGCACCCACGACAGGCTCGTCGGCGTGGTCGTGGTCGCGCCGGTCGTGCTGCTCGACGAGCTCGAGGCGCTCGACGTGTCGGTCAGCGAGCTGCGCGCCGCGATCAGCGCGTCGGCGTCGGATTCCTCGAGGCCCGGCAGCGCGGCGAGCACCTCGCGCGGGGCGCTGTTGACATCGACCAGACCGATACGCGCCTGGCTGGCGCCGTTGCCACCGCCACCGCCCTGGCCGCGCCCGCCGCCCTGCGACTGGCTCGCGGTCAGCCGAGGCGAGATCTGGTCAAACTCCTCCGGCGTCAGGTTCGCCTTGTAGTACATGTCGAACAGGTTGCGGTGCGGGCGACCGGCGATGATCGCCCCGAGCACCGCCGCGCCGCGATCGTCGCCGAGGGATTCGTTGAGCACCTGCAGAAGCTGCTGCGTCGACTGCTGACTGTTGACGTCGACGAGCGGCTCGCCGTTGGCGTCGGAGCTGCTGGCGGTCTCGCTGGAGTAGACGGTCACGAAGTCGATCAGGCCGCGGTCGAGCGTGCCGTCGCGGTTGTCGCCGGGCGCCGAGTCGGACGCGTCGTCTTCGTTGGCGTCGAGCACGCCGTTGCGGTTGGCGTCCTCGCCGTACAGCTCGAGCGGGCGGACGTCGCGCACGAGCAGCAGCTCCTCGACGGTCTCGAACGCCTGGTCTTTCGCGTTGTACGGCTCGGGCAGCAGCAGGTAGTACTCGGACTCGGCGCCGCTGCCGGTCACCTCGGTGTCGGTGTCGCGCCAGTCAACGATCGCGTCGGCGATCGCGTCGTCCATGCCCGGCAGCTTGAGCAGCGTGTCGG
This sequence comes from Phycisphaera sp., assembly GCA_016125285.1. Taxonomy (GTDB): domain Bacteria; phylum Planctomycetota; class Phycisphaerae; order Phycisphaerales; family Zrk34; genus RI-212. Next base: position 216,141 of record WGMA01000005.1, read on the forward strand.
CGGTGGCGGAGTTGATGTTGATCTTCGCTGCCTCGTCGACGATGCCGAACGCCCACGTGCGGTCGTCGTCGAAGTTGGGCTTGATGAGCCAGTACGCGCCGCCGTTGCCGACCTCGACGGCGTCGGCGGGGATGTCGTCGCCGAGCGCGAGCACCGCCCGGGCCGCGCCCTCGGCGATCGCGCGCGCCTGCGCCGCCGCTTCGCGGTTCGCCGACGCGGTCGCCTCGACACGCGCCGAGCGCGCGAACGTCAGCGCCATGCCGGTCAGCACGATCACGATCAGCAGCACGACGACCAGCACCGCGCCGCGCTCGCGGCGGCGCGACGGCGCGCAACTCCCTCTCCCTTGAGGGAGAGGGCCGGGGTGAGGGTGAAACCGCCGAATGCGGCGTACGTTGGCTGCGTGGTGCGCCGTATTCGATGAAACGATCCCCTCACGCAACCTCGCCCCCACCTGGGGGAGAGGGGTTGTCGTGCGTCGGATTGTGAGGCGTGTCGTGTTCATGATCGTCAGCGCGAGGCGCCTCCGCTGTCAGCCGCGACGTGGCACGGCAGCTCGAATACCTGCACGATCGTGTACGTCCGTGGCGTGCTGCTCGTCGTGGTGCTCTTCGGGCTTGCGCCGATCGGCGAGCCGCTCGACGGCTGGATCCGCAGCACCATTTCCAGCGCCGTCGGCAGCGTGTTGTCCTGCGAGCCGGAGTCCCACGTGTCCAGCCACTCCGTGTCGCTGTACGCCCGCAGGTTCATCGATACGACGCGGCGACACACGACCTGCTCGGTCGGCGTCGGCGTCACCGGCGCCAGCAGGTTGCGCGTCACGCGGCGCACCAGGTCGTACGTGCCCGCGGCGTCGGGCGACTCGTCGGTGGTCGCCACGAGTTCGTACTCGACACCGATCACGTCGCCGCCGATGACGGTCGGCGTGGACGACTCGGCCGCGGCGGTCGGGGTGAACGCGTCTTCCTCGCCGTAGCTGCGATCGAACGCGTAGGCGACGTCGACGATGCCGGACGCGGTGTGGATGCTCAGCGTGTCGCCGTCGCGACCGTCGTCGAGCGTGTCGTTGGTCATGGTGAACGCGCCGGCGAGCAGGCCGGTCGGCGGCAGCGACGACTCGAGGTCGAGGCGCATGATCTGCACCGCGGCGTGCGCGGCGGTGACCGGCTCCATGCGCCGCTCGGCGCGCTGCCGCGCGTCGAACGCGATGTGCAGGCTCGCGTACAGCGACACGAGCAGCACGGCCACCATCGCCAGCGCCGCCAGCATCTCCAGCAGCGTGAACCCGCGAGCGCGGTGGCCGGGATGTCGCGATGCGTGCGTCACTGCGTCGCCTCCGTTCCCACCAGCGTCGTCAGCGTGACGCTGCGCTCGGCGCCGCGCGAGGGCCAGGTGACCGTCACCGCGAGCTGGCTGACGCGCGAGTCGAGCCAGTCCTCGACCTGGGCGGACCACGTGAACCGCCCCGCCGGACCGTCGTCGGCCGCGCTGGCGTCGGTCGCGTGCATCGACTCGCCGGACGGCGTTTCGTCGAACGCGCCTTCGAGCGAGCCGTCCTGCCAGTCGCCGGTCGCCACGAGCTCCGCGAGCTTGGACTGCGCCAGCATCAGCGCCTCGGTGCGATCGGCCGCGTCGCTCTCGGCCCGCAGCGCCAGCGTGATGCCGCGCATCGCCACAGGCAGCACGATCGCCATCAGCAGCATCGCCGCGAGCACCTCGACAAACGTGAACCCGCGTGCGCGACGCGCAGAACCCCTCTCCCCCGGGTGGGGGAGAGGTTGGGTGAGGGGGTCGATTCGTCGAACGCGGCGCATCGCGCGGGAAACATGTGACGTGCACGATCGCTTCACCCTCATCCCGGCCCTCTCCCTCAAGGGAGAGGGAGATATCGGCATATCGAGCACAGGTCGGCTCATCGCTGCACCTCCCCGATGACCACGCCGGTGTCGGCGTTGACGGTGAGTTGCACGATGTGGAACCGCTCAGCGGGCGAGTCGTTGCGGATCGACACGCCGTAGCCGCCGGGTGCGACGAGCACGATCTCGGCGGTGTCGCCGCGCCCGCCGGGGTCGAACGTGATGGTCCCCTCGACGTCGCCCTCGACGGGGGTGACCCAGCGTGCGTCGATCGACACGGGGATCTCGAACGTGCGGCCGAGGTCGGTGCCGAGCGTCTCGTACACGCCGCCGTTCTGCGCGGTCAGGCGATACGTGTTGCGTTCGGCGTCGAGCGTGAGGCGGTACGGCCGGCCCTCGCTGATCGCCATGTCGCGGGCGTAGTCGGTGAGCGTGACGATCGACCGCGCGGCCTGGTCGAGCGCCTGGCCGCGTGCGAACCCCCGCAGCGACGGCGCGGCGATCGCCAGCGTCGTGGCGATGATCAGCATCACCACGATCAGCTCGATCAGCGTAAAGCCCGCCGCGCGTCGGTTCATCGCGTGCTGTCGTCCTTGTCCCAGTTGGTCACGTCGTCGTCGCTGCCGGCCTGGCCGTCGGGCCCGGCGGAGTACAGGTCGAAGCCGTTGATGTTGTGCGCGCCCGGCTGCTCGTAGGTGTAGGCGTTGCCCCACGGGTCCTTCGGCACGCCGCGCTTGAGGTACGGGCCCTTCCACGTCTCGAGCGACGCGGGGTTTTCGATCAGCGCGGCCAAACCCTCGCCGGCCTCGGGGTAGCGGCCGTTGTCGATCTCGAACGCCTCGAGCGCGGTTTCGATGTTGGCGATGTCGGCCTTCGCGGCGGTGAGGCGCGCTTCCTGCGAGCGGCCGGTGAAGCTCGGCAGCACGATCGCCGCGAGCACGGCGAGGATCACCATCACCAGCATCAGCTCGATGAGCGTGAAGCCGCGGCGGGCGCGTGCGGGGCGGGCGTGTGTGGGTTGACGGTGACGGTGCATGGTGACACTCCGTGAAAACAGCGTGCGAGCCCGCGGCTACTGGACGAGGCTCGACAGGGTAAAGATCGGCAACAGCATACCGACGACGATCGTGCCGATGACCGCCGCCATGACGATCAGCAGCGCGGGCTCGACGGTGGCGACCAGCAGACGCAGGCTGCGGTCGAGGTCTTCCTCGTAAGCGACGGCCAGGCGGTTGAGCTCCGTGTCGAGCCGGCCGGTCTGCTCGGCGACGGCGACCATCTCGATGACCGTGGCGGGGAACAGCCGCGGGCAGTCGGCGAGGCTGCGCGCCAGCGACTCGCCGCGCTGCACGCCCTCGACGGCGCCGTCGACCGCGTCGGACAGCGTCTGGTTGCCGATCGCCTCGCGCGCCACACGCAGCGACGCGATCAGCGGCACGCCCGCGCCCACCAGCGTGCCGAGCATCCGGCAGAACCGCACCAGCGCGAACCGCGCGAGCACCTTGCCGAGCATCGGCGACGCCAGCAGCCACCGCTCGCCCATCCGCCGACCCGCGTCCGTCATCAGCATCCGCCGCGCGAGCACCGCCGCGACGATCAGCACGCCCGCGACCGCCAGCCCGTACGTCCGCACGATGTGGCTCGCCGCGACGATGATCTTCGTCAGGATCGGCAGCGACCCGCCGAACTCGTCGAACAGCGTCTGGAAGCGCGGGATGAAGAACGTCATCAGCACGATCACCACGATGACCATCAGCAAGGTCAGCACGGCGGGGTAGACCAGCGCCGCGGTGAGCTTGCCCCGCAGGTCGCGCTCGCGGGCGCGGAACGACGCGATCTGCGCCAGCACCAGCTCAAGAAACCCGCCCGCCTCGCCCGCGCGGACCATCGCCACGTGCACCGGCGGGAACGACGCGGGGAACTTCGCCATCGCGTCGGCCAGGCTCGCGCCCTCGACCACCTCGTCGCGGATCGACGACCACTGACGCTGCGCCGCCGGGCTCGACGCCTCGCGGCTCAGCAGCTGCAGCGACCGGCTCAGCGACACGCCCGCCTCCAGCAGGTGCGACAGCTCACGCGTGAACGCCTCGACCTGCGACTGCGTCACGCGACCGCCGCCCCGCGACGCGGCAGACGCCCGCGTCCCCACCGGCGCCTGCTCCGTCACGTCGATCGGGTGCATGCCCTGGCTCATCACCTGGTCGATCGCCGCGGCGCGCGTGCCCGCGCTGACCACGCCGGTCGACCGACGGCCGGTGTCGTTGAGCGCGATGTACGCAAAGTCAGGCATGGTCCTGGTTCATTTCCGTTGTGGTCGCCACCACACATCAAACGTGAATCGCGTGTCCAATCTACTCTCGTGCGCCACGGGCGGCTTGTCCGCCCGTGAGTCTTGACGACCTGCACTGGCGGACGAGCCGCCAGTGGCACCCATTTCCTTACGTCAGTGGCGGCTCGATCACCGACTCCGCGTGACCGTTCACCCCCAGCCGCTCGTCCTTTGTCACGCGCAGCACCTCCTCGGCGGTCGTGCGCCCCTCACGCAGCAGCCGCCAGCCGTCCTCGCGCAGCGTCCGCATCCCCTGCCGGATCGCCGCCGCGCGCACCTCGCCCGACGAGCAACGCCGCAGGATCATCGACCGCAACTCCTCGGTGATCGGCATCATCTCGAACACGCCCTGCCGACCGTGATAGCCCGTGTCCTGGCACTCGCGACACCCGCGCCCGCGCGTCAGCTCCGCCGGCATCTCGTCGCCGAACTCCAGCCGCAGCCGCTTCATCTCCACGTCCGGCAGCGGCTCGCGACACGCCGGGCAGATCAGCCGCACCAGCCGCTGCGCCAGCACCAGCTCCAGCGACGACGCCACGAGATACGGCTCGACGCCCATGTCGATCAACCGCGTGATCGCGCCCGGCGCGTCGTTCGTGTGCAGCGTCGAGAACACCAGGTGACCGGTCAGCGAAGCCTGCACCGCGATCGACGCCGTCTCCTGGTCGCGGATCTCTCCGATCAGCACCACGTCGGGGTCGTGACGCAGGATCGCACGCAGCCCGCGCGCGAAGCTCAGACCCGCCTTCTCGGCGACCTGGATCTGGTTGATGCCGTGCAGCTGATACTCGACGGGGTCCTCGATCGTGATGATCTTGCGGTCGATCGAGTTGATGCGTGACAGGCCCGCGTAGAGCGTCGTCGTCTTGCCGCTGCCGGTCGGGCCGGTGACGAGCACGATGCCGTTGGGCAGGCCCAGCGCCCTGTCGAACACCGCGTTGTCGCGCGACGCCATGCCGAGGTGCTCCAGACCAAACATCGCCGCGCCGCGGTCGAGCAGACGCAGCACCACCGCCTCGCCGTGCAGCATCGGGATCACGGACACGCGGACGTCGATCTCGCGACCGGCGATCTTCAGCTTGATGCGGCCGTCCTGCGGCAGGCGTTTTTCGGCGATGTCGAGGTGGCTGAGGATCTTGAGGCGGGAGACGATCGCGGGGCGGAAGCGTGCGACGGACGGAGGCACGTTGGCCTCGATCAGCACGCCGTCCACCCGGTAGCGCACCCGCAGCGAGTCTTCAAACGTTTCGAAGTGCACGTCGGTCGCGCGGCGGTTGATCGCCTCGGTCAGCACCTGGTTGACGAACTTGACGATCGACGCCTCTTCCGCGGCCTCGGCCAGGTCGAGCCCGTCGTCCAGGTCGTCGCCGAGCACCTCGATGCGCGACTCGTCGTAGTCCGACGCCAGCGACTGCAGCGTGTCGGCGCCGACGCCCAGCGACTGGTGGATGAGGCGTTCGACGTCGTGCGCGGGCGCGAGCTGGACGTGCACGTCGAGCCCGCTGTACAGGCGCAGCTCGTCGATGCCCGTCGAGTCGAAGAACCGGCTGGTCGCCACCGTCACCGCGCCGCCCGATTCGCTGAGCGGCAGCAGCTGATGCGTCAGCAGCACGCGTGCGGGGAAGCGGGCGATGAGCTGTTCGTCCGGCTGCCAGTTGTCGAGCTCGGCGAGCGGCACGGCGAACGCGTCAGCGAGAAACGGCAGGAGCCTGTCCTCGGAGGCGCCCGCCGCTCGGATCGCTTCGTCGAGGCTGCGCCCCTCGCCGCACGCCGACCGCACCTGCGGCGCGGCCCGCTCGTCGAGCAGCCCAGCCTCGATCATTCTCGTCACCACGTCCGCCATGTTCCCACCCGATCTGACAACAACGGCAACTACATAGATGTGAAGGTGCGCATCGAGTGAGGGTGGCGTCGACGACCGCCGCTCCGGGTCAAGCGGTCACCGAGCCACCCTCACCCAGCGCGATCCCTGCGGTTACTCCAGGATGCCCATCATCACCAGCGTGGCTTCCTGGCGAACGGTCAGCACTTCCTTCAGCTGGGCGCGGGCGGCCTCGAGCTCGGCCTCGGCCTTCTTCTTGGCCTCACGCAGCGCGTCCACGGCCTTCTTGATGTCTTCGGGGCTCGAGTCCTTGTTGTCCAGCAACTCACGCAGCGCCATCGTCTTCTTCAGCGAGTCCGGCGCGTCGTCCGGCAACGCGGGACGCTGGCGCTCGGCGTTGTTGTCGCCGCCGGGACGCTCGCCGCCACCGGCGCCGCTCCCGAAACGCGACGAACCGCCGCGACCGCTGAAACCGCCGAACATGAACCCGCCGCCGCCACGCGTGGCGCGCTGCGCCTCGGTCACCTTCGTCAGCCGCGGCTCGATGATCTTCCACTCCTCGTCGGACGAGCCCAGCTGCTCCTTGAGACGCTCGTTCATCCGCTTGCGGAACTCTTCGGGATCGAAGTTGCCGCGGCTGCGACGGTCGCTGCTGCTATTGCTGTCGGAACTGCGCGTACGCGTCCGCTCGGGGCTGTCCGTGGGCTTGTCCTGCGACTGGGCGGTCAACGCCGCCAGACCGATCAGCAGGGCCGCGACGCCCAGATTGACGAACAAGTGCTTGACATGTGCCTTACGCATCCTGGTAGCTCCTCCGGTGGATCGACCCACCCTTCGGTCACGTGCGATCCGTCTTGGCAACGATTGCCTCGAGCGTCGCCCCATTCAGTAACGCAGGCCCCCGCGGGACTTCTACAGCGGCACTAGAATCGTGAAACCGCCGTCCCGCGAGCGTCCTTTCACCCCCGGCGGACGTGTCATGGATGGTTATGGGGCTTGCGTCACTCGTCAGCGGCCCTTCGTCATACGCCACGGCGGCGGCGGTGGGGTAGGGACCGGCAACGAATGACCAGTGACCCGTGACAAACAACAAGCTACCCTGATGTAGATCAACGCCACGGACTTACGTTTCAAGATGGAAGAGCACGCCACACCCAGCAACGAGCCCGACGGCGCCCCGGCGGGCGGCGACATCGCCGGCGATACCGCGGCGGCGATCGCGCGGGTCGCGGCGGGTGACGAGCAGGCGCTGGCCGCGGCGTTCTCACGCCACCGCCAGCGCCTCTGGCAGATGGTCAGCTTCCGGATGGACCGGCGGCTGCACGGACGCGTCGACCCCGACGACATCCTTCAGGAGTCGTTCCTCGACGCGGCCAAGCGCATCGAACACTTCAACGGCGACAACGACGAGTCGCTGTACCTGTGGCTGAGGCTGATCGTGCAGCAGACGATGATCGACATCCACCGCCGACACATCGGCGCCGCCAAGCGCAACGCCGCACGCGAGGTCCGCATGAACCGACCGGCGTTCCCGCAGGCGACGTCGAAGTCGCTGTCGCAGCAGCTGGTCGGCTCGATCACCTCGCCCAGCCGGGCCGTCCAACGCGCCGAGCTGATCACCCAGATGGAGCACGCGATCGGCAAGATGGACGAGATCGACCGCGAGGTGCTCGCCCTGCGGCACTTCGAGGAGATGAGCAATAAGGAAGTGGCGATGACGTTGGGCATCGAGGAGAAGGCCGCGAGCATCCGCTACGTGCGGGCGCTGCGGAGACTCAAGGCGATTCTCGCCGAGCTGTCGGACTTCGGCAGCGCCGCACGGCACGGGTAGTTCAGATCACCAGGCAACGGTGACGCATGACGGAAAGCCAGATCGAGCGCGACCCGGTCGAAGAACTCGCCGACGAGTTCATCGAGCGCTACCGCCGCGGTGAACACCCGACCGTCGGGGAGTACGCGCGCCGCTACCCCGATCACGCCGCCGAGATCGAAGACCTGTTCCCCACCATCCTCGCCGTCGAACAGCTCAAGGTGCACAGCCAGCACTCCGACGGCACCACGTCGCTGGGCGGGTCACGCCCCGAATACCTCGGCGACTTCCGCGTGATCCGCGAGATCGGCCGCGGCGGCATGGGCGTCGTCTACGAGGCCGAGCAGCAGTCGCTCGGACGCCACGTCGCGGTCAAGGTGCTGCCCCGGCACGCCCTGCACAGCAAGCGCCAGCTCGAACGCTTCCGCCGCGAAGCCCAGACCGCCGCACGCCTGCACCACACCAACATCGTGCCGGTGTTCGGCGTCGGCGAGGACGAGGGCTTCCACTATTACGTCATGCAGCTGATCAACGGCGAGGGCCTCGACGCCATCCTCGAACGCATGCGCACCTCCGGGACCAGCCGCCTGCTGCACTCCGGCTCGACCCGCCATATCGGCCGCATCAACCATCCCGCCACCGACCTCGCCGACGCCGCGAGCGACACCGGCAGCTCAGTCGACGATGACGAAAGCCGCGTCGCCCAGGCCCCGACCGCCGACGCGTCGAGCCTCATTGAGGCCGGGTCGTCCGGCGTGCTGTCGATGCACGACGGCTCGCCGCCCGACTTCGACGCTGAAGACCCCGACGACGGACCCGACGAAGACCGCGTCGCCGCCGTCACCCCGGTTGCCGCGCCCGACGCGCCGACCGTGCACGCCGAAGCGCCCCCGCACGCCGATGTCGACGAAGAGCTCGACGAGCTCGCCGTCACGCCCCCCGCGCCCGTCCGCCTCGACGACGCCACCGCCCACGCCCGACGCGTCGCGGAGATCGGCATCCAGATCGCCTCCGCACTCCAGTACGCCCACGCGCAGGGTGTGCTGCACCGCGACGTCAAGCCGTCCAACCTGCTGCTCGACGAGCACGGCAACGTGTGGATCGCCGACTTCGGCCTCGCCCGGGCCGTGCACCACGACGACATGACCCACTCCGGCGACGTGCTCGGCACGCTGCGCTACATGGCGCCCGAGCAGTTCAACGGCAAGGTCGACCGCCGCACCGACATCTACAGCCTCGGCCTGACGCTCTACGAGCTGCTGACGCGCCGCCCCGCGTTCGACGACGCCGACCGCACCCGCCTGCTGCACCGCATCGCCACGCAGCAGCCGCCCCGGCCGCGCAGCCTCGACCCGTCCATCCCGCGCGACCTCGAGACCATCATCCTCAAGACCATCGCGCCCGACCCGGGCCACCGCTACGACTCGGCCGATCAGCTCGTCGAGGACCTCCGCCGCTTCCTCGAAGACCGCCCGATCCTCGCGCGTCGCGCGGGCCCCGTCGAGCTGCTGTGGCGCTGGTGCCGACGCAACCCCGCGCTCGCCTCGCTGTCCGCCACCGCCGCGGCGCTGCTCGTGCTCGTGGCGGTCGTCGCGTCCGTCGGCTACGTCCGCACCAAGGCCGCGCTCGACGGCGAAGAGGCCCAGCGACGCCGCGCCGAGGCCAGCTCCGAGCTCGCCGCCGAGGCGCTCGACAAGGTGTTCGAGTCGTTCACCCCGCAACGCCCCGTCAACACCTCCGACCTCAACGCCGACACGTCGAACTCCGGCGAGTTCGAGCTGCCCATCGAGCCGACCGTCTCCGAGCAGACAGCCGCCGTGCTCGAAAGCCTGCTGGTCTACTACGACCGCCTCGCCGCGCAGTCCGACACCGACCCGGCGATGACCCGCAAGGCCGCGGACGCCAACCGGCGTGTCGGCGACATCCGCAGCCAGCTCGGCCAGCCCGGCCAGGCGCTCAAGTCGTACCGCCGCTCGCTGGAGATCTACGACGGCCTGCTCGCCCGCCAGCCCGACGACACCGCCGTCATCGTCGCCGTCGCCCGCCTGCACAACGAGATCGGCGGCGTCCTCCGCCATCAACGCCGCACCACCCCCGCACGCGACGAACACAACGCCGCCCTCGCACGCCTCGAGGCCATGCCCGCCGACACACGACCGCCCGACGCCGCCTTCGAGCTCGCCCGCACGCACTACCTGCTCGCCGTCAGCCACTTCGGCCGCGGACCCCGCCGACCGCCCACGCCCGACAACGCCTCCGGCGACGCACCCGACCGCCCCGAAGGCCCACGCAACCCCGAAGCCCAGCGCGGCCCCGATCGCCCGCGACCCGCCAACGCCACCGACACGCCGCGCTCCCGCCGCGGCGGCGCCAACGGCTCCGCCGAACGCTCCGCACACCTCAATACCGCCATCGACCTGCTCACGCCCCTCATCGCCGCGCACCCCGACGCGCCCGACTACCAGCACCTGCTCGCCATGTGCCTCCGCGACTCGGTCTCGCCCTTCCGCAGCGACGAGCCCGACGCTCAGGCCAACACGCAGCGGGCCCTCGACATCCTCGAAGCCCTCGTCGCCAAGTACCCCGGCGTGCCCGACTACCGGCTCGACCTCGCCGAGACCTACGGCCGCATCGACGGCTTCCGCTTCGACCCGTCGCCCGACCAGATCACCGACGCCATCGCTCACATCGAGCGGGCCGCGAACATCACCGCCGACCTCGTCGCCCACTACCCCAACATCCCGCGGTACAAGTTCACCAACGTCGCCAACCTCTCGCGGCTCGGCAGCCTGCTGCTCCGCGACGAGCAGTACGACCGGGCCGTCGACGCCCTGACCACCGCGTCGCACCAGCTCGGCGAGATCACCGAGCAGGCGCCCACCGAGCAGCAGCTGTCGCTGACGATGTGGCGTGTCCGCGTCCGGCGTGACATGGCCACGGCCCTCGTCCACACCGGCCAGGTCCTCCGCGCCCGCGACGAGCTCGACTCCGCCGTCGTCACGCTCGACGCCATGCACGCCGAGGACTTCGACTCCGGCTTCCTCCGCATGATGATCAGCCGGTCGTACAGCGAGATCGCCGAGACCTACGAACAACTCGGCGACCCCGAGTCCGCCGCCGCCCTCCGCGCCCGCGCCCAACACCTCAGCGAACGCCGCGATCCCCGCCCCGACCGCCGCGACAACGACGACAAGGCCCCCGACGTCGCCCCACCCCCGCAATAACCGCCCCAACTGATGCCCGGGGACCACGTTCCGCGCGCCAGCGCGCACGATCCACCGCGACGAAAACGCCGCCGCGCCCGTCCGGCGCGATCCGTCGCCGCGCGCGCGTCCGCGGCGCGACGACGGATACAGGACTTACGACGATCCGATGCGATAATACCCCGTCGGATGCGTGACTTACGGCGATTTGATAGTGCTTTCGCGGGGCGCGGGACGAGCGCAAGTCGTTACAAAACCGTGCCGTGTCGGGACCGAACGGGCGCTCAAGGGGGCGCTGATGGAGCGCGAATGGGCGGCGTTGGGCCGACGGAGAATCGGTATCGCGTCGCCCCGTGCGCACGGCGTGACACGCGCAAGCGGAGGCCAACGAGGCAATCTCACGACCGCCTGCCGCGTTGGTCTGTACCAACCCCAAGCCGATTACGGAGGCTCGCCCCATGACTCGCATGCTCATCCGCTTTGTCGTTGCCGCGTACGCCGTGGCTGTGTTGTTCACGTTCGGCCCGCTGCGCGCCGCGGAGACGGACGCTGCCGCGCTGCCGGAGCCGAAGGGCGAGGTGATCCTCGACGATCATTTCGATCACGACGACCCGGCCGACAAGGAAGACATCGGCAACGAGTGGACGACGAACAGCGCGTGGCGGGCGAAGGGTCACAAGCAGGTGGACCTGATCGACGGCGCGATGCACGCGACGCGGCATCCGGAGGCGGACCACGGCGTGGCGATCTTCCACAAGATGGACTTCCGCGACGCGACCGTTGACATGCGCTTCAAGCTCGACGACAAGGCCGACAGCCTCGGCCTCGACTTCGTCGACCGCGACCTGAAGACGGTCCACGCCGGCCACCTCTGCATGGCGCGCGTACAGCTGAATCAGGTTTCGCTTCAGGACTCGAAGACCGGCGTGATGAACCTGGAGATCCACGACCGCCGCCAGGCTGGCAAGGAGACGCCGGAGGACAAGGCGTTGCTGAAGACGAAGACGAAGGCGTTCAAGCTCGACCTCGAGGCCGGGACGTGGCACACGATGCGCGTGACGGTGGAGGGCGACGTGATGTCGGTGGCGATCGACGGCAAGCCGGTCGGCGCGTTCCAGTCCGAGGGGATCGGGCATCCGACGAAGCACATGATCACGCTCGCGGTCGGCAAGTCGGCGTGGGTGGACGATGTGAAGGTGTGGCGGCTGAAGGGGATTGAGTGAGGGGTCGGAAATGCAAAATGCAAAATGGTCATTGCAAAGTGACCGAGGCGAGAGGCGCTGCGCGTAGAGGGTGTTGTCGGGCGGCGATCCCTCACCCTTGCCCTCTCCCGGAGCAGGATATTGCATAGTTGCCTTAAGTGGTGCCTTGTTTGATGGTCAAGGCGATGAGGATCTTGGCGTGAATCCAGCGTCGCACGCGATCGAGGGTTCGGACCCAGCCGGGCAGGTGGTCGAGACCAACCGCGCTGGAC
>WGMA01000084.1 GCA_016125285.1 Phycisphaera sp.
GAGCCACCGAAGCAACAGACTCACCGCGTTCGATCGCTTCGAGCATCTTCTGACGGGTCTGAACCGGAATAGGCATGACGCGACCTCCTTGTCGATGCCGTATCATCGCATGTGCAACACGATCGCGCAAGATGCTCTAGGCCGCAAGCGGCTGTAGATGCCGGGGCGAGGTTTGCGTTTTTACATCCGGAGGGCAGGAAGGTGCGTGCGGCGTCCCGTCGCGGCGCGCTAGACTGTGGTTGCGGAGTCACATCGAGGAGCCCGTCATGTCCGACCGCATCATGGATCCGTTTCGTCGTCGCATCATTCACGGCATGGCGCTGGGCGCCGCGGCGTTGTGGACGCCGGGGGTGTTCGCCGAGGAGCTCGTCCTGACGCCGAAGCAGACGGAGGGGCCGTTCTATCCGACGAAGCTGCCGCTGGACACGGATAACGACCTGCTGATCGTCAACGACAAGATCACGCCGGCCGTCGGCACGGTGACGCACCTGACCGGCAAGGTGTTCGACGCGAAGGGCAGCCCGGTGCGCAATGCATTGGTGGAGATCTGGCAGGTGGATCACAACGGCATCTACCTTCATCCGAAGGAGCCGAAGCTCGCCGACCGTGACGCGAACTTCCAGAGCTACGGGCGGTTCCTCACGGGGTCGAGCGGCGAGTACTACTTCCGCACGATCCAGCCGGTGCCGTATGGCGACGGGCGCGTCCAGCGCACCGCGCACATCCACTTCGCCATCAATCGAGCCGACAAGCGGCTGCTCACCACGCAGTGCTACATCAAGGGCCACCCCGCGAACGCCAAGGACATGATCCTCAACGGCATCCGCGACGCGAAGCAGAAGGCGTCGGTGCTCGTCGACTTCCAGCCGATCAAGGAGTCGAAGATCGGCGAGGTGGCGGGGCGGTTCGACATCGTGCTGGGCTGGACGCCGGAGGCGTGATTACTTCACGCCCGACTGCGGGATGCTCGACGAGCCGACCTTGTCTTCGAGTCCGTCGATGATCATCGCGATCTGCGCCAACTCGTCGTCGCTGAGGTAGACCGAGCCGGCGGCGGCGTTCTCGATCGCCTGCTGCGGGTGGCGCGCGCCGACCAGCGCGTGCGTCGCGCCGGCCTGGGCGATCGTCCACGCGATGACCATCTGCGCCAGCGTCACCTTGTGGTACTCGGCGAACGGCCGGATCTGGTCGAGCGCTTCGTTGACGATCCTGCGGTTCTCAACGGTGAACCGCGCCCGCTGCGAGCGCAGGTCGTTCGGCGGGAACGTGCGGTCCGCAGTCATCTTGCCCGTGAGCAGACCGTTGGCCAGCGGCGAGTACGCCAGCAGCGCGATGTCGTGCTCGGCGAGGTACGGCAGCTTGTCCTCCTCGATGCTGCGGTCGAGCATCGAGTACTTCTCCTGGTCGGTCGCGATCACGCCGAGGACGGAGCGGTAGCGCTCGATCTGATCGATGCTCGCGTTGCAGGGGCCGAACGCGCGGACCTTGCCCGCCTCGATCAGTTCCTTGATCGCGCCCGCGGTCTCCTCGATCGGCGTCGTCTCCTCCTGCCAGTGCGTCTGTAGCAGGTCGATGTGATCCACGCCGAGCCGCTGCAGCGACTGGTCGACCTCGTATTTCACGGACTCCGGGCCGTTGTAGACGTAGACCTGCTTCGCGCCGTCGGGGCTGATCGCGTCTTCGTCGGTCTTGAAGAACGCGCGGCCCTTCGGCTCGTCGAGGTCCCACCGCATCCCGCACTTCGTGGCGATGATCACCTTGTCACGCCGGCCCTTGATCGCCTTGCCGACGACACGCTCCGACTCGCCCATGCCGTACATCGGCGCGGTGTCGATGATGTTGATCCCGGCGTCGATCGCGGCGTGGATGGTCTTGATCGAGTCTTCCTCGTCCTGCCCACCCCACATCCATCCGCCGATCGCCCACGCGCCGAGACAGATCGCCGACGCGTCGATGCCGCTCTTGCCTAACGGTCGATACTGCATGGTGACTCCTTGGGATCGCTTCGATTTGGGATGATTACTTGGTGACCTCATCGGCGCCGTAGCCGGTCTTCGGCTTGCCGTCGTCGCCGAGCTTGTCGCACGCCCACAGCAGCCCGCGCGTGACGGTCGCGAGGTACACCGGGTCGGCGAAGGTTTCGTTGCTGTGTCCGAACGTCGTGCCGAACACGCGCGCCTTGCCATACTCGTGCACCCAGAACACCGGCTGCGAGTCGCCGGAGTGCTCGCTCTTCGACGTCGCCAGCGCGGTCGTGCCCGGCCAGACCTTCTTGAGGATGTACAGCTCGTCCTTCGGCGTCATCCAGCCGTCGGGGAAGCCCTTCATGATCGGGTGGTTTTTCTGCTCGGGCACGATGTGCACGGGGTAGTTGCTCTGGTTCTCGTGATGGAAGCTGGACACGCCGAGGAACTCCCGCCAGTCGTCGACCTCGGCGGCGCGGTATGTGTGCATCGCGCAGTGGATGACGACCGCGGGCAGCCCCGCCTTGTGCACCGCGGTGATCTTGCGGATGTACGCCGGGTCCTTGGTGTCGGCGAAGCATTCGTTGTGCACCACGACGTCGAACTTGTCGCCCCAGTGCGGGTCGTTGTAGAGATCGATCTCGCCCTTCGTGCCGGTGCGCGGGTCCTGCATGACGGTCCACTCGATCCGCGCGACCTTCTTCGAGGCGTTGACGAGCTGTTCGGACTGGTACTTGTAATCGTGGCAGCACCCGCCGGTGATCAGCAGGGCCCTGATCGGCTCCGGCGTCGCGGCGTGCGACGATGCGGTGAACAGGGCGATGGCGAGCAGGGCGGCGAAGATCGGTCGCATGGCGGATTCCTTTTTGAACCACGGAGACACAGAGTCACAGAAGTATCGCGAGGGCTAATCTTATAGAAAAACCTCAGTGGCGACCTCTGTGTCTCTGTGCCTCTGTGGTTTTCCGCAGGTTAGACCCTGAACACCGCGCCGAGTTTCTTGCCGAGCATGAGGCTGGCGCCGACGAGGGTGAGGGTGAGCAGGGCCATGCCCCACACGCCCATGGCGCTGGCGATGTAGGGTCCGTCGCCGAGGCGTTCAAACAGCGAGTAGATCGCCTTGGTGATGGGGTAGTGCTCCTCGGTCTGGGCGAGGATGAGCGAGTCGGAGACCTCGAGCATGGCGAAGGAGAACGCCAGCAATCCGCCGGCGATGAGGTTCGCCATGATCAGCGGGACGACGACACGTCGCATCGTGTACATCGGCCCGGCGCCGAGGTTGACCGCGGCCTCCTCGAGCTCGCCGGACGTCTGTTCGAGCCCGGCCACCGCGGAGCGCACGACGTAGGGCAGGCGGCGGATGGCGTAGGCGATGACGAGGAAAAGGATCGGGTTGGGCGCCTGACCGGTCACCTGCATCATGTTCGCCAGGCGTTCGAGGTGGTGGTCTTTGAACCAGTCGGCCATCTGCGGCAACGGCCAGCGGAACGTCATCGCCACAAACCCGAACGCGAGCACGAGGCCCGGCACGGCCAGCGGCAGCATCGCCAGCGCGTCGGTCAGCTGCTTGAGCGGCTTGAGCACGCGCGAACGCACGACGAGCCAGGCGATGAGCAGGCCGAGCCCGATGTCGATCGACATCGCGAGGACGGAGTAGACGAGGCTGTTGCGGATGGAGCCGGACGCCAGGTCGTGGGTGAGCGCGCCGGTGAAGTGGTCGGTGGTCAGCGCGGTGGGCAGGGCGGTGCGGTACCACGAGCCGGGCTCGGCGAAGCTGGCGACGATCACGCCGAAGTGAGGCATCACGGCCAGCAGCGTGACGATCGCGAAGGGGATCACGGCGAGCAGCGCCTTGCCGCCGGTCAGCCGGCGCGTCGATGTCGCCGACGCGGCGCGCGTCGCCATCGCGTAGGCGCGCCCGCCGAAGGCGTACTTGCCCAGCAGATAGAACATCACCGCTGCGCCGAGCATCACCGCGACCAGCGCGTACGGCCTCGGGTTGTTCGACATCTCCTGGATGCCCCAGAACACCTGCACCGGCGTGACGTTGTAGTAGTCGAACATCAGCGGCGTGCCGAGCTCCGTGAACGACCAGATGAACACGATCGTCCCGCCGGCGAACAGCCCGGGCAGGATCAGCGGCAGCGTGATGCGACGGAAGCGGTACCAGCGCGACGCGCCGAGGTTCTCCGCGGCCTGCTCCAGCGCCGAGTCGATGTTCGCCAGCGCCGCGGTCACGTTGAGGAAGATGATCGGGTAGAGGTGCAGCGCCTCCATCAGCACGACGCCGATGATGCGACCGTCGATCTCCAGGTAGCCGGGGATGATCGTCAGGTGCCCGGTGTGCGAGAGGAACTCGCCGCCGAGCCAGTTGGTGGGCGCGGCGGGGTCCATCCAGCCCCAGTTGATCAGCAGCGCGTTCAGCGCGCCGTACCGCCCGAGCAGCTGGCGCAGTCCGATCGCGCCGACGAACGGCGGCAGGATCAGCGGCACCAGCACCAACGCCGAGAAGATCGACTTGCCGCGGAAGTCGTACGACGTGGCGATCACCGCCAGCGGCAGCGACATCGCCAGGCACAGGCCCGTGGTGAGCACGGCGATGATGAAGCTGTTGATCAGCCCGTCACGCAGCAGCGGGTCGCGGAAGATGCCCGCGACATACTCCGAAGTGTATTCGCGCGCGGGTGTTGTCTGGATGATCCACTCAGGCGTGACCTTGACGGTGGACCCGTCCGATGGTTCAACGATGACGGCGAGAACCGGTGGATCGGGATCAGAGCCTTCGACGATCGCAATGCGTCGCTTGTAACGCGTTCCGTCACGGGCTTTACCTGCCTGCCACCCATCGGGGCCAACTGCAAGCGAGCCGAGTCCATCCGGGCCGGCCCGCATCGAACCGTCCGCAGAGAATACAACGTCGGGGGAATCATCTGCGAAATGGATCGTGACCGACTGGTCCTTTTGCGTAGCGGTCACTCGCGTGCCGTTTGGACTCGTCGCGGTAAAGACGCCATCCTTTTCAGCGATCTTCGGATCGAGGTCCTTTACAAACCCCCCGGAGATCGTCAGCACGATGGGCCAGACGAGGAACGCGCCGAACACCGCCAGGCACGCGAGCAGCAGCGCGTAATGCGTAGCGGTCCGAACTGGCAGGAGCCGGCGGATCATGCGCATAGTTTACGTGGGGGGCAACGCGGGTGCGAGCAAGCGCGTCGGTTAACCCAGCTCAAACGTCGTCACGCCGTACAGGCGTTCGAGCGGCAGCGGTGGGGCGTCGCCGGTGTACATGCGGGCGGTCTCGAAGACCTTGGTCATGCCGTGCCGCCTGGCCAGCGCGATCGCGTTGGCGTTGGTCTCGGGCACATCGAGGTAGATTGAGTCACCGGACGACACGCTGGCGGACAGGTGCGTGTAGATCGCCTCGGCGATCGCGGGCGTGTCGGCGAACAGCGGCCCGATCTTGTGACCGCTGCGGCAGGCGCGGATCACGCCGTAGCCGCGCATCGTGTCGCCGTTGACGCACGCGACGCCGGTCGATTGCGGCAGGCGCGTCCACCGGTCCAGAAACGCGGTGCGACCGGCG
This sequence comes from Phycisphaera sp., assembly GCA_016125285.1. Classification (GTDB taxonomy): domain Bacteria; phylum Planctomycetota; class Phycisphaerae; order Phycisphaerales; family Zrk34; genus RI-212. The sequence continues at coordinate 5,548 of WGMA01000084.1, forward strand.
GGGAAGAACGCGCGGTCGTACGCGCAGAGCTGATCGAACGACACGTTGCTCAGCGTTTTGAACCCTTCGCTCGAGACGTCGATCGAGCGGACCCGCCCCTCGTAACGGATGTTCGCGTAGGCGTACTGGAAGCCGGACTTGCGGTAGTTGTCCTGCTGGGCGACGACGCCGTCGAGCCCGACGTTGTGCCCGTCGAGCCTGCCCATCGCCGCGTCCCACAGCTGGATACCGTACCCCTTGCCGCGGTGCTCGGGCACGACGATGTAGAACCCCACGAAGCCGAACACGCCCTCGTACGACACCGCGGAGATGCAACCGATGGGTTCGCCGTCGAGCAGGCCGACGAGGTAGCCATCGGGGTCCGCGGCGTAGAACGCGTCGGCGTCGTGCAGGCCGGGGTTCCAGCCCTCGTTCGCGGCGAGGTCGACCGCGAAGTCCAACTCGCCGCGCGTCATCGTGCGTATTTCGAAACGACCCATGATGTGCAGCCCCCAGTGCGCAACTTCTCTAAGCGAGTCTAGGCGGGAAACCCCAACAACTCCATCGGATGCTAACGCCGCGCCTGCTTTGCGGCATCCCCGCGGTCAGGGTGCTTCGATGAAATCCATCAGCTCCATCGGGTGCTCCAGCACCGCCACCGCGCCGGTCTCGTGCAGCTCGTTGCGCGTCCGGAACCCCCACGCCGCGCCCAGCGCGATCATCCCCGCGTTCACCGCCGTCTGCATGTCCGCGTTGGAGTCGCCGAGGAACAGGCACTCGCCCGGCGGCGTGCCGAGCTTCGCGGCGATCTCGAGCGCGGCGGTCGGGTCGGGCTTCTTGGGGTGCGGCGGGCGGTGGCCGATCACGTCGACCCACGTCCACCTGCTGAGCATCACCTTCGTCACGCCCACCGCCGCGTCGTGGACCTTGTTGGAGCAGATCGCGAACGGCACGCCGCGCCCGGTCAGCGTGTCGAGCAGCTCGGTCACGCCGTCGAACAGCGCGCTGTGGACGCACGGATGCTCGGCGTAGTATGCGCTGAACAGGTCAAAGCCGCGCTGCACCTGGTCGTCGTGGCCCGGCGGCAGCGCCTGCTTCATCAACCAGTCCGCGCCGTGGCCGATGAACTTGAGGTAGTCCTGCGGAGCGTGTGTCGGATGACCGAGCGTTTCGAGGGCGTAGTTGCCCGCCGCGGCGATGTCCGCGAGGGTGTCGACGAGTGTGCCGTCGAGGTCGAAGATAACGGCGCGACCGGTGCGAGAGGGCATGACGGGGGTCTTTCTCGGGGGTTTACAAACGTTGCGAGGCGGCTATTGTATGGCGGTCGATCGGCGGGGCAACCCGTGGATCGCCCCTCGCCCGACGCCTGTGAGGCTCACCGTGACAACGCCTTCGACGAATCGAAAGCCGATCATCGGCCTGGCTGGCGGCGTGGGCTCCGGCAAGAGCTACATCGCGTCGCTGCTCGAGGACCTGGGCTGCATGGTGATCGACGCCGACGCGTCGGCGCGTGCCGCGCTGAAGCGTAACGACGTGAAGCGCACGCTCATCGAATGGTGGGGCGAAGGGATCCTCGACGAGCACGGCCACGTGGACCGGCGTCAGCTCGCCGACCGCGTGTTCGACGCCCCGGACCAGCGCAAGCGGCTCGAAGTGCTGATCCACCCGCTCGTCGCGGCGGATCGCGACGAGCAGATCCGCCTGGCGAACGCGGACCCGGACGTGCGGGCGGTCGTGCTGGACGTGCCGCTGCTGTTCGAGGTCGGCCTCGACGAGAAGTGCGACCGTGTGATCTTCGTCGACGCGCCCCGCGCCACGCGTTTGAAACGTGTTTCCGAGCAGCGGGGATGGACCGAAAAGGAGCTTGACCGTCGCGAAAAAAACCAGCTGCCACTGGACACCAAGCGTGCCAAGGCGCATAATGTGATAAGCAACGACAGCGAGTCGGATCGTTCCGCGCATCTCCGTGATCAGCTGAGACGAATCCTGGAAACATGCTGAACTGCCGTATTCAATCCCTTCGGGATTGTTAAATACCCACCGAAAAGCTGCCGATCGCTGTTTGATCGGCGCATTCCCTTTTGCCCGCGACGCGGCCCGGCCGGATGCCGATACGCCGCCGAACGTTCGATACTTCCCTCCACCGCTGCAATTCTTTTGCACTACGTATTTTCGGGAGATGATTACCGATGGCCAAAGCCACCACCAAGAAGAAATCCACCAGAAAGCCCTCCGCGAAATCTTCGCCGGCCAAGGGAGATGGCGTGCCTGATGACGCCAAGCCCTCGGCCCTGAACGAGGAGGACCCGCGGTCGCAGATCGTCGACGAGGAAGAGGACAAGGGCGCCCCGGCGGCCTCCGTCACCGTCGCTTCGGTCTCCGACGACAAGGTCGCTCAGTACGACGCGTCGAGCCAGAAGCGGTACGAGTCGGCCAAGAAGGGCGGCATGTCCATCGCCGAGCTGCAGAAGCTCGACGTCGATGCGCTGCACACCATCTGCGACGAGGAGGGCGTGACCGACTACGCCAATCTCAACAAGCATGAGCTGATTTTCCGCGTCATCAAGGCCCGCATCGCCAAGGCCGGTCTGATGTACGGCGACGGCGTGCTCGAGATCCTGCCCGACGGCTTCGGCTTCCTCCGCAGCCCCGAGTACAGCTACCTGCCGTGCCCCGATGACATCTACGTGTCTCCGTCCCAGATCCGCCGCTTCGGCCTCCGCAACGGACACATCGTCCAGGGCACCATCCGCCCGCCCAAGGAGTCGGAGAAGTACTTCGCGCTGCTGCGCGTCGACGCCATCAACGGCGAGACCCCCGACCGCATCAACGAGATCTGCCCCTTCGAGGACCTCACGCCGCTGCACCCCTGCGAGCGCTACATCCTCGAGACCGTCACCGACCCCAAGAATATCGAGATGCGCATCGTCGACCTCGTCGCGCCCGTCGGCAAGGGCCAGCGCGGTCTGATCGTCGCTCCGCCGCGCACCGGCAAGACCGTCCTGCTGCAGAAGATGGCCAACTCCATCATCTGCAATCAGCCGGACGTGAAGGTTATCGTGCTGCTGATCGACGAGCGCCCCGAGGAAGTGACCGACTTCCGCCGCAACACGCCCAGCAGCGTCGAGGTCGTCGCGTCGACCTTCGACGAGCAGACCTCCCGCCACGTGCAGGTCGCCGACATGGTCATCGAGAAGGCCAAGCGTCTGGTCGAGTACGGCCACGACGTGGTGATCTTCCTCGACTCCATCACGCGACTCGCCCGCGCCTACAACGCCGAGGTGCCGCACTCCGGCAAGATCCTGTCCGGTGGTGTCGACGCCAACGCGCTGCAGAAGCCCAAGAAGTTCTTCGGCGCCGCCCGCGCCATCGAGTCCGGCGGGTCGCTGACGATCCTCGCCACCGCGCTGGTCGATACCGGCTCCAAGATGGACGAGGTCATCTTCGAAGAGTTCAAGGGCACCGGTAACAGCGAACTCCACCTCGACCGCCGCCTCGTCGAGCGCCGCACCTGGCCCGCGATCGACATCGCCGCGTCCGGCACCCGCCGCGAGGAACTGCTGCTCGATCCCAAGGAACTCGAGCTCGTCTACCGCCTCCGCAAGGTGCTCGCCGACATGAACGTCGTCGAGGCCATGGAACTGCTCAAGAGCCGCCTGCTCAAGAGCAAGACCAACGCCGAGTTCCTGATGACGATGAACCTCGACTGATTCCAGTGGTCAGGCGTCAGGAATCAGGCTTCAGAAATCAGACTACAACCCCCGTCGCGAGGCGGGGGTTTTTCTTTGCGAGCTTGTGACACGCGGTTGAACGTTGCAACGCTTCGTGGCGTATCGAATGACGAAGCATGTCTGACCTGATCATCGCGTTCATCGTGCTCGTCGTCGTGTCTGCGCTGCTGGCGTGGGCGGGGTGGTGCTGCGGGCGCGTGCGACAGCGGTGGGTCGTCACGCTCGTGATGGGCGCGGCGGTCGCGGCGTGCGTGTTGTTTCTCTATTTCCTGCAGGACCGGCCGATCCTCGCTCGGCTGATCCCGTGGTCGGGCGTCGTCGTGCTCGGCGCGTGGGGCGTGCCGCTGTCGGCGTTCGGCGCGGGTGTGTTGATGACGGCGGGTCGCAGCCGGATGTGGCTGCGCGTCGTGTTCGCCGTCGCGCTGCTCGGCGCGGGCGCCTACAGCAGCCTCATCCGGTTCACCGGCGACGTGCCGGCGTGTCGCGATCGCTGGATCGGCAACGTCTGTCTCCAGTCGCGCGACGGCAACTGCGGGCCCGCCGCGGCCGCGACACTCCTCGCCGCCCGCGACATCCACGCCGCCGAGGCCGAGATGGCTCGGCTTTGTCTTACGGGTCACAGCGGCACCACCTACCTCGGCCTCTATCGCGGACTCAAACGCGCCACCGCCGACACCGAGTGGGACGTCGAGCCGTTCACCGGCACGCCCGACGATCTGCGTAACATCGACGGCCCGGCGATCCTCTGGCTGATGCTTACCGACGAGGCCGCCCTCAACGACTCGCGCTACGAACAGCGTTGGGGTTGGCAATTTAACGTGCCGCACGCGGTGGTGCTGCTCGGCTTCAGCGACTCGGGTCGCCCGATCATCGGCGACCCCGCCGTCGGACCGGAGATGTGGGGCATGAACGCGCTGGACACGCTGTGGCGCGACGGCCGCGCGCTGCGGCTCGTGCGACGGTAGGTTCTTACGCCGGCGGCGCGCTGTCGTAGGTCGTCTCCGCGTCGCCCTGCAGCGCGGCGATGTCTTCGGTGGTCGCGCTGACGGCGTCGGCGTCGGGCTGGATCGCGATCTCGATCGACGTTTCGTGTGACGCGCCGCTGGCGAGCTTCATCACGCGGCCGGCCTTGCGTTCGCTGGGGCGCGGGTACGGGTAGTTCGTGCCGGGCTCCAAGCCCGTGACGTACCCGTCGGACTCCGGCTGCGTGTTCTTCCAGATCGTGAAGCACGGCAGCGCCGCCTTCCGCCACGACAGCGACACGCCGCGGTCCGCCTTGGCGTTCTGCAGCATCACCCTGGTCCAGCCCTCGTCGTCCGTGCACAGGTCGAGCATATAGTTCTGCTCGCTGTAGCCGACGGTCGGCGGGCCGATCTTCGCGTAGTTCTCCACGCCACCCTCGGTGGCGCGCTCGGTCATCGGCGTGACACGCGTCGCGGCCGCGACGATCCTCGCGCCGTCCTCCAGCAGCGGCGTGCCGTGGTTGACGTGATATAGCAGGCAGAACTCCTCTTCGCCCGAGCCGCGGTTGGTGATCGTGTCCGACACGCGGAAGCTCGACTCGCCGGGCACCGTGCTGATCTCCGTGCCCAGCGCGAACTTCGGCCCGAACAGCGACTCCTCCCGCACCAGTCCGCGGATCGTGATCCGGTACGGCGCCTCCTGCTGCACGAGCACCTCGACCTCCGACGCGGGCAGGTTCGAGATCTTGCCGTGCAGCGTCAGGTTGTTCGCCGGCGCCTCGCCGGGCGCGTGATGGTGCGTGTCTTCACACGGCGCGCCGAACCACTCCAGCCCGCAGCGGGCGACGTACTCGTTGAACCCTTCCAGCCAGCCGATGCCGCCGCGTGCGTCCGGCTCGATCCAGTTCGGGTGCACGACCTCAGTGACGGGCGAGTCCCATCCGAGCCGCACATCGCCGCACTCGGCGTCGAGGATGTTCATCCCGCGCGTCGCGACGATGCGGAGTTTCATCCGCCCGTTGTCGACGACGATCAGGTCCACGCCTTCCTGCCGCCCGCCGTGCAGGCGCACCTTGCGGACGGACCAGTTCACCGGACAGTCCGGCGTGACCTGCTCCCGCGAGACATGAAACGCGTCGACGTTGACGTTGAGCCGACTGCTGATGATGGTCTGGTGAAATGTCATGAGTCACCCGATGCTGGATGCCGCGCGACTGCGTCGCTGATGCTGGATGTTGGATTGTGGTTGTCCGAGCTGACCGCTGACTCCTGTCTCCTGACCACTGATCAAAGCGACCCCTTCGTCGAGGGGATCTCGTCGTGCGTGATCTTCACCGCGTCGCGCAGGGCGCGGCCGAAGGCCTTGAAGATGCCCTCGGCGATGTGGTGGTTGTTCGAGCCCCACGGCACGTGGATGTGCAGGTTCATCATCGCGTTGGCCGCGACGGCGTTGAAGAACTCCTCGACGAGCTGCACGTCGAACCTGCCCGCGACCGGCGGATCGTCGCCGAAGCCCACGAACTGCACGTTGAACACGAACGACATGCGGCCGGACAGGTCGAGCGTCACCTGCGCCAGCGTCTCGTCCATCGGCACAGACGCGAAGCCGTAACGCTCGATGCCCTTCTTGTCGCCCAGCGCGTCGGCGATCGCCTGCCCGAGCACGATGCCGACGTCCTCGACGGTGTGGTGATCGTCGATGTGCGTGTCGCCCATCGCGTTGACGTTGAACCCGAGCCGGCCGTGCTTGGCGATGTGGTCGAGCATGTGATCGAAGAAGCCGATGCCCGTGTCGATGTTGCGAGCCCCGCCGTCGAGATCGAGGCGCAGGTCGATGCTGGTCTCGTTGGTCTTACGCGCGATGTGGGATGAGCGTGACATGGTATTGGCCTTTGTCTCGGTGCCTCAGTGCCTCTCTGTTTTACAGCAACTCACCCATCGCCCCAAGCAGCGCGTCGTTCTGGTCGGGCGTGCCGATGGTGATGCGGAGCTTGTCACGCAGGCGGTCGGCGTCGAAGTAGCGGACGAAGATGCTGCGCTGCTTGAGCGCGGCGTAGAGGGTCGCGGCGTCGGGGTGCGTCGCGAGCACGAAGTTGGTCTGGCTGGGCACGCACGTCAGGCCGAGGTCCATCAGGGCGGTGATCACGCGGGCGCGTTCGTCGCGGACGGCGTCCCACGACTTGCGGGCGTCGTCGCGCGACAGCAGGGCGGCGATGGCGAGGCGCTGAGCGACGGCGTCGACGTTGTAGCTGTCCTTGGTCTTGGTGAGCATCGGCTCGATCAGGCCGGGGTCGCCGATGCCGTAGCCGAAGCGCAGCCCGGCGAGGGAGTAGCCCTTGCTGAGCGTGCGGAGCAGCAGCACGTTGTCGAGCGCCTTGACGATCTCGATCGCGTCGTATTTCAGCTCGGGGGTGACAAAGTCGACGTAGGCCTCGTCGATGAGCAGCACGCCGTCGAGTTCCTCGGCGAGGGCGGTCAGCGTCTCGGCGCGGGTGAGCAGGCCGGACGGCGCGTGCGGGTTGACGACGAAGGTGAGCTGGACGCCGGCGTCGTTGAGCTGCTCGGCGACGTCGGTCGGCGTGGGGATCGACCAGTCGTCGTTGAGCGGCACGGCGTGGACGGGCGAGTCGTGCACCGCCGCGAGCACGGGGTACAGCGAGTAGCACGGGTCGAGCGTGCCGATGGCGCGGCCGGGCTCGACGAACGTGGTGATCGCCAGACGTAGCAGCTCGTCGCCGGCGTTCGTGGCGATCAGTTCTTCGACGTGCAGGTCGTGCACCGCCGCGGCGACCTCGCGGAACGGCGTGGCCAGCGGCGGGGGGTAGCGCCGCAGCATGTCCGGTTCGATTGCCTGCAGAGCCGCCATCACCGCGTCGGTCGGTGGGTACGGGTTCTCGTTGGTGTTCAGCTTGACCACCGACGCGTCGGCGGGCTGTTCGCCGGGCGTGTAGCCGTGCATGCGCTGGATGTTGGGCCGTTCGTAGGACATCGCGAGGGAGATTGTACCGAGGCGGGCACGGGGTGCCAGATGCGGGATGGGTCGCTGCGCTTCCGATGCTCGATGCTGGATGGCTCGCTGCGATCGCGATGCTGGATCGGCGTGGGTATACGATCGACACATCCAGCATCCAGCATCCAGCATCCAGCATCCAGCATCCAGCATCCAGCATCCAGTATCCGCCGCCCCCGGAACTTGTCACGGCTACCGCCGCCCGTATCATCGCCCGCATGAATACCGAATCTAACGAACGCCGCGTGCTCACCAGCGAAAAGTTCGCCGTCGACCTCGTCCCCGTGACGCTCAACGACGGCCGCGTCGTCGACAAGCACCGCATCACCCACCCCGGCGCGGTGATCATCCTGCCCGTGCTCGACGACGGCCGCGTGGTGATGATCCGCAACTTCCGCTACTCGGTGGGCCGTGAGCTGTGGGAACTGCCGGCCGGGACGCTCGAGGTCGGCGAAGACCCCGCGCTGTGCGCCGGGCGCGAGCTGATCGAGGAGGCGGGCTACGAGGCGTCGAGCATCGAGCCGATCAGCGCGTTCTTCACGATGCCCGGCCTGTGCACCGAGCGGATGCACGCGTACGTCGCGCGCGGCCTGACGCACGTCGGCCAGGCGCTGGAGGAGAACGAACACATCGAGGTGGAGATCGTCACGATGGACGACGCGCTGGCGATGATCCGCGACGGACGCATCGAGGACGGCAAGACGATCGCGACGCTGCTGATGCACCACGTGTACGGCTGAAAGAACGCCTCTCCCCCAAGTGGGGGAGAGGTTGGGTGAGGGGGATGGATCAGCAAACACGCTGGCGACTCGCTGATCATGCGCGGTGTTCGAAGGATTGACCCTCACCCCAGCCATCTCCCTTGAAGGGAGAGGATGTCAAGGCGTCGCTCGTTTGATCCGCTACACTTCCCTTGTCATGGGAATGCAGGACCGAGACTGGTACCGCGAGGACGATCCGCGGCGCACGACGGCGGGCATGGGCAGCCCCGGCGATGCGCACGGCGAGCTCGGCGTGCGCCTGCGCGGCTGGTCCGTCACGACGTGGCTGCTGGTGATCAACATCGCGGTATTCGTGATCGACGCCGTGCTGCTTGGAGCAGGCGTGGGTCACAACATCACGTACAGATTTCCGATGGACGGCAAGGTGCATGAGTTGCACGATGCAATCGGGGTGCTCGACTATTGGGGCTACTTCTCGATCGACACGCTGAGGCAGGGGCAGGTCTGGCGCGTGCTGACGTTCCAGTTCCTGCACGCCAACGTGATGCACATCCTGTTCAACATGATCGGCCTGTTCTTCTTCGGGCCGATGATCGAGTACTACCTCGGCTCGAAGCGGTTCCTGGCGTTCTACCTGCTTTGCGGGATGGCGGGGGCGGTGGCGTACACGGGGCTGTGGTCGGCCGGCGTGCTGGTGCACTCGTCGGCGACCCACCTGGTCGGCGCGTCGGCGGGGATCTTCGGCATCCTGATCGGCGGGGCGGTGGTCGCGCCGAACTCACGCGTGCTGATCTACGGCATCATCCCGATGAAGCTGCGCACGCTGGCATGGCTGCTGGTCGGCGTTGGGGCGTACACGGTGCTGACGCGCGGCGGCAACGCCGGCGGCGAGGCGGGGCACCTCGGCGGGGCGCTGCTGGGGTTCGTGCTGATCAACCGGCCGCGCTGGCTCGACTGGGCGGACCGCATCGGGTTCGGTGGACGGACTGGACCGCGTGCGCCGCGCCGGGCGTGGGCGACCAAGAGCGAAAAGCCGCCCAAACCCTCGCGCAGCGAGGCGGAGATCGACCGCATCCTCGAGAAGGTCAGCAAGCAGGGCCTGGCGAGCCTGACCGACGACGAGAAACGCGCGCTGGCCGAGGACACCGAGCGGAAACGCGCAGGACGCTGACGCGGCGACGTGCGTGTGAATGACCGGGGCAAGGTAAAATCAGGCAGACATGGGCTACGACGACCGACATTACGCCGACGGCTTCAACGACGGCCCGGACGGCGGCAGCTTCTTCGGCAAGCTGTCGCGGCTGCTGATGTGGTCGTTCCCGGTCGGCACGTACTTCGACATCGCGGTGCGCGTGAATTTCTGGTTCATCCCGCTGTTCGTCGGGCGGCTGATGTACGACGTGGAGAAGGGCGGGATGGATGTCCTTCCGTGGTCGTTCCGTTGGATGGCGGTGATGTTCTTCAGCGTGCTGCTGCACGAGTTTGGGCACTGCTTCGCGTGCCGCGCGGTGGGCGGACAGGCGAACGACATCCTGATGTGGCCGCTGGGTGGGCTGGCGATGTGTCTGCCGCCGCGGCGACCCTGGCCGGAGTTTGTGACGGTGGTGTGGGGCCCGCTGGTGACGCTTATCCTGGCGTTGGGATCGTTCGGGATATTGGTGATGGTGACGGGCGAGTGGCTGCCGGTGTCACTGAATCCGCTGACGCCGTGGCGCTCGCGTCCCGAGGCGGGGATCAGCGGGCTCGTCGAGGACACGTTCCTCATCAACTACATCCTGCTGCTGTTCAACCTTGCGTTGCTGTTCTACCCGTTCGACGGCGGACGCCTGGTGCAGGTCGCGCTGTGGAAGAAGCTCGGGTACTTCAAGAGCATGGTCGTGGCGACGGGTGTGGGCATGGGCGGGGCGATCCTCATCGGCATGCTCGGGTTGTCGTTCGGCGAACTGATGATCGTGCTCGTCGCGGTGTTCGGGTTCATCACCTGCTACCAGCAGCGCAAGCAGCTGAAGATGGCGGGGCCCGGCGCGTTCATGGACGACCACGGCGAGTCGTGGAAGACGGGCAAGATGACGTTCGGCGACTACCACGTCGACGACGAAGACAGCGAAGGGTTCTTCGAGCGGCGACGGCGGCTCAAGGCCGAGGCGCGGCGGGCGAAGCAGCGTGCGGCGCAGGAGGCGCTCGACGCGGAGATCGACCGCATCCTCGAAAAGGTCAGCGAGCAGGGCATGCAGAGCCTGTCGGCGAAAGAGAAGCGGACGCTGCAGACGAAGACGGAGCAGGAGCGGAAGGCGAAATGACTCACGCGCGGGTTTACCCGGGACTGCGCTGCGCTTCGCCCCGGCTTGTGTGGGGCCATGGTCACGTGGCGTCGATCGCCGTATGATCCGCGACCATGCCCGCACTGACCTTTGAGATCGAGCACGAGGACGCGTCCGGCGAGAGCCGCGCGCGGGTGGGGCGTGTCACGACGCCGCACGGCTCGTTCGACACCCCGGCGTTCATGCCCGTGGGCACCAAGGCGAGCGTCAAGGGCCTGCTGCCGGAGCTCGTGGCGGGCACGGGCGCGCAGATCATCCTCAACAACACCTATCACCTGACACTTCGGCCGGGCACGGACCGGATCGCACGGCTCGGCGGCGTGCACGGCCTGATGAACTGGCACGGGCCGATCCTGACGGACTCCGGCGGGTTCCAGGTGTTCAGCCTCGCCGACGTTCGCAAGATCACCGACGACGGCGTGACGTTCCGCAGCGAGGTGGACGGCCAGTACATCGAGCTGTCGCCCGAGGCGTCGATCAAGGCGCAGAACGAGATCGGCGCGGACATCATCATGGCGTTCGACGACTGCCCGCCGGCGTCGGTCGAGGACGTGTCGCCGGACAACGTCACGTCGGGTCGGCACGCGGTGTCGGCCGACGCGTACGCCGAGCGGAACGCCGTGGCGATGGAGCGGACGCTGCGGTGGCTGGGGCGTTGCGTCGAGGCGCACGCCCGGCCGGACGATCAGGCGTTGTTCGGCATCGTGCAGGGCGGCGTGGACCTGGAGATGCGAGCGGCGTGCGCCAAGGCGGTCACGGCGCACGACCTGCCGGGGTACGCGATCGGCGGGGTGGCGGTGGGCGAGGGGCCGGAGCAGATGATGCGGGTGGTGGATCACACGGCTCCGCTGCTGCCTCGGGACAAGCCGCGTTACCTGATGGGGGTGGGCTACGAGCGGGACATCGTGGGGGCGGTTCGTGCGGGGATCGACATGTTCGACTGCGTGCTGCCGACGCGTAACGGGCGGAATGCCAATGCGTTTACGCGGACGGGTCAGATCCGGCTGAAGAACGCCCGTTTCGCGGAGGATCCCGAGCCGATCGAGCCGGGGTGCGACTGCGTGGCGTGTGCGGGCTATAGTCGGGCTTACCTGCGGCATCTGTTCCTGGCGGACGAGATGCTGGGGCCGATCCTGGTGAGCCTGCACAACCTCCGACATTTTCAGCGGTTGATGCTGGACATCCGGGCTGCGATCCGGCATGATGACTGGTCTTTGCTCCGGTCGGAATGGCCGGTGCTGGGTTGAGGTTAGGACGACGGCTTTGGGATTGAGGATTAAGCGTTCGGCCGGACGCGCGCGTCCGGGGCGGTGATCCACAATCCGAAATCCGCAATCCGCAATGGAGTGAAGCGACGATGAGCTGGTACGCACAGATGACGTTGGCGCAGAACGACGCGCCGCCACCCCCGTCCACGCAGGTCGCCCCGGCGCCCGGCGGCGCGGCCCCGGCCGCGGGTGGGGACGCCACGCAGTCGACGACCGGCGCCCAGGGATCGCCGGACGGCAAGGCCGGCGCTTCACGCGACCAGACCTTCCCGCCGATGATGCTGGTGATGGTGCTGATGGTCGTGGTGTTCTGGGTGCTGATCATCGTGCCTCAGCGGCGCGAGAAGAAGAAGCAGTCGGACCTGATGAGCTCGCTGAAGAAGGGCGACAAGATCCAGACGATCGGCGGCATCCGCGGCACGCTCATCGAGGTGCGCGGCGACGAGGTCGTCCTGAAGATCGACGAAAGCAACAACACCCGCATGCGCATGTCGCTGTCGGCGATCCAGGCGAAGATCGGCCCGGAGAAGGACGACAAGAACGCGGGCAAGGACGACGGCAGCAAGGACGAGAAGAAAGAAGAAAAGAAGGACACCGCCAAGGCGGCGACCTGATCGAACGGACACCCCTCACCGGGCGAGGCGGGCCGCCAACCGGCGCGATCCGCGAGCCGCCCTTAAGTGCATGCCCTCATGACCCCAGAAGAAGTCCAAGCGTACGTGTATGGGTTCGCGATCGCCGGCGTGATCGCGGGCGTCATCGCCATGATCCTGTTCTCCACCGAGAAGCGGTTGGCGGGCAAGGCGGCGGTCGTCGCGGCGGTCCTGCTGCTTTGCGGTTCGCCGCTGTTCCAGGGCCTCAAGAAGGGCCCGGACCTCGCCGGCGGCTCGACCCTCCTTTACGAGGTCACGATCCCTCAGGGGTCGAACACCGAAGAGATCATGCGGCAGACCATCCAGGTCCTGCAGAACCGCGTGGACCCCAACGGCGTGATGAACCTCACGTGGCGCGTCGAGGCGGGCAACCGCTTCGAGGTGCTGATGCCGCTGGCCGGCGACGAGGTCAAGGATCGCCGCGAGACCTTCAAGTCGCTGCAGGATTCGATCACGAAGGGCAACCTGCGCAAGCGTGACGTCATCGACGCGATGAAGCTCACGGACCCCGAGCGCGCGACGCACATCGAGGCCCTCGCCGCGGGCGTGCCCGGGCGCGCCGAGCTGCTGAACAAGGCGGCCAAGGCGTACGAGAAGCTCGACGCGGCGCGGACGGTCTATAAGAACCTCAAGCCCGACACCCCCGAGTACATCGACGCCGCCGGCGACGTCGCCCGCGCCGGCCAGGTCTTCGACGACCTCGTCGACCAGATCATCGACACGAACCTCGACGCGTCGACGATCACGCGCGTGCTGACGATGTCGACCAAGGACAAGAACGACGCGGACAGGAAGCCGATCGCCGACTCCAGCCCCCGCGCCGAGGCGCTCAAGCAGCTCAAGACGCGTCACCCCAACCGCGCCGATCAGGTCGACCAGCTCGTCGCGGCCTACGACGCGTACATCAAGGTCAAGGGCCCGCTCGACGACCCCAAGGACCTCGAGCGTCTGATCAAGGGCGCCGGCGTGCTGGAGTTCCGCATCGCGGTGTCGAACCAGGAAGCGGCCGACGTGGCCAACCTGCGTGACCAGCTCCGCGAGCGCGGACCGCTCGGCCAGGACCGCGGCGCCTCGATGAAGTGGTACCCGATCGACAGCCTCGAGCAGTGGGTCGACCGGCCCAGCGAGCTGGCCAAGGCCCAGAAGGACCCGATCTCGTTCCTCGCCGGCCGCCGCCTGATCGCCGCGACCTACGACGACAAGATCTACGTGCTGCTGTGGGACCGCGAGGGCTACGGCATCCGCAAGCAGGACCCGCGGTGGCAGCTGACGCGTGCCTACCCGACGCAGGATCAACGCGGCTTCCCGGCGGTCGGCTTCCAGCTCAACGAGGCCGGCGGCTCGATCATGGGATCGATGACCGATCACCACAAGGGTCGCCAGATGGCGATCGTGCTCGACGGACGCGTCTACTCGGCGCCGACGATCCAGAGCCAGATCCGCGACAGCGGCATCATCACCGGCGGGCAGGGCGGCTTCGGCAAGACCGAGCTCGACTACCTCATCCGCACGCTCAACGCCGGCTCGCTGTCGGCGAACCTCGTCGGCCCGATCTCCGTCCGCAACATGAACCCGTCGCTCGGCGCCGAGAACCTCAGGCGCGGCATGCAGTCCACGCTCTTCGCGCTGATCGCCGTCGCCCTGTTCATGATGGTCTACTACTTCTTCGCCGGCTTCATCGCCGACGTCGCCCTCCTGGCGAACCTCGTGCTGATCCTCGGTCTGATGTCCGGCCTGCAGGCGACGTTCACGCTGCCCGGCATCGCCGGCATCGTGCTGACGATCGGCATGTGCGTCGACGCGAACGTGCTGGTGTTCGAGCGCATCCGCGAAGAACTCAACCGCGGCGTCGACATGAAGGCCGCGCTGCGCCTGGGCTACGAGAAGGCGATGTCGTCGATCATGGACGGCAACCTGACGAACCTGATCGTCTGCTTCGTGCTGGGCTACACCGCCACGGCCGACGTCAAGGGCTTCGCCGTGACGCTGGGCATCGGCATCTGCGCCACGCTGTTCGCCTCGCTGTTCATGACCCGCGTGATCTTCGACATCATGTACAAGTACATGGGCGCCGGCGAGATGAAGATGCTGCCGATGACGGTCAAGGCCGTCGAGCGGGCGCTGCATCCGAAGTTCGACTGGATCGGCCGGCGGCACGTGTTCTTCGGCATCAGCGGCGCGTTGATCGCGCTGAGCCTCGTGCTCATCTTCGTCCGCGGCGGCGACATCCTCGACATCGAGTTCCGCGCCGGCACGGAGGTCACCTTCAGCCTCAAGGACGGCGACAAGCTGACCCGCAAGGAGGCCGAGGAACGCATCGACAAGGCCGGCGGCTTCGATACGTACAACGTCGTGCTCGTCGGCGACCTCGACGACAAGTTCCGCGCCTCGGAGTTCTCGGTCGTCACGACCGAGTCTGACCGCGACCGCGTCTCCGAGAAGCTGCACGCCGCGTTCAAGGACGTGCTGTCGATCCAGCCCGCGCTGACGTTCGACGGCTCCGACCTGCCCGAGCTCAACCCCTTCGACGAGGGCGGCCGCCGGCAGTCCAAGCCCGCGCCCGTCTACCCGATCACCAAGGCCAAGCTCGACGAGGTCGTGCCCGGCCTGCGGGACAGCGGCGCCGAGGCGCCCGACTACCTCGGCGGCGTGGCGATCTACCTCAACCACATCGACCCGCCCATGAGCATCGACGTCCTGCGTGACCGCATCAAGTCGATGCGCCTGCGTCCGCCGTACAGCGACGAGGTGCCGTTCCGCACGTTCGACGTGTTCCCCGTGGAGCGGGCCGCGAATCAGCCCGACGCCGTCTCCTCCGCCGTCGTCGTCGTGCGCGACCCCGACGTGAGCTACTTCGAGTCGACGCCGCAGTGGGAGGCCGCCCTGGCCTCGATCGAGTGGGACCTCGTCCGCGACGCGCTGACGCAGGAGACCAGCTTCTCCAAGGTCTCCAGCTACGACCCCTCCGTCGCCGTCACCATGACCGAGCACGCCATCGAGGCCCTGTTCTTCTCGATCATCGCGATCGTCATCTACATCCGATTCCGATTCGGCAGCCTCCGCCACGGCCTGGCCGCCATCATCGCCCTCGTCCACGACGTGATCATCACGCTCGGCCTCCTCGCCGTCAGCGCCTACGTCTACGACATCATCGGCGCCAACTTCCTGCTCATCGAGCCGTTCAAGATCAACATGCCGATCATCGCGGCCCTGCTGACGATCGTCGGCTACTCGCTCAACGATACGATCATCATCTTCGACCGCATCCGTGAGAACCGCGGCAAGCTCGCCGTGGCCTCCCCGGCGATCATGAACGACTCGATCAACCAGACCATCAGCCGAACCCTCATCACGTCGGGCACCACGTTCCTCGCCATCGTCGTGATGTACTTCGACGGCGGCCCCGGCATCCACGGCTTCGCGTTCGCCATGACCGTCGGCATCATCGTCGGCACCTACTCGTCGATCGGCGTCGCGGCGCCGCTGCTGCTGATCGGCACGAAGTACGGCCGCCTGTCCGCCTCGTCGCCGGCTTCCGATAAGGCCGCCCCCGAGCCGAGCCGCTGATCGACCGCGACTCGCCGCAAGTGATGGATGTCAAAAGACCACGCGCTTCAGGCGCGTGGTCTTTTCTTTTCGGCCGATTCATCGCGATCGAAACTGAAGCACATTGCCTTTCCCGGCCGATGTAATGTTTGTATCGACATCCCAGAAATGTCACGGAGTGACCCATGCGCCGGATTCCACGGAAGGAAAACCGCACGTCCCGCCGCCCGCGGCTCACCGCCCGCCGCGTGCGGCTTTGCACGTTCAACATTCCCGTTCCCGCCCTCGCGATCGCGATCACGCTCGCCGCGTCGGTCTCCGTGTGGGCGCTGCCCCTCGGCGTCGCCTCGCCGGACTTCTCGGCCGTCAGTCCCGACGCCAACGACCTGACCCGCCGCGTGCTCGAGGCCCGCGCCCGTCAGCTTCTGCAGAGCGACGAGGTCAACCCCGCCGAGCTGATCCGTGAGCGCATCGAGCGTGTCAAGGCCGCACACCCGCCGGTGCCCGACGTCGTGTTGCCCCCGCCGCACGAGCTGGTCCCGCCGCCCGCGCCCGAGCCCGCCGCCCCGGCCGACGCCCAGCAGCTGTTCAACACCGCGCCCGCGCACGACGCCAGCCAGGCCGAGACGTTCAACCCGGTCCCGCATCCGGCCGCGCCCACCACACGCTCCTACGAGGTCCAGAAAGGCGACACGCTCGGCGCGATCGCCGAGAAGCAGCTCGGCACCGTCAAGCACCTGCCTGATATCCTCAAGCTCAACCCCGGCCTCGACCCCCGCAAGCTCCGCGTCGGTCAGTCGATCACGCTGCCCATCCTGGGCGACACACCAGCACCGGCCGACACCCTCGGCGCTCTCAAGCCGCATTCCGCGATCGTCACGCCGCCCGCCGCGGCCAAGCCCGCGCCCGCCGCGCCGCTCAAGACCACCACCGTCGAGAAGGGCGAAACCCTCGGCCACATCTCCCAGCGTGTCTACGGCACCGTCCGCTACTGGAAGAACATCCTCGACGCGAACCACGACACGCTGAAGGACCCCAAGCATCTCCGCGTCGGCATGACCCTGAAGATCCCGCCGAAGCCGGAGTGATCCCAACCACGCGGATTTCCTGAGGCCCGGGGACTTGTTTCCCGGGCTTCACCATGCGCTGGCTGCGCCGGCCGGCGCGTATCGGATCGGCGATCGCTTTTTCTCCGCCCGTTTCATCGGCTACCATGCCGCAGATCGATTCCCACCAAGAGGTTCCACCATGCGCACCTGCGTCATCGACATCCCCGGCCTGTCCAACCGATTGCTCGACGCGCTGCCCGACGAGACGCGGCCCGGCTGGCTCAACGAGTTGATCGACCTCGGTCGCTCCACCATCAGGCCCGTACTGCCCGCGGTCACCATGACCGTGCAGGCGACCTACACGACGGGCCACACGCCCGCGGGCCACGGCATGATCGCCAACGGCCTGCCCGCCTATCGCCTGCCCGACATCCGCGACAACCTCGACCTGTCCAACTTCGAGAAGTACCGCTGCGCCGTCAGCTTCTGGGAGCAGTCCAACATGCTGCTCACGGAGAAGCGCATCTGGAAGCGTACCGGCCGCACCGCCGCGACGCTGATGCTGCAGAGCTCGATGGATCAGGCGGCCGACGTCGTGGTCACGCCCAAACCCGAACACACGCCCGACGGCAAGACGATCAGCATGTGCTGGTCGGCGCCGACCGACCTGTACAACGACCTGCGCGAGCAGCTCGGCGAGTTCCCGCTGCATCACTACTGGGGCCCGCTGGCGGGGATCAAGTCCAGCGACTGGATCGCCGCCGCGGCGCGACTCGTGTGGGAGCAGCACCCCTGCGACCTGCAGTGGGTCTACATCCCGCAGATGGATTACGACCTGCAGAAGCTCGGCCCGGGCGACGAGCGATGCCTGGCGTCGCTGGGTCAGACGCTCGGCCTGCTCACACCGCTGGTCGAGAAGGTGCTGTCGCAGGACGGCCGGATCCTGCTGCTCAGCGAGTACGGCATGACGCCGGTGTCGCGCAGCGTGGCGCCCAATGCGCACCTCGCCGCGGCGGGCCTGCTGACGCTGACCGACTCGGGCGAGGTCGACTACGACAACAGCCGCGCGTTCGCGATGGTCGATCACCAGGTCGCCCACGTGTACACCGCCGACGACACGGCCACCGCCGAGGTGCGGTCACTGCTGGAGTCGATGCCGGAGGTCGACGTGGTGTACGAGGGCGGCGAGCGCGCGTCCGTGGGCCTCGACACGCCGCGCGCCGGCGACCTGGTCGCCTTCAGCCACACCGACGCGTGGTTCGAGTACCGCTGGTGGGACGACTGGTCCAAGGCCCCGGCGTACGCGTGGACCGTCGACATCCACCGCAAGCCCGGCTACGACCCGACCGAGATGTTCTTCGACCCGGTCAACAAGCGCATCGCCGCCGACAAGCCGCAGCACGTCAAGGGCTCGCACGGCGCGCTGCCGAAGGACAAGGCCGACTGGCCCGTGCTGCTGGGCTCGAAGGACGCCGCGAGCGAGATCGACGCGACGGACGTCGCGGAGCTGTTGTAGCCTCTCGCGTCTTAGCACGGCCATCATCGCCCACAATTGACGCCACCCGCCGCATTCTCCAGAATGATGATTGCTCGCGGTCGACTTCCGTCACGGGAGTCCGGTCCGCGACACGTCGATCCATGTTGCACGCATTCACTGGGGGTTGCGAGATGTGTCGGACCATTCGATTGTTCAATCGCCTTCGCTCGCGTCGCGTCCGTCGTCGCCGTGAGCGACGTCGCGATGCGCATCGCCTCACCCCCGCGCTTGCCGTCATCGAACTCCTCGAGCAGCGCCTGCTGATGTCCGCGGTGACGGCCGTCTCGCTGTCGCCCGAGCCGAACTCGCAGACCGCCGACCGGTACGCGACGGTGGTCGCAACTTTCGATCAGACGCTTAACGCCGCGACCGTCACCGAAGACACCTTTGTCGTGCAGACGCTGCGCACCGCCAGACTGCTCGACGCCAACGGCGGCGTGTTCACGCTGACGACTGAAGACGCCACGGTCACGCTACAGTCCGGTTCCGACTGGCGCGCCGGCGAGATCGTCCAGGTCACCATCACCGGCGGTATCGAGAACCCCGGCGGAGAGGGCGCGACGCCTTACGTGTACCAGTTCCGCGTCACCGCCGAGAACGGCACCGGCGTATTCAACGACAGCGGACAGACGCTCGGAAACGCCGCGACCAGTCGCGTCGAGCTCGGCGACTTCAACGGCGACAGCTACTTCGACATCTTCGAGACCACCGACGTCGGCAACCGCGTGTGGCTCAACGCCAACGACGGCTCCGGTGTGTTCACCGACACCATGCAGTCGCTCGGTTCCGCCGCGAGCACCGGCGTGGCGCTCGGCGATCTCGACGGCGACGGCGACGTCGACGCGTTCGTCGTCAACGGCGGAACGGCCGGCGATACCGTCTGGCTCAATGATGGCTCCGGCGTGTTCACCGACAGCATGCAGAGCCTCGGCGCGAGCGACAGCCGTGACGTGGCTCTGGGCGACCTCGACGGCGACGGCGATCTCGACGCGCTGGTGACCTATGTCGGCGCATCGGATCGCATCTGGCTCAACGACGGCTCGGGCGTGTTCACCGCGACGGCGCAGAAGCTAGGTGGCTCCGTCGAGAGCGTCGGCGTGGCGATGGGCGACCTCGACGGCGACGGCGACCTCGACGCCTTCGTCGCGAAAGCCGACGGCGGCGACCCGGTCTGGCTCAACGACGGCTCCGGCACGTTCGCCTCGAACGGCCAGTCGCTGACGATGAACGCCAGCCGCGACGTCGAGATCGGCGACCTGGACGGCGACGGCGACCTCGATGTCGTCGTCGCCACCGACGCCGGCCTGATCCTATGGACCAACGACGGCTCCGCCCAGTTCACCCAGCACACGCAGACCGTCACCGACGCGATCAGCGCCCTGGCCCTCGGCGACCTCGACGCCGACGGCGACCTCGACCTCTTCGTCAGTTTCACCGATGACAAGCGCGTCCTGCTTAACGACGGCACTGGCGCGTTCTCCGCGAGCGGCGCGATGCTCGGCGGTACGGCCAGCGCGTCGATCACGCTCGGTGACATCGACCTCGACGGCGACATCGACGCGGTGACCGCCAATTCCGGCGCGGCCAATCGCGTCTGGGTCAACTTCACGAACACCGCGCCCGACACCATCGGCGATGCCTACGAAGTCGATGAGGACAACACGCTGACCGTCACCGACGCGCTCGGCGTCCTGGCCAATGACAGCGACGTCGACGACGGTCAGACCCTCACCGCCGTTCTGCAGCAGGACGTGTCGCACGGCACGCTCACGCTCAACGCCGACGGCTCGTTCACCTACACGCCCGACGCGAACTACCACGGCCCCGACTCTTTCATCTACGTCGCCAACGACGGCACGGACGATTCGAACGGCGCGGTCGTCACGCTCACGATTCACTCGGTGAACGATCCGGTGGTGGCGGTGGACGACGGCGTCTTCGTCGTGCCGTACGGGGCGCCGCTGGCGTTCAACGGCCCGCTGCTTCTTCAGAACGACACCGACGCCGACATCGACGCGGTGCTGGCGGTGACCGCGGCGGACAACGCCGTGGGCGGGCAGCTCGACGTGCGGCTTGGGTCGGAGGGGCGGTTCAACGAAGCGGTCCCGGGCGACGCGAACCGGTTCGGTCGCTCGGTCGCGGTCGACGGCGACTGGGCGATGGTCGGCGCGCCGGACTACGCGAGCAACGGTGGCGCGGTAACGGTGTTCCACCGCGACGAGGCCGGGTGGGCCTACCACTCGACACTCGTCGGCAGCGGCGCGTTCCCCGTCGACTTCGGCCACGCGATCGATCTCGACGGCGACCGCGCGATCATCAGCGATTACCGCGAAGGTCCCGGCGGCGCTCGGATCGGAGCGGCCTACGTCTTTGAACTTGTCGGCGGGTCCTGGGTCGAGCAGGTGCGACTCGCGCCGGCCGGCAACGACCTCGACTTCTTTGGTCTGGGCGTGTCGATCGACGGCGACTGGGTCGCGGTTGGCGCATCGGAGGTTGACCTGCCCTCAAAGGTCGACGCCGGCGCGGTCTACATGTATCACTTCGACGGCGATCACTGGGGCGAGTCCGCGCAGCTGACGCCGGACGATTCGGCCGCCGGCCAGCTGTTCGGCAACGTCGTTGAACTACGTGGCGACGACCTGCTCGTCGGGGCGTACCACGATTCCGGCGCGGCCAACGACGCGGGCGCCGTATACGCCTTCACCCGGCAGCAGGACACCTGGACCCAATCGCAGAAGCTGGTGGCCAGCGACGCCCACTCCGGTCATTCATTCGGCTACCGGCTCGATGCCCAGGGCGACCGTCTCGTGGTTGGCACGGTGCTCGACAATAGCGCGGGCGCCCGCTCCGGCGCCGTCTACGTCTTCGATCGAACAGATGGCGTCTGGGCCGAGTCCGTCAAGCTTGTCGGCTCCGACGTCTCGACGAACTCCTACTTCGGCTTCGGCGTCGCCCTCGTCGGTAATCGTCTCTTCGTCGCAGCGCCGCAGGGCGATCCCAACAACTTCAGCCAGACCAACACCGTCGGCGCCGGACGAGTCTACGAGTTCGCGTACGATGGTGCGTGGGTCGAGGTACGCATCATCACCGCCGACGACGCCGCGTTTAACGCCAAGTTCGGCTCCGACATCGCTGCGGACGCCGACACGCTGATCGTTGGTTCGCTGGAGGCCACCATCGACTCCGACGTCACAGGCGCTGCCTATATCTATTCGCCCAGCATCAAGGTCACGTTCACGCCGGACATGGGCTACTACGGGCCTGCGTCGTTCCGGTACACCGCCTCCGACGGCCTGACAACCGACACCGCGACCGTCAGTCTCCGCGTCAACGCGCCACCCGCGGCGACCGATGACGACTACGCCGTCGACCAGCAGACACCGCTCGTCGTCGCCTCCGGGCAGGGCGTGCTGGCCAACGACGACCCCGTCGACGGCGACGACATCACCGCCGTGCTCGTCGGCGACGTCGCCCACGGCACACTCGCGCTCAACGCCGACGGCTCGTTCACCTACACGCCCGATGACGGGTTCTACGGCGCCGACTCGTTCACCTACCAAGCGACCGACGGCGTCGACAACTCCGGTGTCGTCACGGTGAACATCGACGTCCGCATCAACCTCGACATCGACGGCGTCGGCACGGTCCAGCCGCTGACCGATGGCATCCTTGTCATCCGCTCGCTCGCGGGTTTCACAGGCGACGTGCTCATCACCGGCGCCCTCGGCGCGGGCGCGACGCGCACCACCGGCGAATCGGTCGCCGCGTTCCTCGTCGTCGCACGCGACCTGTTCCTCGATGTCGACGGCGACGGCCTGCTCCAGCCGCTGACCGACGGCATCCTGCTGCTCCGCTACCTCGCGGGCTTCACCGGCGACGTCCTCGTCACCGGCGCGACCGGCGCCGGCGCGACGCGCACCACCGGCCAGCAGATCGTCGACTTCCTCGACCCGTTCCAGCCCCCGGTCGCGCCGCCGCCGCCGGTGTTCCCCGAGACCGTCACGACCGTTGATCAGACCCCGCCCGCGCCGCAGCCGCTGCTCGTTGAGTCAAGCGACACGACCCCGGCCGCCAGCCCCGCGCCCGCGCCGCCGACCGTCGATCTGCTGTCCAACGCCCGCGCGATCGCCGCCGCCAACGACGCGCTCCACCGCCCGGCGCCCGCCGCGTTCGACTTCGACTTCACGCCGCTCACCCCGACCGCGCTCGCCGCCGTTACCAACCTCGGTGTCATCAGGGCCCGCCTGCGCCTCATCGACCTGCTCGCCGCGCCCGCCGGGCCCGCCGCTCCGCTCCGCATCGATCCGCCTGCCGAGGGACCGTCGCCATGAACCCCAAACTGCGTGTCATCCTGATCGGCGTCGTCGTCATCCTCGTCGGCGCGTACTGGACGCTGGCCGGCTCGAAGGGCGCCCCGCGCGCGGACGACCTCAAACGTGTCGACGGCCGGATCGACGAGGTCGTTATCTGGGTGAAGGACAACGCGATCGGCCAGGAGGTCCGCCGCTTCACCACGATCAAACTCGCCGACGGCAAGGGCAGCTACAAGTACTACGACGACCAGCCCCGCTCCGAGTCGCTTCGCCAATACCTGCCCGGCGAGCCGGTGTCCCTGCTCATCGACGACCGCTTCACCACCGGCGACGGCATGTTCGAGATCTGGGAGCTCAAACGCGGCGACCACACGCTGTCGACCTACGCCGACAACCTCAAAAACTACCCCGGCAGCGGCGCCCAGATGGTCATGGGCCTGATCGTCATCGCCGTCGGCGTGCTGATCATCAAGCAGAATCTGTAGCGGCCGGCCGATTTGGGTGCCGACGCCTCGGCGATGCCGATGCAGATGTTCCGCGGTAAGATCGCTACATCGTGTCCCGCGCCGGTGCGTCGCTTCGTGCGCACCGGCGCGACGGGCGGTTGAGTTTTTGCGTCGGCATTGCGCGCCCCATTGGCGCTCCCTTTGCGCCCCGTCGCGCCCCTTTGGCGACCCGAATCGTTCTCGGCGCGTACGATCCGAGCCCCGTTGCGATCCCGCCCGAATACCGTTTCGCCACGGAAAAACAGCGGTTCACAACGCGAAAAATCCCCCGCAGCGACGTAAGTCCCCGTCACGACGTCCCACGGCGTCGCGCGCGGCGCGGTCGGCGCGGGCGGAATCCGGCGTTGAGTTTTTGCGTCTTTCACCGCGGCGGGGCGATACTCGGACGTTGCCGCGTGTGAAAATCCGCGGGGTGTCGGCGGGACGCGGATAACGCCGATAGAATGAACTGCCTATGAAGATGCCACCGATGAAAGTTGCGATACCGGTCGGGCTGTTGATCCTGTTGGGGATCGGCTACGCGGTGGTCCGCATGGACAACGCGGTGGCGACGAGCGCGGCGGACAAGGCCCTGGAGGAAAAGACGGGGGCCGGCACGCCGAGCGCGACGCCCGCGGGAGACACGCCGTGAAGGGTGCGATGGTCACGATCGTGCTGATGATCTTCGCCGCGATGGGCGGCGGGCTGTACGTGCATTACGGCGCGCCCGGCCTGAAGGACCCCTTCCACCACGAGCAGATGCCCGACGCGCTGAAGATCGAAAAGGTCCGCGAGCTGGCGGAGCTGGTCGTGCTCGACGTGCCGATCAGCGACGTGCACGTCAGCAAGATCGAGGGCACGACCGGCAGCATCAAGATGATCGTGGCGGTGCACGGCGACGTGATGATCACCACCGATCTCGAGCACGCGAACTTCGATCTGATCGACTCCGAGAACCGCTCGGCGGTGCTGGTACTGCCGCGCCCGACGGCGCAGCGTCCGCGTGTTGATCACGACAAGACCCGCATCGTCGAGATCCAGCGCACGGGCCTGTGGAAGCTGCTGCTCGGCGACGCCGGCGAGGCCTCGCTGACCAACCGCGCGATGCAGTCGGCTCAGACGGTGTTGATTGATGCGGCAAACAAGCCGGAGCTGATCGAGCGTGCGTGCGGCCATACCGAGATGGTCATGCGGAACTTCTTCGACGCGATGGGTTGGACGGTCGTGATCCAGTGGGACGACCAGCCGAAGAAGGCGTTGCCGCAGCCGTCGAAGCCGGCGACGACGACGACCGCCACGTCGGGCTGATCGAATTTTCGCGCGGTTTGTTGAAACGCGCGCGTCCCGGGGCCTAGTATCAAAACGAGGGTGGGCGACCGTAGGGGAAGACGCAAGTCTTCACGGGTTGCCCGCACATTTCGTCACAACGAAAACGTGCGGACTCCATGGTGCTTCACGTGCGCGCCGGCGTAGGCGGGCACGCGGGTGTGGTGTTGTACGTTCGGGGGCCACGTCTATTTCGGGAGGACCGTCATGGTCGAGTCACTTCGTTACTGGTGGAACAAGCCGTTTATCAAGGGTCGCGTCGGGTTCGTGCTGTTCGTGATCGGCGTGCTGGTCTGGCTGCTGGGGCCGGGGCTGCCGGTGATGCGTGGGCCGACGGCGAGCGACGCGGCGAAGGTCGCGGGGCGGACGCTGTTCGAGCACGAGTGGACGGTGCGCGACGCACTGGCGTCGGGCGACGGGCTCGGGCCGGTGTACAACGCCACGTCGTGCGTCGGGTGTCACAACCAGGGCGGCGCGGGCGGCGGCGGGGCGAACAGCGCCAACGTCGTGTCGTACTTCGTGACGCCGAATCGGCGCGACAAGCAGTCGGCCGCGGGCCTGATCCACAAGGCCGCGATCGCCGAGACGTACGCCGAGACCGAGGCGATGGTGCACGCGATGTACCCGATCGTGCCGAACACGCAGTACCGCGACCGGGGCTGCGTGTACACGCTGCCGGCGTTCGACCCGGTGCGGGTTGAACAGATCAACACGCCGCCGCTGTTCGGCCTGGGCTGGCTGGACCGCGTCTCGTCGCAGTCGATCAAGGCGAACCTGCGATCGAAGGTGTGGCGGAACATCAAGGAAGGGTTCGACGCGGGGGCGACGCAGGTGCCGGAGGGCCGCGTGCGTTACCTGTCGGACGGGCGTGTGGGCCGCTTCGGCTGGAAGGCGCAGTTCGCAACGCTCGAGGAGTTCACCGCCGCGGCGTGCGCCAACGAGTTGGGGCTCGGCAATCCGCTGATGGACCAGGCCACGCCGATGGGGCGCCAGCCGACGAAGGCGAGCGGGCAGGACATCACGCGTAGACAGTTCAACAACCTCGTGGCGTTTGTCGACACGCTGGACCGTCCGCGTCAGGTGCTGCCGGAGGACGAGGCGGCGCGCGAGGACGTGGCGCAGGGCGCGGCGTTGTTCCGCGACATCGGTTGCGCGGGGTGCCACACGCCGGACATCGGCGGCGTGACGGGCGTGTACAGCGACTTCCTGCTGCACCGCATCGTCGCGCCGAGCAGCGCGGGCTACGGCATCGAGGTCGTGGTGGACGAGCCGGTGTTCACCGGCGAGCCGGACGTGGACGAGTGGAAGACGCCGCCGCTGTGGGGCGTGGCGGACTCGGCGCCGTACATGCACAACGGCGCGGCGTCGACGCTGACACGGGCGATCAATCTGCACGGCGGGTCGGCGGCGGGCGTGCTGAACGCGTACCGTCGTCTGCCCTACGCCCGCAAGGCGCAGATCCTCGCGTTCCTCAATTCGCTGAAGGCTCCGACGCCGGGCGACGTGAAGAGCGCAACGGTCGCCAGCGCCGAGTAGGCGTCGATCGACGCCGGGTCACGCGCGGCGCGGTGCGCGTCGAAGGGGACGCGCATCGTGTCGCGTCAGGCGAGCTTCGTGATCTCGCCGTTGGTGTAGTTGGGGTAGTACTCCTGAAGCGTCTTGACGCCCCAGGTGTCGGACCGCAGGGCGGTGATGGCGCGGGCGGCCGCGGCGGCGCCGGTGATCGTCGTGATCATCGGCACGTTGAAGCGCACGGCCGTCGAACGCAGCTTGCCCTCGTCGGTGTTCATGCCCTTCCGGGTCGGCGTGTTCAGCACCAGCTGGATATCGCCGTTTTTGATCAGGTCGATCGCGTGGGGGCGGCCCTCGCTGATCTTGTTGAGGCGGTGGGTTTCGAGGCCGGCCTCGGCGAGCGTGCGGTGCGTGCCGCCGGTCGAGTAGACGGTCAGCCCCGCGGCGAGCAGCTGGCGGACGATCTCGGCGACGTGCGGCTTGTCGCTGTCGCGCACGGAGACGAACACGTTGCCGGACGTCGGCAGGATCGTGCCCGCGGCCATCTGCGACTTGGCGAACGCGATGGGGTAGTCGTCGTCGACGCCCATGACCTCGCCGGTGCTGCGCATCTCGGGCCCGAGGATCACGTCCACGCCGGGGAACTTGCTGAACGGGAACACCGACTCCTTGCACGACGTGTGGGCCGGGCGGATGTTTTCCTTGACGTTGATGTCGGCGAGCTTCATGCCCATCATCACCTTCGCCGCGACGCGGGCCCAGCCGACGCCGGTCGCCTTGCTGACGAACGGCACGGTGCGGGACGCGCGGGGGTTCACCTCGAGCACGAAGACCTCGTAGTCATCGCCGACGGCGCCGGGGCGCGTGATGGCGTACTGCACGTTCATCAGGCCGCGCACGCTCAGCGCCTTGGCGAGCTTGTGCGACTGCTCGGTGAGGCGGTTGATGACGTGGTCGGGCAGCGAGTAGGGCGGGATGGTGCAGGCGGAGTCGCCGCTGTGCACGCCGGCCTCCTCGATGTGCTCCATGACGCCGCAGATCTGCGACGTGCCGCCGCCGGCGCCGTCGAAGTCCGCCACGACATCGACGTCGACCTCGATCGCCTCGGAGAGGAACTTGTCGATGAGCACCGGCGCGTCGGCGAGCTCCGACACGTCGACGGCGGTCTTCATGTAGTGCACCAGCGCCTCTTCGGCGAAGCACGTCTCCATGCCGCGTCCGCCCAGCACGTAGCTCGGCCGGACCAGCACGGGGTAGCCGATGCGGTTGGCGATCTCGACCGCCTGCTCCATCGAGTAGGCGATGCCGTTGTCGGGCTGGCGGATCTTCAGGTCGTTGAGCAGCTTCTGGAAGCGCTCGCGGTCCTCGGCGAGGTCGATGCTGTCGACGCTGGTGCCGATGATGGGCACGCCGGCCTTCTGCAGGCCGTGCGCGAGGTTCAGCGGCGTCTGCCCGCCGAACTGCACGATCACGCCGTGCAGGTTGCCGGGCTGCCCGAGCGGCGCGCCGTTGAGGCGCTCGCAGATGTTCAGCACGTCCTCGAGCGTCAGCGGCTCGAAGAACAGCAGGTCCGACGTGTCGTAGTCCGTCGAGACGGTCTCGGGGTTGGAGTTGATCATGACCGACTCGAAGCCGAGCTTGTCGGCGCCGAACGCGGCCTGCACGCAGCAGTAGTCGAACTCGATGCCCTGACCGATGCGGTTCGGCCCGCCGCCGAGGATGATCACCTTCTTGCGGTCGGACACGCGGACCTCGTCGTCGTAGGTGTCGACCCCGTTGACGGAAATCGGCGACTCGTACGTCGAGTAGTAGTAGGGCGTCTCGGCCTCGAACTCCGCGGCGCAGGTGTCGACGAGCTTGTACACCGGCTCGATGCCCAGCGCCTTGCGCCGCGCCCGCACCGCGAGGATGTTGTCCGTCGTGATGTCGCCGAGGTACAGGTTCGCGAGCTGCGCGTCGGAGTACCCGAGCTGCTTGGCCTCGCGGAACACGTCGGCGGGCACATCGTCGAGCGACTTGTACGCGCACAGCACGTCTTCGAAGTCGATGAGCTGGCGCAGCTGGTCGAGGAACCACGGGTCGATCTTCGTGAGCTGGAAGATCTCGTCGTTCGACCAGCCCATCTTCATCGCGTAGCGGATGTAGTACAGCCGGCCCTGCGAAGGCACGGACAGCTTGCGACGCAGCTTGTCCTTGGCGATGGGGTACTCGGCGTTGTCGGGGTCGCGCTGCGCGTTGAGCCACTTGTCGTTCTTGTCCAGCCCGAGGCCGAACCGCTTGACCTCCATCGAGCGGATGCCCTTCTGGAACGACTCGCGGAACGTTCGGCCGATGCTCATGCCCTCGCCGACGGACTTCATCTGCGTGGTCAGCGTCTCGTCGGCCTCGGGGAACTTCTCGAAGGTCCAGCGCGGGATCTTCGTCACGACGTAATCGATGGTCGGCTCGAAGCACGCGACGGTCTTGCCGGTGATGTCGTTGGGCAGCTCGTCGAGCGTGTAGCCTACGGCGAGCTTCGCGGCGATCTTGGCGATGGGGAAGCCGGTCGCCTTCGACGCCAGCGCGGAGCTGCGCGACACGCGGGGGTTCATCTCGATGATGACCTGCTCGCCGTCGGCGGGGTTGACACCGAACTGGATGTTGGACCCGCCGGTCTCGACGCCGACGGCGCGGATGATCGCCATCGCCGCGTCGCGCATCCGCTGGTACTCCTTGTCGGTCAGCGTCTGCGCCGGGGCGATCGTGATCGAGTCGCCGGTGTGCACGCCCATCGCGTCGAAGTTTTCGATCGAGCAGATGATCACGACGTTGTCGGCCTTGTCGCGCATGACCTCCAGCTCATACTCCTTCCAGCCGAGGATCGACTGGTCGATGAGCACCTGGTTGGTCATGGAGGCGTCGAGGCCGCGTCGGACGATGTTCTCGAACTCTTCCTTGTTGTAGGCCACGCCGCCGCCGGTGCCGCCGAGCGTGAACGCGGGGCGGATGATCGCGGGCAGCCCGCAGACGTCGAGGAAGTCCCACGCCTCGTCCATCGTGTTGACGGTCTTGGCCAGCGGCTGCTTGAGGCCGAGGCCCTCGACGATCTCGCGGAACTCCTTGCGGTCTTCGGCGCGGTAGATCGTCTTGCGGTTGGCGCCGATCATCTCGATGCCGTATTTCTCGAGGACGCCGAGGTCGTGCAGCTGACACGCGCAGTTCAGGCCGGTCTGTCCGCCGAGCGTGGGCAGCAGGGCGTCGATGGGGTGCCCCGAATCGCGCTCGGCCTCGATGATCTTGACGACCGCATCGGGCGTGATCGGCTCGATGTAGGTGCGGTCGGCGAACTGCGGATCGGTCATGATCGTCGCGGGGTTGGAGTTGACCAGCACGACGCGGAAGCCCTCTTCTCGCAGGGCTTTACACGCTTGAGTGCCGGAGTAATCGAATTCGCAGCCCTGACCGATAACAATCGGGCCGGAGCCGATGATGAGGATCGTGTGGATGTCTGTTCGCCTGGGCATGGGCGTGGTCTGATCTTTCTCGGGTGAAACGCGCGGGACCGGCGACGGGGACTTCCTGTCTGGCACCGGGTAAATCTCGGAGAAGATAGCCTTTGACGTCGGCAGTGGCAAACTGTTGGTTAATTGCCTGTCAATCGCGCCGTTCGGCGCAGAAGCGGGTAAAATGCACGGACTTAGTTTCCATCCGGGCTTGTCGATGCGTAATCAGTGCCCGGGCCTTTGTTTTCGGCAGGGACGACGGTGAGCGATCATTCACCACAGATGGTTTTTGAAGAGGGGCCCGGTTTGCCGGCGTCCTCCGGTACCGGTCCGAAGTTCGGCCTTGTGGCGATCGACCTCGACGGCACCTTGCTCCGCAGCGACAAGCAGCTGACCAAACGCACCGCCACCGCGATCAAGCAGTGCGTGCAGCGCGGCGTGCAGATCGTCCTCGCCTCGGCGCGGCCGCCCCGCGCCGTCAAGCAGATCTACAAGGTGCTCGGCCTCGACACGCTGACGATCCACTACAACGGCGCGATGATCTACGACATGCACGCCGAGAAGCACATCTACCACCGCGCGCTCGATCCGCAGCTCGCGCTGCAGATGATCCGTACGGCGCAGCAGATCGTGCCCGGCGTCGTCTCCGTCGTCGAGGTCCTCAACAAGTGGTACACCGACCGCGCCGACCCGCGATCCACCGACGAGACCGCCCTGAGCCGCAAGCCCGATTACGTCGGCCCGCTCAACGAGCAGATCATCAACGAGCCGGTCACGAAGCTGATGCTGCTGGCGACCCCCGCGGCGATCCTCGAGATCCGCGCCGCGTTCGAGGAGCTGTTCCCGCTGCGGTACACCTTCGCCGCGTCCGACGACTACCTCGTGCAGGTCATGCAGATCGGCGTCGACAAGGCCACCGCGCTGAAGTTCGTCTCCGAGTTGTACGGCGTCGAGCAGAAGAAGGTCATGGCCATCGGCGACGCGCCCAACGACATCAAGATGCTCCAGTGGGCCGGCATGGGCGTGGCCGTCGGCAACGCCTACGACGAAACGAAGGCCGCCGCGGACGCCGTCGTGCCGACCAACGACCAGGACGGCGTCGCCCACGCGCTGATCGAGTACGTGCTGGGTGGGGATTGAGTTGGTGGGGTTGGAAGCCCGTCGGCTTCAATCAGGAACTAAGATCGGTTCTGCCGCTGATGGCCGCACTGAAGAACTCGGCCATCCTGAACAACCTTGAAATCTGTGAATCCCCCTTCGATGTAGACGGACGTCTGGTCGTCATGCCGATCGATGTGCAACCAAACGCCTTCTCCATCGACCTCCAATGCGAATTCCTCGCCACAAAGCATGGTGTAGTCTTCGCCAAACGGCTCGATGTAGAACACATGCGGTTTCGAGCCCGAGTTTTGGAATTCTGTTTTCATGGGCTTTTTGGGTTATACGTAAGTCGGTAGGTCCCGCCTTAGAGCATCTTGCATCAATCAGTTTCATATCCACATGACCGCATGTAGTTGGCGCACTCGGTCGGATCGACCGTTTGCAGCACCTCGACCAACGCCTGGCCGATCGCGTCGAATGCCCGGGCGGCGACCCGACGCAGCC
>WGMA01000066.1 GCA_016125285.1 Phycisphaera sp.
GATGTGAGAGTGGGCGCCGTCGCAACGTTGCATGAGCCCGTGACTGATGGGTCTGATCGCCCCACGGCAGCTCGGATAGAAGAGTGAACCGATCCGTCGATAAAAACGTCTGACTTTGCAGTTGACGACCCGGCTCATAGAGGAGCGTCGCGAGGAGTTCACGCCGGGCACGAACTTCGACGCGTGGGCGTTCACGATCGCGCGGTTCCAGGCGATGGCGTACCGCAAGAACACGACGCGGCAGCGGGCCAGGCGGGTCCTTTCCGACGACGCGCTCGACCGCGTCGAGGCGAAGTTCACGGAGATGTCCGACCGGGCGACCGACATGCGTGACGCGCTGCGGACGTGCCTGCAGAAGCTGTCGCCCGAGCAGCGGCACATCCTCGACGCCCGCTACGCGCACGACGACACGGTGAAGGTCGCCGCCGAGCAGCTCAACCGCCCGGTCAAGTCGATGTACAAGGCGCTGTACCGCATCCGCAAGATGCTGATGGACTGCGTGCGGCAGCAGGAGGCGGTGCAGGCGTGACGCACGAACCGGAACATCACGACGACCGCGACGACGCGCCCGACACGCCGGAGACGGTCGACGAGCTGATCAACGCCGTGATCGACGGCTCGATCACCGACGGCGACATGGCGCGGCTGGACGCGATGCTCGCCGAGGGCGACACGGCGCGGGAGCGCTACGTCGAGGCGCTGATGGCGCACGCGATGCTGCGTGTGGAGCTGCGGGCGCACGACGTGCCGATCGCGCTGGCGCGACCGATCGACGCCGACGGCGAGGCGGAACTGCTGGCGCCGCGGCGGCTGGCGTTCCGCTGGACGCGCGTCGCCGCGGCGGCCGCGGTGCTGCTGGTCGCGGGCGTGACGTTCAGAATGATCACGTCGGACGCGTTGATGCACCGCGCGGGCGAAACGAAGGTGACGCACGGCGCGGTCGCGACGCTGACCGACACCACCGACGCGACGTGGGCCGACGATGCCGCGAGCCTGCTGACGCCGGGCGCCGAGCTCGATCGCGGCCCGCTGCACCTCAAGGCCGGCGTCGCGCAGATCGTGATGCGCAGCGGCGCGGTCGTCGAGCTGGTCGGCCCGACGACGTTCCACGTCACCGGGCCCAACGCCGGGCGGCTCGACTCGGGGCGCATCGTCGCACGCGTGCCGCACTCGGCGATCGGCTTCGCGGTCGTCACGCCGCACACCACCGTCACGGACCTGGGCACGGAGTTCGGCCTGATCGCCGACGCCGACGACAAGTCGACGCAGGTGCACGTGTTCAAGGGCCGCGTCGAGATGAACAGCACCCACGTCAGGCAGCAGCTCGAGGCGGGCCAGGCGACGTCGGTCGACAACGCGGGCGCGAAGACGATCGCGTCGGACCCGCTGGCGTTCCTGCCGGGGCCGACGTACGCCGCCGACGTGCTGCGGACGAGGCCGATCGGTTACTGGCGGTTCGACGGCATGACCGGCGGCGAGATCACCAACGTCGTCAACCCCGACGCCCCGGCGAAGATGGTCGGCCCGTCGCAGCTGTACAACGGCCCGGAGATCGGCCCGCGCGTCGACGCCGTGAAGCGCACCAACACCGCGCTGCACCTCGAGGGCAACGCGTACGCCGTCGTCGGCGACTTCGCCGCGTTCGAGCGCACCGACAGGTTCAGCTACGGCGGCTGGGTGCGGCCCCACACCGGCCCCGAGCAGCACGCGATCCTGTCGCGCATGGACGCCCCCACGGCGTACCGCGGCTACGACCTGCTGATCGCCGACGGCCTGCGCGCCTTCGTGCACATCTCCAGCCACTTCCCCGGCAACGCGATCCGCGTGCGCACCGCACCGATGACGCCCGACGCGTGGCACCACGTGATGGTGACGTACGACGGCTCATCGATGGCGGCCGGCGTCCGCGTGTACATCGACGGCGGGCTCGTCCCGACGGAGGTGCTCGATAACAACCTGACCGGGTCGATCAAGACCGAGGTCCCGTTCGTGCTGTGCCGACGCACCGGCGCGAGCCAGACGTCCGTGCCGGCTCTTGTGCAGGGCGAGGTCGACGAGCTGGTGATCTATGACCGCGAGCTGACGGGCGACGAGGTGCGCGTGCTCGCCGGGTCCAAGGTCACGAAGGGAGACACGCGATGAGCCGTACCGGTTTCAAAACCCCTCTCCATCAAGGGAGAGGGAGCAAGCGGAGTCGTGGCATCACGCTGATCGAGCTGATGGTGACGATCGCGATCATCGCCGTGCTGATGGCGATCCTGCTGCCGGCGTTGTCGAAGACGAAGGAGCTTAACCGGCGGGCGCTGTGCCTGACGAACCAGCGGTCGACGGCGCAGGCGGCGATGGAGTACGCGGTGGCGTTCAACTCGGCGCTGCCGCCGTCGCAGATGGTCGGCAAGGGCTGGACGTCGGCGTACGACCTGCGTGTGTATCAGCCGGCAAGCCTGCGGTCGAACCCGATGGGGATCGGCCTGCTGATCAACGACAACTACCTGCCGACGGACAAGGCCGGGCCGCTGATGCACTGCCCGAGCCTGGACGACTCGCTCGGCCCGGCGCCGGGCCACTGCATGGACCGCAAGACGCCGTGGGGCATCGGCGCGAGCCTGTGGAACGACCCGGCGTACAAGAACTGGCGCGTGATCAACTCGTACAACTACCGCTCGCCGTCGTACTACCGCGTCAGCGGGCAGTACGAGATGAAGTCGTACAACCACGGCGCGACGTTCCTGCTGCTGTGCGACACGCCCGACAAACGATTCGGCATCCGCTACACGCACCTCGACGGATACAACCGCGTGTTCGCCGACGGGCACGGCGGGTGGTTCTCCGACCCCGACCTGATCATTGACGGCATGGCGCCGTACGTCTGCGGCATCGACGGGTGGTCCGTCACCGACGAAAAGATCTTCACCCTGATGGCGCAGGACGTCGCGGCACACTACTGATTCACACGATCACGATTGCAAGGAACCCCGAGCATGACACGCTATCGGTACGCCCACGGATTCACACTCGTCGAACTGCTTGTGGTGGTTTCGATCATCCTGCTGATGGTCGCGATCATCCTGCCGAGCGTCGACCGCGCGCAGAAGACGGCGTGGGAGACGCGCAGCCAGATCAACC
Organism: Phycisphaera sp.; assembly: GCA_016125285.1. Lineage (GTDB taxonomy): Bacteria > Planctomycetota > Phycisphaerae > Phycisphaerales > Zrk34 > RI-212. Next base: position 3,127 of record WGMA01000066.1, read on the forward strand.
TGCGGCAGGTCGACATCGGGTTCCTCACGCTCGCGACGGATCACCGCGGCTACCTGCCCGCCGCGTTCGCCGCGCCGTTCACCGGTCCCGAGGACTGGCAGAAGTCGTGGCTCGGCAGCGAGGTCGGCTGGACCAGCAACGAGGGGGCGCTCGTGCCGTACATCGGCGGCGTGAAGAAGGCGCAGGAGATCTACCGCGACCCGGTCATCCCGCCGTCGCCGCTGAACTCCGGCAAGGGCTCCAACGGCATGTTCGACTACTCGGCGCTGACCGCGTTCGCCGGGGCGCGCGTGTCGGCGATGCCGAACATGGTCGAGCACCTGAACCCCGACACCGGCGAGTACGAGAAGTCCAACACGCCGCTGATCGTCGCGGAGGACCCCGCGGGCTACATCAACAACCACCACGTCGAGCCGAGCCACTCGGGCCTCGACCGGCTGTCCAACTGGTACCTCGACGGCGGCGCGTACTACGCGTCGGTGGACGGGTCGGTCACGCGGCTTCAGTTCCAGACGCGCGGTCCGACCAGCCTCGAGTGGATCGCCCAGACGCCCAGCGGCGCGACCGTCAACCTCGACTGGTACCTGCCCGGCGGCTGGGGCGGCTGGAACCACCGCTGATCCCGTTCAACTCGAACGACTCGCAAGGAACGTCACCCATGCAACGCGCCCGCGGATTCACCATCGTCGAACTGCTCGTCGTGATCTCCATCATCCTGCTGCTGGTGGCGATCCTGCTGCCGTCGATCGAGCGCAGCCAGTATCAGGCGAACCTCACGAAGTGCGCCGCGAACCTGCGTCAGCTCGGCGTGGGCGTGATGGGCTACGCGTCGGACAACCTGACGTTCTATCCGGCGCGGCCGAGCCTCAACAAGCCCACGAGCCTCAAGAACGGCGGCAACGACTACCGCCCAGCGCTGCGGGACTACGTGCCCTTCAACGCGCTGCAGTGCCCGCTGTCGCCCGATCGTGTCGACTTCGACAAGGCCAACGCCGTGCAGGTCGAGGCGAACTACGGGCTGTGGTGGAGCTGGCGTTACAACGACGGCGGCGGGTTCGTCGAGCGCGGCATGTACAAGCTCAACGACGTGTTCACGTTCCGCGGCGAGAAGTTCGACGTGCTGGCCGGGGACTGGGACGCGATGCAGCTGACGTACGGGCACTCCGAGACGTCGCACATCGCCTGCGGCGGCGACACGACGCATCAGGCCTGGACGTGGGTGAACTACGCGTGGGGCGGCACGACGTACACGTTCTCGCGGTGGAACAACTGGGCGGGAACGAAGCGTAAGCCGATCGACGAGAACTTCCTGTTCAACGACGGCGGCGTGCGGATGTACGGCCACGTGTCGTGGGATCACGCCGAGGTTCCGGAGATGAAGAACACGCCGGTGTTCCGCGACGTGACGGTGTGGTCGACGTGGCTGCCGCAGTGAGGGTGTCGCGGGGGTTGCCGGCGCGAGTAGCCGGGGTCGGGAACGACCCGGCTCGCGAAGTGTTTCGCGTCAGCCCGCAATCTGATTCATCTTTGTCGCCAGGTCAACGTCTTTCTGCGTGACGCCCCCCGCGTCGTGCGTCGACAGGTCGACTCTTACGGTGTTCCAGACGTTGAACCACTCGGGGTGATGGTTCATCTGCTCGGCGACCAGTGCGCAGCGGGTCATGAAGCCGAACGCGGCGTTGAAGTCGGCGAACTTGAACTCGGCGTGCAGCTTGCCGTCGACCAGCGTCCAGCCAGCCAGACCGGCCAGTGCGGCGGCAATCTCATCGCCGGTGAGTTTCGTGGCCATGGTTGCCCCTTTCCTGAATAACCAACGCAGTATGGGGCGTATATGCTGATGAGTAAAGATGCTGGATGCTGGAGGGGTCCAGCGTATACCGGCGACGATCCGGCATCGCGAGCGCCAGCGAGCCATCCGGCATCCCGCATCGGCGAGCGCCGCGAGCCCCGACAGCCGCGTGCCTTGAGCAGTGGGGGCGACTACACTGAACGGCATGAGTGAAGCTGAGCAACACCATCACGCGACGGACTATCTCCGGCCCGAAACGCTGGTGCAGTTGCACGGCACGGAGCTGCGGGCCCGGCACATCATCGAAGGCCTGATGACCGGCATGCACCGCTCGCCGTTCTTCGGTTATTCGGTCGAGTTCGCCCAGCACCGCCAGTACGCCACGGGCGACGACCTGCGGCACCTGGACTGGAAGGTGTTCGCCCGCACGGACAAGCTCTACATCAAGCAGTACCAGCAGGAAACGAACCTCGACCTGATGCTGCTGGTCGACGCGTCGGGGTCGATGAGCTACGGCTCGAAGATCGGCGGGTCGAGGGGCAAGACGTGGCGGAAGTTCGACCTGGCGACGTCGCTGGCGGCGGCGATGAGCTACATCGCGCTGCAGCAGCAGGACCGCGCCGGGCTGATCGTCTTCGCCGACAAGCTGCTGGACGTGGTGAACCCCTCGAGCCAGCGCGGGCAATGGCGTTCGATCGTCAAGGCGTTGCAGACCAAGCCGGTGGACGCCCAGACGAACATGGGCCGGGTATTCGACGAGGTGCTGGCGAAGCTGCATCAGCGGACGCTGGTGGTGGTGCTCAGCGACATGTTCGACGACACGTCGAGCCTGGGCGCGGGCCTGGCGCGGCTGCACCACCGCCGCCACGACGTGATGCTGCTGCAGACGCTCGACCACGAGGAGCTGACGTTCTCGTTCAGCCGACCGTCGCGTCTGCTCGGGCTGGAGAACGAAGGCAAGCTCGACCTCGACCCGCGGTCGCTGCGCGAGGCGTACCTGCAGGAGATGTCGAACCACATCGAATCGATCCGCCAGCAGGCGCGTCGGTTCCGCTACGACCACGAACTGATCGACACCTCCCGCGAGGTGGGCCCGCCGCTGAGCCACTTCCTGGCCAAGCGCGCGGCGAAACTGAAACGTGCTTGAGGAGATTTTTGAATTTGGATTTTGGATTCTTGATCGTCCCTCGCTCACGTGCGGGACCGGTCGAAAATCAAAATTCAAAAATCAAAATTGAAGTTGATGCTGACACTCGCCGCATTCCCCGGATTCCTCGTCCCCGGCCTCGCCGTCGCGGGGGCGTTGGCGGTGTCGATCCCGATCATCATCCACATCCTGTCGCGTCGGCCGCGCAAGCCCGAGCCGTGGGCGGCGATGCGGTTCCTGCTCGCGGCGTACAAGAAGCACCGCGTGCGCACGCAGCTGGAGCAGTGGCTGCTGCTGGCGTCGCGCTGCCTGCTGATGCTGGTGATCGGCATGGCGCTGGCGGGGCTGATCTGGTCGGCGAGCGGCTCGCTGGGGCAGATCACCGATCAGGGGCGCACGGTGTACGTCGTGCTCGACAACTCGATCACGGCGACGGCGAAGGACGCGTCGGGCCAGCAGCGGTGGGTGCGTCTGACGAAGGCGGCGAACACGCTGCTCGACACGCTGGGCGCGAAGGACCGCGTGGCCTTGATCACGGCGTCGCGTCCGGTGCAGACGGCGGTCTGGCCGCCGAGCGCCGACCCGATGGCGGTGCGACGCCAGATCGAGCAGATGCGCCCCACCGCCGCGGAGGCCGACCTGCCGGAGGCGTTGCGTCAGACGCTGCGGTCGATCGAGCAGGACGACAAGGACACGCGGCCGGTGTACGTGGTGATGCTCAGCGACCTGTCGGCGGGCGCGGCGCCGGTCGGCGAGCCGATGCCCGCGGAGCTCAAGCGGCTGGGCGAGAAGGCGACGCTGATGGCGTTGGAGCCGGCGACGTCGTCGAACAACGTGCAGATCACGAAGCTGGAGCCGGACCGGCGGATCGTCGTGCCGGAGATCGCGGGCGCGACGCCGACGGTGACGTGGACGGTGGGCGTGCGTCGTCTGACGGACAACGCGGCGGGGGCGACGCTGTCGACGGTGCGTCTGCAGTCGCCGGACCGCGCGCCGATCGTTCGGGCGGTGCAGTGGGAGCCGGGTCAGACCGAGACGCAGGTGCGCATCACCACGCCGCTGGACAAGCCGGGCCTGCAGACGGTCAGCGCGACGCTGGACCCCGAGGGCGAGGCGACGGACTCGGTGGGCGCGGACAACACGCGGCAGTCGGTGGTGCGGGTGTACGAGAAGCTGGTGGTGCTGGTGCTGGATCGCAAGGGCGCCGAGACGCAGGCCGCCGACGGGTTCACGCCGCGGAAGTGGCTGACGACGGTGCTGGCGCCGGCGGCGGACCGGCTGAACTGGCCGATCGAAGTGCGCGAGCAGGACGCGGGCACGGTGAGCGACGAGACGCTGACCGAGGCGAGCGTGGCGTTCGTGCTGCGGCCGGACCTGCTGAGCGACACGGCGTGGGCGTCGATGAAGCAGTGGTGCGAGGCGGGCGGACTGGTGTGGTTTGTCGCGCCGGCCACGCCGCAGCCGGGCCTCTGGCCGCAGACGCTGACCGACACGTTCGGGCTGAGCTGGTCGATCGCGCTGGAGCCGACGACGCACGACCCGCCGCTGAAGCTCGAAGCGACCGAAACCCCCGCGCCGGAACTGGCGCGGCTGCGTCCGGACCTGGCGGACCTGCTGCGACCCGTCACCGTGTCGCGCCGGCTGCCGATCGACGCCGCGTCGCTGGGCGCGGCGACGGACGTGATGCTCAGCGCGAACGGCTCGCCGCTGCTGATCGCGACCACCGCCCCGCCGCACGGACGTGTGATGCTGCTGGCGACCGCGCTCGATTCGGAGTGGACGAACCTGCCGACCAAGCCGCTGTTCGTGCCGCTGGTGCACGAGTCGCTGCGTGCGGCGATCGATCGCCTGCTGCCGGGCAACGAGTTCGAGCCGGGCGATCAGCCGCAGCTCGCGGCGAGCTGGTCGGGCACGACACGCCTCGACGGCCCCGAGGGCGCGGACATGATGCTCGCGCCCGTGGACAGCGCCGACCCGCAGCGCGGCGTCCAACCCATCCGCCCGTTCGCCGAGCCCGGCCTGTACCGCAGCGAGACCGACGCGCTGGTCGTCAACGTCGACCCCAACGCCGCCAACACGCTCGCCGTCGACCGCAACGTGCTGACCGCCTGGCTCGACGGGGCCGGGACATGGAAGAACATCAACGCCGACGACCCGACCGCGCCGATGCGCGCCGAGTCGGCCCGTACCGACTGGACCACGACGCTGCTGTGGATGGCGATCGTGCTGGCGCTGATCGAGATGTTCCTCGCGCGCCACGTGTCGCACGCCACGGCGCACAAGAGCCGCGCCTCGGCGCTGACGATCCAGCCGACCAACTAACGAGACCGAATGAACTGCATCGCTCACATCACGACGCTGCTCGCCCAGGCACAGGCCGACGAAGGCGGCGGTCTGCTGCGCTGGCTGCTCGGCGTCGATCGCATCGATCCGACGAGCCCGGACGTCGTGCTCGACTGGCAGCACCGCGTGCCGCTGTGGGCGTGGGCGCTGATCGTGATCGCGGCGGTGGTGCTCGCGGCGTTGAGCTACCGGCAGATGACCGGCAACCGCAGCGGGCGGATCGTGCTCGCGGCGGTGCGCACGGGGCTGCTGATCCTCATCGTCGCGCTGCTCGCCGGGCCGATGCTCGTGCTGCCCAACGAGATCGTCGAGGAGGACCACGTCGTGATGCTCGTCGACCGGTCGAAGTCGATCGGCGTGGCGGACGTGCCGGACCCGTCGTCGCCCGACCCGCTGGCTCGCATCAGCCGCGACAAGCAGCTGCGCGACCTGCTCGACGAGCACGCCGACGTGTGGAAGCGCCTCGGCGAGGGGCACAACGTCGCGTGGCTCGGGTTCGCCGACCGCGGGCCGACGCCGATGGGCGACCCGAGGAAGCTCACCGACGCCAACGGCGAGGCGACGGCGTTGCGCAGCGCGATCGACGAGTCGCTGCGACGCACGGCCGGCAAGCCGGTCAGCGCGGTGGTGGTGTGGACCGACGGTCGCAGCAGCGAGCCGATCGGCGCCGAGACGTGGCGGAAGCTGCGTCAGATGGGCGTGCCGGTGTACGCGGTGCCGCTGGGGTCGCCGGAGCAGCCGCTCGACCTGGCGATCCAGCGCATCGACGCGCCGAGCCGGGCGTTCATCAACGACACCGTGCCGGTCACCGTGACGGTGCAGCAGACGGGCGTCGAAGGCCCCGACGCGGCGCTGCCGCCGAACACGGTGCTCAAGCTGATCGACACGACCACGCAGCAGGTGCTCGACGAGCAGCCGGTGTCGAAGCTGGGCGAGCCGGTGCGCCTGCTGACGATCCCCAAGGCCGCGGGCCAGGCGACGTGGCGCGTGCAGCTCAGCACGCCGCAGCCCGAGCTGATCACGGAGAACAACGCCGAGACGCTGGAGGTCTCGCTGATCGACCGCGCGATCCGGCTGCTGTACGTCGAGGGCTACCCGCGGTGGGAGTACCGCTACCTCAAGAACCTGCTGATCAACGAGGGCCTGCGCACGGAGAAGACGATCGACTCGTCGATCATGCTGATCAGCGCCGACCGCACGTTCGCGCAGGAGGGCACGATCCCGCTGCGTCGTCTGCCGCGCACCGAAGAGGAGATGCAGCCGTACGACGTGATCGTCATCGGCGACGTCCCGGCGAACTTCTTCAGCGCCGATCAGCAGCGTCTGATCCACCGTCAGGTGTCGGTGCACGGTGCGGGCCTGCTGTGGATCGGCGGGCAGAAGTGGACGCCGACGACCTACGCCGCGGGCCCGCTGTCGCCGCTGCTGCCGATGCAGGGCCCGGCGAGCACCGCGACGCTGTCGCCGCCGATCGCGATGCAGCCGACGCCGGCCGCCGAGGCGCTGGGCGTGATGCGGCTGCTGCCCAACGAGCCGCAGCCGACCGCGGCGGGTGAACCGCTGGTGACCTGGCCGACGAACCTGCCGCCGCTGATGTGGGCGCAGTCGATCGAATCGATCAAGCCGGCCGCCGAGCCGCTGGCGATCGACGCGTCGTCGGGCCAGCCGCTGATCGTGCGGATGCGCGACGGCGCCGGTCAGTCGCTGTACATCGCGACCGACGAGGTGTGGCGCTGGCGTTACGGGCGCGGCGACCTGTGGGGCCAGCAGTACTGGATGCAGCTGATCCGGCTGCTGTCGCGCGGGCGGCTCGACACCGGCGGCGCCGACTCGCGTGCGTCGCTCGTCGTCTCGCACCGCCGCGCCGCCGTGGGCGACACGCTCGTGGTCGAGGTCGTGCTGCGTGACCAGGCGCTGCTCGAGCAGAACCGCCCCGCCGTCGAGGTCGCCGTCAACGAACTGCGAGAAAGCGACGCGACCGCGCCGACGCCGTCGGGCCTGCGCACGCAGACGTCGCAGCTGCTGACGCTGACCGCGACCGACAAGCCGGGCCACTACCGCGGCGTGTGGACCCCCGCCGCGCCGGGCCGCATGGCGCTGACCGTCTCGACCGCGGACCTGGCCGACCTGGGCCTCCGCCGCGTCGTGCAGGTCGACCGCCTCGAAGACGAGATGCGTTACCCCGCAACGGACCACGACGCGCTGGCCGAACTGGCGAGCCGCACCGGCGGGCAGGTGCTCACGCCGACGCAGCTGACGTCGCTGGACAAGATCCTGCCCAACCGCGCCCGCCACACCCCCGCCGACATCCGCGAGCCGCTGACGCACAGCCGCCTGGCCTTCTTCGTGCTGATCCTGCTGCTGACCGGCGAGTGGGTGGGACGACGGCTGCTGGGGCTGGCGTAATCGCCTTCGCGTAGGGTCCGCTAGTGCGGACCGGTCGGGCGCATCGCACGTACGCACAGGGATCCGGCCCGCAATGGCGGACCCTACTTGCTCCCGACTATCGGAAACCGGCGTGTAACAACCGTCATATAGATGCGGCAATCCACCGGTGAGCCGCTAAAATGGATGGGAACGGAGACAGGCCTTGTCACCATTGGTTAAACAGCTCGAGCTGGTCCGTCGCAGGGCGCGCACGATGCTGGTCGTGATGCGGCTGGCGGCGTGGCTGGCGACGGTGATCGGCGTGGCCATCGCCGCGGGGCTCGTCGACTACACGCTGCGGCTGCCGGGGTGGCTGCGGCTCGTGCTCGTATCGCTCGGTCTCGCCTGGGCGCTGTGGCACGTGCTGGTCCACATCGGGCGCAGCGTCCGCGTCACGCCCGCGCTGACGACGCTCGCGCTGCGGCTCGAACGCATCTACCCCGAGGCCGCGGGACGCCTCGCCTCCGGCGTCGCCTTCGCCACCGGCTCCTCCGACCCCAACCCGTCACCCATCACGCGTCACCTCGCGCAGCGCACCGCCGGCGAGGTCGACGACGTGCTCCAGCCGCAGCAGGTCGAACGCCTGCTCGACGCCACGCGCATGTGGCGCTGCGTGACCGTGCTCGCGATCTCCGTCGCCGCGATGACCGCCGTCGCCGTCGCCGCGCCGCAGCAGACCATGACCGCGTTCAACCGCTGGGCCAGGCCGCTCGGCGACACGCGCTGGCCGAACCGCTACGCGGTCGAGTCGATGACGTACGACGAGGTTGCGCCGAACAACGCGCCGCTGTCCGTCGCGGCGCAGGTCACCAAGGGCGACGACGACACGCTCCGCACGTGGGTCGTCTACCGCTTTGACACGCCGAGCGGCATGACCGACTGGCAGCGCACGCTGATGACGCGTCAGAGCGACGGCCGCCTCGCCGGTCGCTACCAGCGCCTCATCGAGCCGCAGTCCAACGCCGAGCGCATCGAGCTGTACTTCGAGGCCGGCGACGATCACACGACGACGCAGACGATCCGGCTGATCGAGCCGCCGACGCTGCGGCAGGTCGTCGCGGAGATCACGCCACCCGACTACGCCAAGGCGTTCCGCGTGCACGAGCCGCACTACCTGCTCACGCCGCCCCGCCCCGCCGTGCTGATCGACGACGCGTTGCGCGGCTCGCGGGTGACCCTCCGTGTGCACATCGACGGCTCGCTGACGAAGCTCGACAAGTCGCCGAGCAACGAGCAGATCGCCGAGTGGATCCGCTCGAACATGCCTGGCCTGATGCCGGCGAACACGGCCGTGGCCGCGAGCCTGATGAACGTGAAATACGAGATCGAGCCCGAGACGACGGCCGCGTTCGCGTTCCGCCTGAGCTGGACGCTGACCGAGCCGGCGCAGTTCAGCTTCAACCCGCACGACGCGTACGGCAAGGCGTACCCCGACCAGCGTGTGTTCCGCTTCGAGCCGCGCGACGACCGCGCCCCGCGCGTCACGATCCTCGACCCCGCGGGCGACGAGTCGGTGCTGCCCACGGCCAAGGTCGATCTCGCCGCCGAGGCGCAGGACGACGTGGCGGTCAGCAATCTCGAGCTCACCGCCGAGTGGGCCAAGGCCCAGCCGCTCGTGCTCGCCCACCAGCCCGACGTCAACCAGCCGCGCACGACCCTCAACGGCGGCATCGATCTGACGCCGCTGAAGCTGCTGCCGGGCGACACGGTGGCGATCATCGCGGTCGTGCGTGACAACTACCTGCTCGACGGCAAGTCGCACGACGCGGTGCGCTCGACGCCGCGCAACCTCACGATCATCAGCCCCGACGAGCTCGTGCGTCAGGTGCGCACCGACCTCGCGGAGCTGCGTCAGCGTGCGATCCGCGCCGCGTCGACGCAGCAGCGCCTCATCGAATCGCCCGCCGACGCGTCGACCGCGCAGCAGCAGGACGAGCTCGTCGAGCGCCTCGACACGATGAGCCGCACCGTCGACACGCTGCGTCAGCGCATCGACCGCAATCAGCTCAAGGACGAAGACCTCGGCCAGACGCTCGACGAGGCCGGGCGACTCGTCGACCAGGCGCAGCGCGAGGCGCAGCAGGCGTCGGACAAGCTCAAGCGTGTCGCGCGTGACCCGACCGCGAAGGACCCGCAGACGCAGCAGGAGCTGCAGCAGTCGCGCGAGCAGCAGAAGTCGGTCAAGGACGAGCTCGACAAGCTCGTGCAGCTGCTCGACCAGGGCCGCGACGCGTACGAACTGAAGCAGAAGCTCACGAAGCTGGCGAACGATCAGCAGCAGTTGTCCGACAAGGTCCGCCAGCTGCTGCCCAAGACGCTCGGCCGCAGCGCCGACCAGCTGCCCGACGAGGACCGCAAGGCGCTGGAGCAGGCGGCGCGCGAGCAGCAGCAGCTGTCCGACCAGGCCCAGCAGCTGACCGACCGCATGCGGCAGACGTCGTCGGTGATCAGCCGGCAGTCGCAGAAGCCCGACGACCAGGCGACGGCCGAGGCGTTGCGACAGGCGGCGGACACCGCGACGAAGGAATCGCTCGACAAGAAGATGGAGCAGGCGTCGCAGCAGGTGCAGCAGAACCGCCTCGCCCAGGCGCAGCGCCAGCAGCAGGACGCGTCGGAGGTGATCCGGCAGATGCTCGACCAGCTCGGCAACACCGACAAGCTGCGGCAGGAGATGCTCAGCCGCAAGCTGTTCGAGCTCGCCGACGAGATCAAGCGCCTGCGTGACGCGCAGCAGGCGCAGCTCGACCGCCTCGTGGCCGCGGCGAAGTTCGACAGCCTCGACGCGCCGATGATGACGCTGCGGACGAACACGATGGCCGTCGCCGAGGACGCCCGCAACACCGACCGCAAGACGATCCCCGTCGCCGAGGCGCTGGACAAGGCCGTGCCGTACCAGGCCACCGCCGTGCAGGAGCTGCGTGCAACGCCCGTGGCCAAGCCCGCGGCGATCGACGCCGAGACGCAGTCGCTTGCCAGGCTCAACGAGGCGCTCGACCTCGCCCAGAAGCTCGCCCGCGAGGCGGCGCAGGAGATGTCGAACAAGCAGCGCAAGGAACTCGTCGAGGAGTACGGCAAGGTGCTGGCGCAGCAGGTCGAGGTGCTCAAGCAGACCGAAGAGCTGGCCGGGACCGCCGCGCCGCAGCGCGACCGCCGGTGGCGCAGCTCGTCGCTGTCGACCGGCAACACGCAGGCCGACATCCGCGTTGAGCTGACGAAGATCGGCGAGAAGGTCAAGGAGACGATCGTGTACCAGTCGGTGCACCAGCAGATGGACACGTGGGCGGGCGACGCGTCGGCGTCGCTGCGTCAGGCCAAGCCCGACGCGGTCAGCGTGTTCGATCAGAAGATGATCGTCCGCAGCGTCGAGGCGCTGATCGACGCGCTCAAGCAGGACCCCAGCGAAGACGAGTTCGCCGAGGCCAACTCCGGCAACGGCGGGCAGAGCGGCGGGCAGGGCAACCAGCCGCAGCAGCAGCCGCTCGTGCCGCCGCTCGCCGAGCTGAAGCTGCTGCGGACGAAGCAGCAGATGCTGCTCGACATGACCAAGACCTACAACGAGCAGCCGGCCGACGCCGACCCGCAGGGCCGCGTGCTGCGACTGCTCACCGACCAGCAGACCAACCTCGCCGACGTCGGCGACCGCCTGATCGAGTCGATGAACCAGCAGCAACAGCAGCCGCCTAAAATGAAGTTGCCGACGGGCGGCGACGACAAGCCGGAACCCGACGGCGGCAGCGACGGAGCGAAGGAGCCCCAGCAATGACACGACGTGGAAATCGCCGCATGTGGATCGCCGCGACGGTCGCCGCGTGCGCCGTCACGCTGGGCGCGTCGCCGCTGTCGCTGCACGCCAAGGACGCCGACGCGCCGCCGACGCTCGACGAGTTGCTGAACCTGCCCGAGCCGCCGAGCAAGCCGAACCGCGCGCAGCCCGGCGACAACGCCGCGCCGCGTGTGCCGCTGCCGGAGGGCGAGGAAGCCAAGGGCGGCGACGCGTTCGCTCAGGCCGTGGTCGAGATGAAGCAGGCCGCGGACCGGCTCGCCTCCGCCGGCGACACCGGCCTGCCCACGCAGCGCATCCAGGAGCGCATCATCCGCCGACTCGACCAGCAGATCGCCGAACTCAACAAGCAGCAACAGCAGCAGAAGCAGAAACAGCAGCAGCAACAGCAGCAGGACACCGGCGCGAAGTCGAACCAGCAGAAGCCGGGCCAGCAGAAGCAGCAGTCCGAGCGCAACAGCCAGGCGCACGAGTCGGCCGACAAGGCCGGGCAGAAGGGCGAAGTGAAGAACGGCCAGCTCGGCGACGAGCCGCTGACCGAGCGTCTGAGCGAATGGGGCAACCTCCCGCCGCGCCTGCGCAAGCAGCTGCTGCAGGGCTGGGAGGACAACTTCTCGCAGTTGTACCGCGACCTGACCGAGCGTTATTACCGGCGGCTCGCTGAGGAGGGGAGATGAAGTTTCGAAGTGAAGAAGTGACGGTCGCGCTCGCGGCCGTGATCGCGCTGACGCTGCTCGCGCCCGCAACGATGTGGGCCGCCGACGAACCCGACGCGCCCGCCCCGCCGGCGAACAACGTCGCGCCGCCCGGCGCGGCCAACGCCGACCCCGAGTTCACCGAGATCACGCCGAAGATGACCGAGTCCGCGCTGCAGGGCCTGGCGTTCCTCGCCACGCAGCAGCAGGAGGACGGCTCGTTCGGCGCCGAACGCTACGGCCGACACGTCGGCATCACCGCGCTGGCCGCGCTGGCGTTCATGAGTCACGGCGACCTGCCCGGTCGCGGCAACTACGGCAAGTACGTCGAGAAGGCGCTGACGTTCATCCTCGACAACGTTCAGCCCAACGGCCTGATCGCCGCGGACACGTCGCACGGCCCGATGTACGGGCACGGCTTCGCGACGCTCTTCCTCGCCGAGATCTACGGCATGACCCACGACGAGCGCACCCGCGAAGCGCTCGTCAAAGCCATCCGCCTGATCGTCCGCTCGCAGAACGACGAGGGCGGCTGGCGTTACCAGCCCGTGCCCAACGAGGCCGACCTCTCGGTGACGATCTGCCAGGTGATGGCGCTCCGCGCCGCGCGCAACGCCGGCATCAAGGTGCCCAAGGAAGTCGTCGACAAGGCCGTCGACTACGTGCGTCGCTGCCAGAACCCCGACGGCGGGTTCCGCTACATGCTCAACAGCGGTTCGAGCGCGTTCCCGCGCAGCGCCGCGGGCGTCGCGACGCTCTACTACGCCGGCATCTACACCGACCAGGCGATCGACCGCGGCCTGTCCTACATCATGGAGCACGTGCCCGGCTCCGGCCGCAACACGCCCCACTACTTCTACGGCCACTACTACGCGGTGCAGGCGATGTACCTCGCCGGCGGCAAGTACTGGCGCACGTGGTACCCCGCGATCCGCGACGAACTGATCAGCCGCCAGGACCCCACCGACGGCTCGTGGGACGGCCAGGCCGGCAAAACCTACGGCACCGCCATGGCGCTGATCATCATGCAGATGCCCAACCGCTACCTGCCGATCTTCCAGAAGTGACGCCGCGGCCCACCACCACACGCACCAATTGATAAAGCCCGGGGCAGGCCTGCCCCGGGCTTTGTTCGTTCAATGGAATTCGCGTCTCACGGCGCCTTCGGGGTCGCGTATTTGACGATGAAGTCGATGAGGGGCTTGGGGTCGTCGAGGCCGTGCTTGTGGCCGACGCCGGGCTTGTGGATGACGGTGATCTCGCCGCCCATGTCCTTGTAGCGTTTCTCGACGAGGAGGGTGTTCTCGGCGGGCGGGACGACGTCGTCGGCGTCGCCCACGACGTGGATCAGCGGGATGCCGGCCGCGGCGAGCGGTGCGAGCGAGTCAACGGGGTTGTGCGGGTACTTCAGCGCCTCCTGCTCGTCGGCGAATCCGTAGGCGAGCAGCAGGCGTTTCCAGTCGGTCTCCGAGCCCTTGCCCTTGCCGTAGCCGCCGGGCCAGCTCTTGAAGTCGCAGACCGGGGCGTCGGCGTAGATGCACGCGACCTTGTCGAGGTTGGCGATCGCCCAGTTGAAGATGATCAGCCCGCCGCGGCTCATGCCCTCGAGCGCGGGCCGCTTCGCGAAGCCGTGGTTGTCGACGAGCTCCTCGTACATCGCGTTCCAGTGCTCGACCGCCTGCTCGCAGCCGTACAGGTTCGCCACGTCGATGTACACCACGTGCCAGCCCTTGGCGAGCAGCGCGAGGTCGACCTCCGGGCGGTGGCCCCAGAATCGCGCCCGCCAGATCCACGGCTTGCCCGGCGCGACCTGCTTCGGCGCGACAACGATCGCGTCGCGGTCGTCGCATTGGAACTGGTACATCGTGTACCCGTTCCAGTTCGACGTCTTGCCTTCGAACTCCGCGGGCTCGGCGGCACGCGCGGGACGCGCCGTGATGAAGGTCAGTGATAGAGCGATCAACAGGACGGTGATGAGTGTGTTACGCATAGGTGATAGTGTATGCCGCGCGCGCGAAAGAAAATACACCCGAGACGGCGCGGCGTCCCGGCTTTGCAAACCGCTGGTCCCTGGCTGCGGGTTCAGTTGGCGTCGACGGTCACGCCCGGCCAGTCGTCGGTGCGGAACGGCGACATCGGCAGGCTCACCGAGTTGTACACGTTGACCACCGGGTTGTTCGCCCAGCCGTAACGCACCGCCACGGGCTCCTTCACGTCGTCGCTCCATACCGTCACGGCGTCCTTGCCGGCGATCTTCGCCTCGGCCCACTTCCACTGCTTGTCGGCGCCGGCGATCTGGAAGCCCTTGACCGGCTCGTTGTCGAACGACTGCAGGCCCGTGCCGACGCTGCTGAACGTGAGCACGGCCTTGTCGCCCTTGATCTGCATCTCCTTGAAGTGCGGGCTGCGGGCGACGATGTCGATGCCGTAGTCGTTGGCCAGCGCCAGGCGTGCGAGCCGCTTGCCGACGTACTGCTTGTTGGTCGGGTGGATGTTGTTGGCCAGGCCGATGTCGATGATCACGGCCTCGCCGGTGTTCGGCAGCTTCAGCGTCATGGACTGCGCTTCGCGGAGCTCGGCCCAGTCGCTCTCGGCCGGCTCCTCCACGACGGGCTTGAAGTTCGCGAGCTGCACCCAGTAGAACGGGAAGTCGCCCTGATGCCAGTCCTCTCGCCAGTTGTTGATCATGGTCGGAAAGACGGTGCGGTACTGGAAGGCGCGCGACGCGTTGGACTCGCCCTGGTACCAGATCGCGCCGCGGATCGCGAAGGGGATGATCGGCGCGATCTTGCCGTTGTAGAGCGACGCCGGTCGGTGCGGGTCGAGGCGCGGGTCGACAAACTGCGGACGGCGCGGCGGACGCCCGCCGGTCTTCTTCGCCTCCGCGGCCTTCGTCTTCCACTCCTCGAGATTCTTTTCGTAATCCGCCTTGGCCTTGTCCGGATCGAAATCGGCGACCTGCTTGTCCCACCGGTCGAGCAGCGGCTTGAGATTCGCCTGCGCCTCCATCGCTTCGCGACGCGTCCAGGCCTCGGACGGCGTGCCGCCCCACGACGTGTTGATCAGGCCGATCGGCACGCCGAGCGTTTCGTACAGCTGGCGACCAAAGTAGTAGCCGACGGCGGTGAAGCCCGGCAGCGTCTCGGGGGCGCACACCTGCCAGTCCGCCTGCGTGTCGTCGAGCGGCTGCTCGGCGGTGACGCGCGCGGTGGTGAAGAAGCGGATGCCCGCGTGATCGCGGGCGGCGAGCGCCTCGAGGTCGGCGTCGTTGCCGCGCGACACGCTGAACGCCATGTTCGATTGACCGCTGCACACCCACACCTCGCCGACCAGCACGTCGGCGAGCGTCAGCGTGTTCTTGCCCTTGATCGTCATCTCGCGCGGCTCGGCGGACGCCTTCAGCGGGTCAAGCCGCACCGCCCAGCGTCCCTCGGCGTTGGCCTTGGCGACCTTGTTCTGCCCGGCGAACGACACGGTGACCTTCTCGTCGGCGTCGGCCCAGCCCCATATGTCCGCGGGCTTGTCGCGTTGGATGACCATGTGGGCGCCGATCACGGCAGGCACCTTCACGTCGGCGTACGCAACGTGTTGAACGCCGCTCACGACACCGGTCAGGACGAGAACAGCGCTCACCGCGACACGGGAGAAAAAGACATTACCGGACATCAAAACCTCCGAACCGGTGCAATGGGTTGTCAGGACAGGTGGATACGTGACCAACGCCGACAGCTTAGACCCCATCGTTTTGTCGGGCAACTGCATTATCGCGGCACGCGGTGAAAAGGGTTCACGGGATTGCTAAATCTTGGCCAATGCCTTGGAAACGCGTGTTCAGCATCTCGGTATGCCCGCCGACCGGCGTACGCCCCACATGCATTGACTAATTTTTGTGCATCCTTCGTTCGTAACTGTGTGACCTGCGCGCAAAAGTGACGCTAATGAGGGGGCTCCAATCGGGTCTAAATATGCGTTAAACCATTAATGACAATTTGTTAAGCATGTTGGCACGCAACTTGTATTAGGGGATGCAGTCGGATCGACAGCGTGGTCGATTCGCATATGTTTGGGACGCCCAAGCGAATCACATAGAAGCAGATGCTGAGCGGCCCAATCTCGTGTGTGTTCTCGTAAAGGAGGTATGACACCCCATGATCAAGCTGGCGAAAACAGAACGTAACATGACACGCGTATGGCTATCCGGCGCCGTCGCGCTAGCCCTGACGATTTGCGTGGGCTGGATGTGTTTCGGTCCGGGCACGTCGAACGCGACAGCCGACTCGAAGGCGGTCACGGTCTCGGCCGAGTGGAAGTATGACGCCGACGCGCTGAAGTCGGGCCTGTCCGAGGCCGAAGCCGGCGAAGACGGGTCCAAGTCCGCCAGCGTCGACGGGTCGATTACCTACACCTACAGCGACGGCTCCACCGAAACCGTCGACGCGACCTTCAGCCAGACGGCCGACAAGGCCGGCGCCACCGGCGACGTCACCGCGGAAGTCACCCACCCGTTCCTCCCGCAGGGCACGTCCGACATCATGTGGCTCTGCCTCACGGCGTACCTGGTGTTCTTCATGCAGGCGGGCTTCGCCCTCGTCGAGAGCGGCCTGACGCGTGCGAAGAACTCGGTCAACATCATGACCAAGAACCTCATGGACTTCTGCTTCGGCGCCCTGCTTTTCTGGATGTTGGGCTACTGCCTGATGTACGGCGAGGGCGGCAACGGCTTCGTCGGCTGGGACTCGAGCCTGCTGATGCTCGGCTCGGCGACGGACGGCCAGGACAACGCGACCAGCGCCGCGTGGCTCTTCCAGATCGTGTTCGCCGCGACCGCCGCGACGATCGTGTCCGGCGCCATGGCCGAGCGTACGAAGCTCATCGCCTACATCTTCTACAGCATCATCATCTCGGCCTGCCTGTACCCCGTGACCGGTCACTGGATCTGGGGCGGCGGCGGCTGGCTCGGCAACATGGGCATGCGTGACTTCGCCGGTTCGACCGTCGTGCACTCCGTCGGCGCCTGGGCGGCGTTGGCCGGTGCGATCATGGTCGGCCCGCGCGTCGGCAAGTACAACGCGGACGGCAGCGTCAACGCCATCCCCGGTCACAACCTCGTCATGGCCACGCTCGGCGTGTTCATCCTGTGGTTCGGCTGGTACGGCTTCAACCCCGGCTCCACGCTGGTCGCGGTTGACGGCATCGCCCACATCTCCGTGACCACCACCCTCGCGGCTGCGGCCGGCGCCATCGCCGCCCTCACCATCTCGTGGATCAACCTCGGCAAGCCCGACCTGTCCATGGCCCTCAACGGCGGCCTCGGCGGTCTGGTCGGCATCACCGCCCCTTGCGCTTCGGTGTCCACGGGCAGCGCGGTCGTCATCGGCCTCGTCGCCGGCGGCCTGGTCTACGCCGCGGTCCTGTTCATCGACCGCGTCCTGAAGATCGACGACCCGGTCGGCGCGGTCAGCGTCCACGGCGTCTGCGGCGCGTGGGGCACCCTCGCGGTCGGCCTCTTCGGCCAGCACTCCATCGACGTCCTCTACTGGGACGAGTCCACCGCGATCAAGGACGGCCTGTTCTTCGGTGGTGGCTTCGAGCAGGTGTGGGTCCAGCTGATCGGCATCGGCGCCGTCTTCGCCTTCGCCTTCGGCGCCGCGATGCTCCTGTTCACCGTCCTGAAGTTCACGATCGGTCTCCGCGTCTCCGACGCCGAGCAGATCGAGGGCCTGGACATCGGCGAGCACGGCATGGAGGCCTACCCGGACTTCCAGCCGATGGTCAACCCCTTCGAGGCCTTCGCCAAGAAGTAAACACAGACCTCAATCCTCTGGAAGCCTGATATCCATCAGGATCCAAGCTTCCAAGCCTCCTTTACCACCCGTCGTACTCCCTATGGGATGCGGCGGGTTTTTTATTGAAGTGGGAACCCGGAATGCGGAACGCGGAAGTCGACGCCCCATACCGACTGGTTCGGCAAGGCAGCGTCCGACCTCCGCGTTCCGCGATCCCACTTCCGAGTTCAAATCACTGCGTCTTGCCCGCCAGTTCCTTCTTGTACTGCTCGAGCGTGTTCTGCATGTGCAGCTTCTGGCGGCGGTCGTCGATCTTTTCGATCGCCAGCGTCTGCACCTCGATGGCCTTCTCCAGGTTGCCCTTCGCTTGGTGGGCGCGGGCGAGCAGCGTGAGCACCTGGCCGTTCTCATGCTTCGTCAGCTCGTCGGCCTTCGACACGTAAGCCAGCGCGCGGTCCAGGTCACGCTTCACCACGCCGTCCTCTTCGAGAATGATGAACGCCAGGTGGCCGAGCCCCATCGCGTGGTCCTTGAACGCGCTGGCGGCCAGGCCGTCGGAAAACGCGTAGGCCTCGTCGGTCTTCTTGAGCTGCGTCAGCAGGATGTTGAACTTGATCGCACCGAGACTGGTCACGGCCTGCGGCGCATCGACGAGCATGCCGTCGACCAGTTTCAACGCGGTGTCCCAGTCACCCTTGCGGGCCGCGTTCTGGAACTGGCCCGGGAACGCCTCCATGCGGGCGGACTTCTCGGCCTCGGCCTTCGCGTCGAACTTGTCGGCGAGGATCTTCTCGACGACCTCTTCGAGCCCGCCCATCGGGTGCCCGATCCACGCGACCTTGCCTTCCTTGTCGACGACGAACGAGCACGGGATGCCGTTGCGTCCCGCCGCCTGCAGCCACGCCGCGGCGGTCTTGCCCTCGCGGCCACCCTCGTCCTTCGCCACGCGATAGTTCATCGACGCGCCCTGCTCCTTGACGAACGCCTCGATCGCTTCGACCTCCGCCTGGTCCCAGACGTTGACGCCGATGAACACCGCGCCCTTGTCCTTGAACTTCGTGTTCAGCTCCGAGAGGTGCGGGATCGCCGCGACGCACGGGCCGCACCACGTCGCCCAGCACTCGATGACGTAGACCTTGCCCTTCTCGAAGCTCTTGACCGGCTCGCCCTGCACCCACTTGGCGATGTACAGCTCGGGCGCCGGGTCACCGACCTTCAGCGTCTGCGCGTGAGCGCCGGTGGCGAGCAGCAGCGTCGCGGCGACGGCGAGCGCCGCGAGGCGTGTGAGGTGACCGGTACGGATGGCGTGATTCGACATGCGTGACTCCTGGTGTGTTTCCGTGTTGGACCGGGCGATGGCCGGTCGGTTGTTCGAGGTGTATCGATTCGTGTCGCGCGTCGGCGCGATTCCCGGCGGACGTGTGTCACACGCGAACGGGCGTGTCAGTGTTCGTTGGTGATCAGCAGCACGGCGTTCGACAGCGTGAGTCTGTCGAGCACCGGGCCGTTGGTCGCGTTATCGAGTTGAAGGATCAGCGTGCGGTCGCGCAGCGGCACGTTGACCGTCGCGGACGGGTGATCGGCGTTGAGTCGCTGCACGAACGACTTGCCCTTGCCGTCGGCGACCGTCAGATTCAGGTCCGCCCAGTCGAGCGTGCGATCGTCAAGGCTCGCCGTCGCCGCGAAGCGGTGCACGCCCTCGGGCAGCTCGAACCGCAGCGTGATCGGCGCGTGCAGCTCGGCGGCGCCGTCGTCGAAGCGTGGCGGCATCGGCACGCCGAACACGCTACCGCCGTCCATGATCTTGGCCTTGAGTTCGCTGAGTCGCATCAGCCGGTGCTTGAGCGCGAAGTCGATGCCCGCGATCGCCTTGACCGGCACGACGACCTCGCGGCCGAACGCCTGGCCGATCGCCTGGATCGAACCGATGTCCACACGATCCACGAGCAGCCGCGTGCCGTCGACCAGCCGCATCCACACGCCGGGCGTGTTCCGCATCGGGTTGGCCAGCTGCACCGACCGCACGCCGCCCCACGACAGCGGCAGCGTCTCGTTGTTGGCCTCGAGCGACACGCCGGTCGTGCCGACCTTCGCGACGAACCCGACGAGGCGGTCGCCGTTCTGCAGCGTCACGACGTCCTGCCCGGCGGTCGCCTCGCCCGCCGACGCGTCAGCGCCTGGCGCGGCGGCGTCGGCGGCGCAGTCGAAGCGGTTGAGCTGATCGAGCGTGAACGTCAGTTCGCCGAGGTTTGACGTCTGCCAGCGCACGCGCCCCTCCGCGTCGACGCCCGCGAAACGCCCACGCACCACGTGCCCGTCCGCCAGGTACGCCACGTTCGGCCAGCGCGACTGCGCCGAGGCCGAGGCCGACACGATCGCGGTCGCGGATTTCGGCCCGGCCTGCGTGCGGTCCCACCGCAGCAGCACGAAGCCGTCCACCGACGCCGTGCGCAGCCGACGGTCCGTGTCAAAGTACGTCAGCCGCCCGTCCGAGAGGCTCACGAAGCGGATCGATTGTTCGTGGAGATCGGGGTCGACGAGCGTCGCGTCCTCGACGGCAAACGCCGCGGCCGGCAGCCACACCGCCAACGCGGCCAGCGCCATCGCGAATCGGAATCGGGCGTGCTTACTCATACGCAGACTCACCGCTCAATCGTATGTGGACCGACCACCAAACGCCACAGTTTTTCACGCCCGCTGCGGCGGCAAGGGCACCCCGCCGCCGATTGAGATGCCCCGCCCGGCCCGCCCGTCACACCCGCCGTCACAGCGACACGGGCAGGTGCTGACGCACCGCTTCGATCCAGTCGTTTTCGATCCATTCAATGCCGCCCGGCTCCAGCCGCGTCGCCCGCCAGCCCGCCCGCGTCAGCCGCTCGACCATCGCCGTCGCCGCCTCGCGCTCGTCGGCGTGCACCAGCACCGGGCACGTCGGCTCGTAGGTGCACAACGCCCGCACCACCGTCATCCCGTCGCCCAGGTCGTCGACCATGCCCAGCGGCGGCATCAGCCGATGGTCCAGCGAGATCAGCGCCGCGCCGGGCAGCGTCCGCTTCAGCCGACGCGCCATGCGGTGCGCGTCGTTCCAGAACTCCGCGTGCAGGTCGTCGCCCAGCACCGCGCGGAACCGGTCCACCAGCGTCGTGTCGTCCTCGAGAATCAGCAGCTTGCGGAGCTTCATGCGTGGGCCCACCGCGGCGTGTGCCACTGGCGGCTTGTCCGCCAGTGAATGAACGACGACTGGAACACTGGCGGGCAAGCCGCCAGTGGCACACATCGTCACATCACCGGCTTGGCGCCGAAGTACAGGTCCGCGGCGATGTAGCCGAGCGTCAGCCCGATCAGGATCGCGATGATGCGGCGGATCCAGCGGCGTGTCACAGGCTTCATCGTGTCACCACCGTTACATAAGGCGAGCCCGCGGGCGCATGCCCACGGGCTCACGTCGTGGTCGTTGAGATGCGACGCGTCCGGCCGGATCAGCCCTCGTCGTCGCCGTCGATCTGCAGCGAGGCGAGCGCCGACGGCACGTCCGACTGGAAGTCGAAGATCTTGTCGAGGCCCGTGATCAGCATCACGCCCCACAGCGAATCCGGCACCGAGCAGATGCGCAGCTGCACGTCCTTGTTGATCTGCTTCTTGCGGATCCGCAGCAGCTGCGAGATGTTCGAGGAGTTCAGCCGCGTGATGTTGCCGAGGTTCAGCACGACGTGGCAGTCCGGCCCCTTGTCGACGCGGTCGGACAGCGCCTGGATCTCTTCGGAGAAGACCGGTTCGTCGTTGAGCTCAACCATCAGGATGTCGTCGGACCACTGTTGAATGGGCATGCCATCTCCTTTTCTCAATCACTCGTCGGCTGGATCGCCGGTGTTGGAATCGTTGACGTTCGCGTTATCGTCTTTCCCGTCGGCCACCCCTTCGGCCGGTTCGTCCGGGGACTCATTATCCAATGATTCGGCGATCCGTGCCACCGCGACAAGGCGGTCTTCCTTCTTCAGGTTGATCACGCGGACTCCCTGCGCGCCACGCCCGGTCTGCCGTACTTCCCCCACGGCCGACCGCACGATCATACCCTTTTCCGTGATCAACATCATCTCGTCGTCCGGCGTGACGGACAACGCCGAAACCACCGGGCCGTTCCGCGCCGTCACCTTGATGTCCACGCGCCCCTTGCCGCCGCGACGCTGCGGGTAGGGCTCGCCCTCTTCGGGCTGCACGAGATACTCCGCCATCGGCGTCCGCTTGCCGTAACCGTTTTCACACACGGTCAGCAGCTCGCGGTCGTCCTCGGCCTTGACCATCGCCACGACGATGTCGCCCTTGCCGAGGTTGATGCCCTTCACGCCCGCCGCGCTGCGTCCCATCGCCCGCGCGTCGTTCTCGTCGAATCGGATCGCCATGCCGCTGCTCGTGCAGAGCATCAGGTGGTCCGAACCGCTGGTCAGACGCACGTCGACCAGGCGGTCGTCGTCCTTCAGCCCGACCGCGATCAGTCCCGACCGGTTCACGTTGCGGTACAGCTTCAGGCTCGACCGCTTCACGAGCCCCTGCTCGGTGGCGAACACGAGGAAGTCGCTGAATTTCTCGAAATCCTGGATCGGCAGCCACGCCCGCACGCGCTCGTCCTCGCGCAGGCCGATGATGTTGACCACCGATCGCCCGCGCGACGTGCGCGACGACTGCGGGATCTCGAACACGCGGATCTTGAAGACCCGCCCGGTGTTCGTGAAGCACAGCAGGTCGTCGTGCGTCGACGCCACAAACAGGTGCTCGGTGAAGTCCTCGTCCTTCGTGTCGGCGCCGATGATGCCTCGCCCGCCGCGCGCCTGCGTGCGGTACGTGTCGATCGGAAGCCGCTTGACGTAGCCCTCGTGGCTGATCGTCACCACCACGTCTTCGACGGGGATCAGGTCCGCGTCGGCGATGTCCTCGAGCTCGCTCTCGTCGATGTAGGTCCGCCGCGGATCGGCGAACTTCTCCTTCATCTCCAGCGTGTCCTCGCGGATGATGTCCAGCACGAGGTTGTCGTCGCTGAGGATCAGCTCGTAGCCCTCGATCTCCTCGACGAGCTTCGCGTACTCGCCCACCAGCTTCTCGATCTCCAGGCCGACCAGCGAGATCAGCTGCATGCGTCCGATCGCCTCGGCCTGCGCCCGGCTCAGCGCGATCTCGCCGTCGGGGCTCGCCGCCGCCGCGTCCAGCATCCGCTGCGGGATCTTCTCGGCGTAAGGATGGTCCGGCGGAACCCGGAACCCGCGCGCCATCAGCTTCTCGATCGCCTCGTCACGCGTGCCCGACGAGCGGATCAGCCTGATCACCTCGTCGATGTCGCACACCGCGTAGATCAGGCCCTCACGCAGGTGCGCCTCCTGCTGCGCCTTGCGGAGCAGGTAACGCGTGCGCCGGACGATCACTTCCTTGCGGTGCTCGATGAACAGGACGATGAGCTCCTTGAGGCCCATCGTGCGCGGCTGGCCGTTGACCAGCGCGATGTTCATGATGCTGAACGTCACCTGCATCGACGTGTGCTTCCACAGGTTGTTCAGCACCACGTTCGGGTCGACGCCCTTCTTACACTCGATCACCAGACGCATGCCGTCGCGGCCCGAGTAGTCGTTCACGTCGGCGATGTCCGTGATACGCTCCGTCTTCACCGCCTCGACGACCTGATCGATGATCGTCGTCTTGAGGATGTTGTACGGGATCTCGTCGATGACGATCAGCGCCTTGTCGTTCTTCTGCTCCTCGAAGTGCACCTTCGCGCGCACCGTGATCCGGCTGCGGCCGGTCGTGTACCCGCGGTAGATGCCGCCGATGCCGCAGATCGTGCCGCCGGTCGGGAAGTCCGGCCCGGGCACGATCTTCATCAGGTCGAGGATCTCGATCTCCGGGTTGTCGATCACCGCGACGATCGCGTCGCAGATCTCGCCGGGGTTGTGCGGCGGCAGCGAGGTCGCCATGCCGACCGCGATGCCCATGCCGCCGTTGACCAGCAGGTTCGGAAACTTGCTGGGCAGGACGCGCGGCTCGGTCAGACGCTCGTCGTAGTTCGGCTGGTAGTCGACCGTGTCGAGCTTGAGGTCCTCGAGCATCGCCGCGGTCGCGAAGGTCATGCGGGCTTCGGTGTATCGCATCGCCGCCGGGGGATCGCCGTCGATCGAACCGAAGTTGCCCTGCGGATGCACCAGCGGGACGCGCTGGTTCCAGTCCTGCCCGAGCCGCACCAGCGTCGGGTACACCACCGACTCGCCGTGCGGGTGGTAGTTGCCGGACGTGTCGCCGCAGATCTTGGCGCACTTCATGTGCTTGGACTGCGGGCCGAGCCGAAGGTCGTTGATCGCCACGAGGATGCGGCGCTGCGACGGCTTGAGCCCGTCACGGACGTCGGGCAGCGCCCGGTCCATGATCGTGCTCATCGCGTACGTCAGGTACGAGTCCTGGAGCTCGCGATCGATCGCCAGATCGACGATGTTGCCCTCGGGGATCGGCGCCATCTGCGAGGTGTCCTCGCCGACCGCGTCGCCGCCAATGTCGTCGCCTTCGGGTTGCTCGGGATCGGGTGTCTGCGTGTCGTCAGCCATAAAGAACCACTTCTCCAACGCCGAAATTCAGTCCTGTATTTTACCCTAAATTTCGGTTTTGCACGAGTCGCCGCGCCCCCCGCCAGGCGCCTTACGCGACAGACCCGCCCGACACACCTTCCGCCGGCTCCAGCCACGCCAGCCACTCCGCGTTGCCCGCCTTGCCCTTCGATTTTCCCCCGCGGATCGGCGACCGCATCGACCCCGCCACGCGCACCCCCAACGCCGCCATCCCGTCCAGCGTTTCGCTCACCACGCGCTCCGCTTCCGCGTCGTCCAGCACCGCCGCGCGACCCCGGCCGCCGCCGCCGCGCGCACCGCCCGACGTGCTCTCGTAGTGCGGCTTGATCAGCGTCACGATCCACCGCGGCCCCCAACGCAGCGCCGCAGGGATCGCGTGACGTTGCGGCGTCCAGCCCAGGTCGATCACGACCAGGTCCACGCCCACGACCGGCGGCTCGACGTGCATCGCGTTGCTCCGCTCCATCACCACCACCCGCTCGTCCTGCCGCAGCTTCCACGCCAGCGCGCCGTACCCCGTGTCCACCGCGTACACCTGCGCCGCGCCGCGCTGCAGCAGCACGTCGGTGAACCCGCCGACGTTGCACCCCAGGTCCGCGCACACGAAGCCCGACACGTCGAGCCCGCTCGCGTCCAGCGCCGCCGCGAGCTTCAACCCGCCGCGCGACACGTATTGATCCGCATCACCCATATCGCCAGTCTATCCATCACCCCGTTTAGCGACGGCCCTGCGGGCCGTGTTTCCCCACATCACCAAACGCCAAATCACCAAATGATCACAGCGTCAGCTGCATGAACACCACATCGAGCCAGCGCCCTTCCTTGAATCCGACCTCCGGAAAGCGGCCCACCTCGACGAAACCGTGCCGCACGTGCAGGCCGATGCTGGCCAACTGCTGCGCCTCGATGCTGGCGACGATCACGTGGTGCCCGATCGCGCGGGCCAGCTCGATCTGACGCACGAGCATCATCGCGCCGATGCCGCGGCGGTGCATGTCGTGGCGGACGTACAGCGCGTTCTCCACCGTGCGCGCCCAACCCTCGCGCGGCCGAAACCGCGACAGCGAGCCCCAGCCGACCACGTCGTCGTCGAGCGTCGCGACAAACACCGGATGCTCCGGCCCGCGCTCGCTCAGCCACGCCCGCCGCTCATCGGGCGTGATCTCCGCGGCGTGAAACGTCGCCACCGACGTGCGCACGTAATGGTTGTAGATCGCGTTGATCGCCTCGACGTCATCAAGCGTCGCGGGGCGCAGCGTGATATCGGTCGGTGAGTCCGGCACGTCGTTCACGCGACCTCGGCGTCGATGTACTCGCACCGCGTCGTCGGCTCCGGCACGGTTTCGCCGTCTTCAAGCAGCCCCTCGACGTGCAGCGCGATCGCCTCACGGATATTACGCTCAACCTCTTCGACGGTGGCTCCCGTCGTCACACAGCCCGGCAGGTCAGGCACGTACGCGCTGAGGTTGTCCCCCGCCCGCTCGATCACAATCGCGTATCGCATCACGCTCATTGGTCCGGTCCCTTCAGTCCCGCCTGTTTGAGGACACTGTTCAGCGTTCCGGGCGCGAGCCGGTCAGCCAGCTTGCCGGGCACCGTCACGCGGCCCGGCTTTGTCGGATGTTTGTACTGACGATGGCTCCCGCGCGTCCGCACATGATACCAGCCATCGTCTTCCAACAGCCGAATCACCTCCCGGATCGTCATCACCGCTACCCCATTCTACGCCGGCTCCAGCGTCACCCCCACGATCGCCACACCCGCCGCGTTCGCCGCGTCGATCAGCGCCGGCTTGTCGACCATGATCACGCGGCCGGCCTCGACGGCGATGCACGAGCCGCCCGCGGCCTTGAGCTTCTCGATCGTCTGCACGCCGATCGTCGGCACGTCGAACCGCATGTCCTGCGAACCGGCGACCTTCACCAGCGTCCAGCCCTTGCGTTTGCACAGCACGCCGGCGCGTTCGATCATGCGGTCGGTGCCTTCGATCGCCTCCACGGCGATCACCGCGCGGTCCTTCACCGCCACCGCCTGCCCCACGTCCAGCTCGCCGAGCTGCGACACGATCGGCAGCGCGAACGCGATGTCCGCGTCCTGCGCGCCGCTCGGCTTCACCGACGTCATCACGCCCGCGTCCGCCAGGTGCTCCGGGATGTAACGCGTTGTGTCCACCAAGGTGATGCCCTCTGCCGCCAACTCGTCCGCGACGGCCCCAAGGATAGCGTCGTCACGCTTGTCGTGCCGCAGCCGACCGAACCACAGCCGCGCCGCACGCCAGTCCGGCATCTGCCGCACCAGGTAAAACGGATCGTACATGCGGACCTTCCGCACGCGGCCGACCATCACGGTTTCCGTGCACCCCTGCCGCCGCAGCGTGCGGATCCATCGGCCGAGCTGGATGATGCCCGCCGCACGAAACGAGTCGCAGAACTCGGGCAGGTCCGCGTCGAACTGATCACGCAGCCCCACGCACGCCACGCGACGCCCGCTCGCGCGGATCCCCTGCGCGATCAGCACGGGCAATCGCCCGCCGCCCGCGATCAGGCCGATCGGAGTGTCATCGTTCGTAGGCATGCGTGGCAGACCAGTCGTCCTTCAAATCCTAAGCCCTGAACTCGAAATCCTAAACAAATTTGAAATCCAAAGCACCAATGTCCAAACGGTCCCAGACCGCGAGACCTCGGCGTTTGGGTCATTCGGATTTCGTGCTTGGGATTTGTTTAGGATTTAGAGCTTAGGATTGAGGATTTCCCCGATCACTTATCCTTCTCACCCTCGCCGTCGGACTTCGCGTCGCCGTCTTTCTTGCCGTACTTGCGTTCGAGGAAGCTCTTGCCGTCCTTCTTGCCGTACTTGCGCTCGAGCGCCGACTGCTTGTCGGACTTCGCGTCGCCTTCTTTCGCGTCGGTTTCGCCGGGCGACTTGTCGCCGTCCTTCGAGCCGTACTTGCGATCGAGGAGGCTGCCACCGTCCTTGGAGCCGTACTTGCGGTCGAGCAGCGAGCCCTTGCTGTCGGGCGAATCGGCCCCGGCCTCGGCCTGCGCGTCGGCCTTCGCCTCGGCGAGTTCCTTGAGGACCATCGGCTCGGCCTCGTCGGCGCCGAACTCCCGCATCAGCGACTGCGCGGTGTTGACGAAGTCGAGCTGCGACATGCCGCGGTTGGCCAGCAGCTGGATGAACTGCGGCTCGGTCAGGCCGATCGCGTCGTTCCACATCTCGGCGTTCACCGCGGTCAGCGTCTTGCGGCTGGAGTACGACGTGCGGCGCGACGACGTGCTCGCCCCGTCCGACGTCAGCGTCGTCTCGTACACCGGGATGACCACGCGGGGCCCGTTGGGGTACTTGTCGAACCCGTCCCAGCGCTTGCCCGGCACCGCGCCGCGCGTCGGGAAGCCGATCAGCTGCACCGTCAAGCGCCCGTACGCCTTCTGCTTCTTGATCAGCTCTTCGCGGTACTTGTAGCGCTGGTCGATCGCCTTGGTGATGTCGGACTTCGTAAAGCTCGGCTGCGTGTTGGTGCCGTTGCTGCTGGTCCCCGACCCGTAGTTCGGCCGGTCGTAGCTGGCCCGCTCGTTGCCGCGTCCGTCGTTGTTGCGGCTGCTGCTGCTGCTGGTGCTGTAGCTGGAGCTGCGTGTCTCGCGCTCGCGGATCGCCTTGACGCGCTCCTGCTCGCGCTTGTACAGCTCGTCGCCGCGGTCCTCGGCGTCCTTGATCTCCTTGGTGATCTGCTTCTCGTCGACCACCCAGATCCCGGTGACGATCATCTCGTGGTCGTTGACGACCTGGACGACCTCCGCAGATTGGATCGTGCCGTACTCGCCCGGCTTGAGGTCCGGGATCGAGTTGACGTAGGCGACCACTTCCTCGCGGCTGGGCTTGGTGGTGACGTTCTGGATCAGCGTGCTGGACAC
Source organism: Phycisphaera sp. (assembly GCA_016125285.1). Classification (GTDB taxonomy): domain Bacteria; phylum Planctomycetota; class Phycisphaerae; order Phycisphaerales; family Zrk34; genus RI-212. The sequence goes on from WGMA01000066.1 coordinate 31,608, forward strand.
GCGCTCCCGGTTGACCTCGGTGTTCTCGCGGAGGAACTGCTCCTCGGTCTGTCCGAGCGAGCTGGGGTAGCGGAAGGTGTACTTCGGGCAGAGGAAGAACCGCTTGCCGTCGTCCGTGCCGAACTTCGCGGCGTAGGTGTGCCAGTGCATCTTCCAGAACTGCTGGGCCTTGGCGTCCATCGTCGTGTAGGGCACACTGGTCGCGTCGGCATCGACGCCGGTCTTTTCGCCGGGGGAGGGGGGGGTCTTCGCGGCGTCGGGCGACTTGGTCGGGACCTTGATGTCGTCGAGGCGGATGTTGTCGAGGTTGATGTTCTCGAGCTGGGCGTGGGCGGCGGCGGTGGTCAGGGTGACCACTGCGGCGGCAAGCGCGACACGCGTTGCGGTAAGTCCCTGTAGTTTCAGCATCGTAGACAAGCTCCGGTGCGGCGTGATCTGATCGATCTCCGCGATATTGTACGCTCCCCGCGTTCGCCGACACAGACCGTCGACGAAATTGTGCCGTAAGGCTAACGCATGAGATCGCCGGTCATTGCGGTCCGCGTGCGACTCTGCGCGGGTGGCTACCTGTTGTAAATACGTTTGTTACAACGCCCCGACCAATGTCGCCCGTAAAAAAGACCGGGGCGTGAACGAGCGATTGCATCGTTCACGCCCCGTGGGCACGTCGAGTTTGTCATTTCGTACACAAGTAAATAGCCGAACTCCCGATTCCTTACCTGTTTCGCGAAAAGTTATAGCAGGAATCTGCAAACGCGCGTCACCCGATCGCGTCGGCGCGTAAAAAACGCCAGCCCGCGATCCTTGCGGGCTGGCGCTTATGTGAAACGCGATCGGGCCGTCGCATTGGCGCGGCCCGCCGCGGCTGTCAGTCCTTGACCTCGAACTCGGCGTCAATCACGTCGTCGGCGGACTCGGACGAGCCTTCGTCGGCCGTCTCACCGTCGCCGCCCGGCGCGGCGCCTGCGCCAGCCGCGCCGCCGCCGGACTTCGCCGTCGCTTCGTAGACCGCCTTGCCGAGTTCCATCGCGGCTTCCTGCATGGCCTCGACGGCCTTCTGCAGTTCGTCCTTGTCCTCGCCCTTCATCTTCTCCTCGACGTTCTTCGCGGCCTCTTCGATCTTCGTCTTGACCTCGTCGGAGACCTTGTCGCCGTGCTCCTTGAGCTGCTTGCGCACCTCGGTGACCTGGTAGTCGGCCTGGTTGCGCAGCTCGACGAACTCACGCCGCTTCTTGTCCTCGCCGGCGTGCGCCTCGGCGTCCTTCTTCATCCGCTCGATCTCGTCGTCGGACAGGCCCGACGCGCCCTTGATCTGGATGGACTGCTCCTTGCCGGTGGCCTTGTCCTTGGCGGTGACGTTGAGGATGCCGTTGGCGTCGATGTTGAACGTGACCTCGACCTGCGGGACGCCGCGCGGCGCCGGGGCGATGCCGGTCAGGTTGAACTGGCCGAGCGATCGGTTGTCCTTCGCGAAGTCGCGCTCGCCCTGGAGCACGTGCACCGTCACCTCGGACTGGTTGTCCGTGGCGGTGGAGAACGTCTCGCTCTTGGACGTGGGGATCGTGGTGTTCTTCTCGATGAGCTTGGTGTTGACGCCGCCGAGGGTCTCGATGCCGAGCGACAGCGGGGTCACGTCGAGCAGGAGGATGTCGGACGAACCGCCCTTTTCAAGCTCGGACGCGAGGATCGCCGCGCCGATCGACACGACCTCGTCGGGGTTGATCGAGCGGTTGGGTTCCTTGTTGAACAGCTCCTTGACGAGCTTCTGCACGGCGGGGATGCGCGTCGAGCCGCCGACGAGCACGACTTCGTGGATGTCGGCCGGGGTGAGCTTCGCGTCCTGAAGCGCCGCGAGGCAGGGCTTGCGGAGGCGTTCGATGAGGTCCTTGACGAGCGACTCGAACTTCGCGCGGGTGATGGCCAGCTGCAGGTGCTTGGGGCCGGAGGCGTCGGCGGTGATGAACGGCAGGTTGACCGTCGTCTCCAGCTGCTGCGAGAGCTCGCACTTGGCTTTTTCCGCGGCTTCCTTGAGGCGTTGCAGCGCCATCGCGTCCTTGCGGAGGTCGATGCCGTCGGACTTCTTGAACTCATCGGCGATGAAGTCGATGAGCTTCTGGTCGACGTCGTCACCGCCGAGGTGCGTGTCGCCGTTGGTGGACTTGACCTCGAAGGTGCCGACCTCGGGGTCGATCTCGAGGATGGAGATGTCGAAGGTGCCGCCGCCGAAGTCGAACACGGCGACGGTTTCTTCCTTCTTCTTGTCCAGGCCGTAGGCGAGCGCGGCGGAGGTCGGCTCGTTGATGATGCGCAGGACGTCGAGGCCGGCGATCTCACCGGCTTCCTTCGTGGCCTGGCGCTGCGAGTCGTTGAAGTAAGCGGGCACGGTGACCACGGCCTTGGTGACCTTCTCGCCGAGGTAGTCCTCGGCGGTCTTCTTGAGGTCCATCAGCACCTTGGCGCTGATTTCCTGCGGCGTGTAGGCCTTGCCGTCCACGTCGACGCGCACGAGTTCGCTCTCGCCGCCGGTGATCTTGTAGGGCACCATCTTCTCTTCGCCGTGGACCTCGTTGTGGCGGCGGCCCATGAAGCGTTTGATGGAGTAGACGGTGCGCGTGGGGTTGGTGACCTGCTGGTGCTTGGCGGACTGCCCGACGAGCACCTCCCCCTTGTCGGTGAACGCGACGACGGACGGCGTGATGCGGCTGCCGGCGGAGTTGACCAGCACTTTGGGCTGGCCGCCTTCTACGACGGTCACCACGGAGTTGGTCGTTCCCAGGTCGATGCCGATTGGAGTAGACATTGCTGTACCTCGATTCGTTGCTTGTTTCTTTCCCCGGAATGCGGGTCGTCCCGCAGGGGTCTCCTACGAAGGCCGTTGCAACGGACGTGCCAGTGCGATATCGGCGTAAACCCTTGTAAACACGAAGATCATGCCGGATGGGCATGCTGCCACAGGTGATTGGGTGGCGGCGGATGCTGCCAATGTGACATGCGATTCCGACGGGGCATGGCGCGGCGTGGCGCGGCAGCGGGTGGGCCGACGGCGACGGCGGATCGGCGGGACGATTCGGAACCTCCCGCGCAATCTCCGCTTACCCGAAATGAGCACCTCGTGGAATTCGCACAAAAGCCGATCACGGGCCTTTTCAGCGGCGCGGGTTTGCGGTTATCATGCAGCCTTGGATGTTGAAATGATCAGGGGATCCGTTAGAGATCGTAACCTATAGGGGTTTGGAAACATGAACAGATTCATCGCTATGTCACTGACCGCCGCTGTTCTTACGCTGGTCGGTTGCGACGCCACCCACTACTCGACGACGCTGGTCGAGGACGACGCGTGGGTCAAGGTGATCTCCGAGGGCTATGCCTTCACCGAAGGCCCGGCCTGGGACGGCAAGCACCACGTGTACTTCTCCGACATTCCCAACGAGCGCATCATCAAGATGGACCTGAACAACGGCCAGGAGGTCGTGTTCAACCACGAGTCCGGCAAGGCCAACGGCCTGATGTTCCATGACGGCAAGCTGTACGGCTGCGAGGGCGGCAACCGCCGGGTGGTGCGTTACAACTCCGACGGCTCGGTGAAGAAGGTGATCGCGGCGTACTACGGCCTGGACCGCCTCAACAGCCCCAACGATCTGGAAGTCGACTCGAAGGGCGGCGTGTACTTCACCGACCCGCGCTACGGCGACCGGGCCGACATGGAGATGAGCGTCGAGGGCGTGTACTACGTGACGCCGAAGGGCCACGTGAAGCGCATCATCAGCGACCTGATCCGCCCGAACGGCGTGCTGCTCTCGCGTGACGGTTTCACGCTGTACGTGGCGGACAACGCGGCGAAGGCGATCTACAAGTACAAGGTCATGAACGACGGCAGCGTCGGCAAGGGCAGCATCTTCGCGTGGATGGACCCCAACGCGCAGGGCGGTCCGGACGGCCTGAGCATCGACAAGCAGCACAACATCTACGCCGCGGGCCAGGGCCACATCTGGATCTGGGACGCCGAGGGTCACCCGCAGGGCCGTATCCGCCTGCCGGAGAACCCGAGCAACGTCGCCTTCGGCGGCTGGAAGGGTCGCAAGCTGTTCGTCACGGCCCAGAAGTCGCTCTACATGATCGACATGGACGTGGCGGGCGGCCGCATCAACAAGCTCGCCTCGCGGTAAGCGACGCGGACATCACACGACGAACGAAGCCCACGGGTCGAACCCGTGGGCTTTTTTCATGCGCGCACCGTGCAGGTTGTGCGCTCAGATGTTGATCGGCGAGAGGATCGACATGCCGGCGTCGATGACGTGGACGTGGCCGGTGACCAGGTCCGGGCCGGTGATCAGGCTGAGGATCGCGGCGGCGACGTCGTCGGGTTCGCACACGCGTTGCAGCGGCATGGCGTTCTCGAACGCGGCCTTGATGCGGTCGTACTGTGCGGCGAGGCCTTCCCGCAGCCAGCGGCCGGTGATGAATCCGGGTGCGACGGCGTTGACGCGGATGGTCGGCGCGAGCGTGCGCGCCAGCGCGACGGTCATGTTGTGCAGCGCGGCCTTCGAGGCGCAGTACGGGATCGACGAGCCGGTGGCCAGCAGCCCCGCGACGGAGCCGACGTTGACGATCTCGCCGCCGGTCGCGTCGACGCCGTCTTGTTCGGCGGTGATTCGCATCGCCTTGGCCGCGGCGCGGGCGCAGTAAAACGGCCCGGCGACGTTGACGGCCATGAGGCGTTGCCACACGTCGTCGGTCACGGCGTCGAGGTCGTTGAACGGGATGAACGCGGTGGTGCCGGCGTTGTTGACCAGCACGTCGAGCCGACCGAACGCCGCCATCGCGGTGTCGACGAGGGCGCGGGCGTCGGCGTCGTTCGACACGTCGGCCTGCACGGCGATCGCCCCGACGCCGAGGCTGCGCGCCTCGGCGGCCGCGGCTTCGGCGTCGTCGGCCGAGCGGTTGTAGTTGATGGCGACCGAGCAGCCGAGCCGCGCCAGTCGCAGCGCCGCGGCGCGTCCCACGCCCGTGCCGGCGCCGGTCACGATCGCCGCCTTGCCTTGCAGTTCCATGCGAGTCGCTCCGGATAGAGCATCTTGCATCAATCAGTTTCATATCCACATGACCGCATGTAGTTGGCGCACTCGGTCGGATCGACCGTTTGCAGCACCTCGACCAACGCCTGGCCGATCGCGTCGAATGCCCGGGCGGCGACCCGACGCAGCC
>WGMA01000051.1 GCA_016125285.1 Phycisphaera sp.
CACGGCTGCGAGCGCAGCGAGACGACGCGGGATGACGCGGGATGGCGCGACCGCCCCGCGCGTCGTGATATGCGGGGGGGGGGGGGGGCAAAAAGCGCGCGCCGGGGGATGTTCCCCAACCCCCCCTCCCCCCGGGGGGGAGGGGGTGGCGAAACATCCCCCGCCCCCCCCATTCTCCCCCCCCCCCCCCCCCGCATATCACGACGCGCGGGGCGGTCGCGCCATCCCGCGTCATCCCGCGTCGTCTCGCTGCGCTCGCAGCCGTGGGCATGGCGGGTTATGCTGAAAGACGCGAAACCGTTCATCACGAACCTGACGCGGGGTATTCAACATGGGTAAGTTTCTGATCCTGGTGATCATCGTGGCCGCCATCGCGGGGCTGTACTTCACGGGCAACCTGCCGGGCTTCAAGCCGGCGGAGAAGCCCGCGGAGCCCGGCACGCCGACGGCCGAAGGCACGCCGACAAAGCCGACGGCGCCGGTCACCCCCCCTCCCCCCACAACGGCGGTGAAGCCGACGTCGGACCTCAACGGCGTGAAGGTGTACGCGCTGAAGCCCAACGCGTACCCGCTGAAGACCGATCCCGGCGGCGCGATCGTCGACCCGAAGGAACTCAACGAGGCGCTGGCGGCGCTGGGGCTGCCGGCGGTCGAGTCGGGCGCGCCGCTGAAGGACGGGCAGTACACGTTCGACGACTACCCGCTGGGCAAGCTGCGTGTGCAGCGTTCGGACGACGGCAAGTCGATCGCGCGGATCGTCGTCGAGTCCGCCCCCACCGTGACCAGCGGCACGGCGACGCTGCCCGGCTCGCGGCTCGACACGCAGCTGACCGACGCGAAGCAGATCGCCGTGACGGCGAAGCAGACCGTTGACGAGACCGACTCGGCGTATCGCGCCGCACGCGACAAGCGCTTCGAGGAGTACCTGACGCTCACGGACCGCATCAAGCTGTACGAGGCGAACAAGTCGCCGGACCTGGCCGACAAGCTGGACGAGGCGAAGATCGCGCTGGCGGACCTGGGTCCGGTGGATAAGACGGCGTTGAGCGGATACACGGCCAAGCGTGCGGCGCTGCGTGCCGAGCTGGACGTGGCGAACAAGGCGCTGGACGCGGCGGACAAGACGGTCGAGCGGCTCACGAAGCTGATGGCCGAGCGCGACAAGGAGGCCGGGGTCGTGGTCGCGAACAAGGAGAAGTACATCCCGGACGTGACGGTGTACGTCGGTCGGCACGGCAGCCTGTACCACCGCGCGACGTGCGGTTCGCTGCACGACGAGGACCGCGTCGCGCTGCCGCTGAAGACGGCGTTGGAGAACTACAAGCCGTGTCAGATCTGCAACCCGGCGACGGCGCTGGGGTCGGGCAGGAACGAGGAAGGGACAGGCCGCGTTTTTTAACAATTGCGAGACGGGCTTTTTGTTAGAATCTGACAGGTTACAGTCGTCGCGGGCGCACGCGGACGGAGCCGAAGCGGAGCGACGACAGGCATTGCACAGGATTTGACGTCATGACGATCGCACGGAACGCGACGAGCCGGCGGGCCTACGCGGCGAATGTTTTGCTGGGGCACCTGGCGGACCTGCAGGCGCAGATCGCCGGGGTGCGCGAAGCCACGGACATCGAATACATCCACAAGATGCGGGTCGCCTCGCGACGCCTGCGTAACGCGCTGGCGCTGTTCGAGGACGTGATGCCGGCGAAGAAGTTCAAACGCTGGCTCAAGCAGATCAAGACGGTGACCAAGGCGCTGGGCGCGGCGCGCGACCTGGACGTGCAGATCGAGTTCGTCACCGAGTTCGACAACGACCTGAAAGCGCAGGGCGACAAGGCGCACGCGCCGGGCGTGGAGCGGCTGGTGCTGCGGCTGACGCAGCAGCGCGAGGCGGTTCAGCCGCGTGTCGTGGCGACGATGGATCGGCTGGAGTCGTCGGGCGTGCTGAAGGACATGCGTGAGGGGCTGCTGGCGATCAACGTCGCGGCGCGGGTCACCAGCGGCGAGGAGCGCGACCACCGGCTCGTCGACGACGCACGCGAGATCATCACGCTGCGGCTGGAGCAGATGCTGGCGTACGAGCCGTTCATCTACTCGCCGCAGCACGTCGAGGAGCTGCACCAGATGCGGATCGCCGCGAAGCACCTGCGTTACACGCTCGAGGCGTACGGCCCGGCGTTCCGCAGCAAGCTGAAGTGGCAGACCCGCGTGGCCAAGCAGGTGCAGAGCCAGCTGGGCGACGTCCACGACTGCGACGTGTGGATCGACCGCCTGCCGCGGTTCATCGAGGAGGAGCGCGAGCGGCACCACGCGTTTTTTGGTCACCTGCGCGGGTTCGCGAAGATCGAGCGCGGCATCGAGCACCTGCGCGCCGACCGCGAGGCGCGGCGCGAGCTGCTGTACAAGGATTTCGTGGCGTTCTGGGGCACGCAGGTCGACATGGGCCGGTGGCAGAAGCTGCGGTCGAGCCTGACGGGCGCCGCGTCGCCCAACGCCGTGGTCGACGCCGGGCGCAACCCCGACGACGCCGCGGGCCCGGACGGCGACGACACGGACGCGGGCGACGTGGTCGACGCGCCGAAGCAGGCCGAAGCCGACAACGCGTGAGGCGCCGAACGTGGAGCGATCGGGCCGGATCGGCCGATATGACAGCAAGGACGCAGGAGGCACATCGCATGGACGCGATCATCACCGCGACACCACCACGACACCGCGCCCCGCAACGGCCGATCGTGCCGGCGCGACACCCCGACGAACTCGATCCGCACCTGCGGCCGGTGTATCGACTGGCCGAGAGCTGCCTGTACGAGGTCGGCCACACGCACCAGGTCACGCGCCTGGCGCTGCTGCTGTTCGACCAGCTGCACGGGCTGCACCGGCTCAACGCCCGCCGACGTTTTCGCCTGACGTGCGCCGCGCTGCTGCACGACATCGGCTGGATCGAGGGCCGCAAGGGTCATCACAAGACGGCGCTGCGTTACATCCTCGAGTCGCCGCTGCTGCCGTGGGATCGGCGCGAGCGGCTGATCGTGGGGTCGATCGCGCGGTATCACCGGCGTGCGTTGCCGACGCTGCGTCACGATCACTACACGGAGCTGTCGCGGTCGGACCGGCAGGACGTGCGGGTCTTGTCAGGGATCATGCGTGTGGCCGACGGGCTGGACCACACGCACCGCTCGAACGTGCGGGACGTGGTGACCCGGGTGACGGACGATCAGATCATCATCGGCTGTCGCGTGCGTCGCGGCGGCGCGGCCGAGGCGCGGCAGGCCCTGCGCAAGTCGGACCTGATGTGCGACCAGTTCGGCCGGTCGGTGCAGATCGAGTGGACCCCGGCGTGACGCGCCACGCCCCGACGGGCACTAGGCAGCCACCTCCGAAAACCCTATGATGTGCACCCACTTGGGCAGGAGGTCGCTATGGCTGACAAGGCATTATCGGTCGACAAGGTTAACGGCGTCGTGTGCATCTCGTTCGTCCAGCCGAATCTGGTGGACGGCGTACAGATCGCTCAGATCGGCCAGGAGTTGACCGCCATCGTTCAGGGCGAGGAATCGCCGCGTGTCCTGCTCAACTTCAAGATGGTCGAGCACCTGTCCAGCGCCGCGATGAGCGTGCTGATCCGCGTGCACAAGGCCGTGCTCGAGGGCGGCGGGCAGATGCGTCTGGCGAACGTCAACGCGAACATCGCCGAGCTGCTGCGGATCACCAACCTGGACCAGATCTTCAAGGTGGACGACTCGGCACGCGAAGCGTTGGAAAACCTGGGCGGCGTGGCCGACTGATCGCCGGCGTCGCGCGGGGGTCCCCAATCCATCACAGCAATCATCGATCCGGGACGTAGCCGGTAAACTGTGCCCATGCGGACACTGATCCTGTGCATCGCGCTGGCCGGGCTTTTCGTGGCGACGTACCTGATCTGGGGCGACGCCTTCGAAGAGATGCTCAGCGGCGACGAGGCCGCGGCGACGCTTCGGTCGTTCGGACGATGGGCGTGGGCGGTGGCGATCCTGCTGCTGATCAGCGACGTGCTGATGCCGGTGCCGGCCACGGCGGTGATCGCGGCGCTGGGCGTGGTTTACGGGCCGTGGCTCGGCGGGCTGATCGGCTGCGTCGGGGCGTACCTGGCTGGCGCGGTGGCGTACGGGGTGTGCCGGGCGATGGGTCGCGGCGCGGCGGTGTGGCTGATGGGTGAGGAGCAGCTCGACAAGAGCCACACGTTCTTCGTCAAGGCTGGCGGCTGGACCGTGGCGCTGAGCCGCTGGATGATCATCCTGCCAGAGATGGTCAGCTGCCTGGCGGGGTTGACGCGGATGCCGGCGCGGCTGTACTTCACGGCGCTGGCGTGCGGCGTGGCGCCGATGTGCATGACCTACGCACACATCGGCGCGGCGGGGTCGCAGTCGTCCCGGCCGGCGCTGGCGTTGGCGATCAGCGCGGCGTTGCCGGTGCTGATCTGGCCGATCGCTCAGTATGTCGTGAAGCGTCGCGCGGCGCGGTGAGGTCCGCGGCGCGACTTACTTGAACATCGTGCGCTGGCCGCGGCGGATGTAGGTGTCTTTGCCGACTTCCAGGTGCGACGGCTCGAGGCCGCCGGCCATCTTCTGACGCAGGTGCACGGTGAAGCTCTTCGACTCGCCTTTGACCGTCGCGTAGCCGGTCACCTGGTACTCGCTGCCGCCGAGATCGCTGACCTCGTAGGTCGGGTCCGACGCGGCGTTCGGCGACGCGCCCGAGACGTTCGACCGCACGGCGCTGATCGCGGCGTTGACCAGCGTGCCCTTCGGCGGCATCGCCTTGACGTGCTGGATCGCCTGCTTCGGCTGCTGCTTGCCCTTGCTCGCCACGAGCACCGCCATGACGATCACGACGAGGATCACGCCGCCGGTGACGAACACCATCGGGCTGATGCCGGCCTTCTTGCGCGGCGCTCCGTACTTCGAGCCGCCGCGCGACGTCGGCGACTGCGTACCGCCCGACGGCTGGTTCGACTTCGCAGCGCCCTTCTTTGCGTACTTACCACGGCTGTAGGCCGGCTTGACCATAATGCAACGTACTCCTGATGTGCCCGGCTACGTAGAGTCTAAACTTTACGCGGAATTCGTCGATTTGGGAAGCCGGAACTTCGCTCACGCGTAATTCGTGTTGTCCGACATCTTCGCGTTCGCCTCGTTGCGGATCACGCCCGGCTTGTCCGATTTGTGCGTGTTGCCCCGCACCACGTTGTTCGCCGCGGGCGATCCGGCGATGTGGATGCCGTTCGATCGCGTCACGTTGTTGACGATCGACACGTTGCGGCACGGCTGCTCGCCGGTGTTGCGATTGGCCATGACATAGATGTCGGCGATCTTGCCGGGGGTCGACACGTCGTTGCCCTCGATCAGCAGGCCGTCGATCACGCCGCACTTGTACAGCGAGATGTAGCTGTTGATGCGGTTGTTGAGCAGCACCGCGCCGCGCAGGTCGCTGTTGCAGTGGTCCTCGTGCATGAGGCCTTCGCCGTCGTTGATGTAGTACGAGCGGTCCGCGGCCCAGTTCCGGTGGACCACGCAGTCGTTGCCTTCGAGGCGCCATCGCCAGCCGCGCATTTCCACCGCGCGGTTGTCGTTGGTCGCGGCGCCGGACGTCTTCTTGTAACCGGTGACCGTGGGTCGCCACACGTCCGGCTCGATCCGCGTGACGTTGAAGCTGCAGTCGACGCCGTCGCCGCAGAACCCGATCGACATGCGCCCGGAGTTGAACACGTAGTTGTCGCGGATGACCGTGCCCTTGCGGAAGCCGTACGGGTGCGTCTCGGGCGTGCCGTCGTTGCCGCTGCCGCCCTCGCCGCCGACGCAGAAGTGGTTGATGTACAGGCCGGGCCGGTTGTCGTAGTCGAACACGACGTCGAACGTCTCGCGCTTGCCCTTGCCGGCGTCGAGGATGAACCCCGGCTGCGTGAAGTTCGCGTCGCCCGACTTGGGCAGGCGGTTGTTGGCGATCAGCAGGTTCTCGGCGGACTTCGCGTCGATCGCCGCGTGGTGCCGCGAGGTGAATCGCTGCCACGCGTGCTGGGCGTACTTGGGGTTCGGCACGGCCGGGTCGGCCACGGCGCAGTTGGTCAGCACGCAGCCGAAGATCACGCGGTTGGCGCCGCAGGCGTGGCCGTCGGCTTCGTCGAGGTGGATGTGCCCGCGATCGACGGCGATGTTGACCACGCCGGTGTTCGCGCCGCCCGCGGGGTTGGCGAGGTACACGCCCTTGAACGCCGCGTCGATCGGTGCGCCGTCGCCCTCGAGCAGCGGCTCGTACTTCGGGAACACCAGCTTCGTCGGCGGGTCGTAACGCTCCTCGGTGGCGCGTGTGACGACCTTCGGCTCGGCGCCGCGGAGGATCACGCCGTCGGCGATGCGGACGTGATCCTTGAACGCGTACGTCCCGGCGGGGAAGTACGCCACGCCGCCGCCCTGCCGCGTCAGCGTCGCCTGCGCCGCGGCCAGCTTCGCGTCCCAGTCGTCGCCGGGCATCGTGGTGACGTCGACAACGCTGCCCCACCGCAGCTTCGACGTCCAGGCGAGTTTGTAGGCGCCGAGCGGGTCGTTGGCAGGCGAAGCGTCCGCCGCGCGGAGCACGCGGACGCCGATGAGCGGCGCGGCGATTGCGGAGGTCGCGGCGATCAGCAGGCCGCGGCGGTTCAACGTGATTTCTGGCATATACTAAATCCTTGCGCGGGGTACGCGAAGAGATTGCCCGACAGGCGTCGAGGGTTACGGGGTTGCTTTCGCGCGGTTGCCCCTACAATGCATCGGACACTATCCGGAGGTTTCCATGCTCAGGTCGTTCGAGATATGCGTCGGTGTGCTGATGATTGGCCTCGTGGGCGCGGGGTCGTTGCGCGCCGCGGAGCCGACGTGGGCCGAGCCGATGCGGCAGGCGCACCGCAAGTTCAACGGCACGCCGATGTACGTCGCGAAGTTCGGCGACTCGATCACGTATTCGCGTGCGTTCTGGACGCCGCTGGGCTGGTCGGACCCGACGCCGTACATCCCCAACGACGATCTGCCCAAGTCGCCGCGCGGCCGGCTGTGGAAGCAGGCGATCCAGGGCGTCAACGACACCGATGCGTGCGGTTCCGGCTGGACGGTCGACCGCCTGCTGCCGGCGGCGATGCTGGCGTTGAAGTCGCACAAGCCGGAGGTCGCGCTGATCATGATCGGCACGAACGACATCTCCGGCGGCAAGCTGCCCGACACGTACGCCGATCAGCTCGAGCGGATCATCACCGCGTGCCTCGATCAGGGCTGCGTGCCGATCGTCAGCACGATCCCGCCGCGACGCGACCGCGCCGAGGCCGTCGCCGAGGCGAACCGCGTGATCAAGTCGCTGGCCCGCCGCTACCACATTCCGCTCGTCGACTTCCACGCCGAGATCCTCCGCCTGCGCAGCGACGACTGGGACGGCACGCTCATCAGCGAGGACGGCGTGCACCCCACCGGCGGCAAGACGCAGGACTACTCCGACGAAAACCTGCGGAGCTGCGGCTACGCGCTGCGGACGTGGCTGAACTTCATGGCGGTCCGCGAGGTGTACTTCCGCGTGATCGCGCCGAAGGAAGCGAAGTGAGCTGATCAGCCGTTCGCCGCGGGGGCGGCTTCGGCGTCGGGCATGTACTGGCGGATCAGCGTGTCGATCATCGGCATCACCTGTTTCGCCGCGTCGTTGCGTCCGTAGGTCTGACGCACGATCAGCGTCCCCTCGAACATCGTGACGTAGGCGTCGGCGAACGGGTCGGGGTCCATCGCGCCGGCCTGCAGCGCGAGCTCTCGGACGTGGGCGCGGAACGCCAGCTTGTGCGCCGCCGCGGCCTTGTGCACGGGGTCGTTGGGGTTGGGGAACTCCGCGGCGGTGTTCAGGAAGATGCAGCCGTGGAAGTCCGGCTCGTTGAACCAGCGGTCGAGGACCTGGAAGTAGGCGCGCAGCTGACCCCGCGGACACTCGCCGGCGATCATCTTGACGGCGCGGTCCCACGCGCGGCGTTCGTACTTGTCGCGCCACTCCACCGCGGCGACCATCAGTTCCGTCTTGCTGGTGAAGTGCTTGTAGAACGTCGTCTTCGAAACGCCCGCCTCGGCGATCACGCGGTCGAGGCCGGTGGCGTTGAACCCGTGTCGATAGAACAGCTCGATCGCGACCGCGACGAGGCGATCGCGCCCCTGCTTGGGGATCTCGGGCGCGCCGAGGAGGTCGGCGGCGGTCGGATCGGCGTCGGAATGGCTCATGCGGTCATTAGCGCGTGGGGTTGACCGCTAGTCAACCCGGGGGTGACCACGAGTGATCTGTTCGGCCCGAAAGCCGGGTCCTACTCTTTGAACAGATGGCTGAAACATCGGAAAAACAGCCGCAAGAACACACCCTGACGCACAGGAGACCTGAGATGACGACGCACACGACCCACACGACCGAAAGCGCTTCGAAGCACACCAACGGCGTGGACATCGCCGGCCTGACGCAGACCGTCGGAGCGATCCGGCGGGACCCGGCGCTGGCGATCGGACGCTTCCGTGTCCGCAACCGGTGGATCCACGGCGGGCACAACCGCGCGACGATCCAGAGCTACTACGCGGCGGGCGAGGAGCGGCAGCACGACAAGTCGTTCGTGCACGACCTCGACGAGCCGCCCGTCCTGCTCGGCGCCGACCACGGCGCGAACCCCGTCGAGTATGCGCTGTCGGCGTTGTCCGGCTGCATCACCACGACGCTGGTGTATCACGCCGCGGCGCGCGGGATCAAGATCCACAGCGTCGAGTCGACGTACGAAGGCGAAGCCGACCTGCGCGGGTTCCTGGACCTGGATCCCAGCGTGCGGCCGGGCTTCCAGAACATCCGCGTGACGTTCAAGGTGGACGCCGACGCGACGCCGGAAGAGATCCGCTCGCTGGTGCGGTTCGCGAAGAACCACTCGCCGGTGCACGACATGCTGAGCCACGGCGTGCCGATCACCGTGGAGACCACCGAGTAGCGCCGCGACAACGGAGCGGCACGTCGCCTGATCTGCGTGGATACAACGGGCGCATGATGAGGCCCGGGGCAAGCCTGCCCCGGGCTTTATTCATTGCATGGGATCGGAGGGTTGCACGCTCGATTGCGCCGTCATCGGACGCGGTATCGACGCGAACGCTTTGTCGGGCTTACCGTGGTGTGTATCGCGTCGTCGGCGCAACAGGTGCGGGCGTATTGGGTGCGCGGTCGTCTGGTGCGGGCATCGCCTGTCGGGTGAGCGTCACGCTGCCGCCGGCGGCGTGTTCGAGATCGGCGCGGGCGATGGCGAAGTCGCGCTCCAACTCCGCGAGCTTGAGCTGCGCGGCGTTGGCGGAGTCCTGCACGTCGAGCAGAACGGTCAGGTCGCTGTCGCCGGTCTGGAACGCGGTCGCGGCGAGCTCGAGATTGCGGGTCTGCATCGGCAGCGCCTTGTCGCGGTACAGCTGGATCTGCGTGGCGATCGAGCGGTACGTGCGGTACGCCTGACGGATTTCACGAACGGTCATCTGCTCGGCGACGGCGGCGGCGGCGACGGCCTGGCGGACGCTGACCTGGGCGGAGGCGATCTGGGCCTGGTTCTGATCGAACAGCGGGATCGCGAAGCCGAGCGACGGGCCGACGGTGAAGGCGCTGGGGTCGGCGTGTTCGTAGTCGATGCCGAGCTCGATGTCGGGGATGACGCTGAGCTTCTGCTCGTGGAGGCGGCTGGCCTGGGCCTTGATCTCCCAGTGAGCCGCGAGCACTTCCAGACGCTGCGACTTGGCGACGTCGATCACGGCCTGCTCGCCGCCGATCGCGTCGAGGTCGAGGGCGGCGGGCGTTTGCTCGACGGCCCGCCAGTCGGTCGACGCGCCGGCGAGTCCGAGCGACTCGAGCAGCGTGAGCTTCTCGTTGGCCAGCTCGGTCCGCATGGCCTCGATGTCGGTCGCGTTGGCGAGCTGCTCGGCCTCGACGCGCGCCACGTCGAGCTGCGTGCCGGCCCCGTTGTCGAACTTGCTCTTCGCCAGCCTGTGCGCGCGTTCGAGGGTGTCGGCGTTCTGATTCAGCAGCTCGAGGGCGCGTTGATCGTGCACGATGCGGGCGTGCGTCTGCTGCACCTCGGCGACGAGATCGAGCGCGGAGGCCGACACGCGTAGCACGGCCGCCTGGAGATCGGCTTTCGCGGCGTCGATGCGCGCGGGGCGTTTCCACAGGTCGCTCAGCGTCTGCGCGACACTCGCGCCGAGCACGCTGTGCACGTCGCCGGACGGCGCTCGGTAGACCATGCTGAGCACGGGGTTGGGCAGCAGGCCGGCCTGCACGAAGTCGGCGCGGGCGAGGCCGATGGTCTCGATGTCGGCGCGGATCTGGCGGTTGTTCTCCAGCGCGATGGTCACGGCCTGCCGCGCGGTCAGCTCGGCCTTGCCGTCCCACTGCGGCACGCTGTCGGCCCACGGCGCGGACCACTGCGGCGTCCAGCCCGAGCGGTGGCCGACGTCCTCCGCGGCGCGGCGCACCTCCGCGTCGTAGCGCGTGGTCTGACAACCGACCACGGCGGGCAGGCATGTCACGAGTATCGTTGCGATGAGTATCCGTTTCATGAGTCGTTCCGAATTTTCGAGTGGGTGCGGTCCGAGCGTCACGACCTGGCCGGACGCTGGGAATGCTCGCGTGCCGAGTCGATGAGGTGACGATCCGTCGTGGCGAGTCCGCCGAACGCGACGCAGCCGAGCGGGACCACGATGAGGGTGAAGAGTGTGGAGACGGACAGTCCGCCGATGACGGCGATCGCGAGCGGACGCTGCAGCTCGGAGCCGGCGCCGATGCCGAGGGCGAGCGGGAACAGGCCGGCGATCGCGGCGAGGGTGGTCATGAGGATCGGGCGGAGTCGCACGCGTGCGGCCTCGATCATCGCTTCGCGCGGCGCCTTGCCCTCGTGGTGCAGGTGCTGGGCGTACTCGATCATGATGATGCCGTTCTTGACCACGAGGCCGACGAGCATGATCAGCCCCATGGCGGAGCTGATGTTCAGCGCGACGCCGGTGACGTAGAGGGCGTACAGGCCGCCGAGCAGGCCGAACGGCATGGCGAGGAACATGACGATCGGCAGACGGCGTGAGCGGAACTGCACCACCAGCAGCAGGAACACGAGGCCGCTGGCGAGGGAGAACACGAGCACGAGGTTGGCGAACGCGGCCTTCTGGCTCTCGGCCTGCCCGCCGTACTCCACGCGGATATCGGGCGGCAGGTGGAGCTTGTCGACGGCCTGTCGCACGGCGGCGCTGGCGGTGCCGAGATCGGTGCCCGACACGCCGGCGGTCACGCGAACCATCGGCGTCTGGTTCTCGCGTTCGAGTTCATTCTCGCTGAGCACGCGCTTGAACTGCGCGACGCTGCCGAGCGGCACGAGTCCGGCGCCGACGCTGCCGAGTTTCGGGTTGCCGACGAACACGGTCTTGCTGATCACGTCGCCGCCCTGCACGGTGCTGCGCCAGTCGTCGGGGTAGCGCACGCGAACGGTGAGGAACTGATCGCCGAGCTGGATGCGTGTCGCCTCGTCGCCGAGGATCTGCGCCGAGGCCTGCGCGGCGAGCTGGTCGGTGCTCATGCCGAGCCGCGCCGCGGCGAGCGGGTCGATCTTCCACTGGTACTCCGGGCTGCCGAACGACACGCCGCTCTTGGTGTCAACGATGCCCGGCGTGCGGTCCAACGCGTTCTTCGCCTCCTCGGCCGCGGCCTGCAGCTCGGGGTAGTTCGAGCCGAAGAACTTCACCTCGATCGGCGAGGGGTTGCCCGCTAGGTCGTTGATCGTGTCCTGCATGACCTGGACGAACTCGATCTCGACCTGCGGGACTTCCCTGGCGAACCGCTCGCGGAGGCCGTCGAGCACCTCGAAGACGCTGTGGTCCCGCTGGGCGCGAGGCTTGAGCCCGACGAGCATGTCGCCGGTGAACTGCTCGGTGGCGAAGAAGCCCAGTTCGGCGCCGGTGCGACGCGACAGCGAGCGCACCTCGGGCGTCTCGAGGAGGATCTTTTCGATGCGGCGACACGCGTCGTCGGTGTCCTGGAGGCTGGTGCCGACGGGCATCGCGTAGTCGAGCACGAAGCCGCCCTCGTCCATCTCCGGCAGGAAGCCCGTGCCGATGCCGGCGAGCCCGGCCGTGCCCGCCGCGACGACGCCGAGCAGCAGCAGGCCGACGACGGCCGGGGCGTTGAGGAACCGCCCCGCCGCCGAGGCATAGAGATTCTGCAGCCCGGTCATCAGTCGCCCGGCCCTCGCGCCGGACCTGGGCATCAGCCACGGCACGAGCAGCATCAGCGGCGTGTACAGCAGCGAGACGACCATCGACGCGAGGATGCTCAGCGCCAGCGTGAGGCTGAGGCTGCGGAAGAACTGGCCGACGACACCCTCGAGCAGGACCAGCGGAAGGAACACCACGACGGTCGTGAGCGACGAGCCGACGATCGCGCCGACGACCTCGCCGGTGGCGTCGGCGATCGCGGCGAAGCGCTGCGGGCGCGACGCGTCGGCGGCGAACATCGACAGCCGCCGGCCGACGTTCTCCGCGACGACGATCGCGTCGTCGATGATCAGGCCGATCGCCACCGCCATGCCGCCGAGGCTCATCAGATTCAGCGACTCGCCGAACACCGGCAGCAGCGCGAGCGTGAGCACCACGGAGATCGGGATCGCGAGGCCCGCGATGAGCGTGATCCGCCAGTCGCGCAGGAACAGGAACAGCACGACCACGGACAGCAGCGCGCCGATGCCGATGGCGTCGCGCACGCCGGCGATCGAGTCGTTCACGAGCGTCGCCTGGTCGTACACCATCTCGATGCGTCCGCCGTACGGCGGATTCGACTCGGCGATGATCGCGCGCACGTCTCGCGACAGGTCCGTGACCTTGCCGCCGTCACGCAGGAACACGCTGACGACAACGCTGTCGGTCCCGCCGCCGGTGACGATCATCGTGCGTTCTTCGGTCGTCTCGACGACGCGGCCGAGGTGCCGCAGCTCGACGGGGTCCAGGCCCTCACGTGGCACGCACACGTCGAGGATCCGATCGGGGCTGGTGATCTGGCCGTCGAGCAACATCTGGTATTGCAGGCCCTCGTGGTGCGACCGCCCCACCGCCTCGATCTGATTGCTCGTCGCGATCGCCTCGCGGACCGCCAGCACGTCCACGCCGAAACGCGCCAGCGCAAGCGGGTCGGCCTCGAACACGAACTCACGCTTGTCGCCGCTCTGCACGTTCACCATGAACGCGTCGGGCAGCCGGCCCAATTGCGGCTTGAGCACCAACTCCGCCCACTCGGCCAGCTTCGCGCGCGTCACCGGGTCGTCGTGTTGCGCCAGGTCGGGCATCACGTTAAAGCTCAGCACCGGGAACACCGCCGGCGTCTGGCGCTCGATGGTCAGCGCGACATCCGCCGGCAGCGACGCCTCGGCCGCGCGGGCGCGGACCAGCGACAGCGCTTCGATCATGTCGGTCGAGGGCTGAAAGTCCAGTGACAGCTCACTGGCGCCGCGCACGGTCTTGGAACGCACGCGACGCAGGTTCGGGATCGCGCTGACGGACTGCTCGATCGGGCGCGTCACCTCGATCGTCATGCCGCGCACGGGCGACTCGCCGCGCTCGGCGATGACCGAGATGCGCGGGAACGCGACGCCGGGATAGATGCCCCGCGAAGCGGTCGACGCGGCGTAGACGCCCGCTGCGATCGCCAGCAGCAGGAAGACGAACAGCGCCCGTCGGTGGGTGTATGCGAACGGCACCAGATTCATTTCGAATCCTCCCGGGCGTTGGAGGAGTCGGCCGATGCCGGGATCGGCTCGCTGTCCTTCTCGTGCACCTTGGCGCCGTCGGGCAGGTTGTAGCCCCCGTCGATGATCACGCGGTCGCCGCCCGACACGTCGCCACGCACCGCGATCCGGTCGCCGTATTCGCCGAGCACCTCGACCGCTACGACCTTCGCCGCGCCGTCCGGCCCGACCTTCACCACGCTCGTCTCGTCCTCCATGCGGACCAGCGCCGCGCGCGGCACGAGCGTCGACTCCGGCAGCACGCCGACCTGCACCTGCGCCCGCACCATCAGGCCGAGCGGCAGGTCGGCCTGGCTGTCGGGCGTCACCAGCACCTCCATCAACCCCGTCGTCGAGTCCACCTGTTCCTGCACGGCTCGCACCTTGCCCGAGCGCGGCTTGTGGTCACGACCGATCCACGTCACCGCCGCGCCGCTCGACACGCGCGGCGCCACATCGGCCGACACGCCGACGCTCAGCACCCGGCCCCGACGCATCGTGATCGTGCCGAGCGCCGCGCCGGCATCGGCGCGATCGCCCACACGCACGTTCAACGCCGTGACCTGACCATCCGCCTCCGACTTCACCGTCGCCTGCTCCGCCGCGATCTTCGCCTCCGCCAAGGCCGACTCCGCAGCCCTGACCGCCGCGACGAGTCCGGCGTGTTGCAGGTCCGCCCCGACGCTCTGGTACGACTGCAACGCCTGCTCGGCCAGCGTCAGTTCCGCCTGCGCCTGCGCGGCCGCCTGCTTCGCCTCCTCCAGCGCGCGGTCGGACACGAGGCCGTCCTTGAACGACTTGTCGACCAGCGCCAGCTTCGACTCGGCGAGCTTCGTGTTCGACTTCGCCTTTTCCATCCCCACGCGCAGCTCCAGCTCGCGCGACTTGCGTCCGGCCTTGTCGAACTCGTCGAGCGCGTTCTGCGCGACCGTGCTCTGCGTCGTCGCCTGCACGACCGCGGCATCCAGCGGCAGCGGATCGAACCGCAGCAGCACGTCGCCCTTGTGGACGTCGGCGCCGGGGCTGGTCTCGACCGCGACGACGCGCCCGCCGGCGCGGCTGCTGATCGTCACGCTGCCCTTCTCGTCGACTCGCACCACGCCGACCGCCGGCTCCATCTCCGGCAAGGCGCCCGCCTCGGCCTGGGCCGTCGTCACCGCGACGTCCATCTCCGACGGGCTGACGACGAGGCCGGCCTCCTCGTCCTCGTCGCCGTACTCCTCCGCCTCCTGTCGCGGCGCGATAAACGCGTGACTCGCCCAGCCCAGCAGGAGCCCGGCCGCCAGCAGCGTCACGCCCAACATGATGCTCACAGATCTATTCACGCTCGTGACTCCGTCATGGTTGTCGGTTGATGCGATTCGTTCTTCGAGAGTTTGGTCGGCGCGGCGTCGCGTGGCGCGCTTCCGTCGCGGCGGACGGGCAGCCGCACCTCGACGGCAAATGTTCCGCCGCGTTCGCAGTCGACACGGATCGATCCGCCCAGCAGTTCGACGATGTTTCGGCAAAGCGGCAGGCCGAGCCCGCAGTGGCCGCCCTCGTCCCCGCGCGAGGTATCGGCCCGCCAGAAGCGATCGAAGACGCGTTCGGCGTCCGCCGCGGCGATGTCGCAACCAGCGTTCGTGATGCGGACGACCGCGGCATCGTCCAGGCGCAACGTCTCGACGCGGACCTCGCTATCGGCGTCCGCGTAGCACGCGGCGTTCTGCAGCAGGTTCCAAATCAGGATGCGCGCCTTGGTGGCGTCGGTCTCGATGCTCAGCGACGTATCGACGTCCCACCGGATGCTCAGCGATCGCTGCTCGGTCAGCTCACGAAGCGCCGACCAGCACGACTCGAGCAGCTCGTGGGGTCGCGTGGTCTCGATCCGCAGCGCGGTCTGGCCGGCTTCGAGGCGGGCCATGGTCAGCAGGTTCTCGACGATCGACTGCAGCTTCGCGCTGATGCCCAGACACGAGGCCAGGTCGTCGCGGTAGCTCGCGGCGTCGCGCGGTCGCGCCAGCGAGACCTCCAGCGTGGATCGCAGCCCCGCCAGCGGCGTCCGCAGTTCGTGGGCGACATCCGCCAGCAGCGTGCGCTCGCGCAGGAACGCCGCTTCGAGCCGCGCGAGCAGATCGTTGAGCCGGTGGACGACCGGTTCGAGTTCGCGTGGCGTCTGCGGCACGTCGACGCGCTCGGCCAACGAGTTCTCGTCCATCGTGCGCAACCGCTCGGCCAGGAGGTCCGCGGGGGCGAGCCCGGCGCGCACCGCCAGCGTGAGCACCCCGACCAGGACCGCCAGCGTCACCAGCCAGGCGAGGATCAGCAGGTTACGCAGTTGCGACAGACTCGCTTCGATGTGAGACGGCGTAGCCGCGATCGCCAGCGTGACGCGCGTTGCCGAGACCTGATCCGGATCGATTCCAACGAGGACGTGTTCACGCTCGACCGGCGGGATCACGGTCAGCAACGCCAGGCGGCACGGCCGACCGCCCGGCAGCGTGACCGAGCGTACGGTGGGCGCATCAACCGGCTTGGGCGGCGCGATCAGATCGCGGTCCCGCAGCGACGGCGAACGCTTGAGCACACGACCGTCGTCGCTCCAGACCTGGTAGAACTCGTCGCCCGCGGGATCGCTGTACGCGGGGCTCGACAGCTTGTGCAGGTCGAGATCGACGCCGTGCGGGTTGCTCTCGAAGATCGCCGTGACCGCGTGCGTCTGCTGGATCAGCGAAGCGTCCAGCTGGTTGTAGAGGTGGGCGCGCACCAGCAGGTACAACGCCACACCCGCGGCGGCGAGCACCACCGACACGCCCGTCGTCGTGCCGATCATCAGTCGCATCCGCAATGACCCGGTCACGCGACTCACGCCTGCTCCTCCAGCACGTATCCCTGGCCGCGCCGCGTGTGGATCAGCGGCGCCCTGCCCGGGCCGTCGAGCTTGCGGCGCAGGTAGCCGATGTACACGTCCACGACGTTGCTCGTCGCTTCGTCGTGGAACTCGTACAGGCTGCTCCACACGTCCGCCCGACTGACAACGCTCCCGGCGCGCATCGCCAGCAGTTCGAGCAGCGCGTACTCGCGTGCGGTCAGCTCGATCGACTCGTCGCCGCGTGTCACGGATTTCGCCGCGGTGTCGATCCGCAGGTCGCCCACGCACAGGACCGGGTCTTTTCGCGCATACTTTCGACGGACCAGCGCCCGCAGCCGCGCCAACAGCTCCTCGAACGCGAACGGCTTGACGAGGTAATCGTCCGCGCCGCGGTTCAGTCCCTCGACGCGGTCCTCCACGGCGTCGCGCGCCGTGAGAATGAGCACGGGATCCTCGCAGCCGCCCTCACGCAGCCGGCGCAGCACCGTCCACCCGTCCACCTTGGGCAGCATCAGGTCCAGCACGATCACGTCGTAGGAAGCGCCGCCCGCGTGCCAGAGCGCCTTTTCTCCGTCGCCGGCGCTGTCCACGGCGAATCCTTCCTCGCGGAGCCCCTTCGTCAGGGACGTGCGGAGCGGAGCGTAGTCTTCGACAAGCAGGATTCGCATGGCGTTATCAGCGTATCGGACCGGCGCGATCGCCGCCTCGCATCCGCGCACGCGTGCGCGTTGGGATGTCGTACAAACGGGCATGGGCGTCGTTTGTATCGTGCCGAATATGAGAGGAGGATGAAGGCCCGCCGGTCGATCGGTCTGTCGTGGAGCCCACCATCAGTCGTGAACTCTCTGAGCCGAGGACTCTGCCAGTTGCACCGCGGGGGCAGGCTCGCTCGGCACCCCTGCGCCGGATGGCTTCTGGGGGCGGCTGTTGAACGAGACGATCAGATTCGCCAGAGACGGGCTGAGGGCGAACAGCCAGTCCAGCATGCGATAGTGCCGGGGGACGCACAGTTCCAGACGATGGCGATCGAGCAGCCGAACGATTCGATCCGCGACGACGCCGGTCGCGATCGCGCGGTGCCGCACGACGGGCCAGACGTCGGCCATCTCCGAGCACTGGTAGAACGGCGTGTCGATGATCCCCGGCAGGACGTAGCTGAAGCGGACGCCGCTGCCGCGGTGCTCGGAGGCGAGACTCTGGGTGAGCGCGACCAGGGCCGCCTTCGACGCCGCGTACGCCGAGTGTCCCCACGGCCCCATCCGCGCCGCGATCGAGCTGACGTTGATAATCGCGCCGTCGCCACGCTTGAGCATGGCCGGCAGGACGCGGCCGATGATCTGCACGGCCGAGAAGTAGTTGATCTGCATCAGTCGCTCGTGGTCGTCCATCTCGTGATCGACATACGAGCGATACAATCCCTGCCCGGCGCAGTGCACGAACAGGTCGGCGTCGCCGTGCTCGACGGTCAGGCGTTTGATCGTCGCCTCAACCGCCTCGGCGTCGGCGAGATCGACCGGGACGACGATCGCCAGCCCACGATCGAGATGATCGCCGGCGATACGCTGCATGACCTCGGCCCGGCGTGCGAGCATCGCCACGCGGTAGCCGCGATCCCACAGCCGAGCGACGACCGCGGCGCCGATGCCGCTCGACGCACCGGTCACGATGGCCAGCGGCGCCTTGTTCCCAACGGGTTCTCGCGCTTTCACTGAAGTCATCCTGCTCTCGACAGCAGGCGGAGATCAACGGGGTCCCCGCCTGGTGGCGTGACATAAGCTTACCGTATTCAACATGAAGGCCAAATGAGAAGAACCGCACCGAACCGTCGCGCTCCCCTCTCGGAGCTTTCCACACGCTCAATAGAAGGCGCGTGATACGGATTCCCGCGCCCAGACGGAGGGCGTACGGGTACCGAATCATTGGTGCGCACCTGATCGTTTTCAACGGGCCAGACCGAAGCCGACCGACGCCTCTTTCGGGGCTTTTGGGCCTGAAACATCGTCGCTTCGACGCGATTCTCAGCCGGTGATCCAGCGTTCGTTCTGGCGGGACCAGTCGATGATTTCGCCGTTGAACCACAGGGCGAGCTCGCGCTCGGCGGATTCGGGGCTGTCGGAGGCGTGGACGAGGTTGAGCTGCTTGGACACGGCGTAGTCGCCGCGGATCGTGCCGGGGTCGGCCTCGACGCCGTTGGTCGCGCCGTTGATCTTGCGGCAGATGGCGATCGCCTCCGGGCCGCGCACCGCCGCGACCATGACCGGGGCGGCGGTGATAAAGCCGATCAGCTCACCAAAAAACGGCTTTTCCTTGTGTTCGGCGTAGTGCTTCGAGGCGATTTCCTCGGAAACCTGGATGAACTTGGCGGCAACGATCTGCAGGCCCTTGCGCTCGTAACGGCTGAGCAGTTCACCGGTGAGGCCACGCTGGACGGCGTCCGGCTTGATGATGATGAGAGTGGTCTGCACGGTCTGGCTCCTGTGCCGGTTCGGGCTCGTGGGTGCGGGGAAAATCGGGGCGGAATTTATCGCCGAAAAGGGCCGAACTTGCAAGCGTGCACACAACGTATGAGTGTTGGGCGGTCGGCATCGCCTTGGCGGGCCGGACGGTGGTTTTGTACAATGACGGACTGTGAAATTCCCACGCCGAACCGGATTCGGAGGCACATCGGATGAGTCGAGGCACGAGTCGCCGATCGTTTATCAAGCACATCGCCTACGCCGGCGCGACCCTTCCGGTGGTTCTGCCGACGCTCGCCCGGGCGAAGTCGGCTAACAGCAAACTCGATCTCGCGTTCGTCGCCACCGGCGGCAAGGCGCAGGTGCACCTCGACACCGCCGCCAAGTTCGGCCACAACTGCGTCGCGTTCACCGACGTCGATAAGAACGCCTGGGGCAACGCGGCCAAGCACTGGTCGGACGCCACGGCGTACGACGACTACCGCAAGATGTTCGACAAGGAAGGCGGCAAGATCGACGCCGTCCACGTCACGACGCCCGACCACCATCACTTCCCCGCCGCGGCGATCGCGTTGCAGCAGGCGCGGCCGATCCACCTTTACGTGCAGAAGCCGCTGACGTGGTCGGTGTGGGAGGCGCGGAAGCTGGCGGAGATGGCGCGTGAGAAGAAGGTCGCGACGCAGATGGGCAACCAGGGCCACGCCGCGGAGGGCTGGCGTCTGGTGTGCGAATGGATCTGGCAGGGCGCGATCGGCGACGTCAAAGAAGTGCACAACTGGACGAACCGCCCGATCTGGCCGCAGGGCCGAAGCCGACCGAAGAACGAAGAGCCGGTGCCGGCGAACCTGAACTGGGACTGCTGGATCGGCCCGGCGCCGATGCGGCCGTACTCGTCGGAGGCCGGTCCGGGCAAGAGCAACTGGGCCAAGTACTGCTACCACCCGTTCGCGTGGCGCGGCTGGTTCGACTTCGGCGCCGGGGCGCTGGGCGACATGGCGTGTCACACAATGGACGGCCAGTTCTGGGCGCTGGGCACCGACTCGCCGATCAGCGTCGAGCCGCTGAAGATCGTCGACATCACCGACGAGCAGTTCCCCAACCAGTCGATCCTCAAGTGGGAGTACGCGGCGAACGACAAGCGCCCGGCGTACACCGCGTACTGGTACGACGGCGGGCTGTTCCCCGAGAAGCCCGACAACGTCCGTAAGCTGCCGAACACCGGCAACCTGTTCATCGGCACCAAGGGCACGATCCTCGTGGCGGGCGACTACGGCAACAGCCCGCGGATCGTGCCGGAAGAGCTGATGCAGCAGGTCGGCAAGCCGAAGCCGATGATCGAGCGGGCGCCCGACTCCGCGGAGTACACCGGCAACAAGAAGCTCGGTCACTTCGAGGACAACCATCACCTGGAGTTCTACATGGCGGCGGCCGGCGAGAAGCCGATCGACTTCCCCAAGAGCAACTTCAGCTACGCGGCCCCGATGACCGAATCGATCCAACTCGGCAACGTGGCGCTGCGTGCGGGCACGAAGATCGAGTGGGACGGCAAGAACATGAAGATCACGAACGTGCCGGACGCCAACCGGTTCATCAACCGCGAGCCGCGCGCCGGCTGGAAGGTGGTCTGACGCAGAGCGTAACCCCGACCCGAGCGATATCAATCAACACAGGCCGAGCAATCGGCCGGCACACGCCGATTCGTAATTACTTCGACCCCTGAGGAGCACGACCCCATGGCCACACGCACCACACGACGAACGTTTATCCAACATGTCGGCTACGCCGGCGCTTCACTGCCGGTCCTGATGCCCGCGCTGGTTCGGGCTCAATCGGCCAACAGCAAGCTGAACGTGGCGTTCGTGGGAACGGGCGGACGGGCGGCGGCCCACACGGGCCAGATGAGCAACATGGGGCAGAACTGCGTCTGCTTCGCGGACGTGAACAAGGGCGCGTGGGGCGGCGTGCTGGGCAAGAAGACGCCGGGCTGGAGCGACGCGAAGGGCTACACCGACTGGCGAAAGATCTTCGAGAATCACGAGAAGGAGATCGACACGGTGTTCGTCGCCGTGCCCGACCACACGCACTTCGCCCCCTCGATGACCGCCGTGTCGCTCGGCAAGAACTGCTACACCGAGAAGCCGCTGTGCTGGTCGGTCAAGGAGTGCCAACTGCTGGCCGCGGCGTACCACAAGAACGACAAGGTCGTTACGCAGATGGGCAACCAGGGCCACGCCGGCTCGGGTTGGCGTATCGCGTACGAGCTCTACAAGGCGGGCGCGATCGGCGACGTCGTCGAGTTCCACACGTGGACGAACCGTCCGGTGTGGCCGCAGGGCTGGGGCCGACCCGCCGGCACGAACGACGTGCCCGACAGCCTCGACTGGGAGTCGTGGATCGGCGCCGCGGAGATGCGTCCGTACTGCTCCGACTGGACCGAGGCGCCGTTCGCGAAAGACCAGAAGGATTGGAAGCACAAGGTGTACCACCCGTTCGCGTGGCGCGGCGTGCGTGACTTCGGCTCGGGCGCGCTGGGCGACATGGCCTGCCACACGACCGACGGCATCCACTCGCTGATGGAGCCGGACTACCCCATCAGCGTCGAGCCCGTGCACGTGTCCCCGCCGGTCAAGGACGCCGACAGCTACCAGATCGGCGGCATCTACAAGTGGGAGTACCCCGCGAAGGACGGCAAGCCGGCGTTCAAGGCGTTCTGGTACGAGGGCTACAAGAAGATCGGCGACGACGGCCGCTTCCACGACGAGGACAAGTACTTCCCGGACAAGCCCGAGGAGTTGGGCGACCGCAACATGCCGCGCACGGGCAACATCATCGTCGGCACGAAGGGCAAGATGCTGGTCACCGGCGACTACTGGAACAGCGCCCGCCTGATCCCCGAAGAGAAGCACCAGGAGTTCATCAACAGCCTGCCGAACAAGAAGCTGCCCGAGCTGGTCGAGCGTTCGCCGGGCCACCACGAGGAGTTCGTCATGGCGTGCCGTGGCGAGAAGCCGCGTGAGTTCAGCCGCAGCAACTGGGGCTACGCGGGCCCGATGACCGCGAAGATCCAGCTGGGCAACGTCGTGGCGCGCGTCGGTAAGAAGATCGAGTGCGACACGAAGACCGGCATCATCACGAACATCAAGGAAGCCAACGACCTGCTGTGGCGTGAGCCGCGCAAGGGCTGGGGCCCGCTGGCGATGAACGTCTGATCGCGGCCCGTTGCATGGATCGCGCCCTGACACAGCGGGTGTCGAGCACCCGACACAGTCCGTCGGCGTTGAAGCCGTAGCGCCCAACGCACACCAAGCGCCGCTTGGCGAAGCCGAAGCTGCGCGTCTATGATCCCCGAACCATTCGTCCCCACCGTTTTACCTTCAGGAGACCAGGCACGATGTCTAACCGCACCTCACGACGCACCTTCATCAAGCACGTCGGCTACGCCGGCGCCGCCATGCCGGTGCTGATGCCCGCCCTCGTCCGGGCCGAGTCCGCCAACAGCAAACTCAACGTCGCGTTCGTCGGCACCGGCGGTCGCGCCGGCGCCCACACCGGCGAGATGCACAACATGAAGCAGAACTGCGTCTGCTTCGCCGAGATCGACAAGGGCCGCTGGGGCGGCGTGCTCGACAAGGACGGCTGGAAGGACGCCAAGGGCTACACCGACTGGCGGAAGATCTTCGAGAATCACGAGAAGGAGATCGACACGGTGTTCGTCGCCGTGCCCGACCATACGCACTTCGCGCCCTCGATGACCGCCGTGTCCCTCGGCAAGAACTGCTACACCGAGAAGCCGCTGTGCTGGGGCTTCCGTGAGGCGCTGCTGCTCGCCGCGGCGTACAAGAAGAACGAGAAGGTCGTCACGCAGATGGGCAACCAGGGCCACGCCGGCCAGGGCTGGCGTATCGCCGGTGAGTTCATGAAGAGCGGCGTGCTCGGCGACATCACCGAGTTCATCACGTGGACCAACCGCCCGGTCTGGCCGCAGGGCGGCGATCGTCCGACGGGCGAGGACCCGGTCCCGGACAGCCTCGACTGGGAGGCGTGGATCGGCGCGGCGCCGATGCGTCCGTTCAAGAAGGACGTGTACCACTCGTTCAAGTGGCGCGGCTTCGCCGACTTCGGCTCCGGCGCCATCGGCGACATGGCCTGCCACACGACCGACGGCCTGCACGCCATCATGGAGCCCGACTTCCCCACCGCCATCGAGCCCGAGTTCATGACCGGCCCCGTCACCGACATGTTCCCGTCCGGCGCGATCGTCAAGTACCACTACCCGGCGAAGGACGGCAAGCCCGCCTTCACCGCGACGTGGCGCGAGGGCCACGGCCCGGGCGACAACAAGAACAACATGCCCGACACGCCCGAAGAGATGAAGGCCGACGGACGCGAGCTGCCGCGCACCGGCAACCTCGTCATCGGCACCAAGGGCAAGATGCTCGTCACCGGCGACTACTGGAACAGCCCGCGCCTGATCCCCGAGTCGTTCGCCAAGGACACCGGCAAGCCCGCCGAGATCTACGAGCGTTCGCCCGGTCACCATCAGGAATTCGTCATGGCCTGCAAGGGCGAGAAGCCGCGTGAGTTCAGCCGAAGCAACTGGGCGTACGCCGGTCCGATGACGGCGAAGATCGCGCTGGGCAACATCGCGATGCGCGCCGGCAAGAAGATCGAGTGCGATCCGAAGACCGGCGAGATCACCAACGACAAGGCGCTCAACGAGCTGCTGTGGCGCGAGCCGCGCAAGGGCTGGGGCCCGCTCGAGCAGAACGTCTGATCCGTCCGGTTACACGTTTGACTTACGAAACGGTCGGGCCCGCGCCCGGCCGTTTTTTTTATGCGCGATGGGTTTCGACGGGTCTATAATCGACGAGTCCTTTCGCGGATCGACCACGCTCAAGTCTGGAGACCTCACACGATGGCCAATCGCACGACGCGTCGCACGTTCATCAAGCACATCGGCTACGCCGGCGCCGCCCTGCCGATCCTCATGCCGCCGCTGGTGCGCGGCGCCGCCCCCAGCGGCACGCTCCGCATCGCGGGCATCGGCGTCGGCGGCAAGGGCTGGGGCGACATCACCGAGACGTCGAAGTCCAACGCGAAGGTGATCGCCGTGTGCGACGTCGACGAGCGCGGGCGCGGCCGGCAGGCGTTCGAGAAGTTCGGCAGCCAGGGCGCCGCGACGTTCAACGACTGGCGTCAGCTGCTCGACAAGGTGCACAACGACATCGACGCGTGCACCGTCTCCACGCCCGACCACATGCACGCGCCGATCGCCGTGTCGTGCATGAGCCTCGGCAAGCACGTCTACGTGCAGAAGCCGCTGGCGCACGACGTCTACGAGGCGCGGCAGATGCGGCTCATCGCCGCGAAGAACAAGGTCGTTACGCAGATGGGCAACCAGGGCCACTCCGCGACGGGCAACAAGATGCTCGTGCAGATCATCCAGTCCGGCACGCTCGGCAAGATCAAGGTCGCGCACGCGTGGTCGAACCGCCCGATCTGGCCGCAGGGCATCGACCGCCCCGCCGGCAGCGACCCCGTGCCCGAGGGATTCGACTGGGACCTGTGGCTCGGCACCGCGCCGGAGCGTCCGTTCGTCGGCAAGACCGACAAGAACGGCGGCGTCGACAGCCCGTACTGCCCGTTCAAGTGGCGAGGGTTCTGGGATTTCGGCACCGGCGCCCAAGGCGACATGGCGTGTCACATCATGGACCCCGTCGTCTGGTCGCTCGCGCTCGGCGCGCCCACGCAGGTCTGGTCCGAGGGCCCCAAGCCCAACAGCGAGTCGTACCCCAAGTGGTCCACCATCGCGTACGACTTCCCCGGCACACAGTACACCGACGGCCCCATCCGCCTCACGTGGTACGACGGCGGCAAGATGCCCGACCGCCCCGAAGGCCTGCCCGCCGACCGCAAGATGCCGGACAACGGCACGCTGTTCATCGGCGAAAAAGGCTTCATGCTCACGCCGCACGGCTCCGGGCCGCGACTCTACCCCGAGGCCGACTTCGGGCCCGAGGCCTACCCGAAGGTCGTCGGCGACGATCACTACATGCAGTGGACCAACGCCTGCCTCGGCAACGACAAGACCACCAGCCACTTCGACTACGCCGGCCCGCTCACCGAGACCGTCCTGCTCGGCAACATCGCCCTGCGCTTCCCCGGCGAAAAACTCGCGTGGAACCCCGAGCAGCTGACGTTCACGAACAAGCCGGAAGCCAACCAGTACGTGCGCCGCACCTACCGCAAGGGCTGGGAGGTCGACGGGCTTTCATGACATTCGCCGACCGAGACCGCTGAGGCGTCGCAACTTTGTTTGGAGCCCGGGCCGTCCCGCGGTGTCGAGTGGGGTAAAATGGCGTTGAGCTTAGGACCGATCGCCCGTGTGGCGATCCAGGTCGAACATCGCATCACACACATCACCGGAGCTTATGGATGACGACCACACGCCGTACGTTTGTGAAATCGATCGCCGCAGCGGGGATCACGCTGCCGACCGCCCTGCCGCGCCTGGTGCGCGCCGCGTCGGCCAACGAGAAGCTCAACATCGCGTGCGTCGGCACGTCGAATCGCGCGCGGGCGGACATCAACGGCCTGGCCAGCGAGAACTTCGTCGCGTTCGCCGACGTCGACAGCAACTTCCTCGGCAAGGCGCTGAGCGACTACACGGGCTCGAAGGGCTACGAGGACTACCGTGAGATGCTCGACAAGGAGCAGAAGAACATCGACGCCGTGATGGTCGGCACGCCCGATCATCAGCACGCGCACGCGGCGCTGCGGGCGTTGAACCTCGGCAAGCACACCTACTGCGAGAAGCCGCTGGCGCACACGGCGCAGGAATGCCGCCTGATGATCGCCGCGGCGGAGCGCAACAAGGTCTCGACGCAGATGGGCACGCAGATCCACGCGGGCGACAACTACCGCCGCGTGGTCGAGAAGATCCAGGCCGGGGCGATCGGCCCCGTGCGCGAGGTGCACAACTGGATCTACGGCGCGATGTACTCCGGCGCCCGATTCCCCGACAAGCCCGACCCCGTGCCCGCGAACCTCAACTGGGACCTGTGGGTCGGCCCGGCTCAGCCCCGCGACTACTACGACAAGCTCTATCACCCGTTCAACTGGCGCGGCTGGTGGGACTTCGGCGGCGGCGGCGTCGCGGACTTCGGCTGCCACTACATGGACCTGCCCTTCTGGGCGCTCGGCCTCGAATACCCGACCGGCGTGCAGGCATGGGGCCCCGAGCCCAAGCCGCTGCGCTGCTCGCAGTCGACGATGATCGAGTACCGCTTCCCGGCGCGCGGCGATATGCCCGCCCTCAAGATGTACTGGCACCTCGGCGGCACGCACATCGACCGCATCGACGTCTACAAGAAGTTCGGCCTGACGAAGGAGACCTGGAAAGGCAACGGCATCCTCTTCGTCGGCGACAACGGCATGCTCATCTCCGACTACAGCAAGCACAAGCTGCTGCCCGAAGACAAGTTCGCCGACTTCAAGGACCCGCCGCGGACGATCGCCGAATCGATCGGGCATCACAACGAGTGGATCAAGGCCTGCAAGGAGGGCACGCCGACGACGTGCAACTTCAGCTACAGCGGCAAGCTCGCCGAGACGGTGCAACTCGGCATCGCGGCGCACCGCGCGGGCAACGTCGAGTGCAACTTTGACCCCGCCACCGGCAAGGCCGACAACGACGCGGTCAACCGATTCATCTTCAAGGAATACCGCAAGGGCTGGGAGATCGACAAGATCGCGTAAGCACCCGCCCGCCCTACTCGGCGGCCAGCTCGTACCACAGCGTCTTGTAGCGCGGGCCGAGTTCCGCGGTGAGCGAGCCGTCGGCGAGCACCGTCAATTCGACCTCGCCCGTGCGTTTGCCCGTGCCATCGAGCACGAACAACCGCCGCGCGTGCTGTGACGCAGGCAGCGTCAGCGTCGCGTTGATGCCGTTGACGAGCGTCGGCCCGTGGCCCCACTTCGTGCCGACGCTGGTGCGGTCGGCGTTCCACACCATGTCCTGGTTCTCGGCGTTACCCACCGCGGTGATCAGTACCGACGCGGACTGCTCCAGCGGCTTGCCGTCGAGGCTCGTCGCCACCAGCACCGCGTAATCGCGTTGCGTCGGGCCGAATCTCACCGACCACCCGCCGACATCGAACGACCGCCCCGCCACCAGCCCCCACACCGCGCGCGACGCCGGGGCATTCACGCGGATGAACGCCTTGTCCATCTCACGCGCGTCCCACCGAACCGATCCGTCCGGGGTCTCCAGTTCGCGACGCTCGGCCCGCTTCAGCTCCGCGACGTCGGGCGATGCGTGGCTCTTGTCCGGCTTCATGTGAGGATCGGTGCCCACGCGGTAACGCAGGCCCAACGCGCCGAGCGTCTCGCCCCGGCCCGGCGCCGCCAGCGCCGACTCGGTCAGCGCCGCCACGTCACCACGCCGGAACATCGCCGCGCACGCGCCCATCAGCGCCGACTTGCACGGCTGGCCGTTGACGTCGAAGAACCCGCTGAAGTGGTCCGTCGCCCAGTGGTCCGACGCGCCGTGGTACTGGAAGAAGAACACCGCATCCCAGTCCTGCAGCGCCGCGATCGTCGCGGCGATCGGCACGCCGTCGGCCGAAAAATAGCCCGGCTCGCCCGTGTTCCACTCCGTAAACGTGAACGGCTTGCCCTCGACACGCCACGGCGTCCGCATCAGCAGGTTCACGCGCGGCCAGCCGTTGTCGAACGGGTACGCCACCAGCGTCTCGTTCTGCACCGTCCACGAGTTGGCGTCCCACTGCCGGCCATGAAAGATCGGGTGGTGCCAGTACGCGTGCATGTCGGCGAAGTCCGCGACCTGGTCCAGCACGTCCATCGGCTGATAGTTCGCCTGCGTTGTCGTTACCGGCGCCTTCACGCCCAGGTCATCGATGAGATACCGCTTCGCCTCACGGTAGAACGCCAACTCCGTGTCGTGCATGAACCGCAGAAAGTCGTGTGACGCGCCCAGCGCCCACGACGCGTCGGGCAGTTCGACGTTGCCCGCCTCGACGGACTGCCCGTCCGGCATCACGGTGTCACCGCCGCCCTTCGACAGCTTCACGTTCCGCAGCTCCACCGCCGCGATGTGCCCGCCGAGATCGAACGCGAGGCGGCCATCGTTCGTCACATCGTCCGTCGCCTCGAACTGTAGCAGGTGCGTCTTCCACGCCTTGCCGAGCGACACCTGCTGCGACAGCCCGAGCGACTTCCATCCGCCGCTGACCGTTGCGATGTTCAACGCGATGTCGCGCGGCTCGTCGGCGCGTGCGTCAAACCGAAGCGTATACAGCGCACCGCTCTTGAGTGTCAGCGGCGTCGACGTCAGTTGCTGATGCCACGACTGCGGCGGGACGACCTTCGGGGCGATGCGCAACGTCGTCGTGTCGTCCTCCTTCTTCGCGATGACCTCGAGCGGCGCCTTGCCGCCGTTGTCCGACACCCACCAGCCGCCGCGATTCGCCCCGCCCCAACCCGACGACGTGATCACCGGCGGTGTGGTTGTGCTCGCCGTCGGGGCCCACGCGGCACGCACCGCCTCGGTCGAACCGTACGTCGCCTTCAGCCACGCGCTCCACCGCGCGACGAGCGTCGCGTGGTACGGCTCCGGCGCCGCCAGCAGCAGGTCGGGCCCGGCGTTGGTGAACTTGTTCTCGTTGGTCATCTCCATGATCGCCACGGCCGGGTCGTCGACACGCCGCAGGTTGTCGCGGTACGGGTTGCGATGCGTCAGGAACTCACGCCAGAACGCGAAGATCGCCCGCTGGATCTCCGGCTGAAAGTGCAACGCGTGCTTGTCGGACTGGGCGTAGTGCTGCGTGCCGAGCCCCGCGAAGCCGAGCTTCCGGCTCGGCGTGTAGCCCACGTGCAGGTTGAGGTCCGCATAGATGCCGTGCTTCGCAAGCTGCGCGAGAAAGTAGTCGAGACGATCGACCTGTTCGGGATCAAACGCGTCGTCCTTCGTGAGAATGCCCGTGGGCGAAGGCTGCGTGTCCATGTGATGGAAGCGGACGCAGTTGACGCCCAGCTTCGCGAGGTGCGCCGCGGCCTTCTCGGCGTCGACGTGGGTGGGGAAGTTGCCGCCGAAGCAGACGTTCACGCCCCAGATGCGCAAGCGTCCCGCGTCGGTGACGAAGTGGCCGTCGCGCACACGCACGAACCCGTCCGCGCCTGCGGGCGTCGGCGACAGGAACGAGAAGTCCGTCGCGGTCGCCGCCGCGTCATCGCCCGGCACCACGAACGGAAACCGCGTGTCAACGTCCGCGGCGATGAACGTCAACGCCACCACCCACGCCAGCATCCACACCTTGCGCGCCATACCCATCACCTGTCTTGATCGAGTTCCGTGCCCACGCCCGACGCTGCGTCGCGCGCCTTGAACAGCATAGCATCGCGCCGTCGAGCCTGCCCCGTCGGGGCCAGCGTACACTCGCCTCAGCATTTCCCTGAGCAGCAACGCGAACTCAAGTTCTCATTGATTCTTCGATTGACGCGGACACCCCACGAACCCTACCGTGCAGTAGCGGCGTATCAACCTCAGTGGTTGGATACGTTGTCGAGCAAAGGTGGACACCATGCAAACGATCGCGCTGGCGAACAAGGGAACGACGCACATGGACAGCGACTTTCGGCTGGACGGGCGTGTGGCGCTGGTGACGGGCGCGAGTCGCGGGATCGGCTTGGCGTGCGCCGATGCGCTGGCCGGCGCAGGCGCGGACGTGTTGCTTGTCGCGCGGCCGAGCATGGAGTTGTATGAGTCGGCGGTCAGGCTACGCGAGGCGTCGGGTCGGCGCGTGGAGGCGTGCCCGCTCGACCTGCACGACGTGGACTCGATCGCGCTGTGGTACGAGACGCTGCTCGAAGATCGCGAACCGATCGACATCCTCGTCAACGCTGCGGGCATGTCGCACCGAGGCCCCGCCGAGGGACTGACGCTCGATCAGTTCACCGAGACGTTGACAATCAATCTCACCGCGCCGTTCGCGTTGTCGCAGGCGTTCGCGCGGGCGCTGATCGCCGCGGACAAGCCCGGCCGCATCGTCAACATCGCGTCGCTGATGAGCAGCGCCACGCGGCCCGGCACCGCGCCTTACACGGCGTCCAAGGGCGGCCTGGCGATGCTCACCAAGGCGCTGGCGTGCGACTGGGCCGACAAAAACATCCTCGTCAACGCCGTGGCGCCGGGCTACATCCACACCGAACTGACCGACACGCTGTACCGCGATCGACGCTTCAGCAAGTGGGTGCGGCAGCGCAGCCTGCTGGGACGCTGGGGCGAGCCGGGCGACGTGGCGCGGCCGGTGCTGTTCCTCGCGTCGCCCGCCAGCGGCTTCATCACCGGACAGGTGATCTATGTCGACGGCGGCTGGACCGCCCACCTTTGACCCGTTGTGCCGGGTACGCGATCATAAACACATCGCGATACACGACACGTTCAAACGGGGTGCCCCATGACACTCGACACGATTCTCACGGTCCTCGCGGCCGGCGTTCTCGACAGCACCATCCGCGGGGCCGTCATCGGCGGCCTCGTCGGCGCGGGCGTCGGCCTGCTGTTCGGCCTGATCCGCAAGCTGAGCGGCGGCAGCGGCTCCAAGAACGGCGGCTCGGATAACGACGCGAAATGACGCGCCGCCGGCGGTCGCGTCAGCGGCTGCGGAAGTACGGCTTGGACGCACGCTCTTCGAGACGATCACCCATGGCCTTCAGATCGAGCGGCGCGTCGGTTCGCCGATCCCACCAAACGTCGGCGCGCTCGGGGTCGTACAGCGGATTGGCGGTCGGCAGTTTCGCACCGACGCGCTCGCGCCACGCTTCGATCTTCGCGAGCATCGCCGCGGCGCGATCCGGCCGACGGGCCGAGAGATTGGTCGTCTCGCTCGGGTCGTCACGCAGATTGAACAGCGACAGCGCGCCGGTCTCGTACCACTCGATGAGTTTCCAATCGCCCATGCGAACCGCCGTCGCAGGCGTGCTGTGGTGGTAGTGCGGGTAGTGGATATAGATCGCCTCACGACCGAGGTCGGCGTTGGGATCGCGGAACACAGGCGTGAGGTTCACGCCGTCGATCGGCTGATCGGGGTTGGCGACGCCGGCGATCGCGCAGAACGTCGGCAGCATGTCCCACATCGCGGCCGGTTCGCGGCAGACCACTCCCGCGGGCGCCACGCCGGGCCACCGCACGATGAACGGCACACGCACGCCGCCCTCGTAGACCATGCCCTTCTCGCCACGCAGGGGTTCGTTGGTCGACACCACCTGCCCGGTGCCGGTGTACGCCTCACCCAGCCCGCCGTTGTCGGACGTGACGATCACCACCGTGTTTTCCGACATGCCCAGTTCGTCGAGTGTGTCGAGCAGGCGACCGACCTGCGTGTCCAGGTCCTCGACCATCGCCGCGTAGACCGGGTGATTCACGCCGGTCGTCGGCTTGGCCTTGTCGGCGTACTTGCTGATCGTCGACTCGTTGCCCTGAATGGGGATGTGCACGGCGTGGTGCGACACGTGAAGGAAGAACGGTTTGCCCGACTTCGCAGCGTGCTCGCGCAGGATATAGATCGCCTGATCGGTGATGAGGTCCATGTCTTTCGGACCGTTGGGTTTGTCGCCGCGCCACTCGCGAAACGGCTTGCCGAGGTTGGCCGCGTTGACCTGATAGCCGTGCGAGCCCGGCGCGTTCGCCGCGCCCCACCCGAGGTGCCACTTGCCGAAATAGCCGGTGAGGTAACCCGCCGCGCCGAGCGCTTCGCCCGGAGTGGTGAGCGCGTGATCGAGGTGATCGGGCATCGCGGGCACGACAAGCTTCGCGAACTTCTTGTAGTGGCCGGGCAGGAAGTCCGTGATCCCGACGCGCGCGGAATTCTGCCCGGTCTCGATCGTGCCGCGCGTCGACGAGCAGACTGGCGTCGCGTAGAAGTCCGTGAAGCGCACGCCCTGCGACGCCAACGCGTCGATCCGGGGCGTCTCGTGAAACTTGTGTCCGTAGCAACGCAGGTCGGGCCAACCCATGTCGTCGATCAGCACGAAGAGGATGTTCGGCTTAGCGGCCGCTTGCGACTTCGCAACGCTCGCGACTCCAAGCACCACCGCCATAACGATCGTTGCTACCCGCATCGCGCCCATCACGCTTCGTTTATTTCGCAAGTTCAACCTTCACTTTCGGTGGATCGCCGAACGCCGCCCAGTGCTGTTCGGCGAAAGACTTGTCGATGCCCGACTCGTGGATCAGGAACCGGTAGCGGAACACATGCGTCGCGCCGGGTTCCCACGTCCACGGCCCGGTCTGGATAGGCGCCCAGTTGAAGAACGGCCCGAACCCGCCGCTCGTGCGCATGTTCTCAGGGAAGCGATCGTTGTCCGGATGACACATCAGCAGCATCGACACGTCCTTCCCGCCGACCTTTCCGCTGTGCATGCACCACGCGGCGGCGGTCTGGTGTGCGTCCTGGTAGGTCTTACCCGCCGAGGTGAGGATTTCGTAATCCTTCTTATCCCAGTCCCTCGGCCCGCGGTAAGCCATGCCGCCGTAACGGTACTGCTCCAACAGAAGCGGCGCGTCGCTCACGTTGGTCTGTGTCGACGTGATGTCGAACATCCACCACCCGACGCGCGGCCCACCCGCGGCGTAGGCTCGCACGTCCCACTTCTCATGCAGCACGACGTGCTCCGCGTTATCGCCGACCTTCTTCTCGGGCAGCGCGACGTGATCGTGCTCCACGACGAATCGGCCGAACACGGGGCCGGCCTCCGACGGTCCGAACTTCGAGAATCGCACCGTGCCGCTTTCATCGCCGATGTTCCAGAAGTCGATCGCGCGGCCCTTCCACTTCGTGTGCACCCACGCCTGCCACAGGCCTTTGTGATGCGTGTGATCCGCCGGGAAGTCCTCCGTCATCAGCAGGCCGTTCGGGCTGAACACGGGGTGGATGTACGCGCTGCGTGCGAACGCTTCGCGATTGAGTTGCGGGTTGTGCAGCGCCACGCCCTCCGGCACGGGAACGGGCGTGTAGTGGTATTGAAGCAACGGCCGTCCGTAAAGGTCGAGCGAGATCACGTCCTGATCACGCCGCAGCGCGACGTTTGACGCGGGCGACTTCGGATCGTTCCCGCGTACGAGCTCGAACGTCCGCACGCCGCCGGCACGCGTGGCGCCCGTCAGCGTGATCCAGAGCACCGGCTTGTCGCCCGGCTCGTACTGCGAGGGAATCCAGTCGGCGCCCTCACGCACGTGATACCCGTCGATGAAGCTGACCACGCCCTGCGGCAGCGGCACGGCGACCGGCGTGTCGTCGCGCTCGTGCGGGCCCGCCTCAACGGTGATCTTCGCCAACACCTTCTGCGCGTGCGCGGCCGACGTCGCGATCACCACGAGCAGCATCGACACGGCCAGCGTGCAACGGCGACACTTCGGCATGCTCAGTTGTCTTTCTGCTTGTTCTTCTTGTTCCTGCCGCCGCTCGCGTAGAACCCTTCGCGTGTGTACTGATTGATCACGCTGCGGAGGCGGTCCCGCACCTCGCGCTGCTCGGCCGTGAGCTTGTTCGGGTCGAGCGGTGAGGTCTCGTAGAAGTCGGCCGGGACGTCGTAGAACTCACCGGTCCGGTAGAGCTTGTAACGGTGCGTGCGGGCGGACTCGCCGGCCGAGTGATCCTTGCCCGGATCCTGCAGCTTGCCGTTGCGGAAGTACCAGCAGTAGACGAACTCGCGCGGGTGGCCCACCTCGCCACGCATCTGCGGCAGGTAGCTGCGGCCGGTGACGCCGAGGTGCTCGGGCACCTTCACGCCGGCCGTGTCCGCCAGCGTCGGCAGCACATCGGAGAAGTCCACCAGGTCGGTGATCACGCGCTCGCGTGGGATCGAGCCGGGCCAGTTCGCGATCATCGACACGTGCGTGCCGTTATCCATCATGTGGCTCTTGCCACCGATCCATTCGCGACCGCGGAATCGCGACTTGATGCTGTGATACGTGCCGTTGTCGCCGGTGAAGATGAACAGCGTGTTCTCCCGAACGCCGGCCGCATCGAGCTTCGCGATCACCTTGCCGACCATCTTGTCGCAGTACGCCACCATGTCCGCGAAGTACTTGTCGTCGACGCCCTCTCCGCTCTTTTCCGACTTGTCGTTTCGACGAGCCATCGGGTCCCATTCCTTCGAGTCCGGCGTCGGCTCGAACGGCCAGTGCGTCAGCATCATCGGGTAGTAAAGAAAGAACGGCTTGTCACCCTTCGCGGCGCGATCGATGAAGTCGAGCGCGTACGCGTTGACGATGTCGGGGCCGTACTCGCCGTTCTTGTAGTCGACCTCCTTGCCGTTGACCTCGAATCCGGGATTCGGATAACGATTGGGCCGACGCGTGAGTTGCCAGAGGCAGTACTCGTCGAAACCGAACTTGTGCGGCCCCTCGAAGCCGCCCTTGAGCTGCCACTTGCCGGCAATGCACGTCGCGTAGCCCGCGTCGTGGAGGATATTGCCGAACGTCGTGGCCTTCGGATCGAGGATGCCGAACGCGATGTAGTTATCGCTGTTGTATTTGCCGGTCATGATCTGAACGCGCGACGGCGTGCAGATCGGCTGGCTGTAGCAGTGCTCGAATCGCACGCCGGTCTTCGCGAGTTGGTCGAGGTTCGGCGTCTTGTACGACTCGCCGCCGTTGGCCGTCACGCACTCGTAGCCCATGTCGTCGGCCATCATCAACACGATGTTCGGCCGCTTGTCCGCGGCGTTGGCTTGACGCATCGACAAGCTCTGTACCACGAACACAACAAGCACCGCCGCGCACAGGGCCTCGACATAGGTGAAGGTTCGAGTTGTCTGAATCCGCATCGGCTGACTCCTGGCGCCCAGGTTGAGGGAACGTGGTCACTTGCCCTTTGGCGTCGTGTGTTTAACGCCGCCGCGACCGTAGTACGGGTAATGATCGAATGCCTCACCGCCGCCGACGACACGCGGGTCCTCGGTGGACTTCAACTCGGCCATGAGCTGCATCGCGAGCGTCCGCTTGATGTCCGCGTAGAACGGATCCTCCGCGATGTTGTGCAGTTGATCAGGGTCTCTGCTCAGATCGTAAAGTTCCTCGGCCGGGCGTTTGTCGAACGCGAGCGAAACCAGTCGACCGAACCTCGGATCGTCGCGATGAGCGAGCATGAAGTCCTTCGTCGGCCCGCCGTCGCAATCTCCGCAGGCGTTGCCGTTGAACGACAGCGCCGGATCGGGGCAGCCCGCGGGCCACCGGTCCGGCTCGAAGTTGTAAATGTAGAGAAACCCGTCGGTGCGGATGGCACGCATCGGGTAGCCGCCGGGGTTCGGCTTCTCCTGCCCTTGGGCGTGACGCTCGCGACCGGTCAGCACGTGATCGCGCGACGCGACAACGCGGCCGGACTTCTCCGACGTCAGCACCGGCATCAGCGAACGACCGGTCATCTCGTCGGGGATGCGGACGTTCGCGGCCTCGAGGAACGTCGGCGCGAGATCGGTGAACGAGACGAAGTCCGTGACGCGCCGCCCGGCCTTGACCCTCGCGCCCCAGCGGATCGCCATCGGCACACGCACGCCGGAGTCGTACAGGTGACACTTGTGCCGCGGGAGCGGCATGCCGTGATCGCCGCTCATCACGATGATCGTGTTGTCGAGTTCGCCCGCCGCTTCGAGCATCGCGACGGCCTTCGCCACATCGCTGTCCCACCGCTGCACCTCGAAGTAGTAGTCCGCCACGTCGTTCCGCACGACCTCGTCATCGGGCAGGTCGGCCGGTAGTTTGATCGCGTTGACGTCCATGCCGCTGCGTTTGCCGCTGCCCGGGTCGTATGGCCGGTGCGGGTCCGACGTGCCGAACCAGAAGCAGAACGGCTTGCCCTTCGTTCGCGACTTGAGGAAGTCGTCGAAGCTCTTGAACGACGGGCCGGCCGGGTCTTCCTCGCGTCCCAGCGCACGCCAGTCACCGGGGCCCCACGCCTTACGCCAGTGCCCGATCTCGTAGCCCGCGTCGCGCAGCAGATACGGAAACAGCTTGTACTTCGGGGCGAGCGACGACCAAAGGTTGCCGCCCTCCTCCAGACGCCAGTGGTACTGCCCGGTCAGCGCCGCGTTGCGGCACGGCGTGCACGACGGTGAGCTGACATACGCGTTATCGAACAGCACGCCCTCGCGCGCCAGGCGGTCGAACGTCGGCGTCTTGACGACCGGATCGCCGTACACTCCCGCGTGCGGCCAGCCCCAGTCGTCCGCGAGGCAGAACAGGATGTTGGGGCGGCTGTCCTCGACCGCACGCACCGCGCGCGGCGCCGTGAGGCCCACACCGAGCGCGATCGCCAGCATCCACACAATGAACAGATGACGTCTCATCACTCGTAGTCCCACTTCATGATCCAGGGGTCGTCCGTCCGTTTTTGGAACGCCTTGAGCTTACCTTTCATACGCTCCAACACGTCGGCGTATTGCTGACTGTCGACCAGGTTATTGCCCTCGTTCGGGTCGGCCTCGAGGTCGTACAACTCAAACTGCGGCCGGTGGATGTACGAGTGCACGGTCTTGGCGCCGTACGGCGCATCCTGGCCGAGCTTCCACTGCGCCTGCCACGTCGGCGCCGCCCAGAGGTCCGACGCAAACGGAAACGGCAGCGGGTAGGCGATGTTCCAGATCAGCTTGAACCGCCGCTCGCGCACCACGCGCATCGGGTAGTACATCTGGATCTCGTGAAACGTATGCGACGCGTTGATCTCGTCCCAGCCTTCGACGTGCGTCTTGTCGAGCAACGCCAGGAACGACCGTCCGTGAAACTCGCCGGCCTTCGTGTCGCGCGTCGTCTGCGGATCGGTTCGCTCGGTGCGGTTGTTGATGTGCTCGACCTTTGCGAGCACCTCCTTGCGGACCTTACCCTTGGGATCGAGCGCGCCGGCAAAGTCCACGATGGTGGGCGTGAGATCGACCCAGCTGACCATCGCATCGTTCACGACGCCGCGCTTCTCGACGTAGGGATTGCGGACGATGCACGGCGTGCGCAGGCCGCCCTCGTACACCGTGGTCTTCGCGCCGGGCATCGCGATGCCGTGGTCCGAGATGTAGATGAACAGCGTGTCGTCCCACTTGCCGGCGTCCTTGATGATCTGCGTAAGCCGCCCGACGCCCTGGTCGACACGCGAGATCGACTGGTAGTACTGAGCGATTTCGGCGCGACACGTCGGCGTGTCGGGCAGGAAGCCGGGCACGATCACCTCCTTCGGGTCGTACACGACCTCGGTGATGCCGGGGTACGACTTGCCGGGCGCCGGGTTGCCGAACCGGTTGGGCTTGTACGGCAACTCGTCGGCGTCGCCGTTGCCCCGGTGCGGGTCGCACGTGGCGATGTACAGAAAGAACGGCTTGTCGGACTCGGTCTCGATGAACGCCTTGCAGTTGTCGGCCATCTCGACGGGGCTGCGGCAGTTGCCGGGTAGCTTTTCGTCGAACAGATACACCTGCTCGGGCGCGACGTGGTACTTGCCGCAGCGCGCGGTGCGGTACCCCGCGGCATCGAGGATGACCGGCAGCGACAGGATGTTGTCGTAGCTGGACATCTTATGATAGTGATGCTGATGTCCGTACTGCCCGTTGGCGTGGTTCTGCAGGCCGGTGAGGATGACGGAGCGCGACGCCGAGCACGACGCCGTGGTAGCGAACGCGTAGGTGAATCGCGTGCCGTCCGCGGCGATGGCGTCG
Source organism: Phycisphaera sp. (assembly GCA_016125285.1). Taxonomy (GTDB): domain Bacteria; phylum Planctomycetota; class Phycisphaerae; order Phycisphaerales; family Zrk34; genus RI-212. The sequence continues at coordinate 37,823 of WGMA01000051.1, forward strand.
ATGTTGGGCGTCTTGAGGACCGGGTTGCCGTAGCAGCCGGCGTCCGGCGACTGGTCGTCGGTCACGAACACGACGACGTTCCGCTTCGCGCCGAACGCCGTCGCGCCGATCAGCGTAACGAGCAACAGGCACACGATAAGCCGAGTGATTGATTGCATGGTTGGGATGTCGCTCCGGGACGCCACAAGGATTGTTCCACCGCGTGTGCCGTGCGGGTTTGCCCCGCCGCGGTGACGATTCGAACTGCAGTATACGTGCCACGAAGCGGCGCGGCGACCGTCCAACGCGTCGATGTCGAGCGACCTGCATCCAAAGGCCTACTGCGAAACCGCGCCGACACTCTCGATCAACACGCCGTTGAGTATCGGCGAGCCCGTGACCTTCTTGAACTCGATATCGAGCACGCCATCCTCAACCACAGCGGGCAGCCACGGCGTGCTGAACGGGCGGAACTTGCCGCGGGCCTCCTTGACGATGTCGAGGTTGTTGATCATGGGACGTCCCTCGATGTCGACCGTGAATACCCGCTTGCCAGCCAATTCCTCGCGCATCTCCGCGAAGATCAACATGACCCGATACTTGCCGTTGGGTACGTCGAATTTGCAGCCGCCGACGTCGTACCAGAACGTGTGGACGACCTCGGCGAGTTCGGTGGCCGACGGTTCGCCAGCGGCGTCAGCCGTCTTGCCGCCGACCGTGCCATACAGGTTGCCCTTCTTGTATTCCTGCTGCTTGAGCCAGACACGCCCCTGCGGGTCAGTCACCGCCGGTCCGCCGGCGTTGAAATACAGCGTCAGCTTGCCCGTGGCAGACAACGTCCCGGCCGTCGTGGTTTTGCCTTTATCGCCCTTCTCCGGCCCGGCGGTCTTATCACCGCCGGCGACGGCGCCCGCGCCACTGTCTAGAACCGACGCGACATCGCGGGTCGTCGTCGCGTTGAACCGCAGCTTGCCGAGGTTGAGGAACTGGTGGACCTTGAACGTGATGATCGTTCCGCCGGGATAGCCGATCGGGTGCGTCGGCTCGAAGGTCGCAGTGGTCACCTTTCCCGGCCGACGCTCCACCGCCCAGTACGTCTTCTCGTCGCCATCCAACATTTCAGCGAGCGACCCCTTGTCACCCGCGAACCCGTGCTGCTTGACGAACTTCACGGGCACAGCCTTCGATGGGTCTGACTTCGGTGCGACGGTCACCTCGATGTCGCGGATGACGAACTTGCCCCCGATTCGTCCCGGACCGTCCGCCTGCAACGACGAATCGGTCATGGCTTCGAGTTGCAACGCGGAGATGAACGTCAGGTCGGTTTCGGTCGTGATCGAGTAGGTCTCGTTCGCGACGTTGCGTCCGCCCGCGAGCACGGCGCCGTCGCCCTGGATCGCCAGTTCCGCGACGTTCGACGCCTCGGCCTTTACCGGCTGCAGGGGCACGAAGCCCGTCACCGCCGGCGGCTGCTCCTTGAGCGCCGACGCGAGGTGATCCTTGCCGATGACTTCCCGCGTCGCATCCGGCCGCTGCCACTCCACCTTCACGTACGCGCTGCCGCCGCCCTCGTTGTGATAAACCTCGAAGTAGTACGGCTTGCCGGCTTCGAGCTCGATCTCATCGGAGGGTTTGGTCTTGTGGGCGACCACCTTGATGTTGGCCGGGTCCGCGTCGGTGCTCAGCCGGAGTGATCCCCCGTCATCCGCAGAGACAAAAAACTTGTATTTGCCCGTCTGAGGCGGCACCAGATAGCCTGCGATTCTTACGACGAACTTGTCGCCCGCGCCCCGATACTCGAGCTTGGCGACCTGGGCCGTCTTGTCGGGCTTGACGCCCTTGTCGATCCGATCCTTCAACTCCTGATTCGGATTGCCGCCGATGTTATCCCATCGCTCGAGCGGGACGGGGCCCATCACCACGGCAACCAGGTCACGCGTGTCCTTCAGCGGCGTCGCAGCCGGGTCATCTGGATACGGGGCCGGCTCGGGCTTCGGCGGCGCGACCGGCTGGGGCTTCGACGGCGTCGTGGGTTCGGGCTCGGGCTCCGTCGGCGTGGAGTTCGACGCGACGGCCTTCGTCGGCTCACCGGGACGCACATACACGCGTAGCCGCTTGTACGAGTAAGACCCGGCGTTCGACGTGAATGTCCAGTCGGGGTTGCCGCGAGGGTTGTTACCGATGCCGAGTTCCGCGTCCTGCGTCCAGTGATTGATCGCGAAGATCGTTTCCTTCGCGTTGTGGTTGTGCACCTGCATCGAGCCGTAGTTGCCGCTGTTGCTCGGTTGATCGCCGAAGTCGTAGGTGGTGCCGGACGCGTTAGGCACCTTGGCGCTGTTCTGCGCACCGTAGTTGGTGGACCAGAACTCGATGTTCCCGCCGTTCATGTTCGACGCGCTCCTGATACCCGCCACGTTGGACTGCACGTGCAGCGCCGCGACGTTCGTCTGGAAATGCGCCTTCGACGCGGCGGTCGGAATGCCGATCTTGGTTAGGTCGTCGGTGAACGGATCCATCGCGACAAACACATACTGAAGCTCCTCGCCATTCTTCTTCAGCTCGACCAGATACCCGATGCGCTTGAACGGCCCCTTGAACTTCTCATGATTGTCGACGTCGTACACGATCGTCGGCCCGAGTTTCGAGAGGTCGAGATCGTAGATCAGCTCGAGCCCTTCGATTCCCTTAATATCCTTCGCCGCGTCGGGATGCTCCTCAACGGCGACCGCGGGCTTGTTCTTCTTTTCGAGTTCCGCCTGTCCCTCCTCGACGAGTTTGGCGAGGTCCGCGGGGGTTAGCGCCCTGGCGTAAACACGGGCCTCGTCGATCAGGCCGCGGAACGCCAGTGATTCACCGCGATTGTACGCGCCGATCGTGGCGTGCTCGGGTGCGACGAGTTTGTCGACGTCGACCGACCCGAGGCTCTGGCCGTCGAGAAACAGCTCACCCTTGCCTTTCCCGCCGTCGCCGGTCCACGTCAGCGCCACGTGATACCACTTCTCCGCTTCGATCACCGCGGAGCCCGACCCGTCAATCGGCTGATCGCCCAGCTTGGCGCTGAGGTGGCCGTCGGCGTTGATCCGGATGTCAAAGCTGCACGGCGCAGCGGCGGAGCTAAAAAGCATGGCGTCACCGAGTGCTTCGGCATTGAACCACATCGCGATCGTCCCGGACTTGGCATCGATCGCCTTGTCGGGCACCGCGACGTAATCCTTCGCTCCGCCATCGAAACGCGCAGCCTTGTACATCAGGCCATCGACGTAGGTCACCTTGCCGCTCGCCTCACCGTCAAGCACGTTGGGGGTGTCGTCACGCGTGTGGTTGTTGAACGTCCATCGCGCCATCAGCCCTTCTTCACGCGGCTTGATCTCCACCGGCGGCGCGGGGTCGGTGGCAGACGGCGGGACCATGGTGATATTGTTCGTCGCGCTGTTCGGATTCTGTGGATCGCTCGGTTGCGAAGCGATCGGACGCGATGCCGCGCCACCGCCAGCACTCGGACGCGGCGCTGGCTTTGGGCCATCGTCCTTGCCGCCGCCGAAAGCGATCAGCAGAATCGCCACGAGGATGCCAACACCGATGACGCCCGCCGCGATCAACATCGGCGTGTTCGACTTGCCCTTCTGCGACACAACGGGGATGGCCGACGAAGTCGCCGACGGCTTCGGACGAACCGCGGAGATGCTACGCGACGAGGCGCCGCCGGACGCCTTCGACGCGGGCGAGGACGCCTGGCTCAGGGCCGCGAGTTCGTCGTAGGCCTCGGCGGGTTCCTGCTCGACAGGCGCCTCGCCGTGCAGCACCGCCTCCTTCGCCTGTTGCAGCGCATCGATCAGGCTGTCGTAGGAGTCGAACCGATCGGCGGGCTTCGTCGCGAGCATCTTCGCGACGACGTTCGATGTGGCGCGACTCACATCGGGCCGAACGCTCCGCAGGTCCGGCGCGGGGTTCGTGAGGCGCATCTTGATGGTCTCGGTGACCGACTGATGCAGGAACGGCGGCTTGCCCGCGAGGATGTGAAACAGCGAAGCGCCGAGGCTGTACATGTCCGATTTGAAGTTCGGAGCGTGGCCGCGGGCGATCTCCGGCGCAATGTAGTACGGCGTGCCGACGACGCCCTTGTCCTTGTTGTGCTTCCGCTCGTGCTGCGCAGTGCCGAAGTCGATCACCTTCGCGTTGCCGTCGCGATCAAACAGCACGTTGCCGGGCTTGACGTCCATGTGCACCAGCCCGACACGCTGCGCAGCCCGGAGGCCCTCGACGATGCCGATCGCGAAGTCGAGCACCTTCTCTTCTTCCGGCCGGTTCTCGAGGTACTTCCGACCGGACCCGCCGTCGAGCAGTTCCATCACGATGTAGTGCTGGTCGCGGTGCTCGCCGAGCGTATGGATCTTGACGATGTTGTGGTGATTGAGCGACGCGAGCGTCCGGGCCTCGGTGATGATCTCCTTGGCCAGTTCCTTGTCGTCGGAGTCGTCGTCGCCCACGAGGACCTTGATGGCGACCTCGCGATCCAGGCGGGTATCGACGGCGCGGAACACGTGGCCGAACGAGCCCTTGCCCAACCGCTGATAGACGAGGAAGTGGTCGAACGACGCGGGCACCGGCACCTCGGCGCCGCACTTCGGGCACGTCGTCCGCGTCATCGGCTTCACCGACGACGTGTCGATCGTCTGCCCGCAATCCTGGCAGGTGACCTCTTTAACCCGATCGGCCTTGAAGCCCATCTCAAGACGTCTCCGCGATACGTGCCTGTCGCGCTGCGATGTGTTCGCCCAAGACGCAATTGTAGCACCCCCGTGCGGCAACACCACCACCGCGGGAATTCCGCAACAACCGCGGAGGCAACTAGATGGCATAAAACCGCATCAGCGCCCCACAGATTCAGACCCGGCTCGCCGGACACGGATCGCCGTCACCTTGTACTCCGGGCATCGCGATTGCGGATCGACCTGGGGCCCGACGAGGCAGTTGGCGTGCGACTCGGGGAAGTGGAAGCTGAGGAAGGCGGTGCCCGGCACGATGCGATCGGTGATCCGAACGGGCGCCTCTGTGCGACCCCAGCGGCTGTGGATCTCCGCCGTGTCACCCGGTTCGATTTCGAAGCGCGCCGCGTCGTGCGCCGCCAGTTCGAGGTAGTCCATGTCCACCAGATCACGATTGGGCGTGCGACGCGTCATCGTGCCGACGTTGTAGTGCTGAAGCACGCGACCGGTGATCAACAGCAGCGGGAAGCCGTTCTGGTCGTGCTCCGGGCTCGGCACGAAGGGGATGCTCACGAGCAGGCCCTTGCCGCGGAGAAACCCGTCGGCGTGGACGGTGGCGGTGCCGGGGTGGTCGGGGGTCGGGCAAGGCCATTGCAGCCCGTCCGGCGTGAGGCGGTCGTAGCTGACACCGCCGAACTTCGCGGGCGCGACACGCGCGATCTCCGCCATCACGTCCGCAGGCGATGTATATCCCCAGTCGTGACCCATCGCCGCCGCGACGTCCGCGACCACGCGCCAGTCGGGCCGCGCCTCGCCGGGTGGATCGACGGCCGGACGCACGTGCTGGATGCGCCGCTCGCCGTTGGTGAACGTGCCTTCCTGCTCCAGCGCACCCGCGGCGGGCAGCACCAGGTGCGCGTACTCCGTCGACTCACACGCGTACAGATCCTGAATGATCAGCAGTTCGAGTTTACGCAACGCTTCGATGGTGTGCGTCTGGTTCGGCTCGGACTGAGCCACGTCTTCGCCCTGCACCCACATCGCTTTAAGTTCGCCTCGATGGGCCGCTTTGACCATATCGGTCGACGCGATGCCCGGCTCGAGCGGCGGCGCCACGCCCCACTCCTTCGTAAACCGCGCACGCACGGCCGGATCGTCCAGCGGCTGGTACCCCGTCAGCTGGTTGGGCATCGCGCCCATGTCCGCGTGGCCCTGCACGTTGTTCTGCCCACGCAGCGGCAGCATGCCCGCGCCGGGTTTACCGATCGAGCCGGTAAGCATGCCGATGTTGCACAGCGTCATAATCGACGCCGTGCCCTGCGTCAGTTCCGACAGACCCAGCCCGTGAACGAACAGCGCCGGTCCGGACCGACCGATCAACTCCGCCGCGGCCTTGATCAGCTTGACGCTCACGCCCGTGATCTCGGCCGCTTCGTCATAGTCGAGGCCGTCGGTGAAGCTGACGAATTCGTCGTAGCCTTCGCAACGCTCAGTGACGTACTGCTCGTCGATCCAGCCACGGTCGACCATGGCGCGTGCAATCGCGTTGAACAGCGGAACGTTGGTTCCCGGCCTCAACGCCAGGTGCAGGTCGGCAAACTCGGCAAGTTCGATCCGCCGCGGATCCACCACAACCAGCTTCGCGCCTCGGAGGACCGCCTCCTTGATCCGTGCGCCGACGACCGGGTGCGCCTCGGTCGGATTCGCGCCCGCGACGACGATCGTCGAGGCGCGTTCGATGTCAACCAGCGACGCGGACGCCGCTCCCGTGCCCGTGACCGTCTGCAGCGCCAGCGCCGTCGACGAGTGGCAGATGCGCGCACAGCAGTCCACGTTGTTCGAGCCGAGCGCCGTGCGGAACAGCTTCTGCAGCAGGTAACCCGCCTCGTTGGTCGAGCGTGACGACGTGATGCAACCGACGCATGCCGGGCCGTACGCGTCACGGATCTCCGCCAACCGCGTCGCCGCCCAGGCGATCGCTTCGTCCCACGATACGGGCTTGAGTTCACCGCTCACTTCATCACGAAGCAGCGGGCGAGTCAGTCGATCGGGGCTGTGATGATAGGCGTGTGCGTAGCGTCCCTTGACGCACAGGTGCCCGTGATTGACCGCCGCGTCGTCAGGAGCACTGATGCGCACCACTTTGTTGTCATGGGCCTCGATCCGCAGGCGACATCCGACGCCACAATAGCCGCACACTGAGTCGGTGACCCGGTCGGGCTCGGCCGCGGCACTGGCGACGCGATCACGGTCACTGATGGCGCCGGTCGGACAATGCTCGACACACGCGCCGCACGCAACGCACGCGCTGTCGGCGAAACGCTCGCCGGGCCCGAAGATCAGGCGCGACTTGGCGCCGCGGCCCTCGATGCCGTAGACAAACTGACCCTGTATCTGTTCGCAGGCGTTGAGGCAGCGACGACAGGTGATGCAGGCGTCGCGATCGAATCGCAGGTACGGATGACTGTCATCGATCGCCTCGCCGTCTCTGGCCGCGTTGCCGTGCATCGAGCCCGTGACGTTCAGCTCGTGCATCAGCCGCTCGAACTCCGACCCCCCTGCGTCGGGACGAAACTGCTCGTCGACATGCTTGCTCAACGACAACGACAACACGCCGCGACGCAGGTCCGTCAGGCGCTGGGTGTCGGTGTGCACCACCATCCCCGGCGTGATCGGCGTGTGACACGCGCCGCTGGGCCGCCGCTTGCCGTCGATCTCAACGAGGCACATCCGGCAGCCGCCCTCCGGCTTCAGATCGTCGCTGTAGCAGAGCGTGGGAATGTGGATTCCCGCGCGCCGCGCCGCAGTAAGGATCGTGTCGCCCTCATGCAGATGCACCTCGCGCCCGTCGATAGTCGCCCCACCGATGATCTCACTGACTCCACGGTTCATCACGCACTCCTGAGTGGTCGACCTTACGCGCCGGCCGACACGCCGTCGCGCTCCATCAATTCGAGGATACGCCGCATCGGGCCGGGCATCAGTTCACCGAACGCGCAGAGACTGGCGTCGGAGATCATGTCGAGCAGTTCGCGCAGTGCCTGACGATCGCACGTCGCGGCCTCGGCCATGTCGAGCGCCCGTCGCGAACCGATGCTGCACGGCACGCACTTGCCGCACGACTCATGTTTCATGAACCGCAGCAGGTGAACGAGCACCTTGCGCCAGTCCGTGCCGCGCGGGATCGCGACCATTCCGCCGTGGCCAAGCTGCACGCCCCGTTTCGCCATCGCCGTGTAGCAGATGGGCGCGTCCCATTCCTCCGGCGTCAGCAGGCTGCCCATCGGCCCGCCCAGCATCACCGCCGCGATCTCCGTGCCGGTCCGAGCGCCGCCCGCATGGATCTCGATCAGCTCGCGCAGCGTCAGACCGAACTCCACTTCGACGATGCCCGGCCGCGCAAAGCCGTGATTCAGGCACATCGCCTTGGTCCCGCTCGACTCGCTCGTGCCGTAGCCGGCGTAGTCCCCAGCGCCGCGATCGATGATCCACGGCACGCACACGAGCGTTTCGACGTTGTTCACCACCGTCGGGTTGCCGTAGAGCCCACTGGTCACCGGGTACGGCGGGCGCAGCTGTACTTCTCCGCGGAATCCTTCGATCGCAGACAGCATCGCCGTCTCTTCTCCGCAGACATAGCTGCCCATGGCGGGGAACACCTCGACGTCGAACTCGAAGTCCGTGCCGAGCACGCTGTCGCCGAGCACGTTGGCCGCACGCGCCTGCTCGATCGCGTGGCTCATCAGCTCGATCGCCGCGGGATACTCGTGACGGATGAAGACGATGCCGCGGCTCGCACCCACGGCGTACGCGCACAACGCCATGCCCTCGAGCACGGCGTGCGGGTCGTCTTCCATCAGCACGCGGTCGATGTACGATCCCGGATCACCCTCGTCGCCGTTGGCCACCACGTACTTTGTCTCGCCCGGCGCCTCGGCGCATCGGCGCCACTTGGCGCCGGTCGGGAAGGCCGCACCGCCACGCCCTCGCTCGCCGGAGCGCTCGACCGCGTCCAGCACGCTGCCGGGCGTCTGCCGCAGCGCCGCGCGCAGCGCCTCATAAACGCCCGCGGCGCGGGCGACGCTCAAATCGGAATGATCGCCGGTGATCACCCGGCGCGTCACGATCCCCTCCGGCGCGACGCACCGCACCGACGGACGCGGATGCTCGTGCTTGGGCTCGTTGACCAGGGCCGCAGCGGATCGGTCGCCACACTCGATCACGACGTGACCGTCCGCCCTCAGCACCGTCGGCGAACGATCGCAATATCCCAGGCAATACACGGAACTACACGGCTTGTCTTCGAGGAGCCGGACGTGCAGGTCGTCCGCGCCGGCCAACAGGCATGACGTGCCGTGGCATATCCCCAGCGTGTTGGGCCCGGTCTGCAGCCCGGTGTAGTAGGAGGCCGCGGCGCGGATCGTCGCCGCAGGAAGGTCGACCTCCTTCGCCAACGAAGCAACCTGATCCGCATCGAGCCGGCCGTGCTCCGCGATGTGCTGATGGATGCGGAGCAACGCCCCGGGGCGACCGTGGTGCGTGCGATGATACTGTCGCAATGCGATACTCATGCCGATCCGGCCTCCGTGATCAACGATGGTTTCACAGCCGCTTGTGCAGCATCTTCTCGCGAATCACTTTGTGACAGCTGACGCACGCCAGGGTCATCTGCACGTAACCCATCGCCGCGCCGTCGACGTTCTTCGCCTTCGCCTCGCGTGCCATTTGCTGCACGGCCCGACGAAACGCCTCGCTCTGCCCGCGGTACGCCGCGTCGTCGAAGACCATCCACTCCGCCTGTTGCGACAACGCCAGCAGGCTGTCTGAACGCTTCGCGATCTTGTCGAAGTCCTCCACCGCGATACCCTCGAGCACGGCCTGACTGTCGGCGAGCTTCTGCTTCATCAGCGTCTTCAGCGGCGCCTCCTTCGGCTGGCCAGCGCCGGTGCTGACCCATGCGCTCAGCATCAGCGCAAACAACGCCACGACACTCCACACCATCCATCTTGTGCGATTCATCGACCTCATGGCTTGCCTCCTTCGGCGTTACGCCTGTCCACCAGGGCCAGCGCCGCGACTCGAAAGGTTTCGGGCAGTTCGATCCCGGCGCGTCGGGCGTCGCGGATGTGTTTGTGACAGTTGACACAGCTGAGCGTCAGCCGCACGTAATCGAGCGCCGCCGCGTCGATATTCTTCTCGGTGGCGTGACGCTGCAACGACTCGGCGGCATCGCGGAACTCGGCGCTGTAGATCAGGTACTCGGGCTTCTCCAACGGTCGCCACTCGGCCTGATGCGTCAGCGCGATCAACGCCGCGGCGTTGAGGCGCGTCTTGTTCAGATCATCGTTCGCGATGCCCTCGAGCGCCTGCTGCGCGTGCGTCAGCTTCTGCGCCATCACACCGCGTACCGAGTCGTCGGTCTGGCCGCGCCCCGTGGTGATGCAAGCGACGGCCAGCACGCCGATCGCCAGACCCGTCGCCGCTACAATCGCTTGTCTTCGCATGGTGTGGCTCCCTTGACCTTTACCTCACGATTCTGGTCCCGAACACCCCGAACCGATATCGGGGGATTCCTGAATCCGTGTCGAAATCGCGACGTCACCGACCCGTTGCGCCTGTTTTGTCGGGCGAATTGCGGCGGTAGATGATCCAGTAGACAAGCCCGACGAAGCCGGCGCCGCCCACGATGTTGCCCAGTGTCACCGGAAGCAGGTTGGTCAGGAGGAACGCCGACCAGCTCAGGTGCGCGTAGCTGTCGGCGGTCGTACCCGTTGCGGCCCAGAATTCCGGCGACGCGCCGTGCTGCACGAACAACCCGACCGGGATGAAATACATATTCGCCACACAGTGCTCGAAACCGACGGCGACAAACGCGGTGATGGGAAACACGATCGCCGCGATCTTCTCGCCGGTCGTCCGGCACGACATGCACAACCAAACCGCCAGGCACACCAACGCGTTGCAGTACACGCCGCGTGTGAACGCTTCGACGATAGTCAGGTCGCATTTCGCGTCGGCGATCTTGAGCATCGTCACGCCGAGCTTACCACTCGCCATCTCGTGTTGAGCGGTCAGAAAGATGACCCCCGCGGTGGCCACCGAGCCGATCAGGTTGCCCAGGTAAACTACGGCCCAGTTGCGCAACAACGACCTGGCCGAGAGCTTGCGGCTGACAAACGCCATGACCAGCAGATTGTTACCGGTGAACAGCTCCGCACCCGCCACAACGACGAGAATCAGGCCGAGGCTGAACGTCACACCGGCGATCACACGCGTCACCCCCCAGGGCAGCGCGTCGGCGGCGCCGGTCACCGAGACCGTCGAGAATACCGCCCCCATCGCGATAAACGCCCCGGCCAGCACCGCGAGCATCAGCAGCGGCGTCAACGCCAACCGGCCTTTCGCCACACCCACATCCTCGGCCTTCACCGCGATCTGGGCCGGAACCAGTGCATCCATATTGACAACTTCAGGCATGTGCGGCGCTCCACTCGTCATCGACCACCCACGAATGTCATTGCATCCGCAACCTCGCCCATTCGACATCGGGGAATCTCTGGTTCTCGAGAAGGACCGCGGACGGGGGAATCCCCGAATCGCCATCGGGTAGCCGCCCTCATACGCGGGCGTTCACGGTGGTGCTTCAATATGGCTGGGTACCGTCACGACAACGCGTGTCGACTTCCGGTACTCAGAGAGGCCCGTGCAACATGACCACATGGACCGTCGACGCGAACGAAGCCGCGGCATCGGTGGCCTACCGGACAAACGAGGTGATCGCGATCTACCCGATCACGCCCGCTTCGCCGATGGGTGAACACGCCGACGAATGGGCCGTGCAACGTCAGCCGAACCTGTGGGGTCAGGTGCCCACGGTTGTCGAGATGCAGTCCGAGGGCGGCGCGGCCGGGGCCGTGCACGGCTCGCTTCAGGCCGGCGCGTTGACCACGACCTTCACCGCGTCGCAGGGCCTGCTGCTGATGCTGCCGAACATGTATAAGATTGCCGGCGAGCTGACGCCGTTCGTCATGCACGTCGCGGCGCGCACCGTGGCGACGCACGCGCTGTCGATCTTCGGAGACCACTCCGACGTGATGGCCGCGAGGCAGACGGGGTTCGCGATGCTCTGCTCGTCGAACGTCCAGGAGGCGCACGACTTCGCGGCGATCGCGCAGGCCGCGACGCTCCGCTCGCGCGTACCGGCGATGCACTTCTTCGACGGCTTCCGCACGTCACACGAGATCGGCAAGATCACGCCGCTGGGCGACGACGACCTGCGGGTGATGTTCGACAACGAACTGATCGACGCACACCGCCGCCGAGCGCTGACGCCGGACCGCCCTGCCGTACGGGGGACCGCGCAGAATCCGGATGTGTTCTTCCAGTGCCGTGAGGCCTGCAACCCGTTCTACGACGCCTGCCCCGATGCGTATACCGATGCGATGGCGCGTTTCGAACAGATCACCGGCCGCATCTATCGCCCCTACGAGTACACCGGTCACCCCGATGCCGATCGCGTGATCGTCATCATGGGCTCGGCCGCGCAGACGACGATCGAGGCCGTCGAGTACCTCGTCGCCCAGGGCGAGACCGTGGGTGTGTTGAACGTGCGCCTGTTTCGTCCGTTTGCCGCACAAATGCTGATCAACGCCCTGCCGTCGGCCGTGCAACAAATCGCCGTACTCGACCGCACGAAAGAGCCCGGTGGCGTCGGCGAGCCGCTCTACCTCGACGTTCAGGCCGCGATCGCCGAATCGCACAACCACTTCGCCCGATTCTACGGCCCGCCGCGCGTCGTGAGCGGTCGCTACGGACTCAGCGGCAAGGAGTACACGCCCGCGATGGCGAAGGCCGTGTTTGACGAACTGGCCCGCGACGAGCCCCGGCGCCACTTCACCGTCGGCATCACCGACGACGTGACCCACCTGTCGCTCGACGTGCCCGACAACCTCGACACCGAGGACGACGATGTGGTCCGTGCGGTGTTCTACGGACTCGGAGCGGATGGTACCGTCGGCGCCAACAAGAACAGTATCAAGATCATCGGCGACAACACCGACCAGCACGTGCAGGGCTATTTCGTTTACGACTCGAAGAAGTCCGGCGCCCGCACTGTGTCGCACCTACGCTTCGGGCCCCGCCCGATCCGCTCGGCGTATCTCATCCGCCGCGCCGGGTTCGTGGCCGTACACCAGTTCGCGTTCTTCGACCAGTTCGACGTGCTCGCCACCGCCGCCGACGGCGCGACGCTGCTGATCAACAGCCCGTACGGGCCCGACGAGGTTTGGGCGCAGCTGCCCGTGGAGGCGCAGCGACAGATCATCGAACGCCACCTTGCGGTGTACGTGATTGACGCGCAGCGCGTCGCGGAGGGCGTCGGCCTCGGCCGCCGCATCAACACCATCATGCAGGTGTGCTTCTTCGCGCTGGCGAAGGTCATGCCGGTCGATGACGCGATCGGTGCGATCAAGGACGCGATCCGCAAGACCTACGGACGTAAGGGCGACGTCGTCGTGCAGCGGAACCTCGACGCGGTCGACCGCGCTCTCGCGGAGCTTCACGGCGTAAACGTGCCGAGCGAGGTCACGTCGCAACATCACCGCCGCCCCACCGTGCCCGACGCCGCGCCGGACTTTGTCCAGCGCGTTACGTCCATCATGATGGCCGGGCACGGTGACGGCCTGCCGGTCAGCGCGTTTCCGCCCGACGGGACCTGGCCCACCGGGACGTCCCGCTGGGAGAAACGCGACATCGCGTTGGAGATCCCGATCTGGGACCCCGATGTGTGCATCCAGTGCAACAAGTGCGCATTCGTTTGTCCGCACGCGGCGATCCGCGCCGCGGCGTACGAGGCCGACGCCCTCGACGGCGCGCCCGATGGGTTCAAGTCCGCCGACTACAAGGCGCCGGACCTGCGCGGGCTGAAGTACACGATCCAGGTCGCCCCGCATGACTGCACCGGCTGCGGCCTGTGTGTCAACGTCTGCCCCGCAAAGGACAAGTCCAACCCGCAGCACAAAGCGATCGATATGTCGCCACACGCGGAGCATGCCGACGAGCAGGGCCGGCTGTATGAGCACTTCCTGTCGATCCCGCCGATCCGGCGCGACCGCGTTGTCCGGCTCGACGTCAAAGGATCGCAGTTCTTCGAGCCACTGTTCGAGTACAGCGGCGCGTGCGCCGGCTGCGGCGAGACGCCGTACATCAAGGCGCTGACGCAGCTGTTCGGCGACCGCCTGCTCGTCGCCAACGCCACGGGATGCTCGAGCATCTACGGCGGCAATCTCCCGACCACACCGTGGTGCGCCAACGCCGACGGGCTCGGCCCGGCGTGGAGCAACTCGTTGTTCGAGGACAACGCGGAGTTCGGCTATGGCATGCGGCTCGCCGTCGATCACAAACTCGACCACGCCACGGACCTGCTCGACGGTCTGGCCGATCGCGTCGGGCCCGACCTCGTCCGCGCGATCTACGACGCCGATCAGCACAGCGAAACGGGCGTCGCCGCGGCGCGGAGAAGCGTCGCCGAGCTGCGTGACAAGCTGCGAAACATCGACAGCGACGACGCCCGCGAGCTGGACCGAATCGCCGACTACCTCTTGCGCAAGAGCGTGTGGCTGATCGGTGGAGACGGCTGGGCGTACGACATCGGCTACGGCGGACTCGACCACGTGCTCGCCTCGGGGCGTGACGTCAACGTGCTCGTGCTCGACACCGAGGTGTACTCCAATACCGGCGGGCAGAGCTCGAAGGCCACGCCCCTCGGCGCCGCGGCGAAATTCGCCATCGCTGGCAAGGACGTGAACAAGAAAGACCTCGGCCTGATGGCGATGAGCTACGGCAATGTGTACATCGCGTCGGTGGCGTTCGGGGCGAAGGACAACCAGACAGTGCGGGCGTTGCTCGAGGCCGAGTCGTACCCCGGGCCGTCGTTGGTCATCGCGTACAGCCACTGTATCGCGCACGGATACGACCTGCGGGGCGGCGTCGACCAGCAGAAGCTGGCGGTGAACAGCGGCGTTTGGCCGCTGTACCGCTTCGACCCGCGTCGCATCGCCGAAGGCAAGGCACCGCTGCAGCTCGACAGCCCGCCGATCAAGGCGTCGGTCACGCAGTACATGGCCAACGAGGCGCGATTCCGTATGGTCGAGAAGATGGACCCGCTGCGGTTCAAACGGCTGGCGAAGCAGGCGGCGCGCCACACGGCCGATCGCGTCGAGCTTTACCGGCAGATGTCGCAGTTGCACTGGTCCGCCGCAAACGCCACCGGAACGACCAATGTTGGCGAAGTCGAACACGCGACCGCGGCAACCCCAGACGAGGATTCCTGAATGAGCCTCAAGACACGCTACCTCGGCATCGACCTGCCGCATCCGATCATCCCAGGTGCGGGCCCGCTGGCGGACGACCTCGACACGGTGCGTCGCCTGGAGGACGCCGGCGCGCCGATGATCACGATGCGGTCGCTGTTCGAGGAGCAGATCGTCAGCGAGCAGATGAACGCGTACTACACGACGCACGCTCCGGCCGAATCGTTCCCCGAGGCGTTGAGCTACCTGCCCGAGCCCGACGAACTGACGTTCGGGCCCGACGAGTACCTCAATCACCTGCGGCGCGTGAGAGACGCGGTGGCCGTGCCTGTCGTCGGCTCGATCAACGGCACGACACGCGGCGGTTGGCTCGGGTACGCCCGCCTCATCGAGGACGCCGGCGCCGACGCGCTGGAGCTGAACATCTACGATCTGGCGATCGACCCGGACCGCAACAGCGGTGACGTCGAGAACGAGATCGTCGAGATCGTCGAACACGTTACCAAGCAGGTGAGCATCCCCGTCGCGGTGAAGCTGTCGCAGTTCTACACCGCCCTGCCGAACTTCGCCAAGCGGCTCGACATCGCCGGCGCGTCGGCGATCGTGCTGTTCAACCGGTTTTATCAGCCGGACATCGACATCGAAGAGCTCGACGTCACGCCCGTCGTGCACTTGTCTGATCCGTCGGAGCTGCTGCTGCGACTGCGATGGGTGGCGATGCTGCACGGCACGATCGAGGCGGACCTCGCGATCACAGGCGGCGTGCACGGCGTCACCGACGTGGTCAAAGCAATCATGTCCGGCGCCGACGGCGTGCAGTGCGTCTCCGCCCTGCTGCGTCACGGCCCGGATCACCTCCGCGTGCTCATCGACGGACTCGGTCGCTGGATCGCCGAACACGAGTATGAGTCCGTCAGCCAACTCCGCGGCTGCATGAGCCATCGCAGTTGCCCCGACCCGAAGGCGCTTGAACGCTCAAACTACATGCGTGTGCTGGCGAGTTGGAAGGAGTAACGCCCGGGCGATCAGATATCGCTCACGCAAGGATGTCGTTAACAACGTGCCCGTGCACGTCCGTCAGTCGGAAGCGGCGTCCCTGGAACTTGAACGTGAGCCGCTCGTGATCGATGCCCATCAGGTGCAGGACGGTCGCCTGGAAGTCGTGGACGTGCACCGGGTTCACCACCGCGTTGTGGGCAAACTCGTCCGACTCGCCATACGTCGTGCCCGGCTTGATGCCGCCGCCCGCCATCCACATCGTGAACGCGTACGGGTGATGGTCGCGGCCCCACTGCTTGGTGTTTTCGATCTTGCCCTGCAGGAACGGCGTTCGGCCGAACTCGCCGCCCCAGATCACCAGCGTGTCCTCGAGCAGCCCGCGCTGCTTGAGGTCCTTGACCAGTGCGGCCGAAGGCGCGTCGGTGTCCTCACATTGGATCTTCAGCTGCGTGTTGAGGTTGCGGTGCTGATCCCACCCGGCGTGCATGAGCTGCACGAAGCGCACGCCACGCTCGGCGAGCCGGCGCGCCATCAGGCAGTTGTATGCGTACGAGCCCTGTCGCTTCACGTCGGGGCCGTACATGTCGAGGATGTGCTGCGGCTCGTCGGAGAAGTCCGTGAGGTCCGGCACCGATGCCTGCATCTTGTACGCCATCTCGTACTGGCTGATACGCGTGGCGATCTCCGGGTCGCCCACGTCGGCGAGTTTCATCTCGTTGAGCTTCGCGAGGTCGTCGAGGATGCCGCGTCGGACGGAGCGGCTCATCCCCTCGGGGTTCGACAGGTACAGCACCGGGTCGCCCGTCCCGCGGAACTGCACGCCCTGGTACTTGCTCGGCAGGAACCCGCTGCCCCAGTAGAAATCGTAGAAGATCTGCCCGCACGACGCCTCCTTGTCGCGCGACGTCATCACGACGTAGCCCGGTAGGTCGTCAGCGGGGTTGCCCAAGCCGTACGTCAGCCACGCTCCCATCGCCGGGCGGCCCGCCTGCTCAGCGCCCGTCAGGAAGAACGTGATCGCTGGCGCGTGGTTCACCTGCGTCGTGTGCATCGACTTGATGAAGCACAGGTCGTCGGCCACCGACGCGGTCTGCGGCAGGAAGTTGCACACGGTCGCGCCGGACTCGCCGTACCGCGCGAACTTCGTGATCGGTGCGAGGACCGGCCGCTCCTTCTGCCCGCCCGTCATCGTGCTGAACCGCTTGCCCGCGACCACCTCGTCGGGGATCTGCCGGCCGTGCCACTCATACAGCTTCGGCTTGAAGTCGAACAGGTCCGCGTGCGACGGCGCGCCGTTCTGGATCATGTAGATGACGCGTTTCGCCTTCGCGGCGTAGTGCGGCAGGTCGTTGAGCCCGCCGATCGCGTTGCGTGTCGGAGACGACGCGCTCATCGCGGCGCGCGACTCGGAGGCCAGCAGCGTGCTGAGCGCCGCGACGCCGAGCCCGGTCGCGCCGCGACCGAGCAGCCGGCGGCGGGTAAGCTCGATTGCGGATTTCGGATTTCGGATTTCGGATTTGCTCATATTCGTTCACCATTCCTGTCTAGCGACGGCTCACAGAGCCGTGCTCGTCGCGACCGCTATTACGCCTCAACAATTCGAATCTCGGCGGCGCCAAATCCGAAATCCCCAATCCGAAATCCGAAATCACTCTCACTCCTTGGTGAGCGTCTCATCGAGATTCAACAGCATCAGGCACAGGCCCGTATACGCGGCGTGCTCGACCGGATCGAGCTTCTCGTCACGTGGCGAGTCGCCCACGGCCAGCAATTCCTTCGCCGCCTTCGCGTCCCCGGCGTACTGCCTGCGCAACTCGTCGACGCGGCCGGTCATCACGTCGAGTTCCGCCGCGCTGGGCTTGCGCGACGCGACGAGCCGGAACGCCAGAGTGGCGCGCTGTGTCGGGTCTTCGCCCGCTGTCTGCAGCACGCGCTGCGCCATCGCGCGGGCCGCCTCGACGTAGGTCACGTCGTTCATCGTCACCAGCGCGTGCAGCGGCGAGTTCGTCCGCGCGACCTTCACCTCGCACGTCTGCCGCTTGGCGACGTCGAAAAACACCGGCGGCCCGACGATGCGACGCCAGAACGTGTACACGCTGCGTCGATAGAGCTTGTCGCCCGGGTCCTGTGTGTAGTGCTTCTTGCCGAACGTCGCCTCGGCCCAGATGCCCTTCGGTTGATACGGCATGACCGGCGGCCCACCGAGCTTCTCGGTCATCAGGCCACTGACAAACAGCGCCTGGTCGCGGAGCATCCACGACGGCATGCGGTACCGCGGCGCCCGCGCGAGCAGGCGGTTGTGCGGGTCGCGTTCCAGCAACTCGCTGTCGACGCGCGACGACTGGCGATACGTCGCGCTCGTGACGATCAGCTTGTGCATGTGCTTCACGTCCCACCCGCTGCGGATGAACTCGCTGGCCAGCCAGTCGAGCAGCTCGGGGTGCGACGGCCGCTCGCCCTGTGTGCCGAAGTCCTCGGTCGTCTTCACCAGTCCGGTGCCGAAGAACTGCTGCCAATAGCGGTTGACGGTCACGCGCGCTGTCAGCGGGTGGTCCGGGCGGACCAGCCAGCGCGCCAGATCGAGACGCGTCGGCCGATCATCGCTCGCCAGCGGCGGCAGGATCGCCGGCGTGCCCTCGTGCACCACCTCGCCAGGCTTGTCATAAGCGCCCTTCGCAAGGATCGCCGTCGTGCGGCGCTTGTCCGCCGGCAGTTCGTCCATCACCATCACCTTGATCGCGTTGGCCTCTTTGCCGATGTTGTCTTGCGCGAGCTCTGCCTTGTTCAGTTCCGCTGCCAGCGGGCCCGAATCCTTGGACACGTTGTCGCGGAAGTAATCCCGCGCCGCCTTGCGCTGCTTGTTGTCACGCTTGTCGACCGGCAGTTCGAGGATCTTCGCGACCGCCGGATCGACGCCACTCGTCGCCTTCAACGGCTCGTTGACCACCGACCTGTCGGCGGTTTCAGATATGCGGAACAGCGCAAGCGTGTGGTGAGTGTGCTGCGACTCGAACCGAAGGCGGAACTGAAGCTCCGTGCCGCCCTCGAAGCCGACCGGCTCTGAGGTGACGAACACGCCGACGCACGGCTCACGACGGACGTGCCCGTCCACCGCCCAGCCGTTGTTCGCCGCGTCCACCTTGCCGTCGATCGCCCGCTCGACCGGGAACCCCGCCTGCGAGTGATCCGCCGCAGCCTTGGCGAACATCACCCGCTTCGGCTCGGCGTTCGGATCATTGGCCGGCCGGACGTACAGTTCGATCTCGCTGAGCACGAAGTTGCCCTGCTCGTCACGCCCGACGTTCTTCGCCGGGCTCTGATCGTCCAGCAGCGCGTCGAGGCGGAAGGCCACAATGCCCGTCGCATCGGTGTGCGCCGTGAGCTCGTAGATGTCCTTTTCCGGACGGTAGCCGGTCACATGGACCGCCAAGTCGTCGCGCTTCGTGATCTTCGCGCCGTTCGTCGACAGGAGCTTGTCGAAGTCCAGCGCCGACCACAGCGGTCGATCGCCGTGCTCTCGGCGCGCCTGCTCCCACGCGGTCTGCTCGGCGTCGAGCTTCGGCTCCAGTTCCTTGAGCTTCTCGCGGAGCGCCTTGACTTTCATTTCCGCGGCGGCCAAGCGTTCCTTCTGCGCGTCGGTCGGCATGCTGACCACCGGCGGGATCTGCCCGCTGCCGTACTTGCCCCCGTTCTCCGAGGTGTTGTTGAAGAACGCGTACAGCTGGTAGTACTCGGCGTTGGTCACCGGGTCGAACTTGTGGTTGTGACACCGACAGCACGTCATCGTCAGGCCGAGCCAGACCGTGCCGACCGTTTCGGTGCGATCCATCACGTTCTCGACGCGCGTTTCCTCGGCGATGCGGCCACCCTCGCCGTTGTACATGTGGTTGCGGTTGAACCCCGTGGCGATCTTCTGCTCGAGCGTCGCGTTGGGCAGCAGGTCACCGCCCAACTGCTCGATGGTGAATTCGTCGAACGGCATGTTGGCGTTCATCGCGTTGATGACCCAGTCGCGCCACGGCCACATCGTGCGCTCGGGGTCGGCCTGATAGCCGTTGGAGTCTGCGTAACGCGCCGCGTCGAGCCACTCCCACACCATCCGCTCGCCGTAGCGCGGCGACGCCAGCAGCCGATCGACCAGCTTCTCGTACGCGTCTGGCGACCTGTCGGCCACGAACGCGTCGACCTCCTCCGGCGTCGGCGGCAGACCCGTGAGGTCGAGCGTCACGCGGCGGATCAGCGTGATCCTGTCCGCCTCCGGTGAGTGACGCAGGCCCTCTCGCTCGAGCCGTGATTCAATGAACCGATCGATCGGGTTGCGCGGCCACTTCGCGTCACGCACCTCCGGCAACTCACCGACGCGCGGCGGTACAAACGACCAGTGCGCCGCCCACGGCGCTCCCTGCTCGATCCAGCGACGGAGCACATCGATCTGCGCCGGCTTCAGCGGGATCTTCGCCTTCGGCGGCGGCATGATGTCGTCCGCCTTGGTCGTCGACACGCGGTAGTACAGTTCACTGTCGTCGGGCTTGCCCGGCACGATCACCTTGTAGCCGCCCATGTCCTTGAACGCCCCGGCCTTGGTATCCAGCCGCAGCTTTGCTTCGCGGGCCTTGTCGTCGGGGCCGTGGCAGTGGTAGCAGTGCTCGGAAAGGATCGGCTGCACGTCGCGCTCGAAGTCCACGGGCGTGCGCGGCTCACCGGCGCACACCGGCGTCGGTACGAGAGCCACCGCCGCGTAAGTCATCGCCACAGCGAGAAACAACCGCGTCCGATTTGCGTTAACGATCATGGGGTGCGGAGCTCCGAAGAATCGATACACACCAGTATCGACCCGTGACGCGTGTTTATCTTGTACCCGCGCCTCGAATTTTTGGTACATTTTGACCATGTCCGAAACCACAGACCCCCTAACGTTTCAGGCACAGTTCTTCGCACTGCACCCCGATGCGCTGTCCGTGATGGGCCTTTTTGAGTACCTGCCCTCGGCCCGGTTCTACGCCAAGACACGCGAGAGCCGCTTCGTGCGCGTCAACAGCGCCTTTCTTGAGCCGCACGGAGCGAAACACGAGCGGGACATGCTTGGCAAGACCGATCGCGACTTTCATCCACCGGCCCTCGCCGAGGCCTACATCGCCGAGGATCAGCGGGTCATGCGCGGCGCCCGGCCGATTCCCAATCAGGTCTGGCTCGTGCCGCACTTTCGTGGCATGCCGCAGTGGTACGTTTCCAGCAAGACGCCGCTGTTCGACGCCGCGGGCGATGTCATCGGCATAGCGGGTGTGATGTACCCCATCGACACGCCGCGCGAGCAGACACACTACTTCCGCGAGTTGACCCCGGTCATTACACACATCGAGCAGCACTACACCGAAACGATCTCGATGGAAGAGATGGCGAAGCTTGCCGACCTGTCGCCCACCCACTTCAACCGCCGGTTCCGTGCGCTGCTGCGTATGTCGCCCACACAGTACGTTCACGCGCTGCGTATACAGCAGGCCCAGCGCATGCTCAGCCAGACGCACGACCCGGTGTCCGACATCGCGATCGCGATGGGCTACTTCGACCAGAGCCACTTCACGAAAAGATTCCGTCGCGTGACGGGACTGACGCCGCAGGGGTACCGCAAGCGGTTCCGCTGACAGCGCGCCGCTATGATGCGGCTCCCCTGGAGATCATGACCATGCGAAACCCGTCTGTCGTCCGCGCCACGCTGTTGTTGGGGCTGCTTGCCCTTGTCGCCATGCCCCGCGTCGCTCACGCCGAGCCACAGTTCCCACTCAAGGCGAAGCGTATCCTCGTGCTCGGCGACTCGATCACGCACGCCGGGCACTACGTGGCGTGGATCCAGACGCAGTTGCGCCTCCAGGGCGTCGACCCGCTGCCGCAGATCATCAACATCGGCCTGGCCAGCGAGACGTGCAGCGGGCTGTCCGAACCCGACCATCCGTTCCCGCGGCCCGACGTGCACGAGCGCCTCGACCGTGCCCTCGCAGCCGTCAAGCCCGACGTCGTCGTCGCGTGCTACGGCATGAATGATGGCATCTACTACCCGTTCAGCGACGAGCGGTTCAAGGCGTACCAGGACGGCGTCAACAAGCTGATCGAGAAGGTGCACGCGGCCGGCGCGAAGCTGGTGCTCATGGCGCCGACACCGTTCGACCCGGTGCCGCTCGAGGGCAAGGGCAAGCTCAAGCCCGACGGCGAGGCGAAGTACTCATACATGCAGATGTATGAAAAGTACGACGACGTGTTGAGCCGGTACGGCAAGTGGATCATGCAGCAGCGTGACCGCGTGGAGATGGTCATCGACCTGCACACGCCGATCGCCGAGGCGCTAGCCGAGCACCGCAAGACGGACCCGAAATACAGCTTCTCCGGCGATGGCATTCACCCCAACGTCGACGGCCACCGCATCATGGGCGACACGATCCTGCACGCGTGGGGCGTGGAGTCGATCACGGAGCCAAGCGATGAACTGCTCAAGCTGATGACGCAGCGTCAATCGATTCTGCACGACGCGTGGCTCACGGCAGTGGGCCACAAGCGGCCGGGTGTGAAGGCGGGCCTGCCGCTGGACGAGGCCGAGGCGAAGGCCGCGGAACTCGAAGCGAAGGCGAAACCGCTGATCGAGGCGGACCGCGGTCCGCACGATTCGACGCATCCCTCGGCAGACGGCACGGTCTACCAGGTGCACTACCCCGGTATGACGGCCGACGGCGAGTTGTCGCTGGCGGTTGACTACTACCTGTGGGTGCCGAGCGGCGCGAAGAAACTGCGCGGCGTGATCGTGCACCAGCACGGGTGCGGCCCCGGCGCGTCGCTCGGCGGACGCACCGCTGCGGACGACCTGCACTGGCAGGCCCTGGCGCGCAAGTGGGACTGCGCCCTGATGGGCTCGTCGTACGACCCGCGGAAGGGCGCGAACTGTCGGCTGTGGTGCGACCCGCGCAACGGTTCTGACGCTCGCTTCCTCCAGTCGCTGGCGCACTTCGCCGACGTGACCGGGCACGCCGAGGTCGACGACGTGCCGTGGTGCCTTTGGGGCCACTCCGGTGGCGGGTTCTGGGCGAGTCTGATGCAGGTCGCCCACCCACAGCGCATCGTCGCCATCTGGTACCAGTCCGGCACGGCCTACGGCTACTGGATGAAGGGCGACATTCCCACGCCGATCATCCCCGAAGCCGCGTACGGCGTGCCCGCGATGGCGAACCCCGGGCTCAAGGAGAAGACCGACAAACGGTTTCACGTCGGGTGGGAAGGCATCACCGCCATGCGCGAGGACTACCTCGAGCACGGCGCGTTCTTCGAGTTCGCGCCCGACCCGCGCACGTCGCACGAGACCGGCGACTCGCGCTACCTGTCCATTCCCTTCTTCGACTTCTGGCTCGATCACCGCCTACCCGCCGCGGACGCGCCCGATGCGGCGGCGCTGCAACCGATCGACGAGGGCCGACGCGATTGGCCGAAGGCGATGGCCGCGAAGCTTGACGAATTCGTCCGTACCGGCGCCGTGGGCGACACCACCCCGCCACCCGCGCCACGAGCCGTGCACGCCAGCCGCGACGCCGCCACGGGGCAGGTAACGATCACGTGGGACGCCTTCGCGGACTTTGAAAGCGGCGTGCAGTGCTTCGTCATCGAGCGCGGCGGCCAGAAGATCGGGCAGGTTCCCGAGAAGCCGGTCGGCCGTTTTGGACGCCCCCTATTTCAGCAGATGTCGTATCACGACACGCCCGAGGCGCCGCTGCCGTCGATGAGCTTTGTCGACAAGGAAGCCCCCGCGGGCGGCACGCCCATATACGGCGTCCGTACGGTAAACAGCGTCGGGCTTTCGTCTGATCCAACAACAGATCACTGAGTCCGAAGCCTCAGCTTATTTCGAAGCGGCCTGCCTAATGATTGCGCAGGCCAAGCATGGCACGCCGCGCCGGGTGGCGTTTACGTGGCCCGATCGCGCCTGAATGCCTGTATCTTTGACACGGCATTCCGTTTGCTAATTCCTCAAGGTCGTTTCGCTTCGAGATGTCTATCGAAATTTGTTACCCTTGAGGACATGGGGAAAATGCAATTTGACGGATATCAGACCGATGGCTTCTACGACGAGTTGTTCGACGACTCCGGTAAACCGCGTGGTGGCGCGGACCTGCTGATCTCCCGCATCTCGGACCTGCCCGACGGTGACCTGCGTCGGCGCCAGCAGGCGGCCGAGGCGGCCTTCATGAACCTCGGCATCACGTTCGCCGTGTACGGCGCCGAGGAAGGCACGGAGAAGATCTTCCCGTTCGATATCATCCCGCGCATCGTTCAGGCCAAAGACTGGGAGATGATCGAGCGCGGCCTCAGGCAGCGGATCACCGCGCTGAACCTGTTCATCGACGACATCTACCACGACCAGAAGATTCTCAACGACGGTGTGATCCCGCGCGACCTGATCGAATCCGCCACGTCGTTCCGCAAGCAGTGCATCGGCCTCGACCCGCCGCAGGGCATCTGGTGTCACATCACCGGCACCGACCTGGTCCGCGGCGGCGACGGCACGGTCTACGTGCTCGAAGACAACCTCCGCTGCCCGTCCGGCGTCAGCTACGTGCTGGAGAACCGGCAGGTACTCAAGCGGACGTTCCCCAACGTGTTCGAAGCGTTGAACGTCCGGCCGGTGGACGACTACCCCGGTCGGCTGGTCGAGACGCTCACGCACGTGGCGCCGATCGGGATGGATCGGCCGCGCATCGTGGTGTGGACGCCGGGCATCTACAACTCGGCGTACTTCGAGCACTCGTACCTGGCGCGCCAGATGGGCGTGGACCTGGTGGAGGCGAGCGACCTGGTGGTCGAGGACGGGCGCGTGATGATGCTCACGACGCGCGGGCCGACACCCGTCGACGTGATCTACCGGCGTGTCGACGACGACTTCATGGACCCGCAGGCGTTCCGCGAGGACTCGATGCTGGGCGTGCCGGGCCTGATGGAAGTCTACCGCAACGGCCGCGTCGCGCTGGCCAACGCGCCGGGCACGGGCGTCGCCGATGACAAGGTGATCTACGCGTTCGTGCCGCAGATGATCAAGTACTACCTCGGCGAGGACTCGATCCTGTACAACGTGCCGACGTACCTCTGTTGGATCGAGAAGGATCGCAAGCACGTGCTGGCGAACCTCAAGGACTTGGTGGTGAAGGCCGCGAACGAGTCGGGCGGCTACGGCATGCTGGTAGGCCCGGCGTCGACAAAGGCCGAGCAGGACGCGTTCGCCGAGAAGATCAAGGCGTCGCCCCGCAACTACATCGCCCAGCCCGTCGTATCGCTTTCGCGCGTGCCGGTGCTGGTGGACGATCACTTCGAGGGCCGACACGTCGACCTGCGTCCGTACATCCTTTACGGCGAGAACATCCACGTGCTGCCGGGTGGGCTGACGCGTGTGGCGCTGAAGAAGGGCTCGCTGGTGGTCAACAGCTCGCAGGGCGGCGGCAGCAAGGACACGTGGGTGCTGGCTGACGGAAACAGCCCGCAGCGACAGACGCAGGCTCTATGACGGGAGACGCGACACGGGACTCGGAACCGCAGGTATTGGGAGGACAGGCATGGCGGACATGAACGGCGATGCGATGCTTAGCCGGGTGGCCAACGCGATCTACTGGATGAGCCGGTACGTCGAGCGCGCCGAGAACACGGCGCGTTTTATTGACGCCGTGCGCCACCTCGTGCTGGACCTGCCGGGCGAGAGCCGTAACGAGTGGGAGTCGCTTCTCTACGCCAGCGGCGACGAGAAGTCCTTCATCGAACGCTACGGTGAGGAGTACACGAGGCAGAACGTCGTGCAGTTCATGACGTTCGACCGTGACAACCCCAACTCGATCGCGTCGTGCATGCGCAACGCCCGCGAGAACGCGCGGTCCATCCGCGAGATCATCTCCTCGGAGATGTGGGAGCAACTCAACCGCTCGTACCTGATGATGAACGACCGCCTGGCGCCGCAGCACGTGGCGGACGATCCGGCGGGTTTCTTCAGCCACTTCAAGAAGGCCTGCCTGCTGTTCAGCGGCGCGACGTATTCGACGATGACCCACAACGAGGCGTGGCAGTTCTGCAAGCTCGGCTGGACCATCGAGCGGGCCGACAAGACGTCGCGCGTGCTCGACGTCAAGTATTTCATGCTGCTGCCGCGGATCGACTACGTGAACTCGCCCTACGACTCGCTCCAGTGGGCGGGCCTGCTTCGCTGCATCAGCGCCTTCGAGATGTTCCGCAAACACTACCGCCAGATCGTCCCGCGGAACGTCGCGGAGTTCCTGCTTCTGTCGGACGACTTCCCGCGGTCGGTGCGGTTCTGTCTGATGCAGGCCGAGCTTTCGATGAACGAGATCACCGGCTCGCGGTTCGGGTCGTTCGTGAACGGCGCCGAGCAGCGGCTCGGGCGGTTGCGCAGCGAGCTGGACTACGCAGAGATCCAGGAGATCCTCAACTACGGGCTGCACGAATACCTCGACGCGTTCCAGTCGAAGCTCAACGCGGTGGGCAAGGCGATCCACGAAGCGTTCTTTGATACGCGGCGGCAACCCGAAACCACGGCCGTCGAATGATCGCCGCGACACCGTCGCCGCAAACCGAACACACACGGGCCGACGCCCGGCGTTGCTATTGAAAGGACCCTGCGTGAGCATCCGCGTCGCGCTGAATCACAAGACCGAGTACCGCTACGACCGGCCGGTCCAGCTGGGCCCGCAGACGATCCGTCTGCGACCCGCGCCGCACGCGCGCACGCCGGTGGTCAGCTACTCGCTGCGCGTCGAACCGGATGAACATTTCATCAACTGGCAGCAGGACCCGCAGTCGAACTACCTCGCCCGCGTGGTGTTCCCCAACAAGGTGCGCCACCTGCTCGTCGAGGTCGACCTGATCGCGGAGATGACGGTCATCAATCCGTTCGACTTTTTCCTCGAACCCGAGGCCGAAACGTATCCGTTCGAGTACGCGTCGTGGCTGACGCGGGAGATCGCGCCGTTCCTGCGTTGCATCGAGAAGCCGGGTGAGGCGTTCGAGCGTTATCTCGCGAAGGTCGACCGCCGTGAGCAGCGCACCGTCGACTTTCTCGTTGGGCTGAACGGGCAACTGCAGAAGGACATCGAGTACGCGATCCGCATGGAGCCGGGCGTGCAGCCGCCGGAGGAAACGCTGGTCAGCAAGCGGGGCTCGTGTCGTGACTCGGCCTGGCTGCTGGTGCAGCTGCTGCGCCACCTCGGCATCGCGGCCCGATTCGTGTCCGGCTACCTGATCCAGCTCAAGCCCGATGTAAAATCGCTCGACGGCCCGAGCGGCGCGCCGGAAGACTTCACCGACCTGCACGCGTGGACCGAGGCGTACCTGCCCGGCGCGGGCTGGGTCGGGCTGGACCCGACGAGCGGCCTGATGGCGGGCGAGGGGCACATCCCGGTCGCCGCAACACCCGATCCGCTGTCGGCCGCGCCGATCAGCGGCACGCTGGACGAGTGTGAGACCGAGTTCGCACATCACATGCGTGTCACGCGCATCCACGAAGACCCGCGTGTGACGAAGCCGTACACCGAAGACCAGTGGCGCCAGATCGAGCGGCTCGGGCACGACATCGACCAGCGTCTGCACGCCGAGGACATCCGCCTGACGATGGGCGGCGAGCCGACGTTCGTGTCGATCGACGACATGGAGGGCGCGGAGTGGAACACCGCGGCGGTCGGGCCGAACAAGCGCAAGCTCGCCGAGCGGCTGATCCGTCGCCTGCACGCGAAGTTCTCGCCCGGCGGGCTGCTGCACTTCGGCCAGGGCAAGTGGTACCCCGGCGAGCAGCTGCCGCGTTGGGCGCTGACGACCTACTGGCGTAAGGACGGCCAGCCGATCTGGAGCGACCCCAACCTGATCGCGTCGTGTGAGAAGACGTACGACTTCGATCACGACGACGCCGAGCAGTTCATCGTTGCGCTCGCCGAGCGTCTCGATGTGTCGGACCGCTACGCCGTGCCGGCGTTCGAGGACCCGATCCACTTCCTGTCGAAGGAAGGCCGCCTGCCGATCAACGTTGACCCGGAAGACAACAACCTTGAGGAGCCCGAAGAGCGTGACCGGATCCGCCGCGTGTTCGAGCGCGGGCTGAGCAACCCGGTGGGCTACGTGCTGCCGATCCAGCCTTCGTGGGATCACCACCGCGGCGAGCGCATCTGGCAGAGCGGGCTGTGGATGCTGCGGAGCCGACACATCATCCTGCTGCCGGGCGACTCGCCGATCGGTCTGCGTCTGCCGCTGCCGAGCCTGCCGTGGGTCGCGCCGGGAGACTACCCGCACGTTGTGCCGGTCGACCCGATGGCGCCGCGCGGCGAGCTGCCCGTACCGCAGCGTCGGCAGTTGAGCCTGGTCGCTACGCGCCGCGACCCACGGACCGACGCGCAGGAACGGTACGTTGTGATGCGCGATCGCGTGCGTCCGTCCGAGGTCGACCCCGACCGCGCGCCCGAGCCCGGGGAATCGGCGGCGTGGGTCGTGCGCACGGCGCTGTGCGTTGAGGTGCGCGACGGTCGGCTGCACGTGTTCCTCCCGCCGCTGGCGAACATCGAGTCGTTCCTCGACCTGATCGCCGCGATCGAAGACACCGCCGCGGCGCTGGAGATGCCGGTGATCGTCGAGGGCGATCCTCCGCCGCACGATCACCGCGTCAACCACATCAAGGCGACGCCGGACCCGGGTGTGATCGAGGTCAACGTACACCCCGCCGCGTCGTGGGACGAACTGGTCAATACGACCAACACGCTCTACGAGGAGGCGCGACAGACGCGGCTGGGCACCGAGAAGTTCATGCTCGACGGCCGCCACACCGGCACCGGCGGCGGCAACCACGTTGTCCTTGGCGGGCCGTCGCCGACCGACAGCCCCTTCCTGAGGCGGCCGCAGGTCCTGCGATCAATGCTCGCGTACTGGCTCAATCACCCGTCGCTCAGCTACCTGTTCAGCGGCACGTTCATCGGGCCAACGTCACAGGCGCCGCGCGTCGACGAGGCGCGCAGCGACAGCGTGTACGAACTCGAGATCGCGCTCGACGAGGTCGACCGCCAGCTCGAGCATTTCGGCAAGTGCCCGCCGTGGATGGTGGACCGCATCTTCCGCCACCTGCTGACGGACCTGACGGGCAACACGCACCGCGCCGAGTTCTGCATCGACAAGCTGTACTCACCAGACTCCACGACCGGGCGGCTCGGGCTCATCGAGTTCCGCGCGTTCGAGATGCCGCCCCACGCGCGCATGTCGCTTACGCAGCAGCTGCTGCTGCGTGCGATGGTCGCGCGGTTCTGGCGCGAGTCATACACCGAGCGACCGACACGCTGGGGCACGCAGCTGCACGACCGCTACATGCTGCCGCACTTCGTGTGGAAGGACTTCAGCGAGGTGATCGAGGACATGCGCCGCGCGGGCTACCCGCTGGAGACCGCGTGGTTCGCCCCACACTTCGAGTTCCGCTTCCCCGTCTACGGACGCATCGAGCATCAGGGCATCGAGGTCGAGCTGCGGCAGGCGATCGAGCCGTGGCTGGTGCTGGGCGAGGAGCCGGGCGCGGGCGGGACGGCCCGTTACGTCGATTCGTCCGTCGAGCGGCTGCAGGTCAAGGTCGACAACCTGACCGACTCACGGCACATCGTCACGTGCAACGGTCGACGGGTGCCGCTGCGTCCTACGGGCACACAGGGTCAGTGCGTCGCGGGCGTCAAGTACCGCGCGTGGCAGCCGCCGAGCTGCCTGCACCCCACGATCGGGGTCGACACGCCACTGGTGTTCGACATCGTCGACACCTGGAACAGCCGATCGATAGGCGGCTGCTCGTACCACGTCGCCCACCCCGGCGGTCGAAACTACGACACGTTCCCGGTCAACGCGATGGAGGCCGAGGCGCGGCGCACCGCCCGGTTCTTCCCGTACGGGCACACGCCCGGACCGATGCAAGTGCCATCCCCCGAGCCAAACCCCGAATTCCCGCATACACTGGACCTGCGCCGACAGCCCCGCGGCGTGTGATTTCAAGGAGCTTTATGGGGCGTCGCGTCGGGTGACGCGGGATATGTTGTCGCATGAATCCTCCGCTGCCAAACATCCAGGCGAAGGCCGATCTGATGTGGCCCTACAAGACGATCGAAGGTCACCATGACGAATTGCTCGGTCCCGACGGTCAGGTGCGCGAGCCGTGGCGTATGCTCGTCGGCGAGTTGGAGGCGCTCGGCGCCGATGAACTGAACGCGCGGTGGGACCAGGCGCGGCGGTTCATTCACGAGAACGGCGTGACCTACAACGTCTACGGCGACCGCGACGGGATCTACCGCCCGTGGCAGCTCGACGCGCTGCCGCTGATCGTCAGCTCGACGGAGTGGGCGCAGATCGAGTCGGCGGTAACCCAACGCGCGACGCTGCTCAACCAGATCATCGCCGACACGTACGGTCCGCAGCGGCTGCTTCGTGAGCGGCACCTGCCCTTTGAGCTGCTCTACGGCAACCCCGGTTTCCTGCGGGCGGCGCACGGCGTGAAGCCGCGCGACGGCGTGTGGCTGCACCTCTACGCCGCCGACCTGGCGCGGGCGCCGAACGGCCAGTGGTGGGTCGTCAACGATCGCACGCAGGCCCCGTCCGGCGCGGGCTACGCGCTCGAGAACCGCCTCGTGCTCAGCCGCGTGCTGCCTGAAAGCTTCGAGCGGTGTCAGGTCCAACGCCTCGCGGGGTTCTTCGCGACGCTGCGCGACTTGCTGTATCACCTCGCGCCGACGCAGCGTGAGACGCCCCGCATCGTGCTGCTGACGCCCGGCCCGTACAACGAGACCTACTTCGAGCACGCGTACCTCGCCCGCTATCTCAACCTCTCGCTCGTTGAAGGCAGCGACCTGACCGTGCGTGATGACCGCGTGTACCTCAAGACGCTCAGCGGACTGATGCCCGTCGACGTGATCCTCCGGCGGCAGGACGACAGCTACTGCGATCCGCTCGAACTGCGCGACGATTCCGTGCTCGGCGTCCCTGGACTGACACAGGCCGTGCGCGCGGGCAACGTCGTTGTCGCCAACGCGCTGGGCACCGGCGTCGCAGATACCGCGGCGTTGATGGCGTTCCTGCCCGGCCTGTGCCGGACGCTGCTCGGCGAAGAGCTTCGGATGCCCTCGGTCGCGACGTGGTGGTGCGGGCAGGACACGGCGCGACGCAGCGTGCTCGACAAACTCGCCGATCTCGTCGTCAAACCCGCGTTCGCCGCGCACGGCAGCGAAGTGGTGTTCGGCGATTCCCTGTCGACGAAGCGTCGCGAACAGTTGCTCGCACAGATCGCACAGCGCCCCTACCGCTACATCGCACAGGAACGCGTGCCGCTGTCGACCGCGCCCGCGTGGGATAACCGCACGCTTCAGCCGCGACACCTGATGTTGCGCGTCTACGCGGTCGCAAAGCCGGACGGCGGCTACGCGGTAATGCCAGGTGGCCTGACACGCGTCAGCGGCTCGGTCGACTCCACGCTTGTGAGCACGCAGTCCGGCGGCGGCAGCAAAGACACGTGGGTCCAGTCCGACACGCCCGTGCCGCAGTTCAGCCTGCTCCCGCCGATCGGTCAGTCGCCACGCCTTACCCGCGAGGGGTTCGTGCTGCCGTCGCGCGTCGCCGACAATCTTTACTGGCTCGGCCGGTACACCGAGCGGATCGAGTCGACGGCCCGTGTGCTGCGATCGCTGTTGGGGCGGATCGTTGATCAGTCCGTGCTGGCGGACCACGCAATCCTGCCCGAGTTGCTGCGCCTGCTGCACGAACAGGGCCGCCCCGCCCCACCGGTACCCGACGAAGAAGAAGACTTCGACGCTCGAGAGATCGGCCGGGCGCTCGTGCCCATGATCTTCGACGAATCCGCGCCAAACGGCGTCTGCTCCGACGTGCAGCGCGTCTACCGCATCGGCTTCGGCGTGCGCAACCGCATCTCGCTCGACGCCTGGCGCATCATCACCCGCCTGCGGGACCGCTTCGTGCGGCCCACCGGCCGACTGGCCATCGAACTCAACGCCGCGATCGAGCTGCTCAACGAGTCGATCCTCACACTCAACGCTTTCAGCGGCCAGTCCGTCGAGGGCATGACACGCGAGCGCGGCTGGAGGTTCCTCGACATCGGTCGTCGTATCGAGCGATCCCAGAACCTCGTCACGCTGCTACGCTTCGGCCTCGGGCACGCCGATTCGCTCGAAACCGAACGTCTCACCGCCGTGCTCGAAACCGCCAACAGCCTGATGACCTATCGTTCGCGCTACCTCGCGTCGGTCGAACCCGCGGCGGTGCTCGACCTGCTGGTCCTCGACGAATCCAACCCGCGCTCGCTGACGTATCAGTGTGCGATGATCCAGGAACACATCCAGCAGATCGCGCCGTCCACACCCGGCTCGCAACGTCCAGCGGAGGTCCGCATCGCGATGGGGCTGCTCGCGACGGCGCAGCTCACCGAAGTGGATGAGATGGTCGACACGATCACCGCCGGGCGACGCACACGCCTGATTCAGATGCTCGATTGGATGAGCCGGGAGTTCAACGAACTGGCGCACGCGATCAACGTTTCGTACCTGAGCCACGCGCACGCCGCACGCTCGATCACCGACACCGGCATCGGCCACACGCCATGAAATACCGCATACGCCACACCACCGAGTACCAGTACACCGAGGCCGTCTCGACGTGTCAGAACCTCGTGCACCTCACGCCGCGCGACCTGCCGAGCCAGCGTTGCCACCGGTTTTCGCTGACGGTGCAGCCCGGGCCGGCGACGGTGCAGGCGTACAACGACTACTTCGGCAACGGTGTCAGCGTCTTCGCGATCTATCAGCCGCACGACAAGCTGACGATCACCGCGGACAGCGAGGTCGAGGTGTTCGACGCCGACGCGCCGACGTTGCCGGTCACGCAGCCGTGGGAACTCGTGCGCAACGCCGTGTGGGCCGAGACCACGGAGGACACCAAGCCAGAAGCCATCGAAGCCGAGCAATACCTGTTCGACTCCGAGTTCGTCACGACCGGCCCCGAGTTCGCGGAGTACGCGCGGTTCAGCTTCACGCCCAACCGGCCGATCGGCGACGCGGCGATGCATCTGACGCGGCGGATCCACCGCGAGTTC
Source organism: Phycisphaera sp. (assembly GCA_016125285.1). Lineage (GTDB taxonomy): Bacteria > Planctomycetota > Phycisphaerae > Phycisphaerales > Zrk34 > RI-212. The sequence goes on from WGMA01000051.1 coordinate 70,954, forward strand.
AAGTACGCGCCGAAGACCACGACGCTCGCGACGTCGGTCAAGGAAGTCATGAAGGAGAAGCGTGGCGTGTGCCAGGACTTCGCTCACCTCCAGATCGCGTGCCTGCGCTCGCTGGGACTGCCGGCGCGATACGTCAGCGGGTATCTGCGGACCGATCCGCCGCCCGGCAAGCCGCGCATGGTCGGCGCCGACGCGTCGCACGCGTGGGTCAGCGTGCATTGCAACGAAGCGGGCTGGATCGACTTTGATCCGACCAACGGCTGCATACGTTCGTCACGACACGTGGTGCTCGCATGGGGACGCGACTACGCCGACGTCAGCCCCATCCGCGGCGCGATCCTCGGCGGCGGCGAACACGAACTGCTCGTCAGCGTCGACGTGAGCCCGGCAGAAGCCACGCCGCCCGCGCCGGGATCGAACCCCCGATAGAACCACGACGGCTACGACCACCGCGCAACGTGGTCCCGCAGCCAGATTCTTGTGACGTTCACCGTCCGGACCGAGCACGGCATCAGTTCTGTTGATCGACCCGTACGCCGAACGATTCGAGCTTGGGAATCTGCGTCTTGATCGCCGCCGGGCTCAACCGATTGCCCGCGACGAACACGCGGAGATACGGCGCGAACCGCCTGTCCCCCGCCGCGTCTTGCTCGCACGCGTTGACGAGCGCCTGCAGATCGGTGATCCGATTTCCCTGCAGGAACAGCACACGCAACTCGGCAAGCGCGGCGATCGGCGTCAGATCCACGAGATTGGTGTGCGACAACTCCAGCGTCGAGACACGCGACAGATTCGCGAGCGGCGCATAGTCGCTGATCGGGTTGCCTCCGAGATAGACCGACCACGCCCGCAGGCCCGACAGCGGCGAGACATCGGAGATCTGATTGCCGGTCAGGTAGAGCGTGCTGAGCTTCGTGTGATCCTTCAGCGGCCCGAGATCGGCGACACGGTTGTGCGACAGGTCCAGGTACTGCAACGCGTCGAGGTCCGCGAGCGGAGAGATGTCGGCGATATCGTTATGATCCAGCTTCATCGACTGGAGCCGCTTGAGACCCTTGAGCGGCGTCAGGTCCGTGATGTGGTTGTTGTCGAGCTTCACCTCCGCCAATGCCGTGCAGTTCTCTAGCCCGGTCAGGTTCTTGATGCCCATGCCTGCCCCATCGATCGTGGAGATGTGGCGGACATCCTCGGGCGTCAGCGGGTCTTTGCTGTCACGCTTGGCGAACACCTGTCGGCGCACCGCCGCTTCGAGGTTCTTGTCGGGAAAGATCGACGCGGCATGCGCTTCGGTACCGCTTTGAAGAATCACGAAGACGAGGGTAAGCACGATCGGCTTCATCACGGTTCGGACCATGATGTTCTCCTTTCGATGTCGGGTTGCTTGCAATCTCCTGCACGAATCGAGGACGGCCGCGCCTTCAATTGTGACGCGGAGCGTAACGAACGCCGCATCACGAGCCGGGCTTCGCCGCTTCTGGCTTCGACTCGGCCTCCGCCTTCTTGTCGGTTAGCACGTCCTGCCGCGACAGCTTGATCTGGCGATAGACCTCGTCGGAGATGACGTAGTACCAGTCGGCGAAGCGGTTATTCAACTCGTCCACACGCTTGCGGGCGCCGTCGACCTTGTCCTTGTACTCCTTCATCTTGCGATCGTTCTCGGCGTGCACGGGGTCCTTTGCCGAGCCCGCGGGCGCGGCGGTCGGCTTCGGCGCGGCGGCGTCGCCGGTAGCGGCCGCCGCGTCACCCGTTGCGCCGGTGGGGCCCTGGGCGCCTGAGTCGCCGTTCGGCTTGAGCAGCGGCGGCACCGACGGCTTCGGGACGCTCGAGCCTTGCGGCGCGGGCGGACCCTCAGGGGTCGGCGTCGCTTCCGGCTCGAGTTTCGGCTTCTCGATCACGTCTTCGTTCAACCGCGCCAGAACGTAGATGTACCGGTTCGCCTCAGCCGCGGAAGGCTTCGTCGCGTCGTCCTGCGCCACCGCACTGGCGTGCTGCTCACTTTCGGCGATCTCGCCAAACCGCAGCACGTATTCGACGCCGTCCTTCATCGTCACGATGATCTGCCCCTGGTTCGACAGGATTCGCGTGCCCTGCTGGCCTTCGATCGACGCGGGGAAGAAGCCCTTGCCGATCAGCGACTCGATGATCGTGCGGTTCTCCGGCGTGTTGAGGTTGCTGAACATCTCCGCTCCCTTGCGGAGGTTCGCCACGAGCACATCGGGCTTGCGCGTCACGTCGATGATCTTCAGGTCGTCGAGCGCGTTGCGCATCGCGTCGAGCTTTTTCGCATCCGCGACCTTGTCAACCGGCGCGTCCTTAACACTCCACTTCGGGTCCGCCGACGGGTCGTAATGGACAACGACCTTGTCGCCGGGGACGAACCGCCGGTTGGCTTCGTCGATGCTGTGGTTGTCGAACGTCACGGTACGCACGTCCGCCGCGTTGAGCTTGAGGAAGTCGCGCTCGATCCAGTCGTCGAACTTCGTGGTCAGTTTCGACGGGTCCACCTTCGTCACGTAAACGCGGTCTTGGCCGGGCACGCGCACGTAGCGAAGACCGGGCCGATCCTTCACGGCGTCGCCGACGATCAACTGCACCAGCGTGTTGCCCTTGTCGTCGGTCATGCGCACGAGGCGACCGACGCCGGTATCGCCGACCTTCGCCTTCTCGGGGTTGCGCACGCCGAACTCGCTTCGCTCGTTCATCGAGTCGCTGACCGCACCGAGCTTCTGCAGGCCGATGAGCGATGACGCCGCGTCGGCCATCCGCCGCGATGCGTCGGCCGGATAGTTCTCGTGCGACGGGATAACCCACGCGCCGTCGACCTTCGCGACCTTGAACTGCAGCAGGTCACCGGTGGTGTCTTCGAACGCCAACACCTCCAGCGAATTAGCGGTCAGCGGGTCGGTGAAGTCAGCGAACAGCGGCTGACCGATGTCGTCGTTGGTCTTTGTCGCCACCGATCGCGGCTGGATCACGATGCCGATGATAAGCATCGCCAACCCGATCGCACCGAATACGGCGGTCTTCTTTGTCTCACTCATGTTCACACCTCGCTAGCTGCGCACGCGGGATCGCACCGCGCCTTCCAGTTCGCCGGATCGCCTCTTGATGAAGATGAACAGCCCGATCCCCAGCGGAAGGATCGGCGGCAGGAACACCGCCAGTCGCTTGATGCGGTTCTGCACCCGCCGGATGTGCAGTTCCATCTCCGACTCGGCCTGCTGAATGCGACGATCGCGTTCCTGCTCCAGCTGAAGCCGCTTGACCGACAGCGATTTTTCGAGCTGCGACCGCGCCGTTTCAAGCTGGATGTCGAATTCGCGCTGATCGATGCCGGGCGTCTTGCGGATCTTGTCGACCCGATCATTGATCTTGTCCTGCTCCTGCTCGATCGCCTTGGTGAAGTCTTCGCGGTACTCCTGCCGCGCCTTCTTCGCCAGGAGCCGCTCCTGCTCGGCGATCCGTTCGAAGGCGGTGAGCGTCCGGTGCTCGTGACGCCGCTTGCGGATGTCGATGAAGCGGTCGTCGCCCGCGAGCGAGTCGATCGTGTTGAGCACCAGCGTTACGTTGTCCACGTCGAGGTACAGGTCCATATCCGGGTTCGGACCCTGGCTGCGGATGTTGAAGAACACGTCGGACAGCACGTCGATGTCGGCGAACAGCACGGCGTTGATCGCCGCGGGCTTCGACTTGTCGTCCGCAGCCTTGTCGCCGTCCTTTCCGGCGTCACTCTTCGCGTCGCTGTCCGCGACGCGCGGCGTGCCGGTGATGCGTGCCGCGAGCGTGTAGGACTGCTCGGTGATATGCAGACGACGATCGGGGTTGAGGCCGCCCCCGCCGCCGAAGAATGACGGCATGAACAGCTCGTTGACCGCCACCGTGCCCGTGCGCTTGCCGGTCTGGAGCAGCGGCTCGAACGTGAGGATCGAGTTGTTCGCCTTGGTCACCGATCCGGGACACAGCAACAACGTCTGCTGGAGACCGGACGTGATCGGATCACTCGTGTTGAACGCTTCGGACTGCCCCGACGCGGGGCCGACGAAGACGAACTCGTTGGGAAAATTGTCCGCCTTGGGGTACGGGTTGTAGTCCTGCCACACGACGTTGCCGCCGTCGAACATGACGCCGAGCAGCTGCCACAGCTTGTTGATGTTGCCCTTGGGCTTCGGCGGCGGCGGTCGCATGAAGGGGTTCTGCTGCGGGGGTTGGCGCGGCTGGTCGGTTCCGGCGATGTTGCGGCTGACGAACGGCTGCGGGTCCTCGAAGATCGCGGTGGGCTGGCCGTCGCGGATCGCGTCGAGCACGTTGTCGAGCTGCGCCGGCTCCAGCGTCGACGGCTGCACGAGGAGCATCACGTCGTAGTGCTGCTTGATGGGCTCCGACGGGTTGATCTGCTTGACGTTGTACTGCTTTTCGAGCTCCGTGATGATGGCCTGACCGGGCGTCTGGCTCATGGTCTGCGGATCGAATCCCCCCATCAGCTGAGCGTCGGTCGTCACGACGCCGACGGTCTTGCGATCCTTCTGCGCCAGGGCCACGATCGATCGCACGAGCTCGTATTCGACAGGGATGCCGCGGTCGACGAATGGGATAACGACCTTGTCCAGTCCGCTGGTGACCGCAACGCCGAGGAAGATTTCCGCCTCGCGGAACCGGCCCCGGTCACGCGTGAACACACGCTGCCCGGTGATGCCGAACCGTTGCTCGGCGACGGCGGCGTCTTCCTTGAAGCTCTCGGTCTCGTTGACACGGACGGTGACCTTGCCGCCGCTGCGCTTCTGAAGTTCGTCGAGCATCGTCAGCAGGTTCAACCGCGTCTGGATGTACGCCTCGGGCACCTCGTCTTCCGGGCTGACGTACGCCTCGATGTGCACGCGGCGTTTGTCGCCGAGCCCGTCGAGCAGCATGAGCGTGCGCGGCGACAGCGAACTGAGCCCCTCGCTCGACGCATCGACACGCATGTCGAGCACACGCAGGCACAGCGCGAGCCCCACGACGACCAGGCCCATCGATGCGACGCGCGCCGCGTAGTGCGCCCCGGCGTTGACCCGACCACCGCCGCCCGTGTTCCAGTGCCGCCGACCGATGAGGATCATGCTCAGGTAGAGCATCACCGCGATGATCGACACGAAATATGTCACGCTGGAGAGGCTGACCACGCCGCGGGCGAAGTCCTCGAACTTAGCGGGGATGCTCCAGCGGTGCAGCCACTGCACCACGTCGCTGCTGGTCACCACCACGTCGGCCGACGCGGCGAAGATCAGCGGCGTGTTGAACGCCACGCCGAGCACGAACCCGACCGTCAGATTCGACGTGAGGAACGACGCGACCATGCCGATCGACAGCATCGTCAGGCCCATCATCCAATAGCCGATGTACGTGGTGAGCATCAGGCCGATGTCCGGCTCGCCCAGCAGGCTCAGCACGACGATGTTCGACAGCGAAAACAGCAGCGACACGGTGAAGATGGCTGACGCGGCGAGGTACTTGCCCGCGACGACGTCGAGATCGCTGGCCGCGAGCGTCAGCAGCAGCTCGTCGGTGCCCTGGCGTCGCTCGTCGGCCCAGATGCTCATCGTGATCGCGGGCACGAAGCCGAGCAGGATCAGCGGCATCAGCTCGTTGAGCTGGTCGAGGTTGGCGAGGTTGGCGTTGAAGAACTCGTGCGGCCAGAACGCCGCGAAGCCGGTCATCAGCACGAACCCACAGATGAACACGTAGCCGGTGGGGTTGCTGAAGTAGCTGTAGAAGTTCCGCTTGAAGATGCCGAGGATCACGTGTGCTTTCATCATGCTGCTCGCGTGTGCACCTTGTTTGTGGTGGGGTTTACGCCGAGGCGGGCTCGGCGACGTCCTCTGGCCGATCGGGCTCGGCGTCGCGTTGGGTCAGTTCGTGGAACCGCTGTTCCAGCGTGCTGTCGCCGACGAGTTCCTCGCGCGGCCCGTCATACACGACGCGCCCGTCGTTGATCAGGATGATGCGATCGGCGAGTTCCTCGACCTCCTGCATGATGTGCGTCGACAGCAGGATGGTCTTCGTCTCGCCGAGCTGACGGATCGTCTGACGCACGTCGCGGATCTGATTCGGATCGAGCCCGGCGGTCGGCTCGTCGAGGATCAGCACGTCGGGGTCGTGTAGCAGCGTCATCGCCATGCCCACACGCTGCCGATACCCGCGGGACAGCTTGCTGATCGGTCGGTTGATCACTGTGGTCAGGTCGCAGAGCTTCACGACGGCGGCGATGCGCTCGCCGCGCCGATCGGCCGGCATCCCGCGCGTCTCGGCGAAAAACTCCAGCAGCGAGCGCGGCGTCATGTCGTGGTACAGCGGCCCGTTTTCGGGCAGGTACCCCAGCCGATCCGCCGCCGCGAGACGATCCGTCTTCATGTCGTGACCGCAGATCCGCGCCGAGCCCTCCGATGGTGACAGATATCCGGTCAGAAGCTTCATCGTCGTGCTCTTACCGGCGCCGTTCGGCCCGAGGAACGCAACAATCTCGCCCTGGCGGATCGAGAACGTCACGTCCTTGATCGCCGTGAACCTGCCGTAGTATTTGCACAGCCCCCGAGCCTCGATCATCAGCGGTGGTTTATCGCTCACGTTATGCCTCCACGTCCGGTGTACCGTTCGCCTCGCGGGTGAGGTCGACTCATTACACAAGTCATTCAGGCTGCGACGCCGTGATTGTTTAGCCCTTCAGATCCATATCGCGTCATGGCGACACGACATAACCCTGATTAGCTGATCTTTACGCAGGACATCCGCGTGTGGTTCGACTTCAGAAAAAAAAGTCTAGCACGTGGCACACGAACAACTTGCGACTGGGTGACCAGATGAATTCGGGGATTTGCCGGAGGCACGGCCATCGCTAACGCCGCGAAACCCGACCGGTGAACGGACAGCGGAATCGCATGTCACGCCAACCCGCACGATCGCACGGAGCGGCGCCAACCCGGGATATTAACATCTGTGGCATCTGCGTTTACACCACGAATGACTTGTCGGCGCCCGTAATCATCATCTACGGTGAGCGAATCGCTCGTCCCGTTCATCCGCCCGAGACAATGACGACGACGAAGACGCCGTAGCCGCCCTGCGCGAACTGCTGGCGATCGGATGCTCTCAATATCCCGATCTCGCGGTCATCGACCGAGAGCACCTCACCGCGGTCCTCAAGGAACACGGACTACGCCGAGGCGCTGGGACTGCTGCTCGACGCAAACCGCCTCCACGACCGCAACGCCCGCGCGGAACTGATCCGCCAGTGCTACATGAAGCTCGGCGCGACGAGGCACGCCGCGTCGAGTTCAGCATCCGAAGAAGCCCCAAACCACAATTGAAACTAACGAGCCGTGGGCACCGGGATGACCACCTTGTCGCGCTGTGACGACCTGTGGTTTCGGAACGCGGAGCCGGCGGGCCTCAGTTCATCAACCCAATCGGCGAGAATCCCCGCCTCTGACAATCAAGCCAGTGGTAAGAGTCGGACGCCACGTCAGACGATGCGAACGACAAAGTCTTCGTCGAACGATGCGAGTTCGATGTCGATCGGACGCCTCAGTCGGACACGACTGCCGCTTGTTGTCTGAACGTCGATTTGACCAAACGACTGCGTGGCGACACCGAACGGTGTGCCCTCGTTGTCTGAATCAACGCCGGATATCGACGCACGCCCGATCGACGCGGCGGCGATGCGACTGGCTTCAAAGTGCCCGCCACGACCGCGGCCGACTTGGACGGCACGGATCGTCGCAAGCGTATCAAAGTCGCCCGGCGCATCCGGCAGGCCCTCGACGCCCTCGTCGAGCCCCGCCAACAGATCGCTGTCGATCATGGCGTTGGCGAATACGAACGCGATGTCGGCGCGGGTCCGTAAAGAAGACCCTCGCATCTCGCCGAACACACGGGCGCTATCCAGCGCGGTGACCGGTGGGCCGTCCGGATCGGCCTCCGCGAGCAGGTCCAGGCGCGAGTCGACGAGATCACCCGCCATCACCATCTGACGCATGCGCTGTGCCGTGAGGTCGAGCCGTGTTACGTCGCCCGCGGCCTGCAGCACACGCAATTCGCCATCGACGTCGAGACGCAGACCATCGACACGCTGGAGCATCAGCGCCACGGCGCCGTCGGCAACGTTCCAATCGGCGTCGGACAGCGGCCCGCGGATCACCGCCCGGCCGAGCGCCGGGGCGCCGCTGCCGTCGCCGCTGAGGTCGACGTCCGCCTGGAACACGCCAGACGAGGCGCGTCGATAGAAACCGGTGGTCTCCAGCACGCCCAGCGTTGCAGCGGCGATCACATCCGGCGTGCCGTCGGCGTCGTACCACGCGGTGACACGCACGAGCCGCAGCGGCGTGTCGGAGTCGATCGACGCGTCGACCACAACGCCGGCGCGGAACACGAGCGATCGGCGCGGGTTGGTCGGATCGCTGCCGATGAGCAGCGTCTGCTGACCGCCGCCGTTGATGTCGCCGACGAACATCATGGCCAGGCCGCGCTCGGCGGTGAAGTCGCCGGTGATGTTCATGCGCGGGGCGTTGATGAGGCCGAACGCGCCCGTGATGTCGATGTCGTGAACATCGACGTCACCATCGCCACCGCGCGTGCGGACGAACAGCCGCGCATTGGCGGACGTGGAGGTGATCGCGAGCGTAGACACGCCGACGCCTCCGGCGGCGGTGACGACGAGCGTGTTACGGATGAACTCGACGTTGACGTCGTCACCCTGCACCACCGCTGTCGCCGTGGCGCCGATGAGTGTCATCTGCACCTGGGTACCGTCGAAGTCGGTGAACAGCAGGCGGCGGGCCGGGGCGTTGTCGCCGAAGATGATCATCTGCCCGCTGGGCGAGACGTGGACGGTGACGGTCGCGTCGTCGGCGCCACCGGCGCCGTCGCTGATGGTGTAGGTGAACGTATCGAAGCCGCTGAAGCCTGCGTCGGGGCTGTAAGTGATCGTGTTGTCGCCGTTGACGACGATCGAGCCATGGTCAGGGTCGGTGGTGTCCTGCACGAATAGAGGCTGGCCGTCGACGTCGCTGTCGTTCGCGCGGACGTCGATGACGACGGGCGTCGATTCCTGCGTCGACGCCTCGTCGTCGACGGCGACGGGATTGTCGTTGACGGCGTTGACGGTCACGTTGACGGTGGCGGTCGCCGCACCACCCACGCCGTCGGTGATCGTATAGGCGAACGTGTCGGCGCCGTTGTAGTCTGTCGCGGGCGTGTAGCGGATCGACCCGTCGGGGTTGATCGACGCCGAGCCGTGGGTGGGCTGCGTGACGGCGTCGACGGTCGGCGTCTGACCGTCCACGTCGCCGTCGTTGGTCAGCACATCGATGTCGACCGGCGTGTCTTCATTGGTGGTCGTCGCGTCGTCGATCGCGGTCGGGTCGTCGTTCACGGGGCTGATCGCGACGGTGACGGTCGCCGAGCCGGTGTGCCCCGCGCCGTCGTTGACGGTGTAGGTGAACGAATCTACGCCGCTGTAGTCGGCGTCGGGCGTATACGTGATCGAGCCGTCGGGGTTGATCGCCGTTGAGCCGTGGGCAGGATCGCTGACGGACTCGACCGAGAGCGTGTCGCCCTGCGGGTCGGTGTCGTTGGTCAGCACGTCGATGGTGACCGGCGTGTCCTCGTCGGTCATTGTCGAATCGTCGCCGGGCGTCGGGTCGTCGTCGACCGGGTTGACCGTCACGACAACGATAGCGTTGTTCGTGTGTCCCGCGCCGTCGTTAATCGTATAGGTGAACATGTCGACGCCGTTGAAGTCGACGTCGGGTGTGTAGGTGATCGTGCCGTCGGTATTGATCGTCGCGTAACCGTGCATCGGATTGGTGACGGACTGGACCGCAAGCGTATCGCCCTGCGGGTCGGTGTCGTTGGCCAGCACATCGATGACGACCGGCGTGTCCTCGTCGGTGGTCGCGATGTCATCCACGGCGTCGGGCGACTCGTTCGTCGGGTTGACCGTCACGACAACTGTCGCGGTGTCGGCGTGGCCGGCGCCGTCGTTGATTGTGTAGGTGAACGTGTCGTCGCCGGCGAAGCCCATGTCCGGGGTGTAGGTGATCGTGTTGTCGCCGTTGATCACGGCTGATCCGTTGGCGGGGTCGGACACGGATTCGACGGTCAGCGGGTCGCCCTGCGGATCGGAATCGTTCGACAACACGTCGATGGTGACCGGCATGTCCGCGTCGGTCGTGGCGGTGTCGTTGACCGCGACGGGCGACTGCGGTTCGCCGACTTGCACCGTGACCGTGGCGGTGGCGACGCCACCGGCGCCGTCGCTGACGTCGTAGGTAAACGTGTCGACGCCGCTGAATCCGTTACTCGGCGTGTACGTCAACTGCCCGCCGCCGTTGTCGGTCACGACGCCCCCGGCGGGCTGTGTAAACGACTCGATGCTCAGCGGATCCACATCGACGTCGCTGTCGTTGGCCAGCACGTCGATCGTCACGGCGACGCCCTGCTGCGTGTTCGCCTCGTCGTCGGCGGCGACCGGCGCGTCGTTGACCGGCGTGACCGTCACGCTCACCGTGCCCGTGTCGGAGCGCATCTGCCCGTCATCAATGGTGTATGTGAACACGTCGACACCGTGGAAATCAGCGTCGGGCGTGTAGGTGATGGCGCCGTCGCCATTGATGACGATCGAGCCGTGTGACGGGTCGGTCGAGCCGGTAATCGACAGCGTCAGGCCGGTCGCGGCGAAGTCGTTGCCGAGCACATCGATGTCGAGCGGCGTGTCCTCGGCGGTGGTAACACTGTCGTCGTTGGCGACGGGTGGGCCATCGGGCGTGTCGAACGCAAAGCTGTCGAGCTTGACGCTGCTGTCGGCGCTACCGAATCCGACGAGGTCCACATAGAGGCTTGCGACGGTGTCGGCGGCGAGGCCGGAGACGTCGACGGTGACGGTCAGCGGCGTGGCGAATGCGATGGTGTCGCCGCTCGCGCCGGCGCCGGTGATGGTCACGACGTCTGCAAACGCGGCGCGGCCGTCGGCACGCACGTTGAGCAACGCATCGGTGGCCGTGAGGCCCGGCGCGGTCGACGTGAGCGGGTTGCCAGTGACCGGGTCGATCAGCGCCACTTCCAGCGCGTCGGGCGGCAACGCCCCGCCGCCGCCGAGCGAATCGACGGTCAGCGTAAAGGTCAGCGTCGTGGCGCCGGTGGGTAGGACGAACGTCTGCGAGAAGTCGCTGAACAGCAGGCCGCCCTCGGTCAACTCGCCGCGACTGAGGTTGATCACCGCGTTCCCGAATACGTCCCACCCGATGGCCGGGCTCTGTGGGTCACTGACGTCAAAGCCGCCGTTGATCAGACCCGTAGGAGGATCGGCGAGGTCCTGCATTGCGGCGTCGGCAAGCATGGTGAACATGACACCGGCGCCGCTGAGTTGCGACGCGTCGCCGGTGAGATCGATGGCGTCGCGGTTCCCGCGCGCCAGCGCCGCGGCCCAGGCCTCGTCGAGGATCACGCCGTCGAGCGCCGTGGGCAGGCGTCGCGTGCCGGGACTCAGCAACGGGTTCATCAGGTCGTTAGGCAGCACGTCGGATCGCAGGTGGTCGCGGCTACGCGACAGCGGCACGGCGCCGTCGGGCGTATCGATGCTTGCCGAACCATCGGCGTTGACGTCAACGATCGCGGCAAACCCGGCAAACGCGGGGCTGAAGCCGATCAGGTGGCCCGTCTCGTGCAGCACCACGCTGAGCAAGTCGTAGCGGCCGGCGGCGGTCGAGTCGGCGGAGGCGACACTCTGACCGCCGTCCGTGCCAACGATGAAGCCATCGGCGTCGAGCGGTGTGTCATCGACGTACCAGCCGCGCCCGTTGCCGTCGACGTCGACAACGATGCGACCACCGACCGGACGGCCCGCGGCGTCGTATCGCGTCACTGTCGCCAGCGCCAACTGCCCTGCCGGAAGGTCCGCCACGGCGAAGTCGATCTGCGGGACCGCCGCGCCGTCGAGCACCTGCCGCCACAACGACGCCGACACCGTAATCAGCGACGGCAGAGCCGCGGCGAGCGACGCGTCGGACGTGTCGCCAGTCGCCGCGGGGATGGCGACCGTTGATGTCGGGTCATCGACGCCGCCGCCGGTTGAGGCGTCGCCGGCAGACGTCGGCGTGAAGGGATCGAGCGGCGGCGCGGGGGCGATCGGCCCGGCGGTCTGTAGCGGTTGGCCCGCCGGAGCCATCGCCGGGTCGATCATCACGGTGTAGTTCGTACTGATGTCGGACACGCTGTTAGCGCCGTGCACGACAAGGTAGTACGTGCCGGCGGTGAGCCCGGCGAGGCTGACCTCCTCGACCGGCCGGGCCGTCTTTGACAACCGCAACACTGCGCCACTGGCGTCGGTCAACTCGATATCGAGGTTGCCCTCGATGGTGCTGAACGACACGGCCGCGACGTCGTCAGGGCCACCGGTGGCGACGAGCGTGAAGGCGAACACGTCGACGTCGCCCGGCGAGATGTTCAGCCCGGTCTGCTCGAAGAGCCCGTCAATGAAGGTCACCGGCGTGGCCGTCGCACGCGTGTCGTTCGACTCGTTGACATCCGCGGGAGGCAACACGGCGATCGGCACCAGCGCGGTGTTGTCGGTCTCGCCGGTCTCGGCCACGCCGTCGTCGATGTCCGCCACGAGGATCAGGTACCGCCGTCCCGCATCGAGCCCGCCCGGCAACGTTACGGCCCGCACGTCCGTCGAGGTCTGCCCGGCGCTGATCGACGACACGGCAAACGGCGAACCGATCAGCATGTCGCCCGCGTCGTACACCTCGTCGTCGGACAGCGCATACTGCGCGTTGAATCCGCCACTCGCGGCGTCGCCGAGATTGACGATCTGTGCCGTCGCGTCAAGGGTTCCACCGGACATCACACGCTGATCATCGATGCGGACCGACTCGACGACCAGGTTCGGCCCGGCCGCATCGGGGGCGGTGAAATCGATCGCGTAATCGAACGTTCCCTCGGTCTGGTCGGGCGTCGAGACCACCAGCGTGTACAACCCCGCGGGCAACCCGTCGAGACTCAGCGTCTCGTTGTCCGTCATCGAAAGGCCCGTGGCGATCTCCTGGCCCTGGGGGTCGTAGAGGTACGCGTCGATGTCGCCCTGTGCGTGAGCGAAGAGGACATCGATACGGTCGCCGGGCTGGCCGGTGGCCCCCAAACGGAACAGGAAGCGATCGACATCGAATCGGTCGTGCAGATTCAGATTCATGATCGACTCGGCGCCGCGCACGAGGTCGAGTTCGACAAAGCCGTCGCGTGCGTTGTCGATCTCCATGGCGTCCGGCGTGCGGGTTACGCGTACCGGCCGCTCCAGCACGTTGTCGTCCTCGTTGGACTCGGCGAAGGCGCCGGCGCTGTCGACGGTGACACGGAGCGTATAGTCCCCGACCGGCGTGCCGGCGGGGTCGACGGCGAGCACCATCTCGCGTAACTCGCCGACGGCGAGCGACGGGATAATCGCCGCGGCGCCGAGCGGCGTGGCGGCGCCCATGCCGTCGACCAGCTCAAGCTGCACCGCGACGTTGAACGCGGGCGTCGAGCCGAAGTTCGCCACGCGCAGCTGCACGTGATTGTCGAGCGTCGGCACGAGCGCGTCGGAGGCGAGGAACAGGTCCGTCGTGAGCTCGACGCCCGATCGGCTGGCCGCGTCGATGGTCAGGTTGTAGTGCACGGCCCGATCGTCGAGCGTGGTGAGTCGCAGGAAATAGAGCCCGGCGGGCAGGTCGGCGAGGCTCAGCGTGTCGACGCCGGCGCCCGCGTCCTCGAAGAGACTCGTGTCGTAGCTGCTCCGCACGACCCGCTCGTTCTCGTCGAGCACGTCGATCACGACGTGGCCGAGGCCCTCGTCGGTGGAGACCGTGACCTGGTCCGCGGCGGTGCCGTCGGTCGCGAGATAGAAGCGGAACACGTCGTCATCGCCGGGCGACGCGAGGTTGAGCCCCGTCTCACTGATCGTGTGATAGAGCCCGCCGAGTTCCGTGGGATTGCGGGCCGCGTCGTTGGGCTCGTAGCGATCGGGCGGCAGCTCGAGCGACACGGCCACGAGGTACTCGTTGTCGAATTCGCTGGACTCCTTCGTCCGGTTGCGCGGATCGACGACGAGACCTAGGTACGCCGTGCCGAGGATCTCGCTCGGGTTGGCGACGAAGGCGGTGGCGGTGAAGCTCTCGCCGGGATTGAGCGCGGGGATCTGCAGCAGCGCAGGCGACACGAGGTTGGCGTCGTTGGCGTCGATGACGTCGTCGCGTGAGCGGACGAGCCGCGCGATGCCCGCCTTCGCGACCGACCCGCCGACATTCGTGACGGTGTACTCGATCGGGACGAGCTGCCCCACATAGATGCGGTCGCTGGTCAGGTGGATCTCGCCGACGAGGTTGGGCAGCGCGGACCCGGGTCCGGTGACGGTCAGGTCGTAGTCGACGGTCGCGGCGTCGAACGTGCCGAGGACACGCGCGAAGTAGCGGCCGGCCGGCAGATTCTCCAGCGAGATGCTGGCCATGCCGTTGTTGACTACCGCGTCTCCGTAGAACGTGAGCGCGTCGTCGTACAACGCCAGCTGCAAGTCCGCGTCGGTGTCCGCGGTGGTGAACGTCAGCGTGTCGGTCTGGCGAGCGCGGTCGAGCAGGTTGAAGCGGATCCAGTCCTCGTCGCCGGAATCTTCGAGCGTGTCGCTGACGGTCGCCGTGCCCTGCACGCCGCCGAGGTCGATCGCGCCGGCGGGCACGTCGTCGTCCGCGGCGCTGCCGGCGATCAGCAGCGACTCGAGCAGCGACGCGTTGAAGTCGATCAGCGGGTCGGGGTCGATGAACTCGATCGGCGCCGTCCCGCCGGGCACGCCGAGTGACGACGACAGCATCATCGTCATCGGCGGCATCATCAGCCGCGCGACGTCACCGCCCACCTCGAACCACTTCCACGTCTTGGGGTCGATCACGTTGGGCGAGTCGAAGATCTTGTCCTCGATGAGCGTGCGGTTGGTGCCGGGGATGAGCCCGCCGAGCACGTCGTTGGTGACGGCGAAGGTGATGCTGGCGGGGAACATGACGGGCGGCTGCGGCGTGCCGTCCGTCGAGCCGGTGAGCGTGAATCCGATCGACGCGTTGAGCGCGGCGGTGAGGCTCGCGGCGCCGAACGCCACGTTGCCCTGCAGCTTCGCCGAGCCCTCGATCGAACCCGACAGCTTGGTGCTCAGCTTGCCGCCGAGCGTCGCCGACGCGCCCGTGCCGACCGGCCCGTAGCCGACCGTCACCGCCAGCGACGCCTTGATCGCCGCTTCCGCGATCAGTCGAGCGTCGACGGGGATCGGCCCGACACGTCCCGAGGCCAGCAGCTTCTGGAACGACGCGCTGACACTCGCGGCGAACGTCACCGTCGCGCTGATCCCGCCGCCGGGCATGAGCATCAGCTTGTCGTCGATGTTCAGCATCTTCAGGTCGCCGCTGATCGCGGGCTTGGAGAGCTTGAACGTGGGCTTGGACACGCGCGTGGGCTCGAGGCTGTGCACCGCGTTCTGCAGCGAGTCGATCTCGTTGTTGAGGCTGACGTTCTTGAAGAACTCCGAGAAGCTCTTCGGATCGAGCGGGATGTCGCTGCGGACCGCGTTGCCCGCCTCGTCGATGTCCGTGATGACGTTGAGCTTGGTGCCCTTCTTGTTGAGGTCTTCGATCTTCGTGAACGAGGAGCTGACCAACGCGTTGGCCATCAGGAGCTTGCTGATTTCCGGATCATCCAGCGCGCGCAGCGGGATCGCGCCGGTGAAGGGGAACGGCATGAGCTGGCCGAACACGAACGTGCGGAAGGTCGGGCCCATCGCCTGATTCGACGCCTTGCCCTCGAGCGAGTAGTCGAAGCTGGTCTGGACGCCGACCTTGATCTTCGTCTCCTCGCCGCCGCCGAACGGGAACTGGGCGGGCAGGACGATCGGGTCGAGATCGACGAGGAAGTCCTGGCGGTTGATGGTGTAGGTGCCGCGAGCGGTGTCGAACTTGATGTCGACGTTAAGGTCGCCGCTGCTCATCAGCCACGTCGGCACGGGGATCACGTTCAGCGTGTACTGCCGCGCCGGAACGATGACGTTGCCGTTGGCGTCGAGCCCCGTGACGGTCATGACCGACTCGCCCATCGGCAGCATGCCCGGGTCGATCTTCTGGCGGAAAAACCCGCCGGCGTTCGGCCCGACAAACTCCACCGGATCGCCGTTGATCAGCACCCGCACCGACTTGACCTTGTCACGCACCTCCGGCTCATACTTGATCGTGAACAGGTCGTCGAAGTGGACGCCCTCGATGTACTGACCGAACACCTCGAGTTTCTTGTCGCCGTCGAACTGGGCCGTGACACCGACGGGCGGCACGACGAACACGGCCGTGTTGTTGTCCTCGCTGAACTCGGTGATCTCGCCGGTGTCGCTGTCGCCGCCGGTGTCGAGCTTGACGAGGTAGAAATCCTCGGTCGCGGGCAGCAGGTGGTTGAAGGTCAGCAGGTGCGCTCCGGGCTTGAGGTCCTCGGTGCGCGTGATGCGCTGGCTGGCGACGATCAGGTCCGAGTTGAGGCCCGTATCGACGATCTGGTCCGGCGAGCGGTAGATCGTGACGGTGAACGGATCGGAGGTCGGCCCGGTGATCACGTAGCGCACGGTCAGCCGCGAGTCCTGCCCGACACTGTTGGCCTCCTCGATGACCGCCTCGGTGGCGATAAGGTCCGGCTGGGCGTCCGGTCCGCGTGCGATGCCCGACGGCAGCCGCCCCGTCGCGATCTCCGTGAGGAACGGCGCGTTGGGATCGTTCAGCGTAAAGGCGAAGTCCTCAAACAGCCTGGCCTGGCGATCGGCCAGCGCGCCGGCGACGAGGTCCGGCCGGAACTGCTGGATGTACGCCGCGGGATCCGTGATGTTGCCGAGTTCGGCGATGATGTCTTCGAGCGGCCGCGACGGGTTCTCCAACTCCTTGGGGTTGTACTTCTGCAGCAGCTTGATCGCGGCCTGAATCTGGTAGATGTCGTACGCGCGGACAACGTTGTTGCCCTTGAACGACGCCATCAGATAGCGGCCGCTGGCGTCGAGCGAGATGTCGTCGGGGAACGACAGCGGGTACTGCCGCGTCGCAGCGACGAACTTCGGCTTGGGACCGAACGGATCGAGGATGACGCCGATGTTGCCGCCGCCGCCGAGGAACGGGTCGCGACTCGGGTCCCCAACGTGGAACGTGTTGTTGAACAGCACAAACGCCAGAGAACCGTCGTCCGTAAACGTGATCGACTCGGCGGAGTTGATGTCGAAGAGGTACGAGGGCTGCTGGACCTTGTCGCCGCGCTGGTTCGGGTTGAGGTCGAAGATGCTCGACAGAAACTGGAGGGCGATGCCGGGCTCTTCGCTGCGCAGGCGCGTCTGAAGCGTCTTCGTGGTGAGGTTGTTGGTGTTGATGAACGTCACGCCGGTCGCTTCGCTGCCGCGCACCGCCACGGCGATGTATGGCTGACCGGGCACGGGGCTGGTCGTCACACCGAACGGCTTGGTGTTCACCTGCACCACGGCGTCGGTCTCGCGGGCCTTGTAGTCGTAGACGAACACGTAACCGGGCAGCCGCAGGTCGTCACGCCCGGCGAAGCTGGCGCGGCCGGGGCTCGCGACATAGAGCAGGTCGCCGTCCTGCGAGAAGCTCAGGCCGGTCAGACCGGTGACGTACGTGTCCCCGCTGATCACTGCCGGCGTGGCGTACCGGGTGAACGGGTCGGTCGGATCGGTGCCGAATTGCCATACGTTGCCCGAGTCGCGGTCTGTCGCGAAGCCAAACGCGCCACTGGGATGGATCGCGATGTAGAACGGATTGCCGCCCGGTGTGAGGATCCGCTGGATGCCCGGCGTGTCCGGATCGAGGTCGACCTCCTGCAGACTCACCGTGTCGATGATCGAGATCGAGCCCTCCGACGTGTTGGTCACGTAGGCGAAGCGGCCGTTGGGACTCACGGCCACGTCGGTCGGCCCGCCGCCCACGGGGATGCGGCCGATCAGCCCCGGCGCGCCGAACTGCGTGTCGATCACGCCCAGTGACCCATTGCCCGCGCCGTCGACGCCGGAGTTGACCACGTACGTGAAGAACGGCGACGACAGCGTCACGTCGAGTACGTTGCCCTCGCGCACCGTCGGCACAAGCATCGGGTCCCGGCCCGCTTCCTGCACAAACTCCTCGACGGCGCGGTCGACACGCAGTGTGCTCGCGCCCAGCGCGACCGTCGGCGGCACAATCAGCTTGATCTCGCCCGGCGTGACCGAGTAGGGCATGACCGTGATGCCCACATCAGGGGGGATATTCTCCGGCGCGAAGCCTGCCGGAACCCGGCTGCGTGGGTAGAAGGTCACCGTCGTGTCATAGCCGTTGATCGAATCGAATCGCTGTCCGGTCAGTGTCAGCACCGGCGCGTAGCCCGAGTCGGTCTGCTCGAACGCGAGCGACATCTGTGAAACGTTGGCCGCGTCGAGAACGAACGGCGGATCGTCGACGTCGCGGATCACCGTCAGAACATCGCCGGCGTTGACGTTGATCTCCTGCGTTACGGACTCGGTCAGCCCCTGCGGGCTGAACTTCTGGAGCACGAGGCTCGCGGGCACGTCGGAGAACACAGGCAGGTACACGTCGAACAGGAAGCCGGGCACGGTGTAGTAGCGGGCGCCGTTCTCGGGATCGACGACCACGGTGCCGGCGCGGTCCTTCATCGACGCCAGCGAGAACGAGAGCGTCAGGAGCGACGGCGTGGCCAGCACGAACAGGTCTGAGGTGTTGACGCCGGGGTACGGCGGCGACGTGGAGTGCGCCATGCCCGAGCCGTCGACCACCATGCGGTCGACGATCTCCCACGCGTCGACGAGCACGCCGTTCTCCAGCACCTTGCCCGGACGCATCAGGAAGATCGGGTCGCCGGGGTTGGAGCCCATCGGCGCCGGGGCGCTGATCGCCGCGCCGAGGTCGGTCTCCTCACCGCTGAAGTCGACGTGCACCCCACCGCCGAAGCTGAACCCGTCGGGCAGAGCCATCGGCAGTTCGTTCTCCATCGCCGTGGTCACCTCAATCATCGTGCCGTCCGGCAGCGCCCCGGCGCCGACCGCAACGGTGTACCCGTCGGCGTTGGACGCCAGCGCGCCGTCCGCGGTGACCATTGTCGCGCCCATCGTCGGCGTCATCACCGTCAGCGGCGCCACGTAGCTGCGGCCCTGGTAGATCGTCGTGACAAGCGTCTGCCCCGTCGCCGCGGAGGTAAACAGGCCGTCGGCGTTGATCGACCCGACCAGCGCGTTACCCACGTAGTACGTCGCGCCGTCGGCCGACGACGATCGATCGAGCACCGTGAAGTCCGGCTGAAGCTCGCGCACGATGAACTGACGCGTGTCGCCGCCAGACGCCAGCGTGTACGTCAGCGGGAAGTACTCCAGGTCACCCACGTCGGGCAGATCGCCGACGGTCACCGGCGTCGCGGCGAGTCGCCCCTGGCCCGTGATCGTGATCGTCGCCGTGCCGTCGCCCACGGCGAACAGCGTGCCCGCCTCGGAGACGACCACGACATCGGTGTCGGTCGACGCGAAGCTCACCAGCGACGGCGGAAGCTCCACGAGCGAGCCATCGTCGAGCTCGGCGAGGACGGTCAACTCGGCCGACCCGCCGGGGGCGATTACCAGGTCGCGCTGCGCCAGCCGCAGGTGTGCAAACGCCAGGGCTGACACGTCGATGGTCACCGTCGCCGGCGACGAGGCGAGTGCGCCGTCGTCGGCGCGGTAGGTGAACGTCGCCACGCCATCGAAGCCCGCGGCGGGCGTGAAGATCGCGGTGCGGCCCTTGTTGGCCAGCTGCACCGTGCCGTTGCTCACATCGTCGATCACGAACCCCAGCGCGTTGCCGTCGGCATCGGCGGCGAGATCGGTCAGATCGAACGAGATCGGCACGCCCGAAAGCGTCTGCCCCATGTCGTCCGACGCGGTCGGTGCGCGGTTGGCGATGAACCCGAAGTTGCTCAGCAGGTACTGGCGGTCGTCGAGGTCCACGTCGCCGTCGCGGTCGGCGTCGGCGCTCAGGGCGTAACCGGCGTCGCCGCTCGACATGCCCAGCGCCGTCATGAACGCCGCCTCGTCGGCGCCGTCGACATCGCCGTCGAGATCTACGTCGCCGGGCAGGTACAGCTCGATGTCAAAGTCGCCCGCGTCGGGCGGCGTATCGGCGTCGACCTGCACGACAAACGGCCCGGCGTGATCGAGCGTGAACAGCCCCACACCTCCGGTCGCCTCGGTGCGGCTGAGCGTCGGCGTCACGCCGTTGACCGTCGGCGCTGCCGCAACGAAGCCGCCCTGCCCAACGACCTGCACGCCGAGCGTGACCCGACCCATCGCCGAGGTCGCCAACTCGCCCGTGGTGAGCGTGAATCCCGAGAGAGTCGTCTGCCCGGCGGTGGCCGCCTGTGTGTCGACGACACCGAGGAACTCACGCGTGCCGCCCAACAGCGTGTCGATCGTGTCGGCTGAGACGAACGCGCCGTCGGTGTCGTACGTGACGAGCGTGCTGGACGGCGCGTCGGGTCCGGCGACAACGGTCAGGTGCGCCGTGTCACCGTCGTAGCCGAAGAACGTACGCTGCCCGGCGGAGAGGTTGACAACGGAGGTGAGCCGGCCGGTGTCGTCATAGTCGTAGAGGATGCGCGAGCCGTCGGGCGCGGTGGCGACGGTGTAGCGGCCGTCACGATCCTGCTCGAAGCCGATGCGCGAACCATCGGGTCCGATCGCGCCGCTGTCGGACCAGATCACGCGCTCATCGCCGGGCGTGGTGATCTGACGCAGGCCGTCGGCGGTATCGTAGTCGTAGCGTGTGCCGTCGCCGGCGGTGAGCGTGTAGTCGAAGCCGGTGAATCGCCCGCTGGCCGGGTCGTACGGCAGGCCCGTGGCGAGCTGATAGTACTTGTCGCCCACACGCTGCAGCAGCGCGTAGGCGGAGTCGAGCTGATACGTCCCACCGGCGTCGGCGGTCCACGCCGGACGGTAGACGGTCTGCCCGGCGACCTGCTCGGCGAGAGGCGTAAACGTGAAGCCGGCCCGCTGTCCGTCCGGCGTGTCGATATACAGGCGCGTGCCCTGCTCGAACGGGTTGTACAGCCCGTTCGCTTCGCGCCCGGTGGGCATGACGTCGGTGGCGACGTGCGGCTCGACGCCGGCGATCGTCCAGCCGAGGCCCGCGACGCCGCCCATCATCGCGTCGAGGCTCGAGTACATCCGCGTCAGGTCGATCGTCACGCCGCCGAGGTCGACGGACAGGTCGGTCGCCGTGTGATCGAACGACGCGGATTTGACGGCGGTGTTGACCTCCACGAGCCGGGTCGTGGTCGTGGTGCGACCGGCGATGTCGCGCGCGGTGAGCGTCAGCTCATACGCGCCGTTCGGCAGCGCGGCGGGGTCGATGTTGGCCAGCACGCCGCCGACGACGTTGGCCGTGCCGTACGCCAGCTGCATCGTCTCACCGCCGCCGAACGGCGTCACCGTCAGCGTGTAGTCGTTGAGATTGCTGTCGCTGATCGTGCCGACGACGTCCACGGCGGCGTTGATCATCGCGCCGTCGTCGGGCATGGATAGCGTTACGACAGGCGCCGAAACGTCGGTCAGATCGCGGACGAGAATGTCCATCGACTTGACGGTGACGTTGCCGTCGATGTCGGTCGCGGTGGCCACGGCGGTGTGATGCCCCGGCGTGGAAGGCTTGAAGCTGGCGCGACCGAACGCGTCGAGCGTACGCGGTACGCCGTCGATCGTCAGCGTCACCGTGCCGATGTCCGCCACGCCCGACGCAATCGGGTGAACGAGCACCGACCGCCCCACCGCGACCGGGAAGCTCGGCGTCAGCACAACCGTGAGGTCCGGCAAGATCGGCTCGTGCGACACCACAAGAAGCAGCGTCCGGCTCGTAGTGAGGTTGCCATCGGTCACGTCGATGCGGATGTCATGGTCGCCGACCTGCGTGCCCAGCGGCGTGTAATCGAGCACGCCGGTGTCCGGATCGAGCGTCGCGCCGAACGGCAGGCCCGCGGCGGAGTAGGACAGCGTGTCGCCGAGATCGGGATCGGTCGCGTTGACGTCGAGCTGGAACGACTGGCCGACGAGCGCCACGTGCCCGCTGAGCCGTGTGAGCTCCGGCGGCCGGTTGGTGTTGAGCACCTGGATCTTCGCGGTGGTCTGCGCGGTCAGCCCCGACGGGTCGGCGACCTGGAACGTGACGGTGTGAAGACCGGCCTGGCTGTAGCCGGGCGTCCAGCGGAACGTCTGCGTCGACGGGTCGAACTTCGCGCCCGTGGGCAGCTGGCCGACGACGCTATAGGCGATCTTGTCACCGTCGAGGTCGCCGCCGACGATCGTGAACGACATCGCCACGCCCTCGACGGCCAGCAGGTTCGGCACGGGTGTCAGCGACGGCGCCTGATTGGTGTTGGCCACCGTGATCGTCACGTCCTCGTGGTCCGAGGCGCTGCCGTCCGTCGCACCGAGGCGGACGACGTATGACCCGGCCTGGAGCAGGTCGGGCGTCCAGTGAAACGCCCCGGTCTCGGCATCGAACGTCGCTCCGCGCGGCAGCGTGCCGGCGGTGTAGGTCAGCGTGTCGTTATCGGCGTCGGTCGCGGCGAGTTGGATCGTCAGCGGCTGGCCCTCGGCGACCTGCTTCGCCCCGACCGGCAGCAGCACCGGCGACGCGTTGGTCCCGCGGACGTCGACGTCGATCGTCATCTCGTCCGACATCGGCGACGCGATGCCACCGTTGCCGCTGTCTTCAACGTGAAGCGTGATCGTGTGCAGGCCCGCGTCGGCAGCGGTAGGCGTCCACTGGAACTGCGCCTTGCCGTACACGCCGGTCGGCGTGAACGTCGCGCCCGACGGCAGCCCCATCGCGCTGAATGTCAGCGGGTCCTGATCGAGGTCGGACACGCTGACGGTAAACGTGATCGGCTGATCGAAAAGCGCTACACGATCGCCCACGAACGCCATCACCGGCGGCGCGTCGTCAGACTCGGCGCTGAGGACAAACGACTTCGTGCCCGTCAGCGCCTTGGACGCCACGCCGTTGCCCGTGTCGGTCGCCTTAATGGTCACCGCGAAGTCGCCGCGATCGAAGATGGTCGGCGCAACGTGGATCGTGCCCGTGCCGTCGCCGTGATCGGTGAACGTGGCGAACGTCGGCAGGCCGCTGGCGGTGAGCACGAGCGGCTCGGCGTCCGGGTCGCTGGCCGACACGTCGATGTCGAGCATGTCGCCGACGTCGACCTTGGTGTTGGGGATCGCCGTGACGACGGGCACGCCGTTGTCGTCGTTGACGGTGATCGTCAGGCGGACGGTGTCGTCGGTGGTGAAGCCGGTGCCGTCGCCGTCGTCGGTCGCGGTAAAGTCGATGACGTACACTCCGGCCTGGTCGTAGCCCGGCGTCCAGGTCAGCGTGCCGGTGTCGAGGTCGAACGCTGCGCCGTCGGGCAGCGACGTGTATACCCAGTCGAGCGGCGCCGACGACCCGGAATACTCACGCGAGCCGTCCGGCAGCAGGATCGACGTGCGCGAAGGATTGTCCGGGTCGACCGCGGGGATGACGACGTTGAGCGTCTGGCCCTCGAACACGGCGAACGCCTCGTCGCGGCCGAGGTCGACGGGGCCGTTGGCGTTGACCACCTCAACGCTCATCGTGCGGGTCGTCGCGTTGACGCCGTCCGACGCGGTGAACGTGATGTCGTACGTACCGCGCTGGTCGTAGCCGGGCGTCCAGAACACCGAGCCGGTGTCGGGCACCAGCGTCATGCCCAGCGGCATCGTCATCGACGAGAAGGTCACCGTGTCCTTGTTGTCCACGTCACTGGCGACGAGTTGGAATACCAGCGTGTCGCCCTCCTGCACAACGCGGTCGACGGGCTGGTCGAATTCCGGAGGCTGGTTGACGTCGAGCACGAGAATCTCGAACGACCGCCCCACCGTCGCGATCCCGTCCGACGCGAAGACGCGCACGTCGCCGTACCGCCCGGCAGACAGGCCGTCGGGGCTCCACCGCAGCGTGTTGTTGAGCGGATCGAATGTGGCGCCGGGCGGGAGGTTGTCGGCGAAGTAGAAGAGGTCGTCGCCGTCAGCGTCGAACGCCCCGATCGGCAGCGACAGCGTGCCGCCCTCGCTGAGCGTCTGGTTGGGGATCGGCGGCAAGACGGGCGGCGTGTTGACGCCGTCGACATCGACGGTCCATCGCTGCCGCGTGAACCCGCCGCGTGCGTCGTAGACACGCAGCTCGAACGGGGTGGCGGCGTTGTCGGCGGGCGTAGGTGTCCATCGGATCTGGCCGGTGTCGACGTCGATGGTCGCGTCGCGCGGGCCGCGCACCAGCGTGTACTTCACCTCGACGCCGTCGGGGTCGCTGGCGACCGGGTCGTAGGCGTACTCATCGCCGACGAGCGCGGCGGTGACCGGCGTGCTGCTCACCTCGGGGCGCAGGTTATTCGCGACGGCGGCGAGCGTGCGAGCGGTGAAGTCGAGCGGCGTCGCGTCGGGATCGGAGAACGTGACGGTAACCGGCGTGGTCGTGTCGCCCGCCGTGAGCGTATCGCCCTCCGGCAGCAGCTCGATGTAAGGCGAGCCGCCGGCGTCGGTCCCGTCGGCGTTGAGCAGCGTCACGCCGGCGGGCAGGTCGTCGAAGACCACACGCAGCGGGCCGACGAGGTCAAACCCGACGGTGTTGGCGACGGTCACGTCGAAGGAGACGGTGGCGTCGCCGCGGTCGACGCGGGTGTTGTCGAACGCCGCGGGCAGGTCCGCGGTGGCGTCGTCAAGCACATCGAACTCGGCGGTCACGGCCTCGGTCAGCGGCACGCCGAAATCACTGGCGAGCGTCGGCATCACCTCGAGCATGTAGTGATCGGGCAGCAGCGGCTCGAAGAGCAGCTCGACGGTGCGTGACGTCGCGTCGTAGATCGCGGCGCTGATGTCGACGCCCGAGCCGGTGGACATGTCGATCAGCGCATAGTTGTCGACGTTGGTGACCGACGCGGGATCGGTCGACGAGGCGGCGAACATCGCGGCGTCGAACACGACGGTCGCGGAGCTGATGTGGCGACCGGCGGACCCACCGGGCGTCGGGGTCGTGGCGATGACGCCGGGCGCACGGATGGGGAACACCACGTCGACGCGGTCGGACTGTGTGACGTAGAGCGAACCGTCGGGGCCGACGTGGAGGAAGTCGCCGCGGCCGCCGCCGATCGCCAGGTCGATCGACTCCAGCGACGCGAGATCGACCATCGTGAGTTCGCCGTCGTCGTGGCTGACGAACAGCAGGCCGGCGGCGCCGAACGCCAGCGCGTCGGCGGGCGTGTCGAGTTCGAGCATCACCTGCGCCCGGCCGCGGCTGTCGAACCGCACGACCTGCCCGTCGTCGGGCCAGCTCACGCCCCACAGCGTTCCGTCCGCCGGGTTGACCGCGAGGCCGTCGACGCGCGTCGGCGCGAACGGGCTGAACGTCTGCGTCATCGTGTCGAAGGTCTGCACGCCGCCGCCGGTCGACACGTAGAGCATCGACGAATTCGGGTCGGCCGCGACGCCGAGCGCAACGCCCTCGCCGAACGACTGGAGGACCTGGCCGTTCAGCGGATCAAGCTGCACGAGCGCTGCGCCGCCGGTGGTCGCCCACAGCTGGCCGAACGCGTCGTACGTCATGTCATAGATCGGCGTGTCGAGCACGCTGAGCGGCGTGCCCGCCGCGCCGCCTGTCGGGCCGAACCGCCACAACGAGTTGCGACCGGCGCTGCCGCTGATCAGCACGTCGCCCGATGGATCGAACGCGATGCCGAGCGGGCCGATGTCGCCGCCGGACATCGTGATGCCCGTGGCGAAGGCCGAGGCAGTGAACGGTTCAAACACGCGATCGAACACCGTCGGCGTGGACTGCGACAGCGTCGCCGGCACACGCAGCTGCGCCTGAATGAACAGCGGATTGACCGGCCCGACACCCGACGGATCGGCCAGCGGCAGCGGCGTCGGGTCCGCCTTGGGCGCCTGAGGCAGCGTGCCGACGTTGAACACGGGGTTGTACGCCGGCAGCAGCACGCCGTCGGGCGCCGCCTCGACGTTGCCCGCCGCGTCGGAGCTGAGCACGACGAAGCTGACGTCGTTCGACCCGCCGCTGTTGAACACGTAGCTGTGTTCGGTCGAGCGTCGCAGCGCGGTGAAGAACGCCCCGCCGTCGACGGAGGCGAATACCGTCGAGTCCCTCACGCCAGAACCGAACGGGTCGTCGACCGCGGCCCAGTCGACGGTGAACATGCCGCCGCCCATCGCGGTGACGGAATAGGTCGTTGTCGGTCCCACGGCGTCGATGGTGCGCGAGACGACGTTGGTGTCGACGGGCGTGCCGCTGTTGATGAAGCCGCGTGCGGTGGCGTCGATGACGTCGCCGGTGGCGGCGTCGGGATTGGCCGCGATGGTGTAGCCGACGGTCGCGGTCTGGCCGGGCTGGAGAATGCCGACGCCGGGGTCACTGACGAGCAGGCCGGTCTCTGGGTCGATCGCGCGGAGCAGCCAGGTGGCGATGCCGGTGTTGACGTCGAGCCCGGCGTTGACCTGGAGCACGAAGCCGAGCGAATCGGTCAGGTCGAACTCGCCGGTGAACGCGCCGCGTTCGGGGATGTCGAGGATCGTGTCGCCGATAGTCAGGTCGCCGAGGCGGAACGATCGGATGTCGAGGTCGGCGTCGACCTGCTCGACGATGCGCAGCTCACGGGCCGGGCCGGTCGCGTCGCCGGGCTGCTGGAGGCTGACGGTGTAAGGCAACGCCGCGCCGAGCGGAACGAACTGGTCGTCGCCCACGCCGTTGGGCCCGGTGATGCGGGCGGTTCCCGCGGTGGACGCGCTGACGTTGAAGTAATCGGTGAGGTTCGGGTTGGCGACGCTGACCACCTCGGTCAGATCGACGAAATCGTCGACGCCGACGTGAATGGTAAACGCCTCGGAATGCGTCTCGTGCGACAGCCCGAGATCGTACTGCGTAAGGTCCGGGATGTCCGACGAGCCGTACGCGTCGGGATCGTGACCGAACCACGTCCGGACCTGCTCGAAGAACGCGTCGGGGTCGTCATCGGGCCCGAGCACGGCGGACCCGGCATCGGTGTTCAACAGCCCGGACGAGATGATGGTGATGATGTTGTCG
This sequence comes from Phycisphaera sp., assembly GCA_016125285.1. Taxonomy (GTDB): domain Bacteria; phylum Planctomycetota; class Phycisphaerae; order Phycisphaerales; family Zrk34; genus RI-212. The sequence goes on from WGMA01000051.1 coordinate 98,148, forward strand.
AACTCCGCGAGATCACGCAGCGGCGGCGGCGTGTCCTCCGGTCGCAACAGCCCGAGGTCCTCGAGGGACGTGAGGTACAGATCGACCCACAGGTCGGCGTCGTCGGCCGCTTGCACGAGCGATCGCGGGGCATTGTCGGCGTCGGCGAGGATCGCGTCGCGGATGCTCAGCGCCTCGTCGGTCTGCATCTGCACGTACTCGTCGGCGGTCACCGGCGTCGCCGCGGCGTAGATGTAGAAGTCGAACGACAGCTCCTCGAGCTCGAAGTCGAACAGCGTCTTGAGGAAGTCGGGGTTCTCCTCGAGGATCGCCTTGAGCTCGGGGTACACCTCGATGTTGAACGACTGGGCAGCGAAGCCCTGCGTGGGCAGGTCGAGGTTGAAGCCCGCGGCGGTCAGCACGCCGTCGAGATTGACGACGGGATCGAGATCGGCGAAGGACACGCCGGCCACGTCGGGGTCGCCGACGAAGTTGGTGCGGAACACGAGCCGCTCGCCGGGGATTAGCGACTCGGCGGTGTTCGGCAGTCGGGGCACGCCGAAGCTCAGGTGCACGTAAGGCGTGTCGACGTTGGTCAGGCTCAGCAGCGACACACCGTAGAGCGCGGTTTCGAAGCCGGTGGACGACAGCTGGATCGAGCTGGGTCCGCCGAGTCCGACGGTCAGGTCGAGCGGCTCGGGCGTCTGGACGAGGTAGCGATACGGGACCCGCGCCTCGGCGCCGTTGGGGTTGGTGACCACCACGTCGTACAGGCCGACGGGTGCGTCGGTCAGATCGAAGATCGCGCGGATCTCGGTGGCGTCGACGACCTCGTAGTTGACCGGCTCGAACTCGCCGAACTGCGGGCGGACGAGCTTGACGATCGCCGCGGGATCGAACTGGGCGCCGCGGATGGTGGTGGTGACGTACCGATCGGCGCCGCCGATGTCGGGCGTGACGTCGGTGATGCCGAACGGGATGAGCGTGGCGTTGAGCGTGATGGGTGTGTCGGCAGCGCCGCTCTGGCTGCGGACCAGCACGTAGTAGTCGCCGTCCTCGGTGGCGGGGATGAGCAGCGACTGGTCGGCCTGCAGCCGGCCCTCGAACGCCGCGTCGAACGCCAGCGTGCTCGGCAGCGCCTCGTAGCGCGCGTACAACTCGTTGGCGCCGTCACCGCTGCTGTCGAGGTCGATGCGCAGCGTCTGCCGCGCCGCGGTCGACACGCGGTACAGCCGCGACTCGCCCTGCGAGATCGTGTCGTTGAGCGCCACGCCGATCGTCAGCTCCGGCACAGTCAGGTCGAGCGTGTCAGCCGACGCGGTGGCGTTGTTGGCGTTGTCCGATCCCTCGTAGATGTCATCGAAGATGTCGGTGCGGACGATGACGCGGTACGAATCGGGCAGGCCCACGGGCATGGTCGCGGTGATCTGCGCCATGTAGCTCTGCCCGTTGCTCAGCGTCTGCGGGCTGAACTCGACGGACCCGATGAGCGGATCGCCGAGGTCCCATACGCCGTCGAGCGACAGGAAGACCGAGTCCGCCCAGACGCCCGACGCCGGCTCGACGCCGTGGTTCGACACCTGCCACGAGATCGTCACCTGGTCGCCGACCATCGCGGAGGCGGGCGCCGTGATGCTGTCGACCTGCAGGTCCGACGGCGGGGGCAACTCGATGAGCATCGGCACGTCGGAGGCGGTGGCGTTGTTGGCCTCGTCAGGCTCGATGACGTAGCCGCGCGGCCGCGGCCCGTCGGGGGCATCGGTGAGGACGAACACATAGTAGGGTCCGGTGAGGCCGCGCGGGATGCGGAAGTCTTCGGTCAGCGCGTAGCTGTCACCCGCCGCGAGCCCGCCGACGTGCTTGAACGTGCCGAGCAGGTGGTCGCCGCGCACGTCGAGATACGCGTCGCGCGAGAGGTACACGCGGTCGACCCACTCGCCCTGTCGGTCGGGCACGTCGCCGACGCCGGTGTTCGTCACCTCCCACATCACCTCGAACGTCTGCCCGACGGTCGCGTTCGTCGGCGCGGTGACGCTGGTGACCCGCAGATCGGGCGGCGGCACGGCGGTGACGGTGATCGTGCCGGTCGCGGTGTTGTTGTCTTCGTCGCGGTACTCCCGCACGGCGCCGGGACTGCTGCCGCCGAGGCTCAGCCGCGCCGGGCCCGACGCTTCGGGGTACGGCAGCGTCGTGTACCCCGTCGCCGCTACGGGCGAGTCGCTGTAGAGGATGATGTAGAAGTCGCCGGAGATGTTGTCCGGCAGGCGGATGTCCGCGGTGACGTCGTAGGAGTCGCCCTCGTTGAGCACGCCCTTGTGCAGCACCGCGCCGACCTCCGCGTCGTACTCATCGAGCGACGGGTCGGTGGAGATGAACACGCGGTCGTACCAGCGGTCGACGCGCGTGGCGCGGGTCCCGTCGTTGAGCACGGTCCAGTCGACCTGCAGCATCTGCCCGGAGTCGCCAGTCGCCGGGATCGTCAGCGCATCGACCACGAGGTCGGGCTCGCGGTACGTCACGGCGAGCGACGCCTTGTTGCCGTTGTTGAGCTTGTCGGGCTGCTCCCAAACGCGCTGACGGAACGTCTGCGGCCAGTCGGGAAACGCCCCGGCCGACGGCGCCGCGAAGCTCGGGCCGTAACGCCCCACCGCGATGTCGCTGTACACGTAAACGTAATACGTGCCGTCGACACCCGCGGGCAGCGAAATCGTCGTCGAGTTCGTGTAGGTGTCACCGGGGTTGAACGCGCCGCCCTGGAGGTGCACGGCGGTGCCCACAAACGAGGCCCGGCTCGGGATGAACGTCGGGTCCGGCGACACGAACAGGTAGTCCGTCCACTGCGTCGTGCCGGCCCACACCGCGTCGGATCCCTCGTTGCGCACCGTCCAGCTCACGTTGATCGGCTCGCCGCTGAACTGCGTCGCCGGGACCGTCACGTTCGTGACGACCAGATCGGCGACGCGATCGGTCACGTCGCTCATCGCCGCACGCGTGTTGTTGTCGGTCAGCGGTCCCTCGAACACGGTGCGCGGCTTCGACTCCGGCCCGCGCAGGATCGCCAGGATGTCGTTCCGCGTCAGCTGGTTGATCGGCGTCTGATCCAGCGCCGCCTGCGCCCGCGCCACGATCGCCTCCACGTCCTGGAGGAACAGGTCGTCATCGGTCAGCGCCAGCTTGGGGTCGGCGTTGGTCTGCACGATGAAGTACATGCCCTCGGCCGACGGCGGCAGCGTGAACGTCGCGGTCTCCGAGTAGCTGTCGCCGGGGTTGAGCGTGCCGAGGTGAGGCGTGGCGAATACGAGCACCGACGAGCCCTGGCCGTCGAACAGGTCGTCGTCGGTCGACAGGTAGATCGCGTCGGCCCACGTGTCGCGGTCCGTGGGGTTGGCGCCGTTGTTGGCGACGGTCCAGTCGATCGTGACCTCGTCGCCGCCACGCGCCGACAGCGGGGCCGACACGTCGGTGACCTCCAAGTCCGCGGCGGGCTGGAGCAGCACGCTGATGGGCGACGCCTTGAAATTGTTGCCGTCGAGGTCGTTGGGCGCGTCGGGGTTGATGTTGACGTCGAAGGTGTTCTCGTAGACGCGGTCGTTGGGGTCGGTGAAGACGGTGATGTAGAACTGGCCGGTCAGCTGCGAAGGGATGCGAACGGACACGGCGTTGTCGTACGACTCGCCGACGTCGAGCGCGCCGCTGTGGCCGAACGAGCCGAGGCGGATGTCGCCGCGCATCGGGTTGGGCCGATCGACGCCGCGCGTCAGCCACACCTGGTCGGTCCACGAGCCGGGCGACGTGATGCCGGCGCCGAGGTTCGCCACGCTGTAGCGCACCGTGATCGTTGAACCGTCGAACGCCTCAACCGGCGGCTGCACGCTCTGCACCACCAGGTCCGGCGGCGGCACCGGCGCGACATTCACCGCCAGCGGCAACGCCAGCACGTTGTTTGCTTCCTGCGGGAACTCGTCGACCACGTTGCGGTCGTCGGCCTTGACCAGCACGTACACGTTGCCGGCGTACGTCGCGGGCACCACGAAGTTGGACGTCGAGCTGTACGCCTCGCCGATATCGAGCGCCGACACGTTGTCGATCCGGCCGAGCAGCTTATCGCCGCCGTCCAGCTGCGTGTCGAACGAAAGGTATACCGCGTCCTGCCAGCGCGAGCCGCCGGTGGGCGTCGCCGCCGATCCGAGGTTGGTCACGGTCCAGAACACGTCGATGACGCCGCCGCCGGTCACCTGCGCCGGCGCCTGGCCCATCGTGATCTGCAGGTCCGGTCGGCTCTGCAGTGACAGCGTCAGCCCGCCCGACGCCATCACGTTGTTCGACTCGTTGGTCTCGGCGACCTGCCCGCTGACGTCGGTCTTGACGAAGAACTGGAACAGCCCCTGCATGTGCAGCGGCAGCTTCACCGACTCGGTCCGCGTGTAGCTCAGCCCGGCGCCCAGGCCCTGCGCCCGGCGGAACGTGCCCAGCGCGATCGCGTCGGCGAAGTTGCCGTTCGGCGCCATGTAAAGCGTGTCGTTCCACGCCGCGCCTTCGGGCAGGCTGTCCGGCCCGTTGTTGATTACCGTCCACGTCACGTCGACCGACTCGTTGTCCCGCCCCGTCGCCGGGCCCGTGATCGACAACGCATCGAGGTCCACCGACGGCGGCGGCACCAGCGTCACGTCGACCGGCCCGCCCACGCGGTCGTTGTTGTCCGTGTACACGAACTCGAACGGCCCGCCCGTCTTGACCACGATGTACTGCTCGCCGGACGCGTTCGACGGCAGCGTCACCTGCACGTTGCGGCTGTAGCTGGCGCCCACGCCGAGCACGCCGCTGTGGCTGAAGCTGCCGATCTGCACCCGGCCGGTCTGCCCCGTCGGGTCCGACGTGATGTACACGCGGTCAGTCCACGAGCCGGTATTCGTGTTGCCGATGCCGTTGTTCGTAACGGTCCAGCCAACGTTGATCGGCGAGCCGCTCAGACCCGTCGCGTCGGTGGTGACCAGATCGACCTGAAGGTCCGCGTAGGGCTGCGTAACGATGTCGACCGGGTGCCCGGGGTGGCCGACGTTCGACGCGGCGTCGACGTGTTCGAACACCACGTCCGTCGCGTCGGTCACGACGAACAGCGTGAACCGTCCCTGTGTCGCCGCCGGCAGCTGAATGATGCGGTTGTCGGTGTACTGCCCACCCACCGGCAGCAGCCCCGTGTGCGTGTATGCGCCGATGATCAGGTCATCGCCGTTGCCGAACGTGCCATCCGTCGATAACACCACACGATCGATCCACTGCCCGACGTCGCCCATGCCGGTGCCGTCGTTGCGCACGGTCCAACCGACGGTCAGATCGACCGGGTCGCCGACCACCAGGCTCTGCGCCACGACCTGCGTGACGGTCAGGTCCGCGTACGGCGCGAGCGTTACCGGCAGCGTCGCCGACGCCGTCGCGTTGTCGCCCTCGCCGCCGACCTCCATCACCGCGTCGCCCGCGTCCGTCAGCACGATCACGAAGTAGTCGCCCTCGATGCCGTGCGGCAGCGTCACGTCGAGGCCCGCGTTGTACGTCCCGCCCGACGCCAGCACACCGGTGTGCGTCAACTCACCGAGTTGCGTGTCGCCGCCGTCGAGCGTCGCGTCAGTCGACAGGAACACGCGATCCACCCACGTGTCGCCCGGCGTCGCGCCGCTGCCGGCGTTGTGGCCCGTCCACGTCACGTTGATCGTCTGATCCGACTGCGCCCCGGCCGGCACACCCACCGTGTCGACCACCAGGTTCGGGTGCATGAGCGACACCGTGCCCGCCGACGCGGTCGTGTTGTTGCCCTCCATGTCGCGTTCGAACACGTCGTCGTTCGCGTCAGTGACGACTACCACGAAGTAGTCGCCGTCGGCCAGCGCCGGGACGGTCACGTCAAGCGTGCGATTAACGGTGTCACCGTCCGCGAGCGACGCGTCGCTGGTCAGCGTGCCGACCTGCGTCGCGCCGTTCAGCGTGCCGTCGAGCGAGAGGTACACCCGGTCCGTCCAGGGCGACGCCGCGGCCGCCCCGCCGTCGTTCATCACCGTCCACGCCAGCTGGATCGTCTGCCCAACGATTGCGCTGCCCGGGCCGCTCACCGTGGTCACCACGAGGTCCGGCACGGGCGCGAGCGTCACGTCGATCGGCGCCAGCGATCGGCCGACGTTGTTGTCCTCGGCGGCCGGCTCGTCGAGTTGATTGAACACGTCGGTTTCGACGAACACGTGGTACTGCCCCGCCGCCAGCCCCTGCGGCAGCGCGACCGCCTGCGACTGCGTGTAGGTGTCCGCGGCGTCGAGCCCGCCGGTGTGGGCGAACGAGCCGAGCAGCGTGTCGCCGCCGTCGAACGCGTCGTCCGTCGACAGATACACGCGGTCCGTCCACGCGCCGACGTTCGTCGCGGCCGTGCCGTTGTTGCTCACGCGCCACATCACGTCGATCGACGCGCCCGTGATCGCCGAACCGGGGATCGTCACCGCGTCGACCACGAGGTCCGCGGGTGGCGGTGCGAACATCACGTCGAACGGCAACGCCACCAGGTTGTTCGCCTCGCTCGCCTCGAGCAACGCCCCGCCGCTGTCCAGCTTGACAAACACCGTCATCGCACCGTCCAGGCCGAACGGGATCATGCCCGAGACGTTGATCGTGTACGTGCCGTCGACGGCCACATCCATCGATTGCGTCACGTTCGCCAGCAGCACGTCGTCGAGGTTGTTGTAGAACGCATCCGACGAGAGCGTCACGCGGTCAACCCACGGCGCGACCGCCGCAGCGCCGCCGGTGTTGCGCACGGTGACCGTGAAGCTGAGCGGGTCGCCGGCGAACCCGTCGGCCGGCAGCGTGTGACTGTCGACGGTCAGGTCGGGCAACGCGATGGTCAGGTCAAACGCGTAGGCGTCTTCGGGCTCGCCGTACACGTTGTCGCCGTCCTGGTTGAGCGGGTTGCCCGCGAGGTCGGTGATGTCGGGCCCGACGGAGAAGCTGTACACGCCGGGCGTGGTCTGCGTGGGAAACCCGACGGTGAAATGCGTTGGATCGACCTGCGTGACGAAGGTGACGACAATCGCGCCGCCGGGCCCAGTCAGCGTGACGTCGCCGGCGGTGAACGTCGCGGCGTTGATCGGCTCGCTGAGCTCGATACTCACCTGCGACAGCGCCCCCTCGACGCCCACCGCGGGATCGGTCGACACGACGAACGGCGCGGTCGCGTCGATGGTGAACCCGCCGGTGTACACGTCCTCGACCGCCTCTCCGTCGACGGTGTCGCCGTCCTGGTTCATCGGGATGCCCGCCAGGTCGGTCACGAACGGGCCGATGACGAAGCTGTAATCGCCACCCTGCGTCTGCATGGGGAAGTGCACGCGGTACCTGTCGGCGGCGATCGACTCGATGCTGGTCACCGCGATCGCCCCGAGCGGGCCGGTCAGCACGACGTCGACCGGCGTGAACGACGCGGCGTTCAGCGGCTCGCTGAACGTCAGGTCGAAGTAGCTGACGGGCGCGGCGACCACGCCGTTGACCGACTGCGCCGTCACCGCCGGACCCACGCCGTCGAGCGCGAACGTCGACGTGTAGCGATCCTCCGGCTCACCTGGCTGACCGTCGCTGTCCTGGTCCATCAGCACGCCCACCGAGTCGGTGATGTCGGGCCCGACGTACAGCGTGTAGTCGCCCTCGCTGGTGATGGGGTCGAAGGCGATCGTGTACGTGTCGGTCGAGCCGACCTGCGTGACGTCGATGATGTTGACGTACCCGAGCGGCCCGAGCAGGCGGACGTCCGATGCGGTGAAGCTGGCCGCGAGGATCGGCACGGAGAACGTCACGTCGATCGCGCCGATCGCGTTGGCGACCAGCCCTGTCGGGTCCTGCGCGACAATGCGGATGGGTTGCCGCTGCACGTCGAAACCGACGACGGCCTGATCGTCGGTCGCCTCGCCGGACGTGCCGTCGGTGTCCTGATCCATCGCGTTGCCCGCGAGGTCGGTGACGTTCGGGCCGATGGTCAGCGTGTACGAGCCGTTGGTGGTCTGGGCGACGAAGCCGATGCGGAACTGCGTGTCGCTGAGCTTCTGCACGGACAGGGTCTGCACGGCGCCGTTGGGCCCCGCGATCGCGACGTCGGCGGGCGTGAAGCTCGCGGGATTGATCGCCTCGGAGAACGTCACGTCGACGTGATTGACCGCGACCGGCTCCGTGCCGCTGGGCGTATGAGCGGTGACGCGCGGGCCGGTCGTGTCGATCGTGACCACCGCGTCGAACACGTCGTCGACCGCCTCGCCATCGATCCCGTCGCGATCGATGTCCATGCGGAAGCCCGCAGCGGACGCGACGTCGGGACCGATCGACACGGTGTACACGCCGGGCGCGGCGAGCGGGCTGTCGAACGTGATTCGGTAGGTCGTGCCGCTCACGTGCGTGACGCTCGCTGCGTTGATCGCCTGCGGGCCGGACACCGACACGTCGTCGACCGTGAAGGTCGACAGATCGAGCAGATGCGAAAACGTCACGTCGATCGACGCGACGGCGGTGTTCGACAGCGTCGGCGAATACGCGGCGACGGTCGGGCCGAACGGCAGCGTCGGCGGCGCGGTGAGGAAGTTGTCGTAGTCGACGTGGTCGCTGACCGACTGCCCCGCGGGGTTGTTGTTGACCCGCCCGTCGAGCGCCGACGGATCGTTGGGGCCGCCGGGGTCGCCCCACCAGTTGCCCTCGGCGACGGCGTTGAGCGGGTCCGTGCCGTCGTGATTGAAGGCCGTGGTCAGCCCGTCGAACGCGCTGTTGACGACGTTGGCGAACTCGCCGTTGTCGACCTGGACACCGGTCGGCGCGTCGAAGAAGCCGGTGTCCATCACGATCGCGCTGCCGTTGTCGACGTCGAGCAGGGTGCCGTCACCGTCGGTGAGCAGGCCGCCGGTCAGCGTGAACGTCGTGCCGTTACGGACCCACACGCCGCGAGAATCGCTGTCGCGGATGGTCAGGTCATTCGCGGTCGTCGTGCCGTAGACGATCAGCGAGCCGTCGAAACCCGAACCGTTGTTCGGGCCGTAGTAGTTGCCGGCGTAGCGGATCTCCAGCCCGTCGAGCGTCGCCGCGCCCGACCCGTTGATCTGGACCGTGTGCCAGTCGCCGCGGTTGGGCGTGGTATTGCCATCGTTGAACGTGTCACCGAGCGCGCTGTCGTCGTTGTAGGACGTGAAGATCACGTGGTCGCCCGACGTGCCGTTCACGTCGAGCGTACCGTTGATCGTCAGGTCGTCGGCCGTGCCGAACTTGAACACCACACCCGGATCGATCGTCAGCGTGTCGCCGGCCGAGACGGTCAGGTCGCCCTGCGCGATGTACGGGATCGGCAGCGCCACAAGGTGACGGCTGTCGGGGAACGTGCCGGCCTGAAGCGTGTAGCCGTCGACGCCGTTGCTGAGCGCGGTGATGTCGCTGAGCACGGGGTCGGCGGCGATCTGCGCGTGGATCGGCTCGACGCGCGCGTTCTCGATGTCTACACGCGTCAGCGTCGGCTGCCCGGACGAGATCGAGATGCCCACGTTGTTCGACTGGTCGACCAGCACGTCGGCGATCGTGGCCGCGCTGCCGTTCAGACCGATCGCTTCCTGGTAGCCGCTGCCGTTGTTCGGGCCGTAGTAGTTGCCGCCGTAGCGCACCTCGGCGTGCTGGAGCACGGAGGCGTCCGAACCGCTGTTGAAGATCAGCCCGTACCAGTCGCCGGGCGTGGGTCCGGTCGCCGAGCCGTCGTTGTTCGAATCGCCGCCGGCCGAATCGTCGCGATACGACGTGAAGATGATCGGCATGTCCGCCGTGCCGACCGCGTCGAGCGTGCCGTTGATCGTCAGGTTGTCGGCGTTGCCCAGCTTGATCACCTGCCCCGGCACGATCGTCAGCGTCCGCCCCGACGCCACCGTGATATCGCCGGTCGTCTCGACGGGGATGCCGCTGAAATCCCACGTGCGATCCTCCGGCAGCGTGCCCGACGCCAGCAGCACGCGGTCCGCGCCGTTGTCCATCGCGATCACGCCGTCATATGACGGGTTGCCCGCCAGCTGCTGGACGAACGCGTTGCCGTCCGAGTTCATCACCGTCAGCTGCTCGAACACCGGCGTGCCGCCGTCGATGTTCACACCCGTCGAGTTGCCCTCGGTGATCCGCACGTTGCGAAACACGGGGCTGCTGGCGTCGATATCGATCACGCCGACGTAGCCGCTGCCGTTGTTGGGGCTGTAATAGTTGCCGCCGTAGCGGAGGTCGACATGCTCGAGGACGCTGTCGGTGTTGGCGCTCAGGAACTGAATGTTGTCCCAGTCGCCGCGCACGGGCGCGACGGCGCCGTCGTGGAAGGTATCGCCGAACTCCGTGTCGTCGCGGCGCGAGGTGAACACGATCGGCGAGGCGAGCGTGCCCACCGCGTTGAGCGTGCCGTTGATGTCGAAGCCCTGCGCGTTCTCGAGCTTGATCACCACGCCCGGCAGAACCGTCAGCGTCACGCCGTCGGGCACCGTCACGTCGCCGCCGAGGATGTACGGCATCGTCGTGACGTTCCACGTGCGGCTCGCCGGCAGCGTGCCGCCATCCACATACAACGCCTCGATCCCGTTGTTCAGACCCGTGATCTCCGTGAGCACCGGGTCGGCGTTGAAGCTCATCGACAGCGGAAGCACGCGGGCGTCCTCGATGTGGACGGTGTCGATGATCGGACTGCCGGAGTTGATGCGAATACCCGAGTCGTTCGCGTCCGTGATCCGCACGTCGCGGATCGTCGGCGAAGCGGACGTCATTTCGATGACCGGCCGGTAGCCGCTGCCGTTGTTCGGGTTGTAGAAGTTGCCGCCGTAGCGGATATCGACGTGCTCGAGCATCGACGCGTCGGACCCCGCGTTGAACAGCAGCCCGTACCAGTCGCCCGCGACGGGCGCGCTCGCCGAGCCGTCGCGGTTCGAGTCGCCGCCGACCGTGTCGTCGCGCGTGCTGGTGAACGTGATGGGCTGCATCGCGCCGCCCTGCGCGATCAGCGTGCCGTTGAAGTTGAACTGCACGCCGTTGCCCAGCTTGATCACCTGCCCCGGCACGATCGTCAGCGTCGTGGCGCCCGGGACCGTGAGGTCGGCGGAGGTGATGATGACCGGAAGACCGCCGAAGTCCCACGTGCGGTCGCCGTTCAGCGTGCCGCCGTCCTGGAAGTAGCCATCGAGCCCCGTGCTCGCCGCCGAAAGGTCGACCAGCGTCGGGTTCGTGCCGATCTGCCCGTGAAACGCCGCGTACCGCCCGCGTGAGACCGACACGTTCGTCAGCGTCGGCGCCGAGTCGCCGACGATGTCGACGCCGTACCCGTCGGTATCGGTGATCACCACGTCGGTCAGCGCGACATCGGCGTTGGCCAGTTCGATCGCCTGCCTGAAGCCGCTGCCGTTGCCCGCGTTGTAGAAGTTGCCCGCGTAACGCACCTCTACGTTCTGCAGCATCGACGCGTCGGAGCCGTCGTTGAACAGCAGCCCGTGCCAGTTGCCCGCCACGGGCGTGGTCGCCGATCCGTCGACGTTCGAATCGCCGCCGGCCGTGTCGTCCTGTGTCGAGGTAAAGACGATCGGGTGCGCCGCATCGGTCACGGCGGTGAGCGTGCCGTTGAGATTGAAATCCACCCCGTTGCCGAGCTTGATCACCTGCCCCGGCACAACGGTCAGCGTCGTCATCGCCTGAACCGTGATATCGGCGGACGTGATGATGACCGGCAGGCCGCCAAAGTCCCACGTGTGATCGCCGCTGAGCGTGCCGCCCTGCTGCTGGTAACCGTCGAGCCCGGTGCCGGTCGCCGCGAGGTTGACCAGCGTGGGGTTCGTGCCGATCTCGCCGTAGAACGCGCCGAATCGCGCGCCGTCCAACGACACGTTCGTCAGCACCGGAGCCGAGTCGCCGGTGATGCTGATGGCCGTCGAGTCGGCGTCCGACACCGTCACGTCGGTGAGTGTCGCGTCGGCGTTCTCGATCAGGACGCTCTGGCGATAGCCGCTGTTGTTGCCCGGGCCGTAGAAGTTGCCCGCGTAGCGGACGTCGACATGCTGGAGCACCGACGCGTCGGCGCCGTCGTGCAGGATCAGGCCGTGCCAGTCGCCCGCGGTTGGCGCCGACGCCGCGCCGTCGGCGTTGCTGTCGCCCCCGGCCGAGTCGTCGCGGTACGACGTGAAGACGATCGGGTCCATCGCGTCGCCGACGGCGTCGAGCGTGCCGAAGAAATCGAACTGCACGCCGTTGTAGGACTTGATCACCTGCCCGGCGACAACGTCGAGCGCCACGCCGGAGTTGATCGTCACGTCGCCGGTCACCATCGCCGCGAGCCCGCCGAAGTCCCAGGTGCGGTTCGCAGAGATCGACCCGCCGTTCAGCCGGTAGCCGTTGAGCCCGCTGCCGGACGCCGCGAGCCCGGCGAGCGTCGGCGCCGCGGCGATGTTCGCCTCGAAAGCGTCCGTGCGCGCCGCGTCGACCGCCACGTTCGTCAGCGTCGGCGCGCCGCTGTTGATGTGCACGCCGTCGTTGTTGACATCGTGGACGTACACATCGGTGAGCGTGATATCCGCGTCGTTGATCACGATCGCGTCGCGGTATCCGGAGTTGTTGTTCGGCCCGTAAAAGTTGCCCGCGAAGCGCAGCTCGACGTTGGACAGGATCGACGCATCCGAGGTGTCGTTGAAGACGATCTGCTCCCACGCGCCCGCCACGCCCGTCGACATCCCGGCGCCCGACACGTCGGCGCCGACCGTGTCGTCGCTGGAGGACGTGAAGATGATCGGATCGACGCCGGTGCCCTGCGCGTCGAGGATGCCGTTGACCACAAGGCCCACGCCCTGGTCGGCTTTGACAACCGTGCCCGCCGCCACCGTGACCGTCACGCCGTCGTTGATCGTCACGTCCGACGTCAGCTCGACGGTGCCCATCCACGTCTGATCCGACGAGATCGCGCCGCCGACGAGCATCGGATCGCCCGACAGCAGCAGCCGCGGCTCCAGCGTCTCCAACTCACGCCACAACCGCGGCGGCGGCGGCGCGGTCGGGTCACCACGCAGCACCTCCATCCAACGGCGCAGCGCCCGCTTCAACCGACGCGGCGCGCGACGCAGCAGCCCCTCCAACAACCTCGATTTCTCAGCGCTCCCCATCCCCTGATATCCTCACACTGGGTCAACACTATTGTGAATACCATACGCGACTACTGCAACCAAATCCCGCAACCTACTGACGATGCTGTCGCCTTTTACGCACATCCTTACGCCGACGCATTCCCATCGCGACGCACGCAGACATCAATGCGCCGACAGCACTGACCCCGTCGAACATTCAATCCCCGATACGAAGCGGACCGCGCTCGCGCATTGCGCGTGATCCGCTGCCGCGTGACTTCGCATGCGATGGCCGCATCACGACGAACAACCTGACCAGTCCACGGCAGCCCCACGCTCGCTCGATCGCGATGGCATCCCACGGATGGCGCCGCGGGAGTGGCAGGATCCGCCCGTCAATGATCGTCGTATATGTCTTTATTATAAATATTTATAATAACTATCACAACGTTCGTCATGAGCAAGAATCGCCCGAAATCAGCACGAATCATCACCGCGACGGCGTCCACCACTTTGGCCAATCGAGTCGTCGGCTGGACGCGTCGCGGCATGTCGGAGAAAGTTCATCGACATGAACACGATCGTCATCCTCTGGTCGATGGTCGCCGCGGCGTGTCTGACGCTGTCGATGGTGCACGTGATGGTCTGGGTGCGGCGGCGGCGCAGCCTCGCGCACCTGACGTTCGCGTGCATGGCGGCGATGGTCGCGGCGTTTGCGGTATGCGACATGTTCATGATGACCTCTCAAACGCCACAGCAATACGGTCGGGCGATGTGGTGGCTGGAGGTGGTGATCTTCCTGTTCTTCGCGTCGGATGTCAGCTTCTTCCGCGCGTACCTCCGGGCGGGACCGATCTGGCTCGGCGCGGTTGCGGTGGGACTACGCGGCGTGATGCTGCTGCTGAACCTTCCGGCCAAGTACAGCGCGAACTTCGTCACGATCGATCGACTCGATCAGGTTGACTTCATGGGCGCCACGGCGTCGATCGCCGTCGGCCACCTGAACGCCGGGCGTCACGTCGGTGAGTTCAGCGAGGTAGCGCTGTTCGTGTTTTCGGCGCTCGCGACGGTCACGGTCTGGCGCCGCGGCGATCGCCGACGGGCGATCCTGGTCAGCGGCAGCATGGCGTTGTTCATGCTCATCGCGGCCGGACAGGCGTGGCTCGTGTTCTACGGCGTCATGGCGGCGCCCTTTTACGTGGTGCCGGCATTCATGATGGTCATCGCGGCGATGAGTTCCGAACTCGGCGGCGACGTGATCCGCACCGCGCAGCTGGCCACGGTTGTCCAGGCACGCGAGGAAGAGCTGCGCGAGAGCGAGCGGCGGATGGACCTGGCGGCGTCCGCGGCGCAACTTGGCCTGTGGGTCTGGGACGTGGTGAACGACGACATCTGGGTCACGACGCAGGGCCGTGCGTTGTTCGGCGTCACCGAGACCGAACGCATCGATCTGGATCGGTTCATGCGCACGCTGCATCCGGATGACGTCGACCGCGTGCGACAACGGATCAATGAGGTGTTGGAGAGCAACGGCGAGTACGACGCGGAGTACCGCGTGATGCGCCCCGACGGGACGACGCGATGGGTCGCGGCGCGCGGACGCGTGGATCGCGATGAGTCCGGCAGGCCGCTGCGGATGCTCGGCGTCTCGCTGGACATCACGCAGCGTCGTCTCGCCGAAGAGCGGTCGCAGTCGATCGTCGAGGCGTCGCCCAGTTCCATGGTCGTCGTGAATCACGAGGGCGTGATCATGGTCGTCAACGCCCAAACCGAGCGCACCTTCGGATACACGCGGCAGGAACTGATCGGCCAGAAGGTCGAGCTGCTCCTGCCCGTTCGCTACCACGCGCGGCACGAGCAGCTGCGCGACGGGTATCTCGCGAACCCGTCCGCGCGGGCGATGGGCGCGGGGCGCGAACTGTTCGGCCGGCGTAAGGACGGCCGCGAACTGCCCGTCGAAGTCGGCCTGACGCCGATCCAGATGCTCGAAGGACGGTTCGTGCTCGCGTCGATCGTCGACATCAGCGAGCGCAAACGCGTCGAGTTGGAGTTGGCGCGGCAGCGCAACGAGCTGGCGCACCTCTCGCGCGTGACCATGCTGGGTGAACTGTCGGGATCGCTGGCGCACGAGCTGAACCAGCCCCTGGCGTCGATCCTCAGCAACGCACAAGCCGCCCAGCGATACATGCAGCACGCCACGCCGGACCTCGACGAGGTTCGCGACATCCTACAGGACATCGTTGACCAAGATCGGCGCGCGGGGCAGATCATCTCCCGCCTGCGATCGTTGCTGCATCGCGGCGAGGTGAACCGGGAGTCCGTCGAGCTCAATCAACTCATCCACGACGCGCTCAACCTGATCCGAAGCGACATGATCAACCAGAGCGTCCGGCTGGAACCCCAGTTCGACGAAGGCCTGCCGCTGATCAGCGGCGACACCGTGCAACTCCAGCAGGTACTGATCAACCTCGTGATGAACGGCTGTGACGCGATGGCCGGTAGCCCCAAACCGGATCGCCGGTTGATCGTGCGGACGACGGTCGATGGCAGCGATTGCCACGTAGAGGTTGTGGACCACGGAACCGGCGTGCCCGATGATCAGTTGGAGGCGATCTTCACGCCGTTCTTCACGACCAAGTCCAGCGGCATGGGGCTTGGCCTGGCGGTCTGCCGTACAATCGTGGACGCCCACGGGGGACGGTTGTGGGCGACCAACAATGCCGATCGCGGCGCGACGATTCACTTCACGCTGCCGATCGCCAAGCCCGGTGACGAGCCGCATGAAGGAAGCGACGCCGACAGTTTACCTGGTGGATGACGAGCCGGCGGTGCTGCGCGCGCTGGATCGGCTGCTGCGCGCCGAGGGCTTCGGGGTGGTTCCGTACGACTCGCCGCAGGAGTTTCTCGAGAAGTACGACGCGCGGGCGACGGGGTGCGTGGTGCTGGACCTGTCGATGCCGCAGATGACGGGCCTGGACCTGCAACGCGAGCTGGCCGACCAGGGGTCCGTCCTGGCGATCATCTTCCTGACCGGCCGGGGCGACATCCGCAGCAGCGTCGAGGCGATGCGCGCCGGGGCGGTCGATTTTCTGACCAAGCCGGTCAACGACGACGAACTGATCGCGGCCGTCCACCAGGCGATCGCGCAGAGCCGGGGCTTCGGGCGCGAGCAGGCGGAAGCCGACGAGATCGAGCAACGCCTGGCGACGCTGACCCCGCGCGAGCGCGAGGTGTTGAGCCACCTGATCTCCGGCAGGCTCAACAAGCAGATCGCCGCGGACCTGGGCACGGTCGAGAAGACGATCAAGGTCCACCGCGCCCGCGTGCTGGAAAAGATGCAGGCGCCGTCGCTTGCCGAACTGGTGCGTATGGCGGGTCGCGTGGGCATCGAGCCCGCCGAGTCCCCCAACGGCTGGTGATTCGCCGGGCTTTTCCCGCTATTGGCCCAAGGTCCAATTCGCCGGCTTCTCGCGGGCGATAGCTTCGTCGTTAATGACGGAGCCCACGATCCATATCGCGGTCATCGACGACGAAGAGTCCGTAGTGCGCGCGCTGCGTCGGTTCCTGCAGTCCGCGGGGCTGAACGTCGCGGCGTTTCACAACGGGCAGACGTTTCTGGCGTCGTTAGACAACCACCGATACGACTGCGCCGTCGTCGATCTGCACATGCCGGGGATCGACGGGTTCGAGGTGCAGGCCCAGCTGGCGGCGGATCACCCGGACATGCCCGTCATCATCATGACCGGGCACGACACGCCGGAATCACATCAGCGAGCGATGAACGGCGGCGCGTCGGCCTACCTCCGCAAACCGGTTGACGGCCACGCGCTGCTCGACGCCATCGAGGCGTCCATCGGTCGGCACCACACCGGTGACGACACGGGGGGCGACTCATGAAGTTCACATCGAGACTCGACGCTGCGTCCGGTCGTGGCGTTGCACCGAGCAACGCGTCGCGGCGGACTACACAACCGGCAACGATCAACGCCAACTCGTCGGAAGAGATCACATTTACGAGGGATATCGCTATGAGACACGTACGCCATTGTAAGCTCCGACGGAACGCCAGCATCATGCTCTGCATGCTGGCGTCCGTCGTGTCGTTGACCCAGGCCTTGCCGGCTCAAGCGCGGGCGGCGGGCACGAAGCCCAACATCGTCCACATCGTCGCGGACGACCTGGGCTGGAAGGACGTCGGATTCAACGGCTGCACCGACATCAAGACGCCGAACATCGACAAGCTCGCGTCGGGGGGCGCGAAGCTGAACCAGTTCTACGTCCAGTCGATGTGCACGCCGACACGGGCCGCGCTGATGACCGGGCGGTATCCCTACCGCTACGGGCTGCAGACGGCGGTGATCCCTTCGGTCGCCGACTACGGGCTGGACACCAGCGAGTGGCTCATGCCGCAGGCCCTGAAAGAGGCGGGCTACACCACCGCGATCATCGGCAAATGGCATCTGGGCCACGCGGACAAGAAGTACTGGCCTAAACAGCGAGGCTTCGACTACCAGTACGGCGCGATGATCGGCGAGCTGGACTACTTCACGCACGAAGAGCACGGCGTGCTCGACTGGTACCGCGACAACAAGCAGGTCAAGGAAGAAGGCTACACGACGCAGCTGATCGGCGACGACGCCGTGAGGTACATCGGCGAGCAGGATCCCACCAAGCCGTTCTATCTCTACCTCACGTTCAACGCGCCGCACACGCCCTACCAGGCGCCGCAGGAGTACGTCGACCGATACAAGAACATCGAGGAACCCACGCGCCGCATCTACGCGGGCATGGTCTCGTGCCTCGACGATGAGATCGGTCGCGTCGTCGCCGCGCTCGACAAGAGGGGCATCCGCGACAACACGCTGATCATCTTCCACAGCGACAACGGCGGGACGTTCAACGCCATGTTCGCCGGCGTGATGGCCGACGTGTCGAAGATCAAGATCCCCTGCGACAACGCGCCGCTTCGTGACGGCAAGGGATCGCTCTTCGAGGGCGGGTCTCGCGTGTGCGCCGCGGCCAACTGGCCGGGGCACATCAAGGCGGGGATCACGGTGGACGGCCTGATCCACGCGGTCGACCTCTACCCCACACTGGCCAACCTCGCCGGCGCATCGACCGCGAAGTGCAAGCCGCTCGACGGCGTGGACGTCTGGTCGACGATCAGCGAAGGCAGCCCGTCGCCGCGCAGCGAGATCGTCTACAACGTCGAGCCGTTCCGCGCCTCCATACGAACGGGTGACTGGAAGCTGATCTGGCGCACGATGCTTCCGTCGTCGGTCGACCTGTACAACGTCGCCGAAGACCCCTCCGAAAAGAACAACGTCGCTGAAGCCCACCCGGACAAGGTGGCCGCGATGCAGTTGCGGATCAACGCGCTGGCGAAAGACAGCGTCAAGCCGCTGTTCCTCGTGGAGCAGATGAAGGTCGTGTTGCGGAACATGAGCGGCGAACCGGTCATGCCCGGTGAAGACGTCAACTACGAGCCCGACGAGCTGACGCCCGCGGCGGCCCACTAATCAACTTCAGCCACATCCGTTACCAGGAGTAGACTTCGATGAAACCCTATCTGTTCAAGACCCGTCACCCCGTCGCAGCAGCCATGGTGTTGCTTGGAGCGATCACCCTCGCGACTCAAACCGTCCACGCGCAGGACAACGCGGACGCGCCGCCGGCCGACCCGTGGCGGATCGATTTCAACTCGTGGATCTGGCTGATGGGCGTCCACGGCGACGTCGGCGCCGGGCCGGTGCGTGCGAACGTCGACGCGAGCTTCGGCGACGTGCTCGATGCGTCCGACTCGCTCTTCGCGTTTTCCGGTCGCCT
Organism: Phycisphaera sp.; assembly: GCA_016125285.1. Classification (GTDB taxonomy): domain Bacteria; phylum Planctomycetota; class Phycisphaerae; order Phycisphaerales; family Zrk34; genus RI-212. The sequence continues at coordinate 117,080 of WGMA01000051.1, forward strand.
CGAGGTCGGTCGCGGCAGGTTCACCGGCTTCCTCGACGGCATGTACGCGAACATCGGGGCCGACGATCAGAGCGGCCCGCTCGGCAAGTCGAGCATCGATGTCACGTCGCAGATGGGCATCATCGACTTCGGCGTGATGTACCGCGTTCTGGACTGGGACACCGGCCACAGCAAGCGTCAGGCGTCGCTCGACGGCTACGTCGGCGGGCGCGTCATGTTCCTCTCCCTCGAACTCGACCCCGACAAGCTCGGCACGTCCAAGCGCGAACGCAGCTGGGCGGACGCGATTGTCGGCGCCAAGGTCTGCTACCCGCTGAGCGATCGGTTCCACCTCAACGTCTGGGGTGACGTTGGCGGCGGGTCATCGGACCTGACCTGGTCCGTCACGGGCGTGCTGGGCTACGACTTCGAGCTGTTCAATATGCCCGGGACGGTCTACGCCGGATACCGCGCCATCGGCTGGGATTACGGCCATGACAACTTCGAGTGGGATGTGACGCTCCATGGCCCGACGCTCGGGCTCCAATTCTTGTTCTGAGAACGACCGCGCCCCACTGCGCTCACTCGCCCACACCGTGTTCGACAGGAGAATCTCCAGTGAAGCGTCAACGATCCGAGCACACTGCCTGTCGCGCACGGCTCGCGTCGGCCGTCGTCCTTGCGACGCTGCTCGCCGCCGCGACGAGCCACGCGCAGGATCCCGGCTGGCCGCGCGAGTTTCAGTCGGAGGGCCACCGCGTCATCGTCTATCAGCCGCAGGCCGACTCGTGGGAAAACCACAAGCGCCTCGGCTTCCTGGCCGCCGTCGAGGTGATCCCGCCGAAGGGCGGCAGGTCCGTCTACGGCGTGATCGACGCGGAGGCCGAGACGTTTGTCGACTTCACGCAGCGCGTCGTGCTCGTGCGCGACCTCAAGTCCGTGGAGATCCGTTTCGTCAACGTGCCCGCCTGACCTTGCCCCCTCAACCGAGTCCGGTTTGAATCATGTGTATTCAAGCACGGACGCAACCGGAAGAGGACAAGGACATGGCCAAACGGATCAAGCACACGACGGAGCAGATCATCTCGAAGCTGCGTGAAGCGGAGGTCG
>WGMA01000073.1 GCA_016125285.1 Phycisphaera sp.
CCACCGAAGCAACAGACTCACCGCGTTCGATCGCTTCGAGCATCTTCTGACGGGTCTGAACCGGAATAGGCATGACGCGACCTCCTTGTCGATGCCGTATCATCGCATGTGCAACACGATCGCGCAAGATGCTCTAGCGGCTCGTGATCAGAAGCTGATGTCGAAGCCGACGCGGAAGTACAGCGCGTCTTCGAGGTCGACGTAGGTGTCGAGGTCGCGCGAGTCCCAGCCGGTGCTGAACGACTGGCCGAACGCGTAGCCGCCGGCTGCGGTCAGCGAGCCGTTGGTGCACGGCCTCCAGTTCAGTCCCAGCTCGACACGCTGCTGCTCGAAGAAGACGCGATCGGTGCGGCTGCGCTGCTTGTCGATGTAATCGCTGTGGTACGCGTGGATGTCGTTGACGTAGCTGGCATACAGGTCCAGATCGTCGAAGATGCCGACGGTGGCCGTGGCGCTGAGGGTGACCGGCAGCACGAAATGCACGTTGAGGGTCAGCGGGCGGAACGGCTTCCACGTGATGTCGCTGTATGGGATGCCGGCCGAGTACCACAGGCGGTCGTTGACCTTGTGGTTGAACGTGACGGCCGGTAGCGGGATGTCGGGCAGGAACGTGCGGTTGCCGTTGTAGTTGAGGGTGATCTGCCACGACATGTTGTCGTCGATGGGGTAGGTGGCGATGAGGTTGGCGATGGCGTAGATGCCCTGGCTGTCGCCGAAGGGGTCTTCGCTGGCGGAGCCGACACCGGCGTTGGCGGCCAGCTCCCAGTCGCCGATCTTGCCAACGCCCATGCCGACGCCGAACGACACGTCGACGAGCCTGTCGGGCAGGACCGGCGTGCCGAGGAACGCGCCGTTGTCGTCGATGCCCATGTAGTTCAGGTCGTAGCCGACGGACAGCGCGCCGCGGTCCTGGCTGAAGCGCACGCGGCCGGCGGAGTCGACGGTCCAGATGTCCACGTCGTCCTTGACGAAGCCCTTGGTCTCGGCGGTGTCGTAGACGGTGACGTCGGTCGACGCCTCGACGGACTGTTTGTCGCCCCACGGGCGGAGGATCAGGCCCGCGCCGCTCTGCGCAAACGATTCACTCACGAAGCCCAGGCAGCACAGCACGACAACGGCGGCGGCCACGATGTTGTTGAACCCGATGTTTCGCATGCGCGTATGCTCGTCGGAACGCCCGCCGTTGGCAAGGGGCGGTTGTTGTTTGCACCCGCAGCGGCCGTTACAATCGTCGGTTTTCCCCACCGGCGCGGAGCGGCGCATGATGCAGGAAGCGATCGAAAAGGCACGGGTGCTCATCGAGGCCCACGAGTACATCCGTCAGTTCGAGAACAAGGTGATCGTGGTGAAGGTCGGCGGGTCGATCATGGACGACCCGAACCGCCTCACGGCGTTGCTGCGCGACGTGTGCTTCCTCGACGCGGTGAACATCCGCCCGGTGCTGGTGCACGGCGGCGGCAAGAGCATCTCGCAGGCGATGGCCGCGGAGGGCCTCGAGGCGCAGTTCGTGCAGGGCCGACGGTACACCGACGAGCGCACGCTCACGATCGCCGAGCACGTGCTGGTCAACGAGGTCAACAAGTTCATCGTCGACACGATCAACCAGTTCGAGCACAAGGCGATGGGGCTGCACAGCCTGGCGAGCTGCGTGATCTTCGGCAAGCGGCTGTACCTCAAGGGCGAGGAGGGCCGCAAGATCGACGTCGGGTACGTCGGCGAGGTCGAGACGGTCAACACGGAACTGCTCAAGGCGATGGTGGAATCGGACTACATCCCGGTGATCGCGCCGATCGCGCGCGACCGCTCGGGCGGGAAGCTGAATGTCAACGCCGACTCGGCCGCGGGCGAGGTCGCCGCGGCGCTGAAGGCCGAGAAGCTCGTGCTCGTGTCCGACACGCACGGCATCCGCACCGGCGCCACCGACGACACGCTCGCCAGCCACCTGACCAAGAGCCAGATCGAGAAGCTGGTCGACGGCGGCGTGATCAGCGAAGGCATGCTGCCGAAGGTCGAGGCGTGCTTCACGTCGCTGGCCGCGGGCGTGCACAAGACGCACATCATCGACGGACGCATCCCCCACTCGCTGCTGCTGGAGATCTTCTCCGCCGCGGGCATCGGCACCGAGATCGTGATGGACTGACGAGCAGGCGTCAGTGGCCAGGGGTCAGTAGTCAGACGACTGCGGCGCCGAACACTGACCCCTGTAACCTGACAACTGGCGCCTGACCCATGACGCACTTTATCGACATCCACAACCACACGACCGAGTGGCTGAAAGGCGTGCTCGACACGGCGCACGCGCTGCGCGACGAGCGGCGTGACCGTGGACGCAACGAGCCGAAGCTGGCCGGCAGGACACTGGCGATGTTCTTCGAGAAGCCGAGCCTCCGCACGCGGGTCAGCTTCGAGCAGGCGATGTATGAACTCGGCGGCCACGCGATCGTGCTGGACAACCGCGAGGTCGGCCTGGGCACGCGCGAGTCCATCGCCGACGTCATCCGCGTGATGAACGGCATGGCGCACGCCGTGATGGCGCGCGTCTTCGAGCACCGCAAGCTCACCGAAATGGCCGAGCACGCGACGATCCCCGTGATCAACGCCCTGTCCGACACGTCGCACCCCTGCCAGGCGCTGGCGGACATCATGACGATGCAGGACGAGTTCGGCCGCGACCTGACCGGGCGCACGCTGGCGTTCATCGGCGACGGCAACAACGTGGCGCGGAGCCTGGCGCGGCTGTGCGCGAAGCTCGGCATGCGGTTCACCCTCGCCACGCCCGCCGGGTACTGCCTGCCCGAAGACGAGCTCAAGGAGATCGCTCAGGAGAACGGCGGCGCGGAGATCGAGGTCTCCGACGACCCGTTCGACGCCGTGGCCGACGCCGACGCGGTCTACACCGACACGTTCGTCTCGATGGGCCAGGAAGACGAGAAGGCCAAGCGGCTGGAAGTGTTCGCCGAGTACCAGGTCAACGAGCAGCTGATGGCGCGGGCGCCGAAGCACGCGATCGTGCTGCACTGCCTGCCGGCCTACCGCGGCGTGGAGATCACCGACGCGGTGATGGACGGCCCGCAGTCGCGCGTCTTCCCGCAGGCCCACAACCGCCTGCACGCGCAAAAGGGCGTGCTCGCGACGCTGCTGACGTAAGAAGTTTCAGGTCTCAGGTTCCGTGTCTCAAGACGTGCTCGCGATGGGTGCCTTGAAACTTGAAACTTGAGACCTGAAACTACGCCCATGGCCGACATCGACATCGATCGACTGGTGCTGGTAGTGATCGGCGCAGAGCTGCGTGCCGAGGCGGCGGATCGTCCGCTGGGGTACCGGCTGCGGGACACGATCGCCGGCTGGATCGCCGGACGCGTCGACGCGGACCCCCCGCCGCTGGTGCCGCTGGTCATCAGCGACGTCTGGTACCTCAACAACGACGAGCTTCACACGCGGCCGGTCATCGCGATCGGCGGCCCGGGCGTCAACGCGCTGTCCGGCTTCCTCTACGACAAGCTTCAGCCGGCGCTGCAGATCGAAAACCAGCTCATCATCCAGCTCGACGTGGAGATGCAGGACCTGCGCGCGAGTCTCTGGGGCATGAACCACCGCCAGACCGCCGCGGCCGTGGAGCTGTTCGAGCAGCGCTACCTCGACGGATTCATGCGCGCGGCGCTCGACGAGAAAATCGTGTGACCACCGAAGGCGTCGACTTCCCATCGCGGATACCATCACGCCGACGATTCCGCCGACCTACCCGTATCGAGGCTCCGCGTGTTGCGACTGACCGAAATCAAGCTGCCGATCGAACACGACGAGGATCAGCTTGTCGATGCGATACTGCAACGCCTGAGCCTGCGGCGTGAGCAACTGCTGGGCTACACGATCTACCGCCGCGGCGTGGATGCCCGTCGTCGCGGACCGGTGTCTTTCATCTACACGCTGGACGTCGAGGCGGTCGGCGAGCCGGGCATCCTCAAACGGATGGCGGGCAACCGCCACGTTTCGCCCTCGCCGGACACGGACTACCGGTTCGTCGCGCACGCGCCGGGCGAGCTATCGTCGCGGCCGGTGGTCATCGGCACCGGCCCCTGCGGCATCTTCGCGGCGCTCACGCTCGCACAGATGGGGTTCCGCCCGCTCATCCTCGAACGCGGCAAGCCGGTTCGCGAACGGACCAAGGACACGTTCGGCCTGTGGCGTGACCACAGGCTCAACCCCGAATCGAACGTGCAGTTCGGCGAAGGCGGCGCGGGCACGTTTTCCGACGGCAAGCTCTACAGCCAGGTCAAGGATCCCCAACACCACGGGCGCAAGGTGCTTCAGGAGTTTGTCGCCGCAGGCGCTCCGCCGGAGATTCTTTACGTCGGCAAGCCGCACATCGGCACGTTTCGGCTCGTGGGCATCGTCGAGCAGATGCGCGCCACGATCGAGTCGCTGGGCGGCGAATTCCGCTTCCAGAGCCGCGTGATCGACATCGACATCGACGACGGACAGGTGCGCGGCGTGGTCCTGGCCGACGGCGAACGGATCGCTGCCGATCACGTGGTGATGGCGATCGGACACAGCGCCCGCGACACGTTCGAGATGCTGCATCGCCGCGGCGTGGCGATCGAAGCCAAGCCGTTTTCCATCGGCTTCCGCATCGAACACCCGCAGGCGATGATCGACCGCTGCCGCCTGCGTGAAAGCGCGGGGCACCCGCTGCTGGGCGCCGCCGATTACAAGCTCGTGCACCACTGCAAGAACGGCCGATCGGTGTACAGCTTCTGCATGTGCCCCGGCGGGACCGTCGTCGCGGCGACATCGGAGGTCGGCTGCGTGGTGACCAACGGCATGAGCCAGTACTCACGCAACGAGCGGAACGCCAACGCCGGCATCGTCGTCGGCATCACGCCGGAAGATTATCCGGGCGGACCGCTGGCGGGGATCGCGTTTCAACGCCGCTGGGAGTCGCGCGCCTTCGAAGCCGGCGGCGGCAACTACGACGCGCCCGGACAGCTCGTCGGCGATTTCCTCGCCGGGCGACCGTCGACCGAATTCGGCGAGGTGTTGCCGTCGTACACGCCCGGCGTGCGGCTCGGCGATCTGAGCACGTGCCTGCCCGATTACGCGATCGAAGCCATCCGCGAAGCGATCCCCGCGATGGATCGACAGCTCAACGGCTTCGCGCGGCACGACGCGCTGCTCACCGCCGTGGAGACACGCACGTCATCGCCGATACGCATCGTCCGCGACGAAACCTATCAGAGCCTCAGCGTCCGCGGCCTGTTTCCCGCCGGCGAAGGCGCGGGTTACGCCGGCGGCATCCTTTCAGCCGGGATCGACGGCATCAAGGTCGCCGAAGCGGTCGCCCTGCGCGGGACCGGCCAATAAGCCTTACGCGCTACGCCTTGACGGTCACCGGCTGGACCTTCGACACGGCCGGCTCGGGCTCGTAGTCCCAGGTGATTAGGCCGGGGATGAACGGCGAGGCGAGGTCGGCGCCGCCGGGGATCACGCGGATCGCGAAGCCGTGGCGGCCGCTGTTGGGCACGATCATCTTGCCGGTGTAGCGGTGCACGCCGTCGTCGACCTTCTCGGCGTGCTGCATGTCGTGCGCGGTGCCGGGGATGATGTTGCCCTCGCCGTCGATCGGCCCGTAGTACACCTGCACCTTCACGTCCGCGGGGCTGAGGCTGTTGAGCTCGATCTCCGCGTTGATCTCCAGCGGCTTGTGCACGCCCAGCGGCTGCGACACGTCGGCGTCGATCTTGCGGATGTTGATGTGGTGCCAGTGGCGACGCAGGTCGTGGATGTACCCCGCCAGGTCGCGCGCCCCGGCGAAGTTCTCGTCGCACAGGCGCACGGCGCGCTCGTGCGCGGGCATGTAGTACTTCTCGGTGTACTCGCGGATCATGCGGTTGGAGTTGAAACGCGGGCCGTACTCGCGCAGGCTGCGCTTCATCCACTGCACCCATTTCTTCGGCACGCCGGCGCGCGTCCGGTCGTAGAACATCGGCACGATCTGCTTCTCGAGCAGGTTGTACAGCGCCTCGCTCTCGACCTGGTCCTGGTAGTCGTAGTTGTCGTAGGTCTCGCCGCGGCCGATCGCCCAGCCGATGTCCTTCTGCCACGCCTCGTCCCACCAGCCGTCCAGCACCGAGCAGTTGAGCACGCCGTTGAGCGCGGCCTTCATGCCGCTGGTGCCCGACGCCTCCATCGGGCGACGCGGGTTGTTCAGCCAGACGTCGACGCCCTGCACCATGTAGCGCGCCACGGCGATGTTGTAGTTCTCGATGAACACCACGCGCTTCGACATGCCGTGCTCGCGGGCGAAGTGGACGATGTGGCGGATCAGCTCCTTGCCCTGCGTGTCGGCCGGGTGGGCCTTGCCCGCGACGACGATCTGCAGCGGACGCTCCTCGTCGGTCAGCAGCTTCGTGAGACGCTCGACGTCGCGGAACAGCAGCGCCGCGCGCTTGTACGTCGCGAACCGCCGCGCGAACCCGATCGTCAGCGCGCGGTGGTCGAACAGGTCGTCGCACTTGTCCATGTCCTCGCTGGGCGCGCCGCGGCGTTCGAGCTGATCGCGGTGCGTCGTGCGCATCCAGCGGACGAGCTTCTGGCGGCGACGCTCGTGGACACGCCACAGCTCCTCGTCGGGGATGTGGTCAACCGCCTCCCACATGCGCGGGTCGCCGCGGTCGGAGATCCAGTCCATCGGCAGGTAGCGGTTGAGCAGCCAGACCATGTCCGGGCTGATCCACGTGCCGCCGTGCACGCCGTTGGTCACGTGACCGATCGGCACCTCTTCGTTGGGGACGTTCGGCCAGATGTTCGCCCACATCTTGCGGCTGACCTTGCCGTGCAGCTCCGCCACGCCGTTCGCCTGGTCGCTGGTCCGCAGCGCGAGCACGGCCATCGAGAACGATTCGTCGGGGTTGAACACGTTCTCGCGACCCAGCGCCAGCAGGTTCTCCATGTCGATGCGCAGCGTCTTGTGATATTCCTTGAGGTAGTGCTCGATCATCTGCCGCGGGAAGCGGTCGATGCCCGCCGGCACCGGCGTGTGCGTGGTGAACAGGTTGCCCGCGGCGCCGGCGCGGCGCGCTTCGTCGAAGGTCATGTCGTGCTTCTCGATGAGCATGCGGATGTGCTCGAGCGCGCTGAACGCGGCGTGGCCCTCGTTCATGTGACGCACGGTCGGCTCGTAGCCGAGCTCCGCGAGCAGGCGGCGGCCGCCGATGCCCAGCACGATCTCCTGCTTGATGCGCATCTCCATGTCGCCGCCGTAGAGCTGCGACGTGATGTTGCGGTCGGCCGGCTCGTTCGACTCCACGTCGGTGTCCATCAGCAGCAGGCGGATGCGGCCGACCTGCGCCTCCCACACCGCGGCGTTGACCGAGCGGCCCGGCAGTTCGACGGTGACCTCGAGCTTCTCGCCGTCGTCGCCGCGCACGCGCTCCAGCGGCAGGTTCGTGAAGTCCAGGTCCGGATAGAACTCCTGCTGCCAGCCGTCGGCGTTGAGGTACTGCTGGAAGTAACCGTTGCGGTAAAGCAGGCCGATGCCGACCAGCGGCAGGCCCAGGTCGCTGGCGCTCTTGAGGTGGTCGCCGGCGAGAATGCCCAGACCGCCGGAGTAGCTCTGCAGGCACTCGGTCAGGCCGAACTCGGCGCAGAAGTAGGCGATGCACGCGTTGTCGCGCGCCTCGGCCTCGGGGTACTGCTTCTGGAACCAGCGCGGGTGCGACAGGTGCAGGCTCATCTGCTCGTGCACGCGGCCGATCGCCGACAGGTAAGACTCGTCCGCGGCCAGCGCCTCGAGGCGCGACTGCGGACACGAGCCCAGCACGATCACGGGGTTGTGCTTCGCCTCGTGCCACAGGTCGCGATCGATGCGGACGAAAAGTTCCACGGCGTCCGGCGTCCAGGTCCACCACAGGTTCCGCGCGATATCCATCAGCGGCTTAAGCGGTTCCGGCAGCGACGGGACAACCTGAAACTCGTGAATCCTGGCTTGCTTGGGTGACAGCATGTCGTAGTCCTTAAGAGCAAAAACACCGATTTTATCGGATCACACCCATGTGTGATACCTGCGGTGTGTTTTTTACATGTGTGTCGGAAAGATGGCGTTTGAATACGTAGACGCCACGATGTGAGTCTCCTTCACGCGGTCAGACCGAGCCGCGTCACGACGTCGTCGTTGACGGCGTGGAGCGGGCGACTACCGCTCAACACATTCAGCAAATTCTGGGCCGCAAGATGACTCATCTCCGAACGCGTCTGGATCGTTGCGGAGCCCAAGTGCGGCAGTAACAACGTGTTGGCGCACTCCGCCAAGCCCGGATGAACCTTCGGTTCCTGTTCGTAAACGTCGAGGCCCGCCCCGGCGATCGTGCCGCTTTTTAAGGCATCCACCAGCGCCGACTCGTCAATAACTGGGCCACGCGCCGTGTTGATCAGGTAAGCAGTAGGCTTCATCAGCTTCAGCCGCGCCGCATCGATCAGGTGACGCGTCTGGTCGGTCAGCGGCACGTGGAGCGACACGTAGTCGGCGGCACGCAGCGCGGCGTCGAGTTCCACGCGCTCGGCGCCCAGCGCCTCGAAGTCGCCGTGCGCCGACCGCGCGACGTACTGCAGCTTCATGTCCCAGCCCGTCGCGCGCTTCGCCACGGCGTAGCCGATGCGGCCGGCGCCGATGATCGCCAGCGTCTTGCCGACCAGGTCGCCGCCGAGCAGCATCGTCGGCGTCCAGCCCTCGAAGCCGTTGGTGCGGATCATGCGGTCGCCCTCCGACGCGCGCCGCGCCACGCCCAGCAGCAGCGTCCAGGCGATGTCGGCCGTCGCGTCGGTCAGCACGCCGGGCGTGTTGCACACGACGATGTTCCGCTTCGACGCCTCGGCGACGTCGACGTTGTTGTACCCCACCGCGTAGTTGCTGATGCACCGCAGCTGCGGGCCCGCGGCGTTCATGAACGCCGCGTCGACCTTGTCACCGAGCTGCGTGAGCACCGCGTCGGCGCCGGCGATCCCCGCGTGCAGTTCCGTGGTGGTCAGCGCACGATCGTTAGGGTTGACCGCCACGTCGTGAGACGAGTCGTGCAACGCCGGCAGGCCCGGCCCGGGGATGGAACGCGTGACGAAGATCTTGGCCATGTCTGCCTCGGGGGTTGGGTGCGGATTGTGCTTGTTTTGCCGAGTGAGAACCATAAAAAAAGCCGGCTGCATGAGCAACCGGCTTTGGTGATCGTGTGGGGCGTCGATTAGCGCTTCGAGAACTGGAAGCGACGACGGGCGCCGGCCTGGCCGTACTTCTTACGCTCGACCTCGCGGGCGTCGCGGGTGAGCAGGCCGTTGTTACGGAGGGCCTCTTCGTTGGCCACGTCGTAGGCCTTGAGGGCGCGGGCGAGGCCGAGGGCGACGGCGCCGGACTGGCCGGTGATGCCACCGCCGTTGGCGTTGACGTAGACGTCGAACTTGCCTTCGTTACCGGTGACCTTCAGCGGGGCGTGGGCGTCGGCCTGATGCTGCAGCTCGGTGAAGTAGACGTCCACCTTTTTGCCGTTAACCAGGAAGTGGCCCTTGCCGGGACGGATGCGGACGCGGGCGACGGAGCTCTTGCGGCGCCCGGTGCCCCACCAGAAGCCGCTCTTGGGCTCGGTGCTGGGGACCTGGGCGGCGGGCTTGGCCGCGGGGGCGTCGGTGCCGATTGCGATATCACTCATCTCGATGCGTTCCTCGTGGGCGGTTTACAGCTCCAGCGGCTGGGGCTGCTGGGCGGTGTGCGGGTGATCGGAGCCGGCGTAGACCTTGAGCTTCGAGAACATCTTCTCGCCCATGGAGGTCTTGGGCAGCATGCGACGCACGGCCAGCTCGATGAGCCGCTCGGGCTTATCCTTCTGCAGCTTGCTGTACGGCGTGTGCTTCAGACCGCCGGGGTAACCGGAATAGGTCTTGGCGAACTTCTGCTCGGCCTTGCGACCGGTCAGCACGGCGCCCGCGGCGTTGATCACGACCACGAAGTCACCGGTGTCCACGTGCGGGGTATACGTCGGCTTGTGCTTGCCCATGAGGATCGTGGCGATCTCCGTGGCCATCCGGCCGACGACCTTGCCGTCGGCATCGATGAGATGCCACTTCTGATCCACGTCCTCGGGCTTTGCGAAATACGTCTGACGGTTCATGGTCGCTACACCTATTCTCGTTGGCGACAAAGACCCAAGATTCTACGTGCTTTGAACGCCCTGTCAAGCTCGCCTTTTCTTGACACCGCCGCGGGGCTCGATACACTGGCGTGGCTTTCACTGTGGGGAGCCTCCCGCGACGAGCCGAACGGCCAGGCGCGGGTATGGGCAGGTCCTTGGCGCAACCAGACCTGTCCCGCTCCGGAAGCACGCGCCGTCCAGCTCTCCGCGTCGTTCTACACGACACTCGCGGGGTTCGCCGGGCGCCGCGCCAGACATGGCGATGCGACCGGTGACCAGACCCCAACGTCTTTCGTCACCCGTCACGACAACATCAATGCGGGACGACCGTTCGTCCCGCTCCAAAGGCCCGTGGTGTAATCGGCAACACCCCAGTTTTTGGTACTGGTATTCCTGGTTCGAGTCCAGGCGGGCCTGTTCCGCTTTGCAAGTGACCGACCGACGAGACGCATGAGCAACGAATCGACCAACACGCGACCGCTCGAGGCGATCATCCTCGCCGCCGGCAAGGGCACGCGCATGGGCAGCGACCTGGCGAAGGTGCTGCACCCCGTGGCGGACCGGCCGATGGTCGACTGGGTGCTCGACGCGTGCGAGGCCGTGGGCTGCCGCCGCAACGTCGTGGTCGTCGGCCATCAGGCCGACGCCGTCCGCGACGCGCTGTCCGACCGCGCCACCTGCGTGTTCGTCGAGCAGACCGAGCAGCTGGGCACGGGCCACGCGGTGATGGTCACCGAGCCGGCGTATCCCGACGCCGCGTCGCGCGCGACCGACGTGCTAGTGCTGTGCGGTGACGGCCCGCTGATCCGCACCGAAACGCTCCAGACGATGCTCGACACGCACCGCGCCGCGCACGCCGCGGCGACGCTCGCCACCGCCGTGCTGGACGACCCGACCGGCTACGGCCGCATCGTCCGCGACGACGCCGGCCGCTTCGAGCGCATCGTCGAGCACAAGGACGCGACGGACGCCGAGCGGGCGATCCACGAGGTCAACCCGAGCTACTACTGCTTCGACGCCGCGGCCCTGTTCGACACGCTCAGCCGCGTGACCAACGACAACGCCAAGGGCGAGTACTACATCACCGACGTGCTGGGCCTGCTGATCGAGGCCGGCGAGCGCGTCGAGGTCATCGACGCCGTCCCCGCGGAGGACGTGCTGAGCATCAACACACCGGAGCAACTGGCGGAGGTCGACGCGATCCTCCGTCAGCGTGTGAACGCAAACACGGAGGTGTCCCGTTGAGTTACCTGGATAACAACGACATCAAGATCTTCGCCGGTCGCGCCAGCCGCGAGCTGGCCGAGGGCATCTGCAAGCACATGGGCGTGGCGCTGGGTCAGGGCCACACCGAGATGTTCCCCGACGGCGAGATCATCGTGAAGCTCGAGGAGGACGTGCGCGGTCGCGACTGCTTCGTGATCCAGTCCACGTACCACCCGGTCAACGCGCACCTGATGGAGCTGCTGATCTTCATCGACTGCCTGAAGCGCGCCAGCGCCCGGCGGATCACGGCGGTGATCCCCTACTTCGGCTACGCCCGCCAGGACCGCAAGGACGAGGGCCGCACGCCGATCACCGCGAAGCTCGTGGCGAACCTGATCACCACCGCCGGCGCCAACCGCGTGCTGGCGCTCGATCTGCACGCCGCCCAGATCCAGGGCTTCTTCGACATCCCGCTCGACCACATGCTCGCGATGCCCGTCTTCGTCGAGTACATCCGCTCGATCCGCGACACCCTCGGCGAGATCGTGCTCGTCAGCCCCGACGTCGGCAACGTCAAGACCGCGAACATGTACGCCAACGTGCTCGGCGGCGAGTTGGCGATCATCGACAAGCGGCGCAAGAGCGGCTCGGAGGTCGAGTCGGTCAACATCATCGGCGACGTCAAGGACAAGACGGTGCTGATGTTCGACGACATGATCTCCACCGCCGGGACAATCTGTAACGCCGCGAAGCTCGTGATGGCCAACGGCGCCCGCGACGTGATCGCCGCCGCGACGCACCCGGTGCTCGTGGGCCTGGCGATGGAGCGTCTGCAGGAGGCGCCGATCAGCCAGGTGATCGTGTCGGACACGATCCCGTGCGGCGCGCGTTGCGAGAAGATCCAGGACAAGCTCAAGGTGCTGTCGGTCGCTCCGCTGATCGGCGAAGCGATCCACCGCATCCACCACCATCAGTCGGTCAGCGCCCTGTTCCGCCGCGGAACGTCGGGCAAACGCTGATCGTCACCGGAACAAGACACACGGACCAAACCGAGCCGAACACAAAAGAATCGGCCACCAATGGAGAGACTTTCATGAGCACCGCAACCCCCAAACTCAAGGCCACGCCGCGTGAGAAGACCGGCACGAAGTACGCCCAACGTCTCCGCAAGCAGGGCCTGCTGCCCGTGGTCGTGTACGGCCACAAGCAGGACCCGGCGCACATCGCGATCAGCCAGGAGGAGTTCCTGCACGCCCTGCACCACGGCGTCCACCTGCTCGAGGTCGAGCACGCCGGCGGTAGCGAGTCGTGCCTCATCAAGGAAGTCCAGTACGACTACCTCGGCACGGACGTGATCCACGTCGACCTGACCCGCGTCGATCTCAACGAGGAGATCCAGGTCTCCGTGCCGCTGGAGCTGTTCGGCGAGGACGAGTGCCCCGGCGCCAAGGTCGAGGGCGCGTTCATCGAGCAGCCGTTCGTCGACATCGAGGTCATCTGCAAGGCCAACAACATCCCCGACAAGATCATCGTCGACATCTCGAAGCTCGAGCTGGGCGACGCGATCACGATCGGCGACCTGAAGCTGCCGGCGGGCGTGACCACCGAGCAGAACGCCGACGACGTCGTGGCGTCGGTCTCCGTGGCCAAGGAAGTGCCCGAGGAAGAGGGAGCCGCAGCCGAGTCCGCCGAGCCGGAGGTCATCTCCGAGCGCAAGGACGAGGGCGAAGGCGCCGACAAGAACTAACGCCCCACCGCCAGCGGGATCGCCATGAAGCTGATCGTAGGACTGGGCAATCCCGGCGCCGAGTACCGCAGCACGCGGCACAACGCCGGGTTCATGGCGCTGGAGCGTCTGGCGGAACGACACGGGCTCGATGGCCCGAAGTCGAAGTTTCACGCGGCCGTTGTCGAGGGCCGCATCGGAAACGAGACGGTGATGCTGATGCAGCCGATGACCTTCATGAACCGCAGCGGGCTGGCCGTGGGCGACGCCGTGCGGTTCTACAAGCTGCCGATCGAGGACGTGCTGGTGGTGGTGGACGACACCGCCCTGCCGGTCGGATCGATCCGCGTGAGGTCGTCGGGCGGCACGGGCGGGCACAACGGGCTGGCCGACATCCAGCGTGTGCTCGGCTCGAACAAGTACGCCCGGCTGCGTGTGGGCATCGGCGAGCCGAAGATCGGCGAGCACAGGATCCCGCTGAAGGACTACGTGCTCGGCCCGTTCACCGACGACCAGCTCGACGCCCTGCCGTCGGCGCTGCGTAAGGCGTGCGACGCGATCGAGTGCTGGCTGGCCAGCGACGTGTACGAGACGATGAACCGATTCAACGAGCGTGAAACGACGGATACGAACTCAAGCGGCGACACGCCGAAAACCTAGACCGAATAGATCGTTCGGAGCCCGCCGCCGGGCGTAACCGGCACGGGTTCCCAAACCACCGAACGAAGGAGACCGAAATGGCTGACAATCGACCCCGCCTTTACGAAGGCATGTTCCTGATCAACCCCACGGCGGTGAACTCGAGCCTCACGGCTTGCACCGAGACCGTGAACGAGATCCTCACGCGCGCCAACGCCGACATCAAGTCGATCCACAAGTGGGACGACCGCAAGCTCGCCTACCCGATCAAGGGTCAGAAGCGCGGCATCTACATGCTGGCGTACTTCGAGACGGCGCCGGATCAGCTGGCGCACATCGAGCGTGACGTGAGCCTGTCGGACATCGTGCTCCGCGCGATGGTGCTGCGTGCCGAGCACGTCGGCGAGACCGAGCTGGGCCTGGCCGCCGAGAGCCAGAAGGAAACCGAGGCCGAGGCGGCGCTGATCGCGTCCGGCGAAGCCGCCGCGGTCGCCAGCCGCACGTCGACCGCCGTCGCCGAGGATGACAGCGACAGCGACGACGGTGATGACGACAGCGACGACGATTCCAACGAGTAATTCGGGCCCGTAGGCGTTACCATCTACGATCCACGCAACCCGAAATACCGAGGGAAACGAACATGGCGAACTTCAACAAGATCCTGCTGATGGGCAACCTGACGCGCGACCCGCAACTGTCGCACCTGCCGTCGAACACCCCGGTCGTCGAGATCGGCCTGGCGGTCAACCGCCGCTTCCGCCGACAGGACGGCGAACAGGGTGAGGAGACGCTCTTCGTCGACTGCCGCGCGTACGGACGCACGGCGGAGCTCATCAATCAGTACTGCCGCAAGGGTCGCCCGCTGTTCATCGAAGGCCGCCTCCAGCTCGACCAGTGGAACGACAAGGACGGCAACAAGCGGTCCAAGCACCGCGTGTTCATCGAGAATTTCCAGTTCGTCGACTCCGGCGATGGGAGCGGCGATGACTCGGGCGGTGGCGGCGGCCGTGGCGGTCGCGGCAATTACGGCGGCGGCGGTGGCGGCGGTGGATACTCCGACGCGCCGCAGGGACGCTCGGCCCCGCCGAGTGATCCCGGTCCCGAGATGGGTGACGACGACATCCCGTTCTGATCACCCGTGAACCAATAACCCCGAACCTGCAGGTGGGTTCAGATATGTTGGCGGGCGTCGCCTGAACGAACCAGCGCCCGTCTAACTCCAGTCCTTAAGGAGGACAACATGGCTACCAAGAAGAGCATCAAGCTCCTGCTGACCGAGAACGTCGATAGCCTCGGCATCGTTGGCGACGTCGTCAACGTCAAGCCCGGTTACGCCCGCAACTACCTGATCCCGATGGGCCTGGCCGACCAGCCCACGCAGGGCAACATGAAGAAGGTCGAGGAGCGCCGCAAGGAAGTCGAGCGTCAGCTCCGCGAGCTGCGTGAGCACCAGGTCAAGCTGATCGAGCAGCTCGAGGACTTCGAGCTGACCATGAAGCGCGCCGCCAACGAGGAAGGCATCCTCTACGGCTCGGTCTCGCAGCACGACATCGCCGAGGCGCTGATCGAGGAAGGCTTCAACCTCAAGGAACGCGAGATCCGCATCGGCGACCCGATCAAGCGTCTCGACTCCTACAAGATCCCGATCCAGCTCGCCAACGACCTGAAGACCGAGATCAAGCTCTGGGTCGTGTCCGACAAGCCGATCGAAGAGCTCGACGCGGCGATGGAAGAGGACCAGCAGGACGACGCCGAGGACGCCGGCGGCGACGACCGCGAGTAAGCCCCGCGGACATCCCGACGCACACCCCACCGCCGGCCGAAAGGTCGGCGGTTTTTTTGCGCGATCTGGCGTGCGACGGATTGAAGATCGCCACTACTTGTCCAGCAGCTTGTCGATCTGGGCCCGCATGTTCTCGTGCAGGTCGGGGCCGGCGCCGACGTAGACCTTCTGGATGATCCCCTGCCGGTCGATGATCACGGACTCCGGGATCGCGTTGGCCTGATACGCGCGGGCCATCGCCGAGTTGCCGTCGAACAGCACGTTGACGTCGAGCTTCTGCTTGTCGATGAACGCCTTAACCGTCGCGGGGTCCTCGCCGATGTTGATCGCGTAGACCGCGACGTTCTTGCCCGCATCGCGGTACGACTTGGCCAGCTTCGCCAGGCCCGGCATCGAGCCGACGCACGGCCCGCACCACGTCGCCCAGAAGTCCAGCACGACCACGTCCTTGCCGCGGTGCGCCGCCAGCGTCGCGACCTTCCCGTCCAGACCCGGCAACTCGAACAGCGGCGCACGCTGTCCCTCCAGCGGATGCCCAAACAGCGTGGCGACCTTCGCGGCGCCCGACGGCGGCTGGATCGCGAACGCCGCGTCCCCCACCGCATCGCCAAACCGCCACGACGCCAGATCCACCTCGACGAACGCCTCGAGCTCGTGGCCCTGCTGCTTGGCGGTCTGGCTCAGCTTCGACAGGTCCGCCTCGATGCGCCGCAACACCGGGCGATCCCCCGCCTCGATCCACAGGCGCCAGCCGATCTGATCTTCTTCGAGCGCGATACGGTGCATCGACACGCCGTCGCGCTCGACAAGCCCGCCGTACTCCGCCGAGACGACGCCGGTCATGACCGCCTTGTACGGGTCGGTCCGCATCGGCAACGCGGCGAGCGAAACGACCTCGCCACACAGCGTGTCGAACGCGTCACCGCTGAGCACGTCCGCGAGCGGCCCCTCGGCGTCGGACAGCGCGTAGCGGTTCGACGCCGGGTCGAACTGATACAGCCGGTTCTGCGATCGGATGATCGAGCCCTTCATCTCGGGGTTGTCACCGGCGGGTGTGATCGACACGCGGTCGGGCCGCCGCATCGCCAGGTCGAACGCCGACTCGACGACCGTCCGGTCGCCGTCGAGCGTCTGGCCGCGGCGGATCTTCGCGCGGTATGCCATGGCCGGTGCGTCGGTGTACGCCTTGGCCATCCGCTTCAGCACGTCGGTCGCTTGGGGGTCGATCTTCGTCGGCACGTCGGCTCGTGCGGCGGCGATAGCCAGCGTTGTCAGCATGGCGGCGACGGCGCACGCGGTGACGGTGTTCGGATGGCGACGATGGGCGGGTGTCGTACAGGCCATGACGGGTCTCCCGGGCCGGCGTTGGGGGTCATCCAACTATACTACGCGTGAGCCCCCCGCGTGTACGCGTGCGCAAAAGAAAACCGCGCCCGGAGCACCGGGCGCGGTTGTGAGTGGTGAAACTGTCGACCGATCTTACTTGGCCGGGGCGGCGTCGCCTTCGGCCGGGGCGGCGTTCTCGGCGGCGGGCGCCGCGGGCTGATCCTCGGCCGGCTGATCGATCGTCTGGCCGGCGTCGTCGCTGGCCGAGAGGTCGCGGCTGCTCCGCAGGAACTCGACGGCGGAGTCAAGCTGCTCGATGGTCATGCCGTTCGGCAGGATCGAACCGTAGATGCGGTTCTTGCAGGCCATGAGCTCGTAGTCGGTCAGCGGCGTGGCGTGCAGACGATCCAGGAGGGTCGCGAGACCGCTGATGGCCTCACCGGCCTCCGGATGCTGACCGCTCATGCACTCGTCGACGAAGCCGTCGGCCATGAAGTCACCCTTGGCCTTGTAGGCGTCGAAGGCCGACTGCAGGGCGCTGCGGACCTCACCCTTGCGAGCGATCAGAGCCGGCTCGCCCGTGTCCGCGTCCTCACCGACCGTGTAGAACACGTCGCGGTAAGCCTTCAGCACGGACTCGACACGGTCATACGGCAGGCGGTTGACCGCGACGATTCGCAGGTCGTCGGCCACGTCATTGTCCAGATCGTTCCAGAAACGCTGGGCCAGCGACATCCACTCCTGCTCGATCGGGTCGGGGTCACGAGACTCGACGCCGAGCTCCGGCAGCAGCTCGAGCTGCGAGCCGAAGGCGTTAACCATCGGGACGACCTTCTCGTGCTCGTTGACGACCGTCGCGTGAGCGAAGGCCTCGGCGAGGTTGGCCGTGGAGCCACCGTCGAACGCACCGGTGCCGTCGGCGCCACGCGAGCTCAGATCAAGGGTCGTGCCGAACGGAGCGGCCGATCCGAAGACCTGCATCGAGAGGTTGGCCATTGTCAGCGGGCCGTAGTCCACGTTGACGTACGGCGAGAGGACACCGCCGTAACCGCTCGGGTCATGGTCCGCACCCGGGCTGGCGAAGATCGGCTTGCGACCACCACGCGGCTCGTAGAGCCCCGGGGTCTCGCTGAAGTCGATGAAGCGACCGGCGACGAAGTCCACGCCACGGTCGAGTACGACCGTGCCGTCGAAGTTCGCAACGAGCGCCTTGGGACGCGTGCGGATCACGATGTCGCTGCCGTCAGCGACGCTGACCGTGAAGTCGTTGAACACGCTCACATCGCTGAGGATCACGTTGCCCGCATTGCCCGCGGTGACCGGGTCGTGAGCGATGGCCGGCGTCACCTGGCCGGACAGGAAGTCACCACCGTCCACGTTGCCCGAGGCCACGATCGTGAAGTCGTTGTAGAACGTCGCCTTCGAGTTTTCGACCATGTTCACGCCGCCGGCGTCGATCGTGAACGAGCTGCCCACCACGGTGTTCTGGATGGTGGAGACCAGCGGGACGCTGTCCCAGCCACCGTCCGGGCCGAGCTGGATGTTGCCATCGGTGCCGGCGCCGCCGCCGCCGAGGGCCGTGATGCCGTCGTTCGACTCGGTGCCGAGGATGAGGATGCCACTGACATCGGTACCGGCGGTGCCGACGTTGCCGAACGGCAGACCGGCGACGACCGTGCCCATGTTGCCGCCCGGCAGCAGGGCCACGTCACCGGCGTTCGCGCCGAACGTCGTGCCCGACGTGTTGATGTCGGTAATGGTGATGTTGTTGCCGGCCAGGATGCGGATGTCACCGCTGTCCATCGACTGCGTGTGGTGACGCGTATCGAGGTCCTCGAAGAACGAGGTGTTGCGGCTCAGGACCGTGTCCTGGAAGAAGCTGGTCGCGAAGAAGTTGCCGTTGGCAATCACGTCACGCGGAGCACCGGTGAACGTCATGCCGGACGGCAGGCCACGCACGTCGACGTTACCGAGACGGCCGTCCGTCGCGTTCGAGTCGCCGACGTTGTCGTCGAAGACCAGGTCGCCGCCCTGACCGGTGCCGGCCAGGTTCGCCATGCGGAAGTTCACGTCCACGTTGTTGAACGCGTCACCGCTGTTGAGCGTGCCGTAGAAGTACACGCCGCCGTTGGTGGTCTGCAGGTTCGTCTGGTTGGTGAAGGTGATCAGGTTGCCCTGAGCCGTCACCGGGTGCAGCTCGACGGCGTCGTTGAGCTGGATGCGGCCGTTCGCAGCGGTGTCACTGTTGGCGGCGTCGCCAACCACCGTCACGTCCTGGTGGAAGATGGTCAGACCGTCGGCGTTGGTCGTGAGGTTGCGGAGCTCGCGACCGGCGATGCCGCCGACCTCACCCCAGAAGTCCGTCGTGCCGTCGTTGGCGGAGTTGACGATCAGCTGGCGACGCAGGCCACCGGCGCTGGTCGTGGAGGTGTTGATGGTCGAGCCTTCGTTGGTGCCGAAGGTGATGTTGCCGACCTGGTCGTCCTTGCCGTTGCTCGTGATGGTCGAGTCGACCTCGAGAGCCACGGGGCCGTTGAACACGATGTCGTCGTCGACCGTGATGGTGTTGACCACGTTCGCGTCGTGGGCACCGTCACGGATGAGGATCGTGCCGTGGGTGCCGCCGATGCCCATCGTCGTGTTGGTCACGTTGACGGTGAAGTCGTTGATGTGGAAGTCACCGTTGAGGTTGTTCTCGACCTCGTTGAAGGTCACGTCGCCGCCGGCGGCGCCCACGTCGCCGAACTCGACGTTGCCGCCGGTGCCGGTCTGCGTGGACGTGTCGATGACGAGGTTGCGCTGGGCGTCGGGGCCCTCGGCGTTGGCCGAGAGCGACGACTGGTTGAAGTCGACGGCGCCACCGTTGTTGTCGCCGTTGGCCTCGGTGTCGATGGTCACCGTGAAGTTGGCCATCGAGTAGTCGTTGAACTGGACCGCGTCGCCGACCTGGTTGTCGAAGTCGAAGGTGTCGGGGGCGGCGACGATGATGTTGCCGTCACCGATGATCGACAGGTTCGACGCGATGTCGGACAGGTTGTCGTCCAGCTGGACGTTGTTGTGGAAGATCGTCGTGCCGTCGAACGCGTTGGTCGAACCGCCGTTGCGGATCAGCAGAGCGTTGACGTACTGGCCGCCCATGCTGGCCGTCATCGGGTCGGTGCCGTTGTTGAACTCCCAGAGGCTGACGTCGCCGGCCTGGTCGTCGGACGACTGGGTGTCGAGGACCAGACGCTGCTGGCCGATCGCGCCGATGCCGACGTTCGGGCTCAGGTTGCCCGGATCGGACGAGACGCGGACCGCGGTGAACACGATGTCGCCGGCCGGGCCGGCGTTCGCGTTCGGATCCATCGTGAACACGTTGGAGTTCGTGTCGATGACGATGTCGCCGTCGTTCGGCAGGCTCATCGGCAGCTCGTTCTCCATGAGGATGAGCTGGCCGGTGCCGTTCGGGTTGGCCTCGGTGGCCTTGCCGTCGAAGGTGATGGTGCCACCGTCGGACAGCAGGTCGTCCATCAGGACCATCTTGTTGCTGAAGCGGTAGGTCTGGTTGCCGTCGACCTTCACCGCCTTGACGGAGATGTCGACCGCGTCGACCTCGAGGTTCTGGACCGGCGAGCCGGGCATGACCGTCAGCAGGTCGTTGAAGCTGATGGCGCCCAGGGTGCCGCCCTTGGTGTTGTCGACCATGAAGATCGTCAGGGACGGATCGTTCATGTCGGCGAGTTGCACGATGTCGTTGTAGGTCTGCGTGCCGCCACGACCGGCGTCGTCGCTGGTGCGGACGAGTTTGCCGGAGACCTTGGTGACGCTGTTGCCATCATCCTCGGCCGCGTCGGGCACGTTGATGAGCACGAACCCGAGCGCGCCGGTCTCGATGCGGTCGTCCACGACGTTCGGCGTGCCGCTGGCGGCGTCGAGGTCGTGTCCGGCCGGAGCGCTGCCCGAGCCGGGACCGTTGTGACCACCGACCTCACCCTGGAACCACGTGAGGCCCTCGGTGCCGGCGGTGTTGCCGTTGGTCGTGTTGACCGTTAGGCCGTAAAGACCTTCGATTTCCATCGTCGTTCCGTCCATCATCATCATGGAGCCGGAGACGCTGTTGACCGTGTTGTGGAACGTCACGTTGCCGTTCCCGTTCTCCTGGATGAACAGATCCTGCAGATCGATGACCACCGGGTCATAGAAGTCAGCCGAGGAACCGTTGAGGATCACGTCGGTCTGTCCGGGGTTGACGTCGGTGTTGTTGACGTTGCCGTTGAACAGCGTGTAGCCGTTGTTCACATTCGTCATCGTCGTCTCATCGAAGTCCGTCGTCAGGGCCATCAGCGGACGCGAGGTGCCGACGTCGCCGTTGAAGCTCGTGACGCCGAAGATGTGCGACGTGCCGAAGTTCTGCTCGTAGCTGTTGTAGGTATTGACCGTCAGGCGGGCGTTGCTCGCCGGCGACGGGTGGATCGTGGCGGACCCGGTGGTCACGCCGAGCGCTCCGGTCAGGACCGTCGCGTTCTCGCCGTTGTAGGTGTCGACCTCACCCTCGAAGGTGATGTCGTTGCCGGACAGCGTGATCGTGTTCGGCGTGACGATGTAGTTGGCGTCGGGCAGCAACAGGATGTCGTCGTTGCTGGCGTCGCCGAGGAGGATGTCCGCGGCGCTGCCCGGCGTGTACTCGGCCTCGGCCGCACCGCCCCGAGCGATCAGGTCGCCACGCAGGACGATGTCCTGGGAGCCGGCCGTCGCGTTGAGCTTGATCGGGGCGGCGTCGCCACCGTCAGCGACCGTGAAGTTGCTGAGCGGGCCAGGCGACAGGAACGCGTCGGTGCCGGACGTGATGATCCGGGCGACGTCGATCGTGCCACCGGTGATCTCGACCGAACCGCCGTTGAAGCCGGCGCCCGGCGTGGTCTGCGTGCCACCGGAGGTGTTGATGCCGCCGGCGACGAAGACCGTACCGGCGACGTCGTCGATCTCGACCCGGCCGCCGTTGACGTTCGAGAATCCGCCGGTGCGGAGGCTGGTCAGGACGCCGTCGACGGTGTCCAGACCGCTGCTGAGATCGAAGGACGTGTTGCCCGAGCCCGTACGCTGAATGAACGTCGAGCCGGTGACGGTGCCCTCGAACAGCACGTTGTTCCCGTCGACGATCTCGATCTTGCCGCCGCGGAACTCGCGGTCGTTCGGATCGATTACGGCGGCGTCGCCGATCGCCGTGAGGCGACCGTTGAAGGCCGTGGTGCCCTGGCCGTCGACCTGCGTGAAGCTGGTGACGGTGACGTCAGCATTCATATCCATGCCAGCCGGGGCGGGACCGAACGTCGCGTTGTTCGTTTGAAGGATGGTCAGGTTGCCGAGCGGCACCTCGTTACCGATGTAGCCGGTGACCGGGGCGGCGACGCCGTTGTCGGTGGCACCGACCTCGATGTTGGCGGCACGACCGGAGTAGAGCTTCAGGTTGTCCAGCACATCGTCGCCGCCGTTGATGTTGTTCTCGAAGACGATGTCACCACCGGTCATGCGGCCTCCGGCCTCAACAAAGACCGAGGTCGTGACCGTGGTGGCCTCTTCGATCAGCACATTCATCAGACCGTCGACGTCCATCGCCTGGTCACCGAGGGCGGCCCGACGCAGCGCCTCGGAGTCGTTCGCGTCGGTGCGGTTGAACACGGCCAGTCGGCTGCCACCGCTCTGGAACACGATGTCGTTTTCGTCGGTGCCGATCGTGCCGCCACGCGAGGTGAGCAGCGGAGCATCGAACACGAGGCGGGCGTCATCCGGGTTCGCGCCATTCGTCTGACCCACGGCCACCGGATCGTTGCCGGTGATGTTGCCGAGGGTGATGATCGAGCCCGTCGTGCCGGTCGGCGAGTTCGCCAGGGTCGGCATGCGGAAGTGCGTCTCGTCACGGAACGTGACGTTGTTGCCGATGATCATCGTGCCGGCGCCGTCGGCGCGACCGATGCGGATCAGGTCGAAGCCGTTGGACAGGGCCGCGATGTCCGCATTGCTCAGGTGCATCGGCGAACCGTCACCGGCGTTGCCGATACCGATATCCGAACCGATCTCGAACGGCTGGATGGTGATGATGCCGACGTCGTCGGTCGTCACGCTCGTGCCGCTGGCCCCGAAGTTCGCAGCGTCGGTAGCCTCATCGATGCTCACCGAGCTGTCGCCGCCGAGGAACTCGACGTCGCCGGCCTCGATGAAGATATCGCTGCCGCCGGCGAAGTCGTTGGCGACACCCTTGTTGAAGTCAGTCCAAGCCGATCGCAGCAGGCCGTCGACCGTCAGCAGGCCCTCGATCGAGACCGAGAACGCGGTGTTAGCCACGATGCCTTCGTCGACGATCACGTCGCCGTCGAAGAACGTGTTGCCGAGGCCGTGGTTCTCAGTGAACGTCGTGGCGGTGGTGTCACCGTCGACGTACACGTTGACGGCCTCACCGATCAGGGCGTCACCCTCGACGTCGACGTTGCCCAGGACGGTCACGTCGCGGACGTTGTTGATCGTCAGGTCGCCGGGGCCACCGTTGAAGTCGGTGCCGACCATCAGGTTGCCGTCGATGAAGATGTCGAGGGTCGTCTGATCGAACGTGGCGTTGTTGGCCACTGTCGTGTCGTCGCCGATGAACAGGCTGTTGATCGACGAGAACAGCAGGTTGCCGTCGTTGGCGTCGTCGTTGACACCCACGGTCAGAGCACCCTGGATCCGCACGTCGCGAGCCGAGGTGATGGTCATGTCGTTGTAGACGTCGAGCGTCGACTGGAACGTCACGTCCCGGGCGTTGATGATCAGCAGGTCGCCCGCGGAAGGATCGCTGGCGTCGGCCGGGTCGTCGACACCGATGATCGTAGCCCCGCCAACGGTCAGGTCACGCAGCGTGCCGAAGGTCGCGCTGCCGTCGGTCGTGAGCGTGCTGCGGAACAGCACGTCGTTCGTCGATCCCCCGTTGGTGGCGACCAACAGCGTGCCATCGGCGCCGGCGGTGCCGATGTACGCAGCGCCATCGACGGTGAGGCTTCGAGCCACGCCGCCAGCGTTGGCGATCGTCGCGTCGTCACCCACGTTGAGCACGTTGCCGAACAGGATGTCGTCGATCGAGCCGCCATTGGAGGCCATCGACAGGTTGTCACCGTCAGCGTTACCCAGGTTCGCGGCGCCGAGCACCGTGAAGTTCAGGATCGTGCCGGCCGTGGCGACGTTCGTGTCGTCCTCGACCGTCAGCGTGCTTTCGAACAGGAAGTTGTCGCCCACCGCCGAACCGGCGCTGGCGATGTTCAGGCTGCCCGTGCCGCCGGTACCGACATTGGTGGCGCCACGGACGGTGAAGTCGCCCACCGTGCTGTTGGCGTCGTCGGCGACGAACACGTCCTGATCGACGTTGAGGAATCCGCGGAATTCGACGTCCGCGACCGTCGCGCCGGTGCCGGCGATCGTCAGGTCGCGATCGACGCCGTCTGTGCCGATCGTGGTGTTACCGTCGACACGGACGTTCTCGACCATGGCGGTGTCGGTGCCGATCGACGCGTTACTGGCCACGAGCAGACGGTCGCCGAGGTGTACGTCACCGAGCACGCTGTCCGCCCCGTCACCGAATGTCAGCGAACCGGCGCCGACGATCGAGCCGTTGACGTAGCCGACCTCAACCGGGCCGAGGGCCGTGAAGGACAGGACCTGCGCCCCGGCGACGGCAACAGTGAGTTCGTCTTCGGTCGACACGAGGTTGTTGAACGTGACGTCGCCGACCATGGTGCCCGCGCCACTGCCGATCGTCATCGAGCCGTTCGTCGCCCCACCGGGCACGCCGATGCGGGCCGGGCCGTCGACGCGAACGTTGGCGACGATCGCCCCGGCGTCACCGATGATCGCCTCAGCGGCGACATTCAGGCGATCGCCGAAGTGTACGTCACCGAGATCGGTTCCGTCACCCTGGCCGAGGATCATGTCGCCGCTACCCACGGGGCTGCCAGCGAAGTAGCCGATTTCAACCGGTCCGAGCACGGTCAGCGATCGGACTTCGGCCCCCGCCGTGGCGACGGTCAGGTTGTCTTCGGTCTCCAGCGAGCCGTTGATCTGGATGTCGTCGACCGTGGAGCCCGCCCCGTCACCGATGACGAGATTACCGTTGGTGCCGCCACCGGCAACACCGACGATGAAGTTGCCGTCTACGAAGATGTCGTCGACATCGCCGCCGTTGGTCGCGATCGTCGCGTCCGGGGCGCCGTTGCCGGCCGTGCCGCGGATGTTGATCGATCCGAAGGCGATGTTCTGAGTCGAACTGGTCGCGGCGTTGGCGATCGTGAGGGTACCGGATCCGCTGGTGCCGATGTCGGTCGCACCAACGACCTCGATGTTCAGCGTGTCGCCGCCGTTGGTCGCAAAGGTCGCGTTCTGGTCGACGTCGAGCGTTGAGTTGAACAGGACGTTGCCAACGGTCGCGTCGTCGTCCGCGACGACGAGATTGCCGCCGAACCCTGTGCCGATCGCGGCCGGTCCGACCACGGTGACATCGAGGATCGAGCTGCCGGCATTGATGCCCAGCGTCGCACTGCCGTCGACGTCGAGTTCGCCCTCGATCAAGACGTTGCGAGTCGTGCCGCCCGCCTGAGAGATCACGAGGTTGCCCGGGCCGAACGAGTTCGAGCCGACGGTAACGTCGCCGCGAACCGTTACATTCAACGTCGAGCCGCCGCCGGCCATGGTGTCGTCGCCGTCCGAACTGAGATCGTCGGTGGAGATGTACAGATCGTCACTGACGTCCAGGTTGCCGACGATTAGGACGTTGCCTACCGAGGCTCCGTCGGTCGCGAAGCTCAGGTCACCGCCGCCGGTCACCGGACCGATCGTCGCATTGCCGCCAACGGTAATGTCGCCGATCGAGCCGCCGTCGTCCGAGAACCGGAGGTCGTCGGCCACAAGCAGGTTGCCACCGATGAGGATGTCGCCGATCGTGCCGCCGGTTCCCACGGCCAGTTCCGCCGCCGCGAAGCTGGCGTCGTCGTGCTGTCCGGCCGTGCCGAAGGTCGCGTCGCCGATGACCGTGAAATCACCGATCGTTCCCTGATCGGCGACGTACGTGTTGTTCGTGACAGTGACATCCGTACCGAAGTAGAAATCATCGCCGGTCGCGTTGGCGGCGCTGACGATCCGGAGGTCGCCCGACGTGTCGCTACCGAACAGGGCGTCGCCACGCACACTGAAGT
The DNA here is from genome assembly GCA_016125285.1 of Phycisphaera sp. Taxonomy (GTDB): domain Bacteria; phylum Planctomycetota; class Phycisphaerae; order Phycisphaerales; family Zrk34; genus RI-212. The sequence continues at coordinate 26,050 of WGMA01000073.1, forward strand.
TGCCGATCGAGCTGTTTGTGTCGTCCGCGATAAACGTATCGTTATCGACATCGAGATTGCCGTTGAAGGCCACGTCGTGGGCCGACGACGCGAGGCCGGCAATCGTCAGGTTGCCGCCAGCGACGTCGCCGATGGTGGCGTCGCCGTCGACCGTGAAGTCGTTGATTGAACTGTTGTCGACGGAGATGTTCGTGAATCCGCCGGTGTTCAGCGTGTCACCGAAGTGCACATCATGTACCGAGCTGTTGTTCTGCGAGATCTGCAGCGTGGTGCCGATGTCGACGGCTCCATCAACAGTCATGTTGTTCACCGTGCCGTTGGTCACGGCGATAATGGCGAACGTACCGACGTTCAAATCGTCACCGAAGAGCACGTTGTTGACCGAACTCACGACTGTGGGGTTCGGGGCCAAGACGTTCAACCCGTTGTCGGCGATCTGCAGGCTCGTGCCTACATTGATTGCACCATCCACGGTGACGTTGTTGATCGTCGAGTTGATGTCGGCGAAGCTCAGCGTGGTGACGGTGTCGAGCGTACCGCCGAGGTGGACGTCACCCGTGACCGTCGATCCGACGGTCGACACACGCATGGCGCGGCCGATATCGGTGTTCCCGTCGATCGTGATGTTGTTGATCACGCCGGTGTTATCAGCGAAGGTCGCGTCGCGGCGAACGTTGAGGTCGTCGCCGAAATGGATATCGTTGGCCCGAGCACCGTTCAAGTCGCCAGCGGTATCCTCGACCGCGATGACCAGGTCACCGGTGGGGCTACCGGCGCCGGTGCCGATGTTGGTCACGCCGTCGACGGTCAGATTGCGGATCACGCCGCCGCTGTACGCCAGTGTGGCGTTGTCACCAACGTCGAGGGTCCCGCCGAAGAAGATGTCGCGGGTTGATCCGGTCATCGTGCTGGCGACGAGCAGGTCGTTGCTGAAGTCGTCGCCGAGCGTGGCGTTGCCGATGACCGTGAAGTCCAGGATGTCACCGGCGTTGGCGATGTTCGTGTCGTCCTCGACCGTCAGTGTGCTGCCGAAGAAGAAGTTTCCACCCGTCGAAGTGATGTTGTTGGCCACATTGAGGTTGCCAGCGCCACCACTGCCGATCGTGGTGTCGCCGAGCGACGTGAAGTTATGGAGCTGGCTGTTGGCGTCATTGGCCAGCAGCGCATCGTGGCCTACGTTTAAGCCATACACGTCGCCGGCCATCGTCCCGTCGACGAAGTCGGGATCCACGAAGTTGAAGCTGACGTCGTTTGCACGGGCGCCGTTGCCCGCGACGATCAGGTCGTTGCCCACCGTCGCCGCGCCGTCCACGTTCACGTTCTGGACGATGCCGGTGTTGTCGGCGAACGTCAGGTTGATCGCGACATCGAGTGTGTCGCCGAAGCGGATGTCACCGACCGAGCTGAAGCCCGTGTTGGGAGCCGCGACGCCGTCGTTGCCGGTCGCGAACGAGGCGCTGCCACCCGGCCCCATGATGCCGATGGTCGCGGCGCCCTCAACCGTGAAGCTGGCAACCTGGCCGCCGGCGTCGGCGACGATGAGGTTGTCGTCGACGTCGAGCGTGCTGTTGTAGACGACGTTACCAGCCATCGAGCCGGCGCCCTGGGCGATCACCAGATCGCTGCCGGTGAACCCGATCAGCGCCGCGCCGTCGGTACGCATGTTACCGATCGTGCCGCCGTTGACCGCGAAGCGGGCGTCGGAGTCGCTGGTAAAGGTGCCACCAAAGAAGATGTCACCGGTCGAGCCGCCTTCACCGGGATTCGGGCCGACGGCGACGTCGATCGTACCGCCGTTCGGGGCGATGCCGAACAGGGCGTTGCCCTCGACGCTGATGTTGTTGACCGTACCGCTCGCGGCGATATCGGTGTCGTTGGCGACCGTCAGGGTGTTCTCAAAGAGGAAGTTGTGACCGCTGGCCATCGCATCGTTGGCGATCTGCAGGTTGCCGTCGGTGCCGACGGTCGTCGGATCGCTGCCGAACAATGCGATGCCGGTAACCGTGAAGTCGTGGATCACACTGTCGGCGTCGTTGGCGATGAAGGTGTTGTTGTCCACGTCGAGTGCGGCGAAGCTCACATCGCCCACCACCGCGCCCGCGCCGGCGATGGTCAGGTCGCCGGTACCTCCGGTGCCGATCATCGTGCCGCCCGTCGTTGAGAAGCTGATGATCGAGCTATCGGCGCCCGTACCGAGGGTGGCGTTGCCGTCGACGTCGAGTGCGCCCTCGATCGTCACGTTGCGGGCTGTGCCCGCGGCCTGGGCGATGATCAGGTCGCCCGGCTGCGTACCCAGACCCGTAGCGGTACCGACGTTGACGTCGCCGCGGACCGTTACGTCCAGGACGTTGCCGCCAACCGTGCCGACCGCGTCGTCGCCGACGGGGAAGGCCGAGTCGAGCGCCGCGATACGCAGGTCGTCGCCGACGTTGAGCGTGCCATTGATCAGGACGTTGTTCGCCTGACCGCCGTCGGTGCCGATGAAGAAGTTACCGGCCAGGGCAGCGCTGCCGCTGGTCGCGGTGTTGCCCACCGTGAAGTTGCCGATCACGCCGCCATCGTCGGCGATGTACGTGTCGTCAGCGACCGTCAGGTTGCGGTTGAACAGGATATTGCCTGCGGTACCGCCGTCGGCGGCGATGCGCAGGTCCTCGAACCCACCGGCGGTGCCGATCATCGCGTCGCCGAGGACCGTCACGTCCTGAACGGAGCTGCCCGCATCGTCGGCGATGGACGCGGTACCGTCGACGTCGAGATTGCCCTCAATCAGGACGTTGCGGGCCGAGCCGCCACCGAAGCCGATGAACAGATCGCCGGGGCCGGTGAACAGCCCGGTGAACGTACCGGTATTGACGTCGCCGCGGACCGTGAAGTCCAGCACGTTACCGCCACCAGCCGTCGGACCGTCGTCACCCACGGGGAACGCCGAGTCGAGGGCCGCGACACGCAGGTCGTCGCCCACGTTCAGGTTGCCGTTGATCAGGATGTTGTCGACTTGGCCACCGTCGGTGCCGATGAAGAAGTTGCCGGCCGCGGTCAAGTCACCGCTCGTTGCGTCATTGCCGATCGTAAAGTCGCCGACGATGCCCCCGTCGTCAGCGACGTACACGTCGTCGGAAACGATCAGGCTGCCGTTGAACAGCACGTCGCCCACCTGACCGCCGTCGGCGGCGATACGCAGGTCGGAGAACGTGTTGAGGCCGATGGTCGCGTCACCGGTAACGGTGAAGCTGTTGACGTAGTCACCGGCCGCGTCGCCGATGATTGCGTTGTCGGACACGATCAGTGTGTCGCCCAGTGTCACATCGTGAACGTTGCCACCGCCCGCGGCGATGATCAGGTTGCCGCTCATTCCGACATCGCCGACTTCGACCGGACCGAAGAGGTCCACGTTGATCGTGTTCACGAGGTTCAGGTCGTCGCCGATGTTTGTCGTCGTATCGACGCGGAGGTCATAGATGCCATCGAACGTGGCGCTGCCTTCAACGTCGAGGGAGCCGAACCGCAGGTCACCGGCCATGCCGTAGGTCACGTCGCCGCCGACGGTCGTGCCGCCGACCACCGTGAAGCCGGCCAGGGTTCCACCGTTGATCGCGGCGGAGAGGTTGCCGTCGACCGCCAGATCGCCGCCGATCGTCACGTAGAGGCCGCTGGTGCCGGCGCCGTCGGAGATTGTCAGGTCGCCGACGCCGTCCGTTACGCCGAAGCCGACCATGGCGTCGCCGAGGATATCGAGGTTGCCGAAGGTCGCGCCGGTCGCGTCCGTCAGGCCGATCGTCGCGCTGTCATAGACCATCAACGAGCCGAACGAGATATTTCCACCCGTGCCGTCGGCCGTGAGGATGTTCAGGTTGCCGCCGGTGCTGCCGACGAGGCCGCCGACGTTCAGCTTGCCAACGACCGTGAGGTCGCCGAAGCTCGATCCATTCGTGCCGACGTTCACGTCGCTGTCGGTGGTCACGTTGCCGCCGAACAGGATGTTGCCGGCCGAGGAGTCGGCCCGGTCAGCGATGGTCAGCGTCTGGCCGCCGCCGCCCAGACCGACCCGGGTGTCGCCGTCGACCGTGAGATTCTGGATCATACCGCCGGCGAACGCGGCTTCCATGAAGCCGGTCACGTCAAGGTCGTCACCGAAGCGGATATCGTTCGTGCTGCCGTTGCTGACACCTAGGCGCAGGTCGCCCGTGATGTTCGTGTACCCATCGATGGCCACGTCGTGGGTCGTGCCGCCGCGACGGGCGATGCTCGCGTCGCCGTTGACCTCCAGGCCGCCAGCGAGGTGCACGTCCTGCGTGTCACCGCCTTGGTACGCGATGCGCAGGTCACCGGATCCGTCGAGGCCGACCGTCGTGTCACCCACGACGTTGACGTCGAGCGTCTGGCCACCGTTGGCCGCGATCGTCAAATCGTCATCGACCGTGAGCGAATTGTTGAACGTGACGTTGCCGACCGAGGCGCCGCTGACGGCGATGTCGAGATTGCTGGTGAAGCCAAGATCAGCGCTGGGGCCGATGTTCGCGGCGCCGCCAACCGTCAGACTGGCGACGGAACTGCCGCCGCCGGTGGCGAAGGTCGTGTCGCCGTCGACGTCGAGCGTGCCGTCAATCCTGATGTTGCCCGCCGTGCCGCCCGCCTCACCGACGAGCATGCGGCCGGAGCCGAAGGCCAGCCCACCGTTGCCAACCGACACGTCGCCACCGATGGTGACGTCGAGGACGCTGCCGCCGTTTGTTCCCGCGACCGGATCGGTGAAATCGGGATCAATCGCCGCGATGACCAGATCATCGCCGACGCTCAGGTTGCCGTTGATCCGGATGCCGCCGACCGACGAGCCGTCGGTGGCGATCGTTACATCCGCGCCACCGGTCGTGGCGCCGGTGGTCACGTCGCCCAGCACCGTAATGTTGCCGACGGTGGCGCCGTCGTCAGCGATGCGCAGGTCGTCGGCCACAAGGACGTTGCCGCCGAAGTACAAGTCTCCCAGCGTGCCGCCGGTGCCCGCGGCGAGGTTCGACATCGCGAAATTGGCGTCGTCGTTCTGTCCGGCCGTTCCGAACGTTGCGTTGCCAAGCACAGTGAAGTTACCAGCGGTGCCCTGATCCGCGACAAACGTGTTGTTCGTGACGCTCAGGTCGTTTCCGAAGTAGAAGTCACCACCAACCGCGGTAGCATTGCTGGCAATCTGCAGATTACCCGACATCGCCGTGCCGGTGCCGAGCATCGCGCTTCCATCGACCCAGAAGCTCTGGATCGAGCTGCCGGCGTCGTCGGCGATGAACGTGTTGTCCGCCACCTCCAGCGTGCTGTCGAGCGTGACATCGAGGATCGAGCCGCCCGACCCGGCGATGACCAGCGAACCGGTTCCGTCGTCGCCGATGGAGACGGCGCCGCCGATGTTCAGGTTTTCGATGCTGGAGAACAGCGTGCCCGTACCGCCGTCGACGCCGGTTGCGAACAACGCATCGTCATCGACGGTGACCGCGCCGCGGAGGTTAACGTTGCGAGCCGTGCCGCCGAATGTCGCGAGCGTTAGGCCCTTGGGAATGACGCCGCCCGTGCCGTTTCCGACGATCGTGTCGCCGTAAACGTCGATATCAAGGACGCGGCTGACGTTGCCTGCGCCGTCGTCGTTGTTGGCGATGCGCAGGCCCGCCGTCGTCGACAGATCACCGTAAACAGTGATGTTGTCAGCGATGCCGCCGTTGCGCGCGATTTGGATCGGACCGGTGGAGGTCAGATTGCCGGCCAGCGCGGTGCCACCGATGGTGATGTTGCCGACGGTCGCTCCGGCACCGTCTGAGATCGTGATCTGGTCGGCCACCGTCAGATCACCGCCGAAGAACAGATTTCCGGTTGTTCCGCCCACATCGGCGATCAACAGGTCGTCATCGGAGCCACCGCCGCCCGGCACGTCGCCGAGTAGGGTGTCACCCACGACGGTGAAATCGCCGATCGCGCCTGAGCGGGCGATCTGCGTTTCGTCGTGCACACGCAGGTCGCCGCCGAACCGTACGTTACCACCCACCGACGCCGCGTTGTTGGCGATCAACAGGTCACCCGCGTTGTGGTTTGGGTTCGGGCCATCAAGGTTGCCGCCGATGTCCGCGTCGCCTTCGACAGTGAAGTCGTTGAAGTAATCGTTGGCGCTGTTCGCGATCACCAGGCTACCCAGCACGGTGAGGGTGCTGTCGAACGTCGCGTTGCGGGACTTGTTGAACGTTAGGTCGTCGCCGGAGCCGTCGCCGACGGTTACCGTTGAAAGAGCGTGAACGTCGTTGACCGCCACGCCGGCGAGGCCAGAGACGCCAAACGTCACGTCACCCGTTGTCGTGACCGGGCCGACGAACGTCGTGGTGCCGTCTCCGGACTGCTGCAGTAGGCTCAGGGTGGCGCCGTCGTTGCCGATATTCAGCAGGCTGCCGAACGTCACGTCGTTGGCGTCGTTGATCGTGATGCTGTCGAGGCGGTTCGCCGCGGAAGCCATGCCGGCGCCATCGCCGCCGACCTCGCCGTCGATCAGGATATTGCCGAAGCCCGCATCGAGACGAAGCGTATAGCTATCCGTCGCGTCAACGTTCAGATTGCCGTTGATGATGATGTCGCCGTTGTCGATCGAATCGGTATCCGTACCGCCATCGTTGTTGTCCGAGTCGATCGCAAGGCTGGCGTCGAGCTCGACGTCTCCGTTGAAGATGATGCTGCCGCCGCTCTGGGCCAGTATGTCACCATTCAGGAAGCTGGAATTGCTCGCCGTGACGTTGACGCCGCCGCCGATGGTCGCAACGCCAGCACCGAACGTCGTGTTGAACGAGTCAAGCACGGTCAGGGTGTTGATATTGGTGATCGCGCCGGTAAACGTGACGTCATTGATACCAGCGACCAACGCCTCCGCGGCGTTGCGTCCAGCACGGACGGTCAGCGAGTTGGCCTGGCCGTTGAGCGTGCCGTCGAACAGCACGTTGCCCGGGTTCGCCGCGGTGTTATTGCTGCCTGTGTCGACGAGAATATCGACCGGTCCAAGGTTGCCGATGAGGATCGATTCGTCCCCGTCACCGATGGTGATGTTCGCTCCGAGGCCGTCATTGGTGCCGGGCGTCGCGCCAAGGCCGCCGATGGCCAGGAGATCGCCATTGAGGCCGACCTGGGTGGCTACGTCGGATGCATTCGTATTGAGATTGATCAGGCCTGCGTTGCCGCCAGCGTTGGCGTTAGCCTGACCGCCAGAGGTGTTGATCGTCGCTACGCTCAGAGCGGTAAGTGAGTCGAGCGTCACCGCTCCGCCGGCGGTTCCGGGCATGCCTGCGGTCGCGCCGCCACCCGTCGCGTTGATGGTGCCGAGGACGGTAATCGCGTCGGCGGAAGCGATCGAAACGACACCTCCAGCCGTGTCGAGATTGCCGCGGGTGATCAGGTCACCGGCGAACAGAACCGGGCCGTCGATCAGCGGATCCGTCTGCGACGGGTCGCCCTCGAGCGTGAAGCTCGCGGCGATGACGTCTTGCTGAGCCGTGAAGCTTTCAGCCGGCTCAAGCGTGTTGTCGCCATCTGCAGTCGGATCGTCGTTGGCCACGAGGATGTTGCCGACCTTGGTGCGGCCGCCAACTTCACCGGCGAAGAGGATATCGCCCAGGTCGCCAGCGACGAGGGTCAGGTTTTCGGTGCCGATGTTCGTGCCGTCGAGGCGGTTCTGGAAGGAGATGTCGGCCCCGTTAGGCGCCATTTCCGCGCCGAGTCCGACGGTGCTGCCCGTCGTGATCAGCTGCGTTGCGCTGGTCATCTCGACGTTGGTCAGGAACTCGATGGGCGTGCCGTCGGTATCGATGCGGCCGCCGATCTGGGTCGTGTTGGGCGAAGCCGAGAAGGTCAGGCTCGCGGTCAATGCGCGATCGTTGTCCAGCACGGCGTCGTCGCCGATGTCACGGATCAGGCCGCCACCGATGATGTTCGTGGCGAAGTCGGTCGCGTCAGTCGTGTTGCTGATGACCGGCGTGCCGGCCGTGCCGTGATCGATCACACGGATGTCGCCGCCGACGTCGTTCATGCGGAAGAACCACGGCTCGCTGAAGACCACCGGAGCGTCAACGCCGCCGCCGGTGAACGCCGGACCGTCGATGTCGTTGATCGACAGGATGCCGGTGCCGATCTCGCTGCCAAGCGTGATCGACGAGAAGCCGTAGGGCATGCCGCCGTTGGAGTTATTGGTGAAATCATTGATATCGGTCTGCGTAATGGTCAGGCCGCCGAAGTCGTCGTTTTCGACACTGATGTTCAGCTCAGGGTTTTGCGGACGGATGATCACGTTCACGTCGGGGCCCATGATGCCGGTGCGGACGGGGATGACGCCGTCGGTCAGGCCAGCCTCGTTCGGGAAGACGATATCGTCACCCTCGAAGATCGGGTTGCCGCCGAGGAAGCCGGTGGGGATCTGCGTCGTGGCGCCACGGAAGTCCGGCACCACGATCGGGGCCGGTGCGGCGAGGTTGAGCGGCGGGTTGATCGGCAGGACGTTGATCGGGCCGTTGGCCGTGATCGTGCCCGTGCCGGCGCGGATCGCCAGCGTCTCCAACGTCGAATCGTCGGTCACGCCGGTGAACCACCCGTCGATGGTCACCTTGGCGCCGTCGCCGGGATTGACGACCGCAGAGATCAGCGTGGTGCCGTCAAGACCCATTCCCTGAGGACCGAATTCGATGTATCCCTCGCCGATCAGCGCCCCGAGCGGGTTGGTGGCGGTGAGGGTGATGTCGGCGTTCTGCGTGACAATGTCGTCGTTGATGCTGATGACGGCCATGGCGGGCACGGCGCTGGCGATCAGTTCGACGCTGGCGGGGTCGCTGCTGTTGCGGGTGGTGATACCCGGGATGGACGCGGGGTTGTTCAGCAGCGACGCGTCTCCGCTGTCACTGACGGTGATCGATCCGCCGCTGACAGGCGCCTGAATGGTGACGTTGTCGAGGAACGACGCGGTATCCACAACGATCGTGTGCGCGCCGTCGGCACGGCCGAAGGTCAGGCTCGTGAATCCTTCCTGCAGGGTCGCGATCTCGGGGTCGGTCAGCTGAAGCGTGTCCTGAGCCGCAACGCCGCCGCCCAGGGTGATCCCGTCGGTCGCCTCGTTGGGCTGAAACAACGCCGTGGACGTCCCTTGGATAATCGACAAACCACCTAACGCCATACCGTCATAGGTGAATTCCAGAGGACCCGCGTGCGAGTCGATGGTCACACCGTCGCTGACAAACAGGATGCTGTCATCTGCGGCGGTGGGCGTGGCCTGCTGGAGCGTGACGCCAACAGCGCTAATATTGCTGTTGACGCCCAGATTGCCCGCCCCGTACACACCGCCGCCGGCGGCGCCGGTGGTCAGCGTCACCGCGCCGGTCGCGGTGATGCCGTCAACTCCGACAAACGGATTGGAAGTCTGGACGCGTACATTATCGATCAGGGCCACGGACTCTACGTCGAAGTCGCCGTCGTGCAGAACGGCGATGCCGATGCTGGTGTTGGTGCCGCCACCATCACTGAAGTATCCGGTTTCTTCGTTGAGACTGGAGGACGAGCTCGTGAACGTGCTGAACGTGTCCGCCTCGCCGAAGACCATGCCATCGGGAACCACGACGAGGAAATCGTTATACATTCCGTCGGGCGTGTTTTCGTCTGTCAGGAAGTTCATGTCGAGATCAACACGGAGCGTGTTCGCCGGGAGCGTCAGGAGGATACCTGAACCCTGCGTCGCATCGTTAGACGCCCCGGCGTCAAACGTGCCGGCGGGAAGGCCGAAGAACGTTTCAAGGGCGGCGTCGGACACCGCGGTGCCGTCCGGCTCGTTGCTGATCCGCGCCTGGTAGGTGCCCTCGGTCGGCGTGACGCCGAAGCTCGAGTCGACCACGCTGGTCGAACCGATGGTCGTCCAGTTGGTGAAGTCGCCCGACTCGAAGCCGTAAACCGTGATGATGCCACCGGCGTTAAACGCCACGGCGTAGTTGCCGACCGTCAGGTCGTCCGCGTCGGTAAACAGCAGGTTGCCGTCGACCGTTGCAGCGATCGTATCGACGTCGTTGTTCGCTCCGCCGGCCGACAGGTCGAAGTCGCCCGCGGCGGTGCCGACGAGGACCAGGAAGTTAGCGGTGATGGCGTCGGTTCCGATTTGGCTGACCGGACCGTTCGACGAGAGGATCACATCGCCACCGCCGGCTCCGGCGGTGATGGTGGTGCTGGACAGGCCGTCCACTTCACGGAGGAACTGCTCACCGGTCAGGCCGTTGGCGGCCGAGTTGCTGTTGAGATTCGTGGCGTTGAACTGCAGCGGGAACGCCAGCGAGCCGATATCCGCGGGACCAACCATGTTGAGGTTGGCGGCGATGACGGCCGTCGTGTAATCGGTCTGGCTGATGCCGCCACGAGTGCCGTCTGCGCCGGCCTCCGTGTCGGCGTTGAGGTTGACCGTGTGGCCGGTGGCGTCGAACGGATTCTCGGTGACAATCGAGCCGCGATCGAAGACGATCGAATCACCCGCGTTGAGCGTCATGGTGAGGTTCGCGACGTTCTGTCCGTCGAGTGTGAGCGTCGATGCGTCGAGAATCAGGTCGTCAGTCGTGGCGGCGCTGCCGAGGGCCGAGATCGACGTGTCCCCGGTAAACAGCATGTCTGTCGAGATCGTGATCGGACTGCCGTTGGTGATGACCGTCTCGTTGGACATGTTATCGACGGCGTCGCCGTTGGCGTCGAGGTTGCCGCGACGCGTATCGCTCAGAGCGTCGATCTCGGTCGAGAAGTTGTCGATGGTGAGCAGGTCGCCAACCACGTTGTCGATGCGGACGTCGCCGTCGTTGAGGTTCTGGAAGTCCAGACCTGTCACGGAGGTGTCGATCGCGTCGGTGTCACCGATGCCGTTTGACGCGATGAGGGTCAGATCGGAGCCGGTGATGTTCGGCGCCAGGGCGCCGGCGACGTTATCGATGATCGCACCAGCAGCTTTAACGGTTACCGGTGCATTCGTGGTGTTGATCGCGTTATCGTCTAAACGAACGTTGGGTTCATTGGTGGAGTTGAACGCGTCGGCGGCGATGCGGACTGCGGTACCCGGCGCGACGATCGAATTGACACGGATGCCTGTCAGGCCGTTCTGGAAGACGGTGAATCCGAGCGGCCCGCCCGGCGAATTCATGCCGGTCAGCGTGTAGGCTGCGCCCGGAGCGATGGTTGGATCGAGCGTCACGTCGAGGTTCGTCAGCGTCGGCGCGGCGATGGTTCCCGCTGCCACGTTCATGAAGGTGCTGGCGCTGAGGGTTAGGTCGGTGGTGCTGTTGACCTGAACAGGATTGCCCGGATCACCGATACGTCCGACACCCGCAAGCAGCGATACCGAACCAGTCAGGTTGATCTGGTTGTCCGCAACAACAAAGGGCACGTTGGACGTCGGGTGGTTGCCGTTGCCGTTCGGGTAGGACGGGAACGTCGATCCCGCCAGACCGCCGAGGTTTTCACGCATGACGATGCTGTTACCGCTCTTGATCGTGAGGTTCGTCAGCGGGTCCAGGTATCGCGTGTCAAGGATTTCGACGGTGCCGCCGTCGGCCGAGCCAATGGTCAGGTCGTGCGTGGCCGACCTCATACTGAAGATTTCCGTCGCAGGGTGGAGCGCATCCGTAAAGGCAGTCGCAACGCCGATTCCGTCGATTTCACGCTCGTTGAGGCTGAAAACCGGGATGCTGCTCACGACGCGGAAGCCTTCGTTGCGACCAACCGTGATGCCAATGCCAGGGCGCGATTCAAGAACGATCGCGCCGCCAGAGTCGATTCGGCCCGTCGCGTTGTCATACAGACCGCGACGGTCGTCAATCGGAGAAGCGTCGAGAGAGTCTTCTGTGCCGGGATCCGTGCGGGGATCTGCGTAGAGCGGTACCGCGAAGCTACCACCGGGAACGTTTGCCGCGGCGGGTGCTGCCGATCCGTTTTCGTAGTTGCCGAGAGGAGTCGGCTGGGTCACGGTTGCGTTATTGAACGTCGGGCGGATCGCCAGATCGCGCGTCAGTTCGTTATCAATGATGAGGTTTTCCGCGCGGATCGTGATGTTGGCGTCGGGCACCGCGTTAACAATTCCGGTCACCGTCGGATTGGTAACCAGGCCCTTGCGCAATTCGACCCACCGGCCGCCGCTCTCGACGACGATCGGAACGCCGGAATAGATGTCCGAGCCGGTGTACCCGTAAAGGACATTTAGGCTGGTCGCGCTACCCGAGCCCGCGTCGGGAGTCGCCGTGAAGTCGTTATTGACACCGAAGCCGATAGGAGCATCGATACGGTCGACCTCTGCGTTGGTCACTGAATTAAAGGTCGCAACACCGCTGGGATCAGCGTCCAAGGCAACCGGTGTCGAGAGGACGTCGCCGCCGCCGCCGATCACGCCACCGATCTGGACGGAGATATCGCTGTTGATGTTGCCCAGATGCAATTCGGCATCGGGATTAACGACAGCGCCGGTCGCGGCGTCGACACCGGCCCGGAACGCCGTGGGGTTGCGGGCGATAATGCGCATCGTATGGCGGCCACTCGGGAAGAGCACGGGATCGAGGGGCGCTCCGATGTATTGCTGTTCGAGGGTGATCGATCCCTTCGTGGTGACGCGGGAGGCGGGGCCGACCGTGTCGACCTCGTTGTTCGAACGGAGAATGATGTCACCGTAGCCGTTGTTGGTAATATTCTCCTGAACGAAGATGCCGACATCGACGAACAACGGCCCGGCGTTGTTGATCTCCGGGCTGAACATCGGAATGGTAAAGTCGGTAAAGGCCGACTGTTCCATCGTCAGAGTACCGGCTGAGTTGTAGACGATAGGCGTGGCGACCGTAATGACATCGCGAGCCTGAAGATTGACGGAGTTACCGGCGTTGAGCAGGTTGGTGATCGAACTCACCGCGAGATACGAGTTGCCGAAGACGGTCTCGGTGATCGAGAAGGGCGGCGGCGTAGGCACCTTCAGGGTGACGTTGAAGTCTTCTTGTTGGCTGTACGTGTTGGGGTCAAGATCGTCTGGGTCACCGATCAGGTCATACTTGTTGACACGCGGGTCACTGTCGGCAACGACGGTGATGATGCGGGGGTCAAGCAGAAGGGTGCCGCTCTGACCGGAATTGGAGGTCAGGTCGGCAGAGCCCTGGAAGACGAGGGTATCAAGACCCGAGACTTCAACGAGACCACCGTTGCCAGTATTCGATTTCGAACTGATCTGGCCGTAGTACAGCGTGAGTCCGTCGGACCAGACGACGACTTGGCCGCCATCGCCGGTCGTAGAATCAGCTGTGAGATTTACGTCGGAGCCAACGTAGGTGTAGTTCGAGGCCTGCAGAGACGATCCGCCCTGGTAGGCGCCACCAATATTGATAGTGCCGCCGCCAAGCGTGCCAGAGACATCGATGCTGACATTGCCGTAGAGTGCCACCTCGTTGCCGAGAATCTGCACCGAGCCACCGAATCCGGTAGCCGAGTTTTCAGAAGCATCGAGCTTGCCACCCTCTACGGCGACTCTGCCCGGGCTGCTGACGACGATCTGCTGGGCACGGATGTCGCCCTTGGTCTGAACGGCCAAGCCGTAGATGTCGCTGGCCGCGAGGGTGACCGATCCCTTACCCGCGTCGATTGAGCCGGCATTTTCAACACCCGGCTGATCATCGCCGGTGGAACTGCCGGAGCCGCTAAGGTGGACCTGGATCGACCCGCCCTCTTCGGTGAGGATGACGTTTTCGCCGGCGACGAGCGCGACCATGCCGTTCGGGGCCACGATCGTGCCCATGTTCGCCACGTGCTTACCGACGAGGGCCACGGCGTGCGCCGAGATGGAGCCTTCGTTGAAGACCGAGCCCTGGGCGTCGGTGAAGCGGTTGACGCCGTTGAGGAAGTCGGCGTTCGACATGTTCGCCGCCGCGGCGTAGATCTGCGACGTGTTCACCACGGCCTGATGGCCGAAGAAGATGCCGGCGTTGTTGACCAGGTAGACGCGGCCGTTCGAGGTCATTGTGCCGTCGATGCGGGTCGGGTCGCCGTTCATCACGCGGCTCAGCACGCGCGCATTGCTGGTAGGCAGCTGGTAGTGAACAGACTCGCCCACGCCGATGTCGTGCGACTGCCAGTTGATGATGGCCCGGTTGCTGGCCTCGATGTAGGTGTTGCTGCCCTGCTGCTGGATCGTCGCGGAGCCGGAGACGACGTGCGCCCCCTTCGGCCCGGCGATCAGCTGCACGGGAATCACCCACATGAAGCTGGCGGCGGCGACCATGCTCCAGCACATCGCCTTGTAGCCCTTACGGCAGCCCCTGCGCACGGTCTTGCGAACGTTCGCCATGTTGTTAAGACTCCTGCCCACGAACGTGTTGGTGTCTTTCATCAAAGCACCCGATCCTTGCTTAAAACGCATCATTCCCCTGACCCATCTTTCTCTTAACCGATCATTTCATCAGTACAGGAACGTCGCGACAATGTGCAGACGGTCATCACCCGCCTGGGCACGCTTGCCGCTATCCGGACCGACGTCCTCCAGAACGTAACCCCAGTCCAGACGCAGCGTGAAGTTCCGCTTGTACGACAGGTCGACACCGACGCCGACGCTCATCAGGTCGAAGTCCTCCTCGAAGCCTCGCTTGTCGTTGATCCACGTCTTGCCGTAGTCGAAGAAGCCCTTGAGGACCAGGTCCCAGTCGGGGCGTCCGTAGACCTGCTGCGGAGCGAACCGGAACGGCTCGCCGAACAGGCTGCGCGGCTCGGGCTCGATGCCGAACACGCGAGGCACGTGGAAGCGGTACTCGGCGTTGAACACCAGGGCCGAGTCGCCGGTCTGGAGCGATTCGTCATAACCACGCACGGTGTACAGGCCACCGATCGTCCGCTCGAACTGCGGGTTGAATCGGTAGTCGAATCCGTACTGGCCGCTGAGCCCGAAGTAGAGCTCGTGCGCGAGCGTCGAACTCTTCGGCGTGGTCGTGTCGGCCCACTCGCTGGGGAACAGCAGCGGCTCGAGATAGAACGAGTGCGACGCGTCGAACGTCATGCGGAAGAAGTCGTCGTCAGCAGCCAGACGGCCGAGCCCTTCCGAGTTGTCCTTCTGGTCGCCGCCGATGCCGGCCTCAAAGTCGATCGAGGCGTAAGTGTTCATCTTCTCGGTGTAGCGTTCCATCTGCACGCCGAGGTGCGGCAGGAAGAAGCCGGCGTCACCCTCGGTGTTGAGGATCTTGTTCTTGGTCTTGATGTCCTGGTACTTCACACCACCCACGACGTCGACGAAGAGCTGCTGCCACTGGTAAACGTTGTAAATGATGTCGCCGCCCAGCGCCCAGTCACGACCGGTGAACGCCTCGCTGGCGAAACCGACGTCCGACGACGTGAAGTGGCTGAAGGACGAGAACACGCGCCAGCGGGCCGGCTCGATGTCCATCAGCGGCGCCTCGTACGACGCGTTGATGGCGTGAACTTCGTCGAAGTTCGCCGTCGAGTAGTCGATCGATAGCGTGTCGTCGTTCTTCGTCAGCTGGTGGTGGACGAAGCCGAAGCGCTCCCGCCACTCGGAGGTCTCGTCAGTGCCGGTGTTGGAGATCTGAGCGTACACCATCCAAGGCTTGGACTCGGTGACCAGGAAGTCCAGGGCCACAGAGCCCGCTTCCTTGCCGGGCGATACCGCGACCTCGACACGACGGCCGGGGTGACGGTTCAGGCGGCTGATGTAGGAGTCCAGCGCGTCCTTGCGGAGCAGGTCTTGACGCTGCGGATCGGCGAAGTCGCCGGGCTGAACCGGCGAGTTGTCGAGCACGCGGGAGGCCATCGGGTGATCCTCGTCAACCGGGGCGCCGTTCTTGACCAGCCGGATCTCGCCGACGGTACCGACGCGGACGAGCATACGCAGCGCGGTCTGCCCTTCGGGGCGGACGTCGCGGGCCTGCATGTCGATGTCCTCGGGGTGAGGCATGACGTTGATGCCGATATAGCCGCGGCGGGCGTAGTCCTCGACGATCGCCGTCGAGATCTCGCGGATCGCCGAGCCGTAGAGGTAGTGCTTGTCGAGCAGCGGCACATCGACCAGACGGACGGTGCGGCTGTCGGCTGAGGCGGTCGCGTCGACGAAGCCGTCCTCGGTCTCGGACAGCTGCACCTCGGCGACTTCCATCACCTCACGCAGCGGCGGGTGAGCGGGGTGCTCCTCGGCGTACTCAATGATGATCTGACTGACGGAGTAGCGGGCGCCGTCGGCTTCGGTCGGCTCGGCGAGCACGATCGGCTCGGGCTCGGCCACGGCCACGCCGTCGGCGGGCAGTTCGGCCGGCTCAACCTTCGGTGGCGCGACGCGAACGACCAGACGCAGAGCGGTCTGGTTGGCGAAGCGAACGTCGTTGCCTTCTTCGTCGATGTCCTGCGGGTGGGCGACGACTTCGAGGCCGGTAAAGCCGCGCTCTTCGAGGTGCAACGCCAGGCGACGGCAGATGGTCTGGATGGCGCTCGGATAGAAGTTGCTCTTCGGCAGCTTGGGCACGTCGCCGAGGCGGATCTTGACGGTCTTGCCGCCGGGACGCGGACCGACGTAGCCTTCGAGCACTTCGCCGAGATCGATCTCGTACTTGAACACCTCAGCGACCGGGGGACGCTTGGGAACGTTCGGGTCGAACGAGATGACGAACTGGCGCACTTCGTAAGGCTTGGAAGACACCGTCTCGTCGGGGCGCCCCGGAACACCAGCCCACGTGCCATCGGTCATGATGACCAGACGCAGCGCGGTCTGACCCGCGGGTCGAACGTCCTTGCCGGTCTTGTCGATTTCCTCGACGTGCGGCTGAGCGACGATGCCCGTGTAGCCCCACTCGTTGAAGTGCGCAACGAGACGATCACCGATCGCCTTGATCGCACTTGCATGGAAGCGGGCATGCAGGCTGGGGATGTCGACGATCTTGATCGTCTTGACCGGCTGACCTTCCTTCGGCGCAGTGAACTCGCCGTCGGACATGCCGAGATTGATCTCAAGGCCGGTCAGCTGCTTGGTCGGAGGATGGATCGGGAGGTCAGCGCCGAAATCGAGCAGGATCTGGCTGACCGGGTAAGCCGGTCCGTCGTCCTGAGGCTGCGCCGCCCGAGCCACGTTACCGCCGATGAAAATGACCAGACACACGAACAGCGAAGGGAGAAACCTTCGCCGAGCGTGAGGCTGCACCTTGATCGGCCCGCCCACATGCTTCTTAGCAGAAATCACTCTTTTGAGTCCCCTGCGTTGCTATAACCCACGTTTGACAGCACTTCGTTGCACGTCCTTGCTGCATTCGTGGCGTAGTAAATCCACAGTTACAGTCCCTTCCAACGTCCGCCATGATCGCCATAATCCACCCATTGTCAACCCCCTACGGTCAGATTTTCGCGATGATCAGAGCTTCCCCTAACGGCAGAATTCATGGTCGATGTCAAGTTCGCCATGTCGGTTGTGCGGCCGGGCGTTCTGCCCTCCTGACGAGGAATCGTAATGACACCTCGAACCTTCGCCGCCAGATTACTCCTCGATCTGGTATTCGATCGAGTAGTTCGGACTTTCCTTGGTGATCGTGATATCGTGCGGATGACTCTCGGCCAGGCTCGCGCCGCTTATCCGGCAGAACCGCGCCCTTGAACGCAGTTCAGCGATGGACGGTGTTCCGCAATAGCCCATTCCGGCCCGCAATCCACCCACCAGCTGATACACAAAGTCCCCCAGCGGCCCACGATACGGCACGCGGCCCTCCACGCCCTCCGGCACGAACTTGCGACTGGACGTCACGCCCGCCTGACCGTACCTGTCCGCAGAGCCCTTCAACATCGCCCCTTCGCTGCCCATGCCACGGTAAGCCTTATAACGACGGCCTTTATGAATAACCATCTCACCGGGCGACTCATCGAGGCCCGCAAACAGCGACCCCAGCATGACGCACGAGGCCCCTGCCGCGATCGCCTTACTGATATCACCTGAATGCCGTATACCGCCGTCGGCGATGATCGGCACGTCAGCCGGGTCCGCCGCCTGACACGCGTTCATTATTGCCGTGATCTGTGGCACGCCGACACCACTGACGACCCGCGTGGTGCAGATCGAGCCCGGCCCGATGCCCACCTTGACCGCATCGGCGCCCGCGGCGATCAGGTCCGCGGCCCCCTCGCGCGTCGCCACGTTGCCCGCGATCACGTCGATATCATGCTCTTTTTTCACACGCTGCACCGTCTCGATGACGTTGGCGGAGTGGCCGTGCGCGGTGTCGACGATCACCACGTCGACCTCCGCATCGATCAGCGCCGCGACGCGATCGAACTGGTGCACGCCCACCGCAGCGCCCACACGCAGCCGGCCGCGATCATCGCGATTTGCCCGAGGAAACTGGTGCAAAAGGTCAACGTCGCGCATCGTGATCAGGCCGGTGAGTCGCATCTGATCGTCGACGAGCAGCAGCTTTTCGACCTTGTTTTTATTGAGGATCGTCTCAGCCTGCTCGAGGTCGGTGTCTGGGCGACCGGTCACCAGGCCGTCCTTCGTCATCACCTGCTCAATGGGACGATCGTCGGCCTCGAGGAACTTGAGGTCGCGCCGCGTGAGGATGCCGATGACGCGGCCCTTCTTCGTGCCGTCTTCCGTAATGGGCACGCCGGAGATGTGATGTTCACGCATCAGGCGACGCGCCTCGGAGACCGGCACGTTGGGCGGCAGCGTCAGCGGGTCGCGGATGATGCCGTTCGCGGATCGCTTGACCTTGGTGACCTCGCGCACCTGCGCCTCGACGGACATGTTCTTGTGGATGACGCCGATGCCGCCTTCCTGCGCCAGCGCGATCGCCAGCGCCCCCTCGGTGACGGTATCCATCGGCGCGCTGAGCAGCGGGATGTTCAGCGTGATGCGCCGCGTGAGGCGCGTGCTGGTGTCGGCGTCGATAGGCAGAAAGTCGCTGCGCGAAGGCAGCAACAGCACGTCGTCAAACGTGATCCCATCGGTCACAATCTTCGCGTTGACGATTGAATTGGGATTGGTTGCTTGTTCCATCCATCATGTTTACACAAGCCCGTTTTGCCAGTCAATACATTCGGTGATCAGCATTGGGTTAAACCGACAGCCTCGCGGCGGATCGTCGCGCAAGACGTCCCCGGAGCCCGACACGATCGGTGGATGATTTGGGTTGACGAACGCACACGGGAGCGGCGGGAGTCGATGCGAGGCTACTCCCGGTCGGCGCCGACAGCCGGGAGCACGGGCAGCGAAACCGTGCGCGACCCGCCGCTACCGCCGTCGCTGTTCCGCTTCGATCCGGTCTTGTTCGCGCCGAACAGCCGGACTGCCATCCGCGCCTTGTCGACCAGCGTCTTCTGCGACAGGCAGGTGAACAGGCAGAGTTTCTCACACTCGGAGGTTTCCTTCCGGCGTTGGCGACCGACCTCGCCATACCAGATATCTCGCGCACTCTGCGCTTTTACGTTGCCGATCGGCGGGAAGTGCCAGCAGACCGACACGTCGCCGTTGGTGCGGATGAAGTAGTTCCGCATGCCCACGCGGCACGGCATGAGTTCTTCGGGGGCCGATTCTTCGCGGAAATGCGCGGGGAACGCGCGGAGGATCGTCTCGGCGTTCAGGACCGGCGCGCCCTCGCGACGCAGCGTCACCAGCTCGTCGATCACGCCGTTCAGGTCTTCGACATCCTTCGGATCCTCGATCCACAGTTCGTCGTAGGTCTCGGAGGTCCACCGATCGACCGGCTGGATGTTGACGGCCGTAGCGCCCAGGTCCTGCGCCCAGCGCACAAGGTCGACGATGTGGCGGAAGTTCAAGCGATGAAGCACCGGTTTGATGATGACCGGGAACTCGACGCCCGCGTTGTTCCGCACCTCGATGAGTCGCGTGATGTTCTTCGTGATCTTTTCGAGCGAGCCCTCGATGCCGCGCGCGTAGTTGTGCACCTCGTCGAGATGCGAGTCGAGCGACATGTTGATGTTCAGCGGCCTGGCGGCGACGACACGCTCGATGTTCTTTTCGGTCAGGCCCGACCCGTTGGTGGTCACGCCCCACTTGAGCCCCTGCTCGTGGCACCACTCGACCAGATCGACAAAGCCCTTCTTGATGAACGGCTCACCGCCGGAGAACTGCACGTGGAAAGACCCGACGAATTCCGCGAGGCTCTGCAGCGCCGCCTTCCACTCGTCGATGGACATCTCGTCGACGTAGTTCTCGAGGCGCCAATATTCGCAGTATCGACACTTGTAGTTGCAGCGTTCGTTGACGATGCCATAAACGGACACCGGGCGGGTGATGTCGCTGCCCGTGTTGAGGTACAGGGATTCGGCGGCCGCGTTACGCGTGTGCTTCCATACGAGTTGGGCCAGGTTATTGAACGACATTTCGGACTCATCCTTACTCAGGATTCACCGACCAACCCTATCTCCGCCTCTCGCGATGGTTGGCCTCGATCTGTCGGATCGCCGGTGGATCTACGCAATTCTTTAATGGTATCGGCTGGTTTCCCCGCATTCAACAACCGCCCGAGAGGCGTGGCGAGCGGATGGTGAAGTTGATGCGGTCGCCTCGCATCGCTACCCTCACGGGTTTCCCCGCCCCGAGGCGGAATATCCCACTGGAGACGTGAAATGGGTTTGATGGAAGGCAAGAAGGGCATCATCTTCGGCATCGCCAACGACCGCAGCTACGCGACGTACATCACCAAGTCGCTGCTGGAGCACGGCGCCACCTGCGCGTTTACGCACCTGCCGGGCGACAAGATGGAGCGTCGCTGCCGCAAGGCCGTGGAAGAACTCGGCGTAACCGACCCGTGGCTCGTGCCGTGCGACGCATCGAGCGATGCGGACCTCGACGCGGTGTTCGACAAGCTCGCCGCGGACTTCGGCACGATCGATTTCCTCGTGCACTCGATCGCGTTCGCCGATCGTCAGTTCCTGCAGGTTGGCAACTTCCACACGACCACGCGCGAAGCGTTCACGCAGGCGCTCGACATCAGCGCCTACACGCTCGTGGCGATGGCCCAGCGTGCGGCGAAGATCATGCCCAACGGCGGGTCGATCATCTCGATGACCTACTACGGCGGCGAGAAGGTCGTGCCGGGCTACAACGTCATGGGCATCGCCAAGGCGGCGCTCGAGCACAGCACGCGCTATCTCGCCACCGAGCTCGGCCGCAGCCACAAGATCCGCGTCAACGCCATCTCCGGCGGCCCGCTGCGCACGCTCGCGGCCAGCGCCGTCGGCAAGATCAACGAGATGTTCGAGCACCAGGAAGCCAAGTCCGCCCTGGGGCGCAACATCGAGGGCGAAGAGGTCGGCAACACCGGCGTGTACCTGCTCAGCGACCTGTCGAGCGGCGTGACCGGCGAGACGATCCACGTCGACGCGGGCTACAGCATCGTCGGCTGGTAATCGATCCGCCCTGTTTCGAGGAGCTTCGGGATGTACAAACGCATCAAGGTCAGCAATTCCAAGTCCAACCCCGACGCGATCGCGGTCGCCGTGAGCAGCGACGCGAAGCGAACGCCGGCGGCGCTGCGTGACGTCGACAAGCGGCTCGGCGGCGCGATCGGCGACTCGCTCAAACGCGGCGAGTTCAGCGCCGACGCCGGCTCGGTCTCGACGTTCTATCCGACGACCGGCGCCGAGCGGCTCTACGTCATCGGCCTCGGCGACGTGGGCAAGCCGGTCGGCGGCTCGACGCTCAACGCCTGGCGGATCGGCGCGGCGCGGCTCACCGGTGCGGCGGATCGTGCGGGCATCGGCTCGATCGCGCTGCACCTCGACGGCGGCAAAGACGCGGTCGAGATCGCACGGGCGGTCGGCGAGGGTCTCGGCCTCGGGGCGTTCGTTTACGACGAACTGAAGGGCACGGCCAGCGGCAATGGCGTGAAGAAAGGCCCTACGACGCTCGACGTCGCGACCGACAGCGCCGCGACACGCAAGGCGATGGAGCGTGGGCTGACCATCGCCGAGTCGGCCAACGTCGCACGCCGCCTCGCCGCGACGCCGCCCAACATCGCCAACCCCGCGTACCTCGTGAGCGAAGCGAAGAAGATCGCCAGGCAGACGGGCCTGACGTGCAAGGTGATCGACGGCAAGCGAGCCAAGGCGATGGGCATGGGCGGTCTGACCGCCGTGGGCCAGGCAGGCTCGACGCCGCCGGCGATGATCATGCTGGAACACACGCCGCGCGGCACGGCGAAGG
Organism: Phycisphaera sp.; assembly: GCA_016125285.1. Classification (GTDB taxonomy): domain Bacteria; phylum Planctomycetota; class Phycisphaerae; order Phycisphaerales; family Zrk34; genus RI-212. The sequence goes on from WGMA01000073.1 coordinate 48,248, forward strand.
ACGCGCCGGTGATGCTCGTCGGCAAGGCGATCACGTTCGATACCGGTGGGTACTCGCTGAAGGTCGGCGGCACCATGGTCAACATGAAGTACGACAAGTGCGGCGGCATGGCGGTGCTCGGGGCGATGCACGCCGTCGCTCGCCTCAAGCTGCCCGTGCGGGTCGTCGGCATCATCGCCGCGGCAGAGAATATGGTCGACACCGGGGCGTATCGCGTCGACGACGTCATCACGGCGTACAACGGCGTGACGATCGAGATCACCAATACCGACGCCGAGGGACGCCTCGTGCTCGCCGACGCGCTGAGCTACGGGTGCAAGACGTACAAGCCGCGCGCCGTCGTCGATCTCGCGACACTCACTGGCGGCGTCGTCACGGCGCTGGGTCCCTACTGCGCGGGCTGTTTCGTCAACGATGACAAGCTCCGAAAATCGCTGTTTGACGCGGGCGAAGCGACGGGCGAGCGGCTGTGGCGACTGCCGCTGTGGGAGGAGCATCGTAAGCAGATGAAGGGCACGCACGGCGACATCGCCAACTCGGCCGGCCGCAACGCGCACCCGATCCAGGGCGCCGCGTTCCTCAGCTACTTCGTGGCGAAGGACGGCGACTTCAAGACCAACGCCGATGTGCCGTGGGCTCACCTCGACATCGCGGGCGTTGCCGACGTGGCCGAATCTTCGGACTGGTCGGGGTTGTTTTCGAAGGGGCCGACCGGCTTTGGCGTCCGCCTGCTCGTTCGCGCTCTTGAGCAGTGGAAGTGACACGCGGCAGACCCTGCGGGCGCGTTACTTCAACGTGTCGTCAATGATGCGGTCGATCTTGAGCTGGACGCGGTCGTGCCAGGCCCGCAGCCCCAGCCAGCGTGAAATCCGCTCTTGCAGGTAGAGTGAACACCCGTATCGGCGCACGGTTCGCCTCGCCGTCACAAGCTTGGAATGCAGGCGCTGAGACCAGCAGAGCGATCGCGTCAGGACGCGTCGATCGACGCCGCTCAACTCATACCCGCGTGTCTGCAGCAGGTCACCGATCCGCGCTTCGAGCACCGCCAGCTCATCGCGGCCGATCTTCTGTTTCCACTGATACGCCAGCCGAGCGTCGGGAACGTCATACGTCGAGGACGCCGCGTAGTCGTAGATCTTGTCGCTGTAAGACACGCCGATCCAGTCGCACAGGCGCGCCATCGCCTGATTGCAATCCGAGACAACGTCTTCGAATCGGATCTCGATCCACTGATCCGCGCGCAGCATCGGCTTGAGGCGATCCCACTCGGCTTCGGCGGTGGTCCAAACGTCTGACGCGACGAACAGGTTACCCGCCCACTCCATCTGAACGACCGACCGCGATACGTCGCGCCCGTCCCGCAGCAGGTGGATATAGCGTGCTTCCGGCCAGATGCGATGCAGCCGACTGAAGTGGTGGTGAACCGTCGCGCCGACCAGCTGCTTGGCGTCGCGTCGGCGCTTCTGTTCCAGGAAGTCGTTGACGAGTGACGGGTAATCGAGCGACGGATCGACGGTGAATCCGCTGTGTCGGAACACGCGATCGCCGACCAGACACGCGTGATATCGCGACATCTGCGGGTAGCCGGACTCCGGCAGCTGGCTCACGATGTAATCGGATTCTGGATTGAACGCGATCATCGGATGGCAGTCGAGCATCAGCCGCAACAGCGTGCTGCCGGAGCGCTCCGACGAAACCAGAAAGATTGGCGACTCGATCACCGCAAAACCTTTTCGCTAAGTCGATGCCGGGCGGACATCGTCACTCGGATTCGTCAGGCGGTCCGTGTCGCTCGGCCGACTGTCTATCGTGGTCGGATCCTACCGCCTCGTCACGTCGGGTACGCACCCATTCGCTGCGTTTGCCCAGCATGAACGAGAAGTAGATCGGCAACTTTCGAATCATATAGGAACCCACCGAAAGCAGGTCGCGCGGCGACACGTATTCGCGGCCGAACCGGATCCAGGCGATGAAGACACCCATCAATATCGCGCCGAATCCGCACGCCCACACGATCGACGGCGTCGCGTCCCGGCCGCTCATCGCCGAACCGATCGTGGCGCATCCGACCAGCAGGCCCGCCAGACCCAGCAGTGTCAGCGATGGAACGGCCAGTTCCAGGCCCAGCACGGCCAACGGCAGATTCACCCCGCGTATCGCGGCCAACCAAAGCAACGCCGCGCGGCGCAGCGTGAGCAGGTGGCCGTGCTCCCATCGACGCCGCTGTTCCAGCGCCGCCCCCTGATCGATCGGCAGTCGGCTAGTAAACTCGGCGTCGCCACAGAACCGCGGGGGATGGCCCGCCCTCGCCAGGTCCACCGTCAGTTGCATGTCCTCGACGATGTGGCCGCTCGCAAGATTGACACGCTGCAACGTATCCCACGGAAAGGCCATCCCGCTGCCCGTCAGTAGGCAGGGCATTGCGAATCGCGCGAGGCCCGTGGGTCGCACCACGTTCTTCAACTCCACCGCAAAGCCCGACACGCGGCTTGATGGCGACGCGCCTTCCGGGGGCAGGATGCGATAGGCGGCCTGCACGGGTCGCCCCGCCGACGACGCAAGCGACACGATCCGCGAGATCGCCGCCGTGGCGGGCACACAATCTGCGTCCATAAAGACGACGACCTCGGGCGGATCGCTACGGAGGGATTCGACGGCGAATGCCAACGCGTAGCCCTTGCCGCGTCGATCGGGCTCGTTGCGTTCAAGCACAACGTCCGCGCCTCCGGCGCGAGCCTCGTTGGCTGTGGCATCTGAACAATTGTCCGCAACGACAACGATGCGATCCCCGTCATGAACACCCTCACGCAAGCAGGATATACACGCGCGGATGCCGCCCGCTTCATCGTGAGCCGGCACGATCACTGCACATCGAGGATGAGCGTCGTCCTTCGCCGCGACCGGGACACGATCGGCGCGACGACCGCCCAGCGCGGCGCCGAGGCACTCCATCAACACGATCACGCACGGCACAGCGAATCCCACAGCGGCGACCATAAGCAGTGCATCTATCCACATGGCTCGTCACGCTCTTCAATACGCCCATGCCGTTTGCAGACTTCGATCGCCGACGCCACGCCGCCTGTTTCACGCCGACGCTTGCGGCCCCCTATTGGACAGGATGCTTCTTCGACAGGTAATCAAGCAGAATGTCCGCAACGGCCTCGTTGCCCAACGGCGAGTAGTGCCGCTTTTTGGGGACGAGTTGAAAGATATCGATGTTGCGATCCTTCGCCACCTTCATCATCTTCGGCCCTACGTCGATAACTTCAATGCCCGCCTCACGCAGCTTTCGAACAAGCGGCAGCGAGCCGTCCTCCGCGTATTGTTCAACGAGAACATCCATCGGAAGCATCACGACGATCGGCTCCGCACCCGTCGCCTTGACCTCGTCGCGGAACTGACAGGCGATCGCCACGGTTAGATCGTTACCGAGGGTGTTGACATCGTCGTACAGTTCATGCCGCATCGCCCGAAGACGGCTCATCGCCAGGACGCTGGCCATCGTTTGCAGACATCGGCTGCTGTACCAGAAGTGCCACTGCTGCGTGAACCGGGGCCGCCAATACTCGTGTTCGAGAAGCGATGACGAGCCGGGATCGGTCATCGCCTCGTCCCACGCCTTCGCGCCCGGAGCCGGCAGTTTGAGCAGTTGGAGATTGCCTCCCGAGTCCAGGTAGAACCGGGGCTTGAACGCGGACTTGCTGTTTGAAAGATAAAAACGGTCCACGTTCAGGTTTCGGCAGATGTTCTCAGGCCAGATACCGAGCATGACGATGTGAGCCTTGAAGTCGTTCTGACGCTTCCGCCATCGCAGGAACGCTTGATCGGTGCCGTAGCCGGGGACGCCAAGATTGACCACCTCGTAACCCGGACCCTTCTGTTCGAGGTAATGCTGCCATGTCTGATCATTCGACACTTCGTCGCCGTGTGTAAACGAGTCGCCCACCGTGACAATCCTGATCCGCTTGTCCGGTCGCTCCGCGAGATACGCGATATCGGGATCCGCGCGGACGCCCTGGGCATTGGATTGATAGAGCGGAGTCGATCGGCCCGGGCCGACGGTCCATCCCAGATCGGGATCCTGGATGAGGTATCCGGTGGAATTGTCTTGCGAGTCGAAAGACCCGGTCGTTTTCGTCGATGAGTTTTCCGGCGTGTACGGCAAGAGCCGGATTCGCCCCAGCACCATGGGGTTCGTCCGATTCACTTCGAAGTGCGTGACCAGTCGAACCGCAACCTCTGCAACGATGAAGAGAACCGCGAGCGTCGAGAATAGCAGCAGCAGCTTCTTACGAAGCGGCACGTGCCGCGGTGTTGCGTTGATCTTGGGCTCAACCATGACGTTTACCGAAAGCAGTCATTCGACCCCGGCGATGCTCGTCCAGCCCCGCATGCCACCTTGGCCGCAGATTCACGCTTGACGTCTGCAGCCCGGGTCTGAGCTGAACGCTGGAGTATATCGTCCGGCGCAGGCGTGACCAAAGCTGCCGATCCCACACGATCTCTCGAAGCATCGCTACGTGCCGGCGATGACCACCACCGGCCATGCAAACGAACCGTCTGGCCGCAGGCTTTGCAGGGATTCGGCGCGGCGGGAGGACCACGATCGCCGCGAAATTCGCAGGTGGCAACTTCGAGGGGGCCGAGTTACCCTGATGCCTGCCGGCCATCCGGTCCGCGTAGCCCACGCCGGCGCAGGCGCGCGACACCCTGTTGCTTTTGGTCTGCCAGGCATGAATCGGGCGTAGTCTTGGACCAAGTGCGTCAATGAACACGATCACAACCAATCTAGGCGCCCCCGCGGAAGATGCCACACATCATTCGCCCTCGCGAGCGACCGCCTGGCTGCTCTACGAGCAGGTCGCGTTGCAAGCCGTCAGGATCGGATCGCACATCACGCTGGCCTGGTTTCTCGTGCCGGACGTATTCGGCATCGTGGGCCTATCTCAGGCAGTATGCTTCACGGCGCTCATGGTCTTCGACCTCGGCATCACGACTTCCGTCGTCTACCACCCCGACGGAGAGAACCCCCGGTTCCTCGGGACGGCGTGGCTGCTTCAGGCGATGATGGGTTTTTTGGGGACAACCGTCATCCTGGCCGCTGCGGCGATCATCCATCTGTCCGGCGGACTCGCCGGATTCGCAGCAGACAGCGCCTGGGGTGCGACAGACCTGTTGCCTGTCGTCGCAGCTCAGAGCGTCATCATCCTTCTTGTCGGGCTGCGCTCACCCTCGGCGGCCGTGCTCCGCCGCAGGCTGCAGCTCGGCCCACTCGCGCACATCAACGTGATCGCCAGCATCGCGAGCGTGGTCATCACGCTTGCCTGGGTCCTCATCACCCCGACGCTCTGGGCCATGGTCGCCGGTCAGATCTCATACTGTGCGATCGAGTGCGTGTTGACCTATCGACTGGTCCCCCAGTCACAAGTGACGATCCAATGGGATCGCAAGATCGCGCGGGATCTGTTCGTTTTCGGGCGATGGTGCATGGCCAGCTCATCGATCACCGCCGTAGCAAACAAGGGCGATCAGTTCTTCCTCGCCAGCATCCTGACGACGCGAGAGCTCGGCATCTACACCATCGCGTTGAAGGTCATCGTGCTGATCATGAACCCGGTCGAACGCTGGTCTTCACACGTGCTTATACCGGTGTTCGTGCGTTTCAGAAGAAACGTCGCCGAGGCCCCATCAAGACTCAAGCTGCTCAAGCTGCGCATCCTGATCCTCGGCGCGCTCGTTGCCGGATTTCTTGGCTTGGTCCTCATCGCGCCGTTTATGGTTCAGCTTGTATACAATGACCAGTTCCACGACGTCGCGTGGCTCGTTCAGTGCCTCGGCGTAAGCGGCTTCCTGATCGCCGCCGGGCTGACGAAAGAACGCATCCTCCTGTCCACTGGCGACTCCAAGCGCAACATGATCAGCACGCTTGCCCGCGCCGTGTGCATGTTCACAGGCATGGCCGTGGGCTACCATTTCGGCGGCTATCCCGGCCTGGTGATCGGCCTCGCCTTCGCGCCACTCCCCTGGCTCGTTATCCTGTTGGCGCTCGTTGATCGGTACTGCTCGTGGCCGTCGTGGGTCGATATGGCTGCGATCATGATCTTTGGCGTGGCCCTGGCACTTGGCCTCTTCATCATGAACGGATAACTGACATGTACGCCGCGATTGTCGCGCTGATTCTATGGCCCGCCCTCGTGCTCTTGCTGTTCCTGACCCTGCCGCAACGCAAAGCGATCATCTGGGCGTTCTTGCTCGGCGTCATGTTTCTGCCCCAAAAAGTCACCATCTTCATAAATGGGCTTCCAGATATCGATAAACGCGCCATGACGGTGATTGCCCCCTCGGTGTTCGCTGCGGCGGCATTGCTGCGACAGCCTTTCACGTACCGCCTGCGATGGTTTGATTGGCCAATGATCGTCTGGTGCCTGCTTCCGTTCGCAACCTCGCTCAGCAATGAACTGCCCATTCTTGAGGGCATATCCGCCGTATTCGCACAGACCATCATCTGGGGGATTCCCTACGCCATCGGTCGGATCTTTTTCAATGATCTACGCGGTATCCATGAGTTGGCGCATGCGACCTATTGCGCCGGACTAATCTACCTCCCCCTTTGTTGGATCGAGTTGCGCCTTAGCCCACAACTCCACATGATCGTTTACGGCTTCCATCAACACTCATTTGCCGAACATGTCCGTTGGGGAGGTTATCGCCCGATGGTGTTCATGGAACACGCCATCATGGTCGGTTGCTGGATGGCATTTTGCACGATTATGGGCGTTGCGATATCCATGCCAAAGCGATTGCTGCGGGACTCATCCGGCCTGCTAAGGGCGGGCACACTTCTGGCGCTGTTCGTAACGACCATTCTTTGCAAGGTTGTGTTTGTCATCGTCCTGCTGTTCGCCGGGATGGTGGTACTGACACTGCCGTTTCTCTTCAAAAGCCGTGTGCCACTGGCGATTCTGATTGCCGCGCCAATCATATACATTGGCACCAGCCATTTTAGCTACGTTACCGATCTGGCGATCGAATGGAGTTCCGCCGTCTTTTCACCGGAACGGGTCGACTCCCTTCGGATTCGGCTGACATCTGAACGCTTGATTGTCAGCCGCGCCATGCAGCGCCCGGTGCTGGGTTGGGGTCGATTCGGACGTCACCTCGGTGAAGAACGTGTCGAAGACGACAACATGACGTACTTTTACCTCGATACGCCGGACGGCAAGGTCCGGGTCATTCCCGATGCATTCTGGGTCAACACGATCGGCCAGTGGGGATTGACCGGGCTCGTCGCAATGATTGCGTTCATGCTCCTGCCGGGATTCGTCTTTGTCGCCCGATACCCTGTCAACGAGTGGACATCCCCGCACCTGATGCCTCTGTTTGGCCTCGTTATTGTCATTGCGCTCGAGATGTGGAACTTCACCCTCAATTTTCAACTTCTCATTTTCATACCGCTTTTTGTAGGCGCGTCAATGACAGTCCGGCCACCCCACCAACTCGACGGTTCGCCCCGGACAATCGTGAGAACTCAATCGACGTAGCCAGTTGGCCGAACCCCAACATGCGCGGCACGTGCTACGCTTCGAGCGGGGATCCTTTCGAGATCAAACATCAGGCTTGTTCGCTTCCGGCTTGCGGAACGTGATGCGTTGCATATCTCTGGCGTTGATGTAGATCGGAACTCGATTCACCACAGAGTCCGATGCGGCATTCGACGCCCAGTCTGTTAGCCAACTGCTCTTCGACACGATCCCCAGGTTGTAAATCAGGCGCCGAAGTGACATCGACCGCCCCACCACGCGGACTCGATCAACAACAAACCCGGCCTTCTTCGCCAGAGCGACGAGGGATTCGATCGTGAAGAAGTAGATATGACCCGGACAGGCCATGCTCCGCTCGCGCCTGCCCAGCAGTTTGAACATCAGCGTGTCGTACCGCGGTGTCTCGCACACGAAGCGGCCACCAGGTTTCATCACTCGAAAGATCTCTCGCAATTCTTGAAGCGGATCTGGAAGATGCTCAATCACATGGAACATCACAACGACGTCGAAAGCATCGTCCTCGAAGCCGAGTTCGCCAAGAACGTCGGTGTGCACGGGGATGTCGAATTGACGTTTACAATAGGCGGCCGCGACATGCCAGGGATCAATGCCGACGACATCCCAGCCAAAACGCTTCCAGACATCCAACGAGTACCCGAACCCCGATCCAATCTCCAGCAACCTGCCTCTATTGGGAAAGATCCGATTGATTTCACGATGCGTCGTCCGGTAGTCGCGTGTCTGCAACTCCTCTTTCTTAATGCGCATTTGGGTAATTGGCGCATCCAGCAGATCCGCCTCAGCCGCGGGATCACCTTCGCCAACGCTGAACAGGTCAACATCCGGCGGACGAGCCCGCGGATTGGAATACATCAGATTGCAGCCACGACATTGAACGATCTGTGCCGGCTGCGACGCTCCCGCCTTAAACACAACGTCGAATTCGTCGGTGCCACACAGCACGCATCTAAGATGTGACGTTTGTATCGGTTCGTTCATGATTCGTGCATTATATCAACTCGAGCTTTTCGGCAGCCCGCGACGCTGTGTATCGTTATTTCGTCGACAATCCGATTTGGGACATTCCAAAATCGCACGTACAATTATTGACTATGCGGCGGTAAGCGAAGGAAGTTTGACCGCCCGAACCGGCAGATTTACGAGAGCGAAGCCCTTCATGACGAACGCAGACGAGTCACATCATGAATCCTCGGAACGCCCGCTGCTGCACACCTTGCCCGACGGGACGTCGATTCACCATCTGAACGCCTACGAGACCGACTTCATGTATCGAGAGGTTTTTGAGGAACGGGCCTACTTTCGTCACGGAATTTCGCTGCACCCCGACGCGTGCGTTTTCGACGTCGGCGCCAATATCGGCCTGTTCACGCTCTATGTGCTTCGCGAATACTCCGAAGCCACGGTGCACGCGTTCGAGCCTTGCCCTCATGTTTCGGCTCTGCTTCGGTTGAATACCGAGCCATGGTCGACTCGCGTGACGGTGCACGAGTGCGGCCTTTCCGATTCGGACCGGGTACTCACCTTTACCAGCTATCCGGGCTATTCTTTGCTTTCAGGTTTCTGCGCCGATCGAACCCGTGACTACGCCGTGCTCGCCGAAGGCTTGCGGAATCAGATGCAAGCCGCGGATCCCTCGCTCGGCAACATCCCCGACCGGATGATCGAGATGACGCTTGGCAACAAATTGGCCAACGAAAAGAAGTTCGGCTGCCGTGTTCGACCGCTTTCCGACGTAATCGCATCAACGGGTAACGGCCGTATAGACCTGCTAAAGATCGATGCCGAGCGCTCTGAGATTGACATTATGAGGGGGATCAAGGATTCGGATTGGCCACGAATCCGCCAAGTCGTCATGGAAATACACGACGCCGAAACGCTGGCGGTCGTCACACGCACGCTAAAGGACAAGGGCTTCGATGTTTCGCGTGAGCAGGACACCCAGTTCTCCGGGACCGATGTGACGAACCTCTATGCGATCAGTCTCGTGCGGCCTACCGTGTGATCGAGGGCAACGCATCATTCCCACATCGGCTATGCGGCTTTCGATCGGCCATTCCAAGGCGGCGATCCTTCATCCAATCTCCGCGTCGGCGTCGCTGTCGCTTCGGCTCGCAATCGCCGCCTGAAGGTGAGACGTCCTGCAATATTGGTCGACATCGCTGCGCCAGTGCGATCGTGCAGGTACGCCGGCGGCGGTATGCCACGCGGGGACGTTTGAGCTGACCGCCGCGTTTGCCCCAACAAACGCCCTGACGCCCACCTCGATTCCGCCGATCAACGTCGCGTTGGGAAAGACGCTGGCGTACGCACGGACGCGTGGCGACTGATCCATCCATTCGGCGATCGTCACGCCTTGAAACAATGTCACCTGCGGTCCAACAGAGGCGTTCGCATTGATCACTACGCCGAAGGGGTGCGGCAGATAAAGTCCCGGACCGATCCGCGCGGTGGTCGGCAGTTCACACGTCGAGACAACAATGTGAAACGTATCTGTTTACCGGGTGCAATAATGCTGGCGCAGTCGGCGCGGGCAGGTTATGCTCGGTTGCATGACGGAATGGAGTCCGGCACAGATCGAGGCATTGCTGCGACGGGTCGAGGCGTTGGAGCGTCGGGTCGAGCAG
>WGMA01000085.1 GCA_016125285.1 Phycisphaera sp.
CATGGGGCGTGTTGGTGGGGGTGGGTCAACACCGCCGTATTGCACAGAAGCGCCAGTGCAAGGCCAATGTCACGAGTCCGCAACTATTTGACATATCACCATTTACATCCCACTGCCTCCACGTTGCCAACGTGAATGTCGTGGGTTCAAATCCCATCACCCGCTTTTGAAGACGCGGTCGTCAAACAGACGGCCGCGTTTTTCTTTGGAGGAGTGGGTGTCGGGGAGAACGGCACGTGCAGATTCTCGATTTCGTGGCAAGCCGGGGTGCAAGGGAGATGAAAGGTTGGGCATTCCCGATAGGGAATATTCCCTTTCGTTGTTTTGGTTATTGACGTCCCGACCGGCCCGCCTCCAAGCCCGATGTCTACTCCGACGTATCTCTTTCCTCAATCGCCGCTTCCCGGCCCCGATCTCCGACTTGCCAACGTGAATGTCGAGGGTTCAAATCCCTTCACCCGCTTGAACGAACGCGGCCGTCCGAAAGGGCGGCCGCTTTTTTGTCGGGCTGAGTATGTGGAGGGATCGTGCCGAGATTCACGGGGAAGGGCTCGCCTTCGCCGGAGTATCGATCTTGCTTATCGCGTCGGCGGCGCTGGTACGCACACGCTCGTCCTTATCCTTCAAAGCTTCCCTGAGCGCTGGCGCCGCGGCCTTCGACGCGGGGCCGGCCTTGCCCAATACCTCCGCGGCGACGCAACGCACATTCGGGTCTTGATCCTTCAGCGCCTTGATCGTCGCGGCGACCGCGGCGTCCATGGTCAACGTGATCTTGGGCAACGCCTGGGCTGCGAAGCGCCGCGCGGTCCGGCTGTTGTCCTTGTTGGCCACCAGGAGTAGCGCAGGCACCGCGTCGGTTGCGGCGGGACCGATCAACCCCAAGGCGCCAGCGGCGGTGGATCTCACCCGATCGCTCTGATCCTTTAACGCCGTGATCAGGGCGGGCACCGTGCTCTTATCCTTCGCCGCGGGATCCGCCGTCACCAGTGCCATCACGGCTTCGGCGCGTACTTCGGCGTCTTCGTTTTTCAAAGCCACCAGCAGCGCCGGCACGCCGTCGCTCGCGGACGGCCCCTGATCGGGCTCCGCTTTCCTGGACCACTCGATCTCCGCTTCCTGCAACAGGGCGATGCTTGCACGCACGATCGGTTCGGGTTCGTGCGAGCGTGGGTCGCCGCCGTCCGGGGAGTTAATGGAGGCCATCGCTCGCTTTGGGCCGTTGCGCGCCGCGTCCAGCATGATGATGGCGCTTGCGCGGACAATCGGGTCTTTGTCATTCAATGCATTGTTGAGCGCCGCGGACTTCATCTTGCCTGACGGACAGACCTTGCCCCACGCGTCGAGGAAATAGTTCATCGGTTCATCGCCCGGGGAGAATGTTTCTATCAACTCTAGGAGAGAGACTTTCAACGTCTTACCCATGTTGATGTAGTTTCTCGCCTGATTGACGATGAGAATCGGCACGGCATCCTTCGCTTCTGGTCCGAGTATGGCGGCCAACGCATAGGCGGCCGCCTGACGCACCTCGATGTCCTCGTCCTTCAACGCAACGGTCAATGGGCCTGCGACGCTCTTGTCCGCCGGGTGGATCCTGTAAAGCGCAAATGCGGCGGCGGCGCGCAACTTCCTGTCCTTATGCGTCAACCTGGCGAGGAGTGAGGGGACCGCGTCGTTGAGCGCTTCCGGTTGAATCTCCCGGAGAGCATCATCTGCCCAAACGATCGCACCCCAATCGCTTTCCAACAACATGCCGGTCAGTGCGGGCACGGCTTCTTTCGCGGCGGGGCCCATGCGAGCCAAGCGCCCCACAGCTGACTTGCGCACCACCAGGTTCTTGTCCCGCACTGCTTCAGCCAACGCCGACACGATCTGCTCTGGGTCGTGACTGATATTGGCCAGCGCCTCCATGGCATACTGACGCCTTGCGGCGTCGCCATTCTTCACCATGTCCTGGAGAGCGGGTACGGCCTCCTGTGCTGCGGGTCCCAGGGTCGCCAATGCTCTAAGAGCCATATGAGAAGCCAATGCGGTATCTTCATCCTTCGCCTTTGCAATCAGCACGGGCACCGATTCCTTCGCCCAACCCGGGTTGCGGGCGAGCACGCCGTAGACTACTTCTCGAACCCCTAGGTCGTTGTCGTTCGCGGCCGCCAGAAGGGCAGGCAGGGCGAGATTTGCCTTGGGGCCCATCGCGCCCAGCACGCTCGCGGCAACACGCCGTTTATTCGGATTCTCGTCCTTCAGCATTGCGATAAAAGCAGGCGGCTCCGCCGCAGAACCGATCCGCTTGATCAGGAGACCGGCCGAAGCCACCACGTGGGGATCCTTGTCGTTCAGCATGGCGAGCAGCTTTGGCAGAGCCGCGGTTAACTGGGAGGGGGCCATACGAGCCAACGTCGACATGACAGCCTGATGCACGCGCTCATCCTCATCGTCTAACGCGGCGATCAACGAAGGAGCCGCGGCGCTGCCGATCTGGACCAATGCTTTCGTGGCTCCATACCGTGCCTGCGGATCCGCGTCCTTCAGCGCGTCGATCAAGTCGGGCACGGCTTCTTTCGCGGCGGGGCCAAGTCGCCCCAGTGCGTTCGCGCCCCAACGACGCGCAAGCGGTTCGGGGTGCTTCAACGCCTCCACGCAAACCTTGACGGACGTTCCGGGCCCGATCCGGCCCAACGCGTCAGCGGCGATCACACGCATCATCTGATCCTGGTCGTTCATCAGGGCAAGAAGCGCCGGCGCAGCGCCGGTCGCGGCGGAGCCCTGCTGGCCCAACGCGTTCGCCGCAGCCTTCCGTACGTCTGCCTCCGCATCCTTCAACGCAACGACAAGTGCCGCCACCGCGGATCTTGATAGAGGACGGAAATTGCCCAACGTCTGCGCGGCCCCCGCACGCACCAATCGATTGCCGTTCTTCAGCGCGAGTTGCAGGGCGCCCACCGACTGCGGGCCGATCATGTGAGTGATTGCATCACTGACATCGCGACGCACGTGCTCATCTTCGTCTCCTAACGCATCGATCAGAGCAGGCAGAGCTAACGCCTTCTTAGAGCCGGCGCTTGCTACATCGTTCGCCGCTGCAGAACGCACTTTGGGATCGGGGTCCGACAGCTTCTTGATGATCGCGGCGACCCGTTCTTTACTGTCCCGCTGCTCACCTGAAGACGTCTGGCCGAAGGTTGGCGTGAGACAGACCGCAAACGCCGCGGCAACCAGAACCCCCCGAAGAATCATCCGATTGTCCATGTTCAGCTTTCGATGGCGGGACCTGCGGTGCGACTCGGGCTACGCCACGAGACTGCGCGTATCCAACTGTAGCCGCGGTATCGGCCGTGAGGCAAGTAGATCTGACACGTACCGAGAATGCGGTCCATGCCCGTTCAGTCGCGGCTGGCCTGGTGCATCAATAGGGCAGTATCGTAGTGTCTGGAAAGCCGCCCTCGAGCCCGATTTTTGCCTCGCCGTATCTCTTTCCCCAATCGCCGCTTGCCGTCCCCGATCTCCGACTTGGCAACGTGAATGTCGTGGGTTCAAATCCCATCACCCGCTTGAACGAACGCGGCCGTCCGGAAGGGCGGTCGCGTTTTTTTTGAATTGGGAGTGGAGGTTGGTAATGGGCGGCGAGTTTTTGGCGGGATCTGGGTTGCCGGTTTGCAAGCGGCGGTGCGAGGGGAGTGCGCGACGGGGCATATCGAATGGGGGAATAGCCCTCGATCTGCATTGTTTTCGGACGCGCGGCCCGGTGGGTCTTGTACGCGGGCCGGCGCGGCGTGACGTTGTCGGCGGGCGGAGGATTTCGGGTTGCTATGCCTTCCTGGCCTGACGTAGGGCCCTGGGTGACTTGCCGGTGTGTCGGTGGACGAAGGCGCTGAAGGAGGAGACACGTGCGAAGCCGATCATCGAGGCGACGCGCGTGACGGAGAGCCCGGTGGTGGTCAGCAGTTCCTTGGCGCGTTCGAGTCGGATGCGCTGGAGTTCCTGGCCGGGGGTGCGCCCGACGCGTTGCGTGAACCGCTTCTCGAACGTCGGTCGGCTGATGGTCAATGTCAGCATGACTTCCTCGACGCTGAGGCCGAGGCAGGCGTTGTCCTGGATGAGGCGGATGGCGCGTTCGAGCTCCTCGTCGGCGTCGGGCGTGGCGCGGGCGGTGGACTGTCGGGTGACGACCTCGACGGCGTCGAGATCGATGGTGTCGCGGGTGAGCCGCCCGCCGCGGATGAGCTGGTGGAGCATGCGGGTGGCGTGGTAGCCGAGGTCTTCGCTGGGGATGCGGATGCTGGAGAGCGAGGGTGAGCCGACGCGCGCGACGCGGGTGTCGCCGACGCCGAGGACGCCGACGTCGCCGGGGATGTCGAATCCTGCCTTTTCGCAGGAGAGGCAGACCTGTCGTGCGAGCACGTCGTTGAGCGCCAGGACGCCGATGGGTTTGGGCCAGGCGCGCAGGGCGCGGACAATGGCGGGGTCGGCGTCGAGGGACGCGGGGTCTTCGTTGATCCTGGGCCCGGGCAGGTCGACGCGGAGGAGCTTGTGGCCGCGCCGGGTCAGCTCGTCGGCGAGGGCGGCGGTGCGCCGGATCGTCCCGCCGCGCTTGTAACCGACGTGGGCGAAGCGGCGGTAGCCGGTTTGGATGAGGTGATCGGCGGCGAGGCGGGCGATGGACTCGAAGGCGGTGTGGACGGACGGCATGCCGGCGTCGACGAGGTCCGCGGAGACGTTGACCAGCGGCGTCCCGGCGGACATCAGCCAGGCGGGCTCCCAGGCCGTGCGTCCCATGGAGGTGATCACGCCGTCGATCGGCCGACCGGCCCACGGCGGCGGCTTGTCCGGCTGTTCGGCGGGCTCGTCGGCGAAGCGCAGGTCGACCAGTTCCACGCCGGCGTGCTCGCGCGCGTAGCGGATCACGCCGTCGGTCATGCGGTTCACGTGGTCCGACCAGCCGACCGCGTAGAGCGCCACGGTGCACTTCGTCTTGGGGGCCAAAGCCGTCCTCCGGTTATGAAAGTCCGTCGGGCCCTTCGTTGTGCCCATTTCCCACCCCTCGTCATACGCCCGAGAATCCCCGGAGTTCCGGCGCGCATCGTTTTTAATTTGAGCAACTTTCTTTTGTCAAGCGAGAAAACGCCTGGCGTCTGATTTGTAAGAATATGCGTGTTGGACCTCGGGTATCCCCCCAACCCCTTTGTGAGGTATGTCGACCATGAGCACCTTCGGGAAATCGTTGCGGCATTGGCTGACGCGGGCGTGCTGGTGCGCGGCGCTGGCCTCGGCCTTCGCGAGCGCCGGCGCGGCGCCCACCAAGTCGCCCGGCAACAAGGGCGACGCGAAGAAGCCGGCCGACGCGCCGGCGGCGGGCCTGCTGTACCCGCTCGGCCCAGTCGGCGGGCACGGGTTCGTCACGTACAAAACTTCCGAGATGAGGATCACGCAGCTCGACGCCAACGCGCCCGGCGCGCAGTCCGGGCTGAAGGTCGGCGACGTGGTTACCGCGGTCAATGGCGCGCCGTTCTCGGCGGAGAGCGACGACCCGGCGCTCGGCGGCACCGGCCCGGCGCGCGCGCTCGGTGAGCAGATCGAGGTCAGCGAGTCCGACGCGTCGCGCAACGGCGCGCTCGATCTGACCGTGAAGCGCGACGGCGAGGAGGTGAAGGTCACGGTGAAGCTGCCGCGTCAGCCGGCGCTGAGCAAGACCTGGCCGTACGACGACGCCAAGTCCGAGGCGTTCATCGACGGGATGTGCCGGTACCTGGCCGCGACGCAGGGTGACGACGGGAGCTGGGACACGGAGAACTTCGCGGGCGCGCACGACTCGATGGCCGCGTGGGCCGGGCTCGCGTTGCTGGCCAGCGGCGATACGAAGTACGACGACAATCTCCACAAGCTCGTCGAGTACCTCCGCCGCAACCCGCCCGACGCCGGCACGTGGAACTGGCCCGTTTACTACACCGGCGTGTTCCTCAGCGAGTATTACCTGTCCACGCAGGACGCGTCGGTCCTGCCGCTGATCCAGGCGCGGATCGACCACCTGGTGAAGAACCAGGGCAAGGACGGCGAGAAGGTGGACTGGAAGGGCACGCTCGGGCGGTTCGGTCACGACACGACGATCTCCTACAACGGCGGCGGGCTGAACATTGTCACGACCGGCGTGGTGTGGTTCTGGGCGCTGGCCCGCCAGTGCGGCGTGAAGGTCCCCGACACCGCGTGGGATAACTCGATGGGCTGGCTCAAGCTCTGCACCGGCGACCACGGCGGCATCGGCTACGCCTGGGTCAACGACATCGAGGCGCCCAACTACGACTGCCACGGACGCTGCGGCCAGGCCGCCCTCGCCGCGTTCGTCGCCGACACCGACACCGACTACCGCAAGCGGTGGACCGGCTGGCTGAAGGGCAACACCAAGTCGATGCAGAACAACCACGCGTTCACCCTCTTGGGCATGGCCCCCGCCTTCGCCGCGCTCGCCGCCACCGATCCCGACGGCTACCGCGGCGCGCTCGACGAGTGGAGGTGGTACTTCACGCTCGCCCGTCGGCCCGACTTCTCCGCCGACTACATCCCCGCCGTCCGCAGCACCATGGGAGACGGCTGCGTCAACCCCCGCGGTCTCGCCAACGCCTGCCTCGCCTTCACTCTCTCGGCCGCACGCAAGCGGCTCTACATCTACGGCGGCTTCCCGCGTATCCCCGGCATACGCTTCGGCGACCTGTCGCCCAGGCTCCGCACCATCTACACCATGATCCGCGACAAGCAGGTTCGCGCCGCGCTGAACGCCACCGCCCCGCTCATCGGCGGGTCCGGCGACGACGCCGAGAAGGCCAGGCTGCTGTACGAGTTCATCGTCGGCCCGGCACGCACGCGATTCGCCGAGATCGTCGCCGTGTTCGACCGCCGTGAGCTCTACGAGGGCAACCTCGAGCTGCGCAACTTCGTCGACCTCTACGGCGACCTGCCCGAGTTCCGCGGCAAGTCCGCCGAGCTCAACGTGGTGTACAACGACCCGGCGAACAAGCAGCAGGTCGAGGCCGGCCGCACGTATCACCTGCGTCTGGCGTACCTGCAGCACAGCCCCGGCGCGGCGGACAAGGTGTACAAGGAATTCCTCGACATGTACGCGGCGAACGAGCCGTACACCGGCTGGATCAAGTCGCGCCTGGGCGGGCAGACGCCGGCCGACAGCGTGGCGCGCCTCGCGGCGCTGGTCGCGCCGGAGGGAGACGACGCGAAGGCCGCGGCGCGCCTCAACCGGGTCGCCGCACGCGGCGAAGCCATCAAGTCGCTCGTCGCCACGCTTCGCCCGCAGGTCGCGCCGCTGGACCTCAGCGAGGTCTCACCCCCGCGTGACGTGAACGACACACGCGCCCGTCTGGCCGAGCGGCAACTCGCGACCGCCGAGCGCGTCCGCCGGCTCGGTCAGTACTTCCAGGCGATCCGCATCTTCCGCATGATCGACCGCTCGTACAGCGACACGCCCTCGGCGGAGATCGCCCGGCAGTGGGTGGAGGAGTATGGTCGCAACGAGCCGCTGATGGAGGCGTTCACCGCCGCCGAGCGCGCCCGCGAGGCCGCGGCGTTGCTGAAACTCGCCGAGTCTCTGCGGGACGCTGACCATCGGGACGCGGCGCAACGCCAGTTCAAGATGCTGATCGAACTGTATCCCGAAACCGACGCGGCGAAGAAGGCCCGTCATCAACTCACGGGATCGTGACTTCACCGTAGCGTCGGCAGCCGCTTGCTCGTGAGCGGAGGCGTGGTCGGCTTGTGATCAACAGGAGCAATCCCATGCAACGACACAGCGCACTGACGGTCGTGACGATTCTGCTGGCGACGACGGCGATCATGGCCGCCCCTCCAACGTCTGCCGGTGCGGAGCAGGGCGAGGGGGTGCGGGCGCCGGTCGTCGAGATCGTGCTGGACGACGGCGTCAGAACGGAACTGCACGCGTGGGTGAGGCTTGCCGGCCGGATCGTGATGGACAACTACCCGATGATCGTTCACGAGCTTGGCGCCGAGGGCTTCACGCCTCCGGAGAAGGTGCGCATCCTGGTCAAGCAGAGCGATGAGGGTGTGGCGTATGCCAGCGGCAACGAGATTACCTTGATGTCACGGTGGTTCATCGATTCCCCCGAAGACGTCGGCGCGGTGGTGCACGAGATGTGTCACGTGGTTCAGCAGTACCGCGACGGCGATCCTCCCTCATGGGTGACCGAGGGCGTGGCCGATTATGTCCGGTGGTTTGTCTACGAGCCGGCGAACCGCCGCCCGCACATCGACACGGAGCACGCGACATACACCGATAGCTACCAGACCACGGCCGCATTCTTTGACTGGATCGTTCACCACAGGAACGCCGATTTTGTCCGCGAGCTGAACGTCGAATGTCGCGCCGGTCGATACGACGACGCCTTGTTTGAAAAGTACGCCGGCAAGCCACTTGCTGAACTGTGGAACGACTACGTCGCCGCCAGCCGCACTCGTCGCTGAACACCCAGAGTCCCGCCGGGTTCATCAGCTACCTGTTGAAACCGAGCGGACGCAAGCCCGTCTACAATCGTGATGTCTACACACCCTATCTCTTTCCTCAATTATCGCTTCCCGCTCCCGATCTCCGACTTGCCAGCGTGAATGTCGAGGGGGCAAATCCCTTCACCCGCTTGAACGAACGCGGCCGTCCGAGAGGGCGGGCGCGTTTTTTGATTTGGCGGGATCGCGTCGCGTGATCATTGCATCATGGCTTCGATGTCATCGATCTCGCGCACGATGTCGGCGGAGAGGTGTTCGTAGCCGGTGTCGGTGATCGCGACGTCGTCTTCGACGCGGAAGCCGATGTTTCTGTCTTCGATGTAGATGCCCACGTCGATCGTGAACACCATGCCCGGCGCGATGGGGTTTCCGGCGGGGCCGACGTCGTGCACGTCGAGGCCGAGGTGGTGGGTGCCGGGGTGCCAGTAGTACCTGCTGACGTCCTCGTCTCTGCCGAGGTAACCGGCGGCGACCAGCTCCTCGCCGACCCTCCGGCGGGCGTGCTTCTCGATGTCCGCGAACGACACGGCTCCCGGGGCCAGCAGCCCCATCAGCTCCTTATTGACCTTCAGCGCGATGGCGTAGACTTCCTTCTGCTCGGTGGTGAACCGGCCGTTGACGGGGAAGGCGCGCGAGATGTCGTTGGCGTATTCGTTCTGACGGGCGCCCACATCGGTGAGGACCAGGTCGCCGTCGTTGAGGATGCCTTTGGGTTCGTCGTAGTGGATGTAGAAGTTGTTGCGGCCGCTGGAGACGATGGGCGCGAAGGCGGGCTGGCGTACGCCGGCGTCGGCCAGGGTCTTGTTGAACACCGCCTCGAGTTGATACTCATACATGCCGGGTCTGGCCGCCTTCATCATCGCGTGGATGCCGTCGCGCGTGATGGTCATCCCGTCGCGGATGTGCGCGATCTCGTCGGCGTCCTTGACGGTGCGCGCGGCGCAGATCGACGGATACGCGTTCTTCAGCGACACGAACGGATAAGCGGACCGGATCGACTCGCTGTGACGGATCTGCGGGGCGTCGCTTCGCCCGGCGTCGAACTTGTCGAAGTCGTACCACAGGGCCGAGACGTTGCCGCGATCCAGGACGCCCTTGAGCACGCGGTCGAAGCGTTCGAGGTCGCTGACCTGCTCGACGCCCGACCGCTCCGCGGCTTCCTCGCGGGACAGCCGGTAGCCGTGCCAGCGTTCGGCCATCGCGTCCTTCGGGTGAACGAAGAGCGTCTCGGCGATGTCGCCTCCGTCTTTGACCGCCAGAAAGACGCTCTGGGCCTGGGCGATGCCGGTGAGGTAATAGAAGCTGCGGTTGGCGAAGAAGGGGTACGAGACGTCGGCGGTCTTCCGCGGAGCCGACCCGGCGAACAGGATCAGCGCTTCGCCGTCCACCAGTTGTTCGTAGAGCTTCTGCCTGCGTGCTTTTTGTCGGGCGCCGTTGATGTGGTCCATGGCGATTCCTGTCTCGAATCTCGCTGCTCGATGCAGGCGTCTGCATCAACGCTCATCGATGTGCCCGATTGCGTGTGGATGTTGTATCCCGGCGGGCATGCGTATCGCAAGCCGGGCGTCGAAGGGAGGCGTTCGGGCGTCGCCCGCCGGGCGTCGTTGGAGGTGATGGGCGCGTCGGTCGAACACGTCGGCCCGGTCAGCCGGCGGCGGCGACTTCGCGCAGGCGGGCGATGTCGCGGATGGGGGGCTCGCCGAACTGGCGTTTGTACTCGCGGCTGAAGTGGGAAGCGTCGTCGTAGCCGACCTCGAAGCCCGCCTGCGCGGCGTCGAGGTTCTCGCTGAGCATCAGGCGGCGGGCCTCGTGGAGGCGGAGTCGCTTCTGGAACTGCAGGGGGCTCATCGACGTGACGGCCTTGAAGTGGGCGTGGAAGCCGGACACGCTCATGCCGAGTTCGCGGGCGACGGACTCGATGCGCAGCGGCTTGTCGAACTGTTCGCGGAGTTTCTGCACGGCGCGGACCATGCGGTGGGCGTGCCCGCCGAACGTCGCCAGGTGATACATGCGGTCGCCCTGCGCGCCGGTGAGCAGTCGGTAGATGATCTCGCGGACGACGAGCGGGCCGAGCACGCGGTACTCGCTGGCGTTGTCGGCGTAGCGGACGAGTCGGAGGATCGCGTCGAGCAGGTCGGCGTCGAGCCGGTTGACGTCGATCGCCTTGACGCCGCCGCCGTCACCGCGCGGCGGCGAGATGCTCGACTCGACCATGACGGACGCGACGACGGCCGTGTCGAACACGAGCCGCAATCCGAGGTAGGGCTGATCGGGCGTGGCCTCGATGATCTGCGCGGTCAGCGGCAGTTCCATCGTGCTGATCAGGTAGTTGGCCGGGTCGTATCGGAAGCGTTCGTCGCCGAGCGTCAGCACCTTGCTGCCCTGTGCGATGACGCAGAGCGACGGCTCGGGCGTGGCGTGGACGGGGCCGACCGGGTGCGCGTGGCGGTAGAGGTGCAGGCCGGGCCGAACCTCGACCTGGCCGTCGTCGGGCACAACGCGTGCGATCTGCGCGGCGAGCTCCTGCTGGAGCGCCTCGAAGCGTTGGGCCTGTTGATCGTTCTTCGCTCTGCTCACCTTCCGCATCGTAAGCCCCTGTGTGCGCCCAAACCAGAGGGTAGGGTCGCTTTTGGAGGATCATACAACAATCTTCGAGGATTATTATACCACCGGCGTGGCATCGATTGCTAAATTAAAGGTGTAGGTGATCAGAAGGGTCATGAGAGACTATGACGCATTGGAATTTTGTTCAATATCGCCCAACGCGTGAACGAACGGCCTGACACACGAGGAGGCCACGATGGAAATCGCACGCAACGGCACAAAGGCATCGGCGCCCGGTCCGGCGGACTGGTTCACCGGCACCGTCCGCATCGACCCGATGTTTCAGGCGTCCGACCCGGCGCGCGTCGCGGGGGCGAGCGTCACGTTCGAGCCCGGCGCGCGCACGGCGTGGCACACGCATCCGCTGGGCCAGACGCTGATCGTCACCGCCGGGCGCGGACGCGTGCAGCGGTGGGGCGGGCCGACCGAAGAGATCCAGCCCGGCGACGTGGTGTGGTTCCCGCCGGGCGAGAAGCACTGGCACGGCGCGTCGCCCAAGACCGCGATGACGCACATCGCCATCCAGGAATCGCTCGACGGCAAGGTCGTCGAGTGGATGGAGCACGTGACGGACGAGCAGTACGGCGACTGACAAGAGCGCCTCTTCCCGAGGTGGGCGAGAGGTTGGGTGAGGGGGTCGATTCTTCGAACGCGGCACAACATGCGAGAAGCATGCGATCTGTTCGAACGATTCACCCTCACCCCGGCCCTCTCCCTCGAGGGAGAGGGAGCGAAGACGAAACCGAACACAACTGAGAGGAGTTTGTAATGCATACGCGAACACTTGGAACAAGCGGTTTGAAGGTCTCGGCGCTCGGGCTGGGATGCATGGGGCTGAGCTACGGATATGGCCCCGCGGTCGACAAGGCGGCGGGGATCGCGCTGATCCGCAAGGCGGTCGACCTGGGCGTCACGTTCTTCGACACGGCCGAGGCGTACGGGCCGTTCGTGAACGAGGAGCTCGTCGGCGAGGCGCTGGCGCCGGTGCGCGACCGCGTCGTGATCGCCACGAAGTTCGGCTTCAAGAACGGCCAGGTCAACGAAGGCTTGGACAGCCGACCGGATCACATCCGCGACTACGTCGACGGCGCGCTGCGGCGGCTACAGACCGACGTGATCGACCTGCTGTACCAGCACCGCGTCGATCCCGAGGTGCCGATCGAGGACGTGGCGGGCACGGTCAAGGAGTTGATCGCCGCGGGCAAGGTGAAACACTTCGGGTTGTCGGAGGCGGGGGTGGAGACGATCCGCCGGGCGCACGCGGTTCAGCCGGTGACGGCGCTGCAGAGCGAGTACTCGCTGTGGTGGCGCGAGCCGGAGAAGCAGGTGCTGCCGACGCTGGAGGAACTGGGCATCGGCTTCGTGCCGTTTAGCCCGCTGGGCAAGGGGTTCCTCACGGGCGCGATCACCGAGGACACGAAGTTCGACAGCACGGACTTCCGCAACATCGTGCCGCGGTTCGCAGCGGAGGCGCGGAAGGCGAATCACGCGCTGGTCGAGTTGCTGGGACGGATCGCGGAGCACAAGGGCGTGACGTCGGCGCAGATCGCGCTGGCGTGGCTGCTCGACCGCAAGCCGTGGATCGCGCCGATCCCCGGCACAACGAAGCTTCATCGCCTCGAAGAGAACGTCGGGGCAGCGTCGGTTGAGTTGACCGACGACGACCGCCAAGCGATCGCGGACGCGCTCGACGCGGTGACCGTTCAAGGTGACCGATACCCCGCGCATCTGCAGCAGCGGGTCGGCCGGTAGGATTTGACGCGCGCGAGGCGATTGCCGCGCGGCGAAAACATCAACGAAGGGAAGTCAGTCATGAAGACCGAGAACATCCAAGAAAAAGTCGTCGTCATCACCGGCGCCAGCAGCGGGTTGGGCGAGGCGACGGCGCGGCTGCTGTCGGAGGAAGGGGCGACCGTCGTGCTGGCGGCTCGCCGGGCGGATCGCATCGAGGCGTTGGCCGCGGAGTTGAACGGCGGCGGCGGCAAGGCGCTGGCCGTGGCGACGGACGTGGCCGATCGGCAGCAGGTCAAGGATCTCGTCGACAAGGCCGTGGAAACGTACGGCCGGATCGACGTGATGCTGAACAACGCGGGCCTGATGCCGCTCGCGCCGCTCGAGAAGCTGAAGGTCGATGAGTGGGACCAGATGATCGACGTGAACCTCAAGGGCGTGCTCTACGGCATCGCCGCGGCGCTGCCCCACATGAAGGAACAGAAGAGCGGCCACATCATCAACGTCTCGTCGGTGTACGGTCACAAGCTCGGGCCTGCCGCGACGGTGTACTGCGCGACGAAGTTCGCCGTGCGTGCGCTGTCGGAGGGTCTGCGCCAGGAGGTCAAGCCCTACAACATCCGCACGACGGTGATCTCGCCGGGCGCGGTGGCGAGCGAACTGCTGGAGCACATCAGCGAGAAGGACATCCAGGCCGCGACCGCGAAGTTCGTGAACCAGATCGCCGTGCCCGCCGCGACGTTCGCCCGCATGGTGGCGTTCGCCATCAACGAACCGGCCGACGTGGACGTCAACGAGATCCTGTTCCGACCCACCGCGCAGCCGATCTGATGCGGGTGGACGGCGATCGAGGGTTTATTGACGAGCAACAATCAGGGGGAGCGACCATGCCCCATGTCATTGTCAAACTCTGGCCCGGGAAGTCCGACGCGCAGAAGCGGCAGCTCGCCGATCGGATCACGAAGGACGTGATGGACGTGCAGCGGTACGGCGAGGAGTCCGTGTCTGTCGCGTTCGAAGAGGTGCCGTCGAGCCAGTGGCGTGAGCAGGTCTACGAGCCGGACATCGTGCGCAAGCAGGAGTGCCTCTTCAAGAAACCGGGATACGGGATCGACGACCTGTAGGGCGATCGGCGTCAGCGTGAACGTGATGGTCGGAGCCGACCGCGACGTTTTCCGACACGACGCTGTTACCGGCTACCGTCGGTCGATAGACTTAAGTTCATCGACGCGATCCTGCTCGGGCGTGCCGGGGTCGTGCGGACAGGGGGCTGCATGCGAGCGATACTGCTGATCGGCCTGTTCGGCTTCTTCCTCTACTACGCCCGTAAGGACTTCATCTTCCACGGGCGCGGGCGGAAGGTCTCGATGACCGAGCACGTGCTGCACGGTGGCATCGGCTTCACGCTCGCGGGACTCTTCGTTCAGGCGATGATGGGCAATCACGGGCTCATGCTCGTGGCGCTCGCGGGCTTCGCGCTCATCGGCGGCATCGACGAATACCTCTTTCATCGTGACATCCCGGGGGAGGAATCGGACATCCACGCCAAGGAGCACCTGGCGTTGCTGATGTTCATCGTCACGACGATGGTGCTCGACTGGATGATCGCGCACCAGTGGCGGGTCGGCGATCTGCTCGCGCCCCTCGGTGCGGATTCGTGAAGGAGGCGACCGTGATCCTGCGCGCGGCCATCCTGACGCTCGGCCTGGTCCCGTACGTGTACTTCGGCGTGCTGGACCTGCTGCAGCACCGCCACGTGCGGCCGACGCCGTGGCCCGAGCGTCTGCTGCACCTGTCGCTCGGCCTGACGCTCGCCACCGTGATCTCGCACGCGTTCTTCGGTCGTCGCGAGATCGTGCTGATCGGGCTGACGCTGTTCGTTGCAGTGCGTGCGATCGACGAGTTCGCGTTCCACCGCGGGCTGCCCGCCGCCGAGTCGTCGCTGCACGCCAAGACCCACCTGGGCTTCATCATCTTCGTCATCGCGATCCTCTCGGCGGACTGGATCGCGCCGCTCACCGCCAACGCCTCGAACGAGTAACGCCGCGTGTTTCATCCCACGTACGCCATCCTGGTCGGCCTGTCCGTCGCGATGCTCGTGCTGTTCCCGCTGACGCGTCACCTGCGGCGACGCGAGGACCGGCGTCGGTACTGGACACTTCAGGGCATCACGCTCGTCGGGGCGCTGATCGGCGCCAAGCTGAGCGTGTTGCTGGGCGATCTCGGTTGGCCGATGCGGCCGGTCGACGACTGGTGGGCGGTGGTGGTGTCCGGTCGGTCGATCACCGGGGCGCTGATCCTCGGGTTCGTCGCCGCGGAGACGGCCAAGCCGTGGATGGGCTACACGATGCCGCCGAACGATCGGTTCGCGACGCTGCTGCCGTTCACGCTGGCGATCGGTCGCGTGGGCTGTCTGCTGACGGGCTGCTGCCGCGGCGCGCCGTGGGACGGGTTCTGCGCGATCCGATACGCCGACGGCGTGCCGCGCCACCCCGCGCAGGCCTACGAGATCCTGTTCCAGGTCGCCATCGGCTGCGCTTTTATCGTGATGCTCCGCCGCGGCGTGCTGTTCGGGCGGCTGTTCGCGCTGTACCTGGTCGCGTACGGCGTGTTCCGTTTCGCGACGGAGTTCATCCGCGAAACGCCCAAGCTGTTCGGCGGGTTCTCGGGTTACCAGCTGCTGTGCGTCGTGATGCTCCTGCTCGGTGGCGGGTTCCTGCTGCGACGCACGCTCCGCCCGCCCCGCGCGTGGGACGCGTACCGCCCCGGCGCGGCGGCCATCGTCGAAGGAGGTTGCGATGTCTGAAGATCAGAATCCGCCCGGCGCGGCGGACGGTTGCCTCAAATTGATCGTCGTCTTCTTCGTGGTGCTGGTCGTGCTGTTCGGTTTCCTCGCCGGCATGTGCGGGCTGTCCTTTCGCTGAAACGGAGGTGGCGATGATTCACGTGATCAACCGCGTCAAGGCGCGATTCCACTACGACATGGCGGCCCATCCCGAGTCGCACGGCTGGGTGCTGAACCTCTACCGCGGCGGCGAGCGCTACCCGCAGCGCGTGTGCGACTATTTTCAGAGCGACCACGCCCCCAGCCCGCAACTCGCGGCGGCGATCACCGACCACGCCGAGGACGAGGACCAGCACGTCGAACGCTTCGCGCACGCGCTGAGGCTCCGGGGGCAGGAAGTCGTCGAGATCGAGATCGGCGACGTGTTCAACGAGGTCATCCGCTCGTTCACGCCCGACACGTTTCACATCGTGGACGACGACACGCCCGACGCGAAGCGGCGGAAGCTGGCGAACTTCCTCGCCCACGCGCATCACCTGGAGAAGCGCGTCGAGACGTCGTTCGCCTACCACCTCGACGCGTGCGGCTCGCTGGGGCTCGACCCGATCGCGACCATCGTCGCGTCGGTTCAGCGTGACGAGCATCGCCACGTCCGCTACACCCGCGAGGCCGTCAGCGACCTGCTCACGCGTCGCGAGGCCGAGGCGGTGATGGACACGCACCGCCGCGCCGAGGCGAAGGCCAACCTGATCTTCTCGCAGCGGCAGGTCCGCACGTTCGTGCGCCGGTTCCGCGACACGTGCCCGCGTCGCCGGCGGATGTTCTACCGGTTCTGCGCGGGGCTGATGGAAGGAGCGGGCTGCCTTGTCTGAGACACGCGTGCGCCTGACCATGCTGGAGCGGCCGTCGCTGTCGGCGCGGCTCGAGTCGATCCGCGCCGAGCTGATCGGCTTCGACGCCGACGCGACCATCGACGCGTTCGAGCTCGCCGACTTCGACCGCCTGCTCAAGACCACGATCAGCCTCTGCCACGCCTGCCTGCGTCACGTACCGGCGGTCGTTTACGTCGTCGACGGCCGCGTGCTCATGCGCAAGCGTTGCCCCGACCACGGGCTCAGCGACGCGCTGCTGGAGAACGACGAGGCGTTCTATCACCTGTCCAACAGAGATCGCTGGGGCCGGCGCTTCGACGACCGACGCGTCGTCGATCTGCCCGAGTTCACCGGATGCTGCGGCGGTGAGGCGTGCTGCGACGGCGATGGCGACGGTGACGCGATCGAGGCCGACCATCCCGACGTCACGCCGCAGATGGCGAACAAGACGTGCACGGTGCTGGTCGAGGTGACCAACGCGTGCAACCTCGCGTGCCCCGTGTGCTACTCCGACGCGCGCGGCGACCGCAAGCTGCCGTTCGACGACTTCACACGCCACCTGCGCGAGCTGATCAAGCGCAAGGGCGGGCTCGACTCGGTGCAACTGACCGGCGGCGAGGCGATCCTGCACCCCGAGTTCTGGCGGATGGTCGCGTTCCTCTACGACGAGCCGGGCGTCAACAAGATCTACCTGCCCACCAACGGCATCGCGTTCGTGCAGCCGGACGTCGCGGCGAAGCTCGCTCCGTTCCGCGACCGCGTGATGGTGCTGCTGCAGTTCGACGGCCAGACGCGCAACGCCAACCGCGCCATGCGCGACGCCGACACCACCCGCCTGCGCGAGCGCGTGCTCGACAACCTCGCCGAGCTCGACATCCAGACGCAGCTGACGATGACCATCACGCGCGGCGTCAACGACGACGAGGTCGGCTGGGTGATCGACACCGGTATGAAGCGCCGACACGTCAAGGTTGTAGCGCTGCAGCCCGTGACGTACTCCGGCCGGTACGACCTGACGCAGGACCCGATGCAGCGGATGACGCTGTCGGACGTCGTGAAGGCCGTGGCGGAGCAGGTGCGTCGCCGCACCGCGACCGACGACTTCGTGCCGATCCCGTGCAGCCACCCCAACTGCGGATGGATCACGCTGTACGTCCGCCGGCTCGGCCTAACGGTCAACATCGTGCGTCACGTCGACGTCGCCGCGGTGATGGGTCGCGTCGCGAACCGCACGCTGCTGAAGACCGACGAGCTGCGCGGCGTCATCGGCACGCGTGGCGGGCTGTTGACGCGCATCGGCGCGGCGCTCGGCCGACGTCTCGTGCGATCGACCGACGTGTTCGGCGTCGCCATCAAGCCCTTCATGGATCGCTTCAGCTACGATCAGGACCGCGTCTCGGCGTGCTGTCATCACCTGCTCGACACGCGCGGTCGACCGGTCAGCTTCTGTGAGTACAACGCGCTGACCCGTGTGGCCGATCCGTGGGACGGGCTGCCGCCCGTTGCGGAGGTCGAACCGTGACCGGCGTGTGGCTTGCCGATCTCGTGCTGCTGCTGCACGTGTTGTTCGTCGCGGCGCTGCTGGGAGGCTACGCCGCGATCGCCGCGGGGCTCCTGGCGAAACGGCCGTGGGCGCGCAACGTCTGGCTGCGCGGGCTGCACCTCGCGGCGGCGTTGTTCATCGGCGCACGCGTGTGGTTCGGCATTGCGTGCCCGCTCACGGAGGTCGAACTGACGCTGCGCGGCGCGTCGCCGGCGCCGCGATGGGCCGATAGTGTGCTCTTTCGCGAGGTCGAAGCGCGACGGTTCTCGGTCGGCGTCACGGCGTTCGTTGCGCTGGTTTGCGTGACGTTCGTCGCCGCGCCGCCTCAGCGCGTCTCGGCCGAACGTGCGGCGGAGTGACGGTGACCGCCGCTCGGTGCCCAATCGGACGGGACGTGGGCGCGCGGCGGGGCGGCCACGCCGTGCCGTGGCTCGCGTGCTCTATCCAGCTAGTATTTTGCCCGTATCTGCCATTACGGGCCACCTAATCTGTGCAGCGAATGTAATCGAAATCGTTGATCATTCCATGAGGCTCCATGAGTAAGTATTGCATCATTGCCCTTGCCGCTGCGTTCCTGCTCGCGCACGGCGTGCACGCGGCGGCGGTCGAGTCGCGGGCGGCCGGCGCATTTCGGTCGACGGTGATGCCGTTCTTTAAGGACCACTGCGTCAAGTGTCACGGGCCGGACAAGCACAAGGGCAAGATCACGCTGCACGATATCGACGGTGATCTGTCGGCGGGGGTCGACCTGAAGCGGTGGGAGAAGATCCTCGACGTGTTGAAGCACGGAGAGATGCCGCCGGAGGACGAACCGCAGCCGAACGCTCGCGATCGCGCCGCGGTGGCCGGGTGGATCGAGGCGGGGTTACGCGACGTCGTGAACAGGGGCGGCGCGGCGGACAGCGTGTCGACGGTGCGGCGGCTGACCAACGTCGAGTATGAGAACACGATCCGCGACCTGATCGGCTTCCGCCTGGACCTGATGGACAGCCTGCCCAGGGACCCGGAGAAGCCGTACCGCTTCAACAACACCGCGGAGTTCATGCGGATCGGGCCCGAGCAGATCGATCGCTATCTCGAGTGTGCGCGTCGTGTGATGGCGAGCGTGATCGTGGACCCGGAGCGGCCGGAAGTCTGCAAGATTCGGCGGGAGTGGAACGGCAGCGGCGCCGATCGCGGGCTCGGCTACGACGAGGTCGGCGTGTGGGGCAACCGGCGCGGCTCGGCGGCCGGCGGCGTGGCGCTCAAGGGTTTCCCGAAGACCGGCGAGTTCCGCGTGCGGATCAAGGCGTCGGCGGTGCTGCCGCGCGGCGTTGAGGAGGTGCCGCTGCGTCTGGTGATGGGCTACGCGCTGGACGAGAACAGCAGCACGCTCCGCGTCGAGCCGATCGGCACGATGCACCTGCGCAACGACCCCGACCACCCGGAGGAATTCGAGTTCCACGGGCGGATCGAGAACTTCCCGCCGCGGCCGGCGCGAATCGTCAAGGGCAAGCTTCAGCCCGAAGAGATGCAGATCACGCCGCAGAACCTTTACGACGACGGGACGCTGAACGACGGCGAGCGCAACCTGGCGATGCCGCGGGCGGTGGTGGAGTGGATCGAGTTCGAGGCCCCGCTGACGGAGGTCTGGCCGCCGGCGCACCACACGCGTGTGTTGTTCGATTCGCCGCTGCGTGACAGCGATCCGAAGGCATACGTTCGGGAGGTCCTGCGGCGGTTCATGTCGCGTGCGTACCGCCGCCCGGCGACGGACGCGGAGGTCGACCGGTTCGCGCGGATCTACGGCATGCTGCTGCCGGAGCTCAAGACGCTCGAAGCGGCGATGCGCGAGACGCTGGCGATGGTGCTGATCTCGCCGCAGTTCCTGTATCACACGACGATCGACGACGGCGGCACGCGGCAGTACGAGCTGGCGTCGAAGCTGTCGTACTTCCTCTGGGCGAGCATGCCGGACGACGAGCTGCTGGACCTCGCGTCGCGCGGCAGGCTCGATGACCCGCACGTGATCGAGCGGCAGGCGCTGCGGATGCTGGCCGACGAGGAGTCGCGCGGCTTCATCGACAACTTCACGATGCAGTGGCTCAGCCTCGCGAAGGTGAAGAACGTGCCGATCAACCGCGAGCTGTTCCCGCGGTTTCTGTACTACGTGCCGCGCGGCGAGCGGGCCGGCACCGAGACGCCGTACCTCCCGACGGTCCGCGACTACATGATTCAGGAGACGCTCGGCTTCGTCGCCGAGTTGATCCGCCGCAACGCCAGCGTGACGAGCCTCGTCGACTCCGACTTCGCGTACCTCAACCAGCGGCTAGCTGTGCACTACGGCGTCGAAGGCGTCCAGGGCGAAGAGCTGCGCCCCGTGCCGATCAAGCCCGAGCAGCGGCTGGGCGGCCTGTTGACGCAGGGCGCGATGCTGATCGGCAACGGCACGGGCTCGGCGCCGCACCCGATCTACCGCGCGGTGTGGCTGCGCGAGGCGATCCTCGGCGACGACGTGCCGGCCCCGCCCGCCGAGGTGCCCGCGCTGTCCGACTCCGCCGGCGCATCGGCCGAGAAGGCGCTGACCATCAAGGACCTGCTCGCCAAGCACCGGACGGTCGAGGCGTGCAACGACTGTCACGTGCGGCTCGACCCGTGGGGCATCCCGTTCGAGCGCTACAACGCCATCGGTCAGTACCAGCCACGCGTCCCGAAGGAGGGCACGCGTGTTAGCGGGTTCAACGCGAAGCAGCACGGCGACCTGGCGGGCTACCGGGCTTACGTCCAATCGCTCTGCACCGAGGAGATCCACGCCGACTCGCGCGTGCCGAACGGCCCGGAGGTCGACGGCATGCGTGACCTCAAGGCGTACCTTCTCCGGGACCGCAAGGACGAGATCGCGCGAAACGTCATCCGCCGGTTGCTGACCTACGGCATGGGGCGCGAGCTGACGTACCGGGATCGGTTCGACGTGGATCAGCTGCTCGAGCAGACGAAGGGCGACGACTATCGGCTCCGTGACATGATCGTTGCGATCTGTCAGAGCAATACCTTCCGCGGCGTGAAGCCGGAGGAGAAGTGAACATGGCGAACAAGTCCTGGCAGATCAGTCGGCGTGCGATGCTCCGCGGTGGCGGGGTGGCGCTGGCGCTGCCGCTGCTTAACGGCATGAGCGTGGCGAGCGCCGCGGCGAGCAAGCAGCTGCCGAAGCGGATGATGATCGGCTACTTCGCATACGGCGCGTACATGCCGGACGGCCCGTCGGGCGTGCCCGACGCCGGGCTCACGACGCCGCACCACGAGTGGAGCTGGTGGCCGTGTCGCGACCCGGGCCCGCTGACGTTCAACAAGTCGACCGAGCCGTTCAAGGAGCTCAAGGATTACGTCAGCTACTTCCGCGGACTCGATCACGCGGGCGGCTGGAAGCTGGGCGGCCACAGCAGCGGCGACGTGTTCGCGACCGGCGCCGACATGGTCGAAACGGAGAAGACGAACAACATCTCGATCGATCAGGTCGCGGCGAACACGCACGGGCATCAGACGCGTTACGCCTCGCTGGTGCTCGGCACGGAGGGCGGCACGGGGTCGTACGGTCGCAGCATGACGCTGTCGCACCGCGGCCCGGGCCGACCGATCCCCTCGATACACAAGCCGCAGGAGATCTTCAGCCGGTTGTTCGACCCCTACGCCGGGAAGGGCGTCGAGCAGGTGCGCGCCGGCCTGAAGCGCGACGCCAGCATCCTCGACCTGCTCATGGAACACAGCAAGAGCTTCAACCAGCGACTCGGCAAAGAGGATCAGCGCACGATGGACGAGTACCTCGAATCCATCCGTGCGATCGAGCAGCGTGTCGAGCGCACCAGCCAGTGGACGCACGAGCCGCTGCCGGACGTCGACACGAAGGGATTGAATCTGGAGGTGTCGTACAAGGACCCGGTGGAGTACATCCGCTGCATGTACGACCTGGTCTACCTGGCGTTCCGCACCGATTCGACGCGCTTCGCGACGCTGATGCTCGAGAGCGAGCAGTCGTCCAACAGCGAGATGTGGAACTACGCGACGTACGTGCTCGGGTACAAGGGCGCGACGCACGACATCGCGCACAAGCGGCCCGCCGATTACGCCGGGCAGTGGGACCGCTGGCGCGCCGAGCAGCACGCGTACTTCCTCAAGCGGTTGCGCGACACGCCCGAGGGTGATGGCAACATGCTCGACCGCACCGTGGTGCTCTGGGGCTCGGCGCATCCGCACGCGTCGCACAGCACGAAGAACTACCCGATCCATTTGGCCGGCGGCAACGCGCTCGGGTTCAGGCACGGCAACCTGCACGCGTTCGAGGGCGACAAGAAGGTGCCGCTGGCGAACCTGTTCGTGTCGATGCTCAACGCGGTCGACGTGCCGGTCGAGCGGTTCGCCGACAGCACGGGCAACCTGAGCCATGTGATGAGCTGACCGATGCCGAGAACGCTGCGTGTCATCCTGCTGTTGACGATCGCGCTGTCGCCCGCGTTGGCTTACGGGCAGGCCAAGGCGCCGCTGCCGCGCGTGCTGATCCTGGGCGACGGCGTCTACAACGAGCCGAGCCGCGTGGTCGCCAAGGAACTCAAGGGCGAGGTCGACGTGGTATACGTGACGTGGCAGCCGGACGAGGTGCCCGACACGACCACCGCGCTCGAACACCTCGACCGCCTTCTCGGCTATGTCGACAAGAAGGGTGAGAAACTCGACGACAAGGATCGTCCCAGGTGGGACCTGATCTACTTCAACTTCGGCCTGGGGGACCTGATCTACCGTGCGCCCGGCATGAAGTCATTCCGCGTCATGCCCATCCACGTCGGCGGCGTACGCAACACCGACCCCAAGCGCTACGAGGCCAACCTGCGCGAGCTGGTCGGGCGGCTCCGGGCGACCGGGGCGAAGCTCGTCTGGGCGAGCACGACGCCGATCCGCCACTCCGAGCCCAACATCTTCGAGAAGGGTTCGGAGATCGAGTACAACGCCATCGCCGCGCGCGTCATGAGTGAGCAGCACGTGCCGATCGACGACATGTACAGCTACGCCAAGGGCCTCATCGATATGGACAAGCCGGCGCCTCACGGCTTCGATCCGTTCTTCTTCGATCGAAAGCCGCTGCATCCGCCCGTGGTGGCCGTGATCCGCAAGGAACTGGGCGTGTCGGAATCGCGGTGAAGTGTTAGAACGGGGGCGAGAATCTGGCGTCGGGCGGGTATCATTCAGAGGTGTGGAGTCAGCTGGGAGCGGCAAGTCCTTGAACGGTGACAAATCGGCAATCATCGGTGGGCGCACGCTGCATGCCGTTCGCGGTGTTGTGCGGCGTGTTGTGGCGGATCGTCTGAATCGCCTGCGGCGGTGGCGTCGCGAGTTGTCGCGCGGCTCGACGCTGGATGCGCGGCACGGCGAGCGGGGTCGCGCCGCGCCGTTGGTGATCATCGAGCCGCTGGAACCGCGGCTGCTGCTGTCGATCACGGCGATGATCGATTACAGCTACGACACCAACAACTTCTTCGACACGCAGGCGAAGAAGGACCTGCTGGAACTCGCGGTGGACATGGTGATCACGCGGTTCGAGGACGATCTCGACGCGATCACACCGAGCGGCAGCAACCACTGGTCGGCGGGCTTCTTCGATCCAGCCACCGGCACGTACGATACGTATGAGGACGATCTGGTTGTCCCGGCGGACACCATCATCATCTTTGCGGGCGGTCGTGATCTGGGTGGCAGCACGCTGGGTGTGGGCGGGCCGGGCGGTTACAGCGCAAGCGGCAATGCGTCGTGGTTCACGACGCTGCGATCACGAGGCGAGGCGGGTGCGGCGTCTACGGATCCCACCATGCGGACGGACTTCGGCCCGTGGGGTGGCTCCATCTCGTTCGATTCGGTCGGTACGACCTGGCACTTCGGTGAGACGACGACGGGTCTCAGCGGAAAGTCCGACTTCCTGTCCGTGGCGATCCACGAGACCATGCACATGCTCGGTTTTGGCACAGCCGACTCGTGGGACAACCTGGTAGACGATGTCAACTACAAGTTCGACGGCCCCGCATCGATCGCGGCATACGACGGGACTGGCAGTCCTCCTTTGGATCCCCCAGACCCGCCGAACCCGGGACTTGCGCACTGGGCCAACGGTACGACCGATGGCGGGCAGGAGGTCGCCATGGACCCGTCGATCACCGTCGGCACGCGGAAGCTGCCGACGGAACTCGACTTCGCCGGTCTGGACGACCTCGGCTGGGACGTGTCGGGCAATCACCGGCCGACCGCGGACGCCGACAGCTACTCGGTCGACGAGGACACGACGCTGAATGTCGTGGTGGGCAGCGGTGTCCTGGCCAACGACGACGACCTGGACGGCGACACGATTACCGCCGTGCTGGTCAGTGGCGTGTCGCACGGATCGCTGACGCTCAACGACGACGGCTCGTTCTCCTACACGCCCACCGGGAACTACAACGGGACGGACACGTTCACCTACAAGGCGAACGACGGCACGGACGACTCGAAGAACGCGACGGTGACGATCACGATCAACGCCGTGAACGACGCGCCGAGCGCGACGGGCGACAGCTACATGGTGGACGAGGACGGCACGCTGAACGGTTCGACCGTGCTGACCAACGATACGGACGTGGACGGTGACGACCTGACGGCGGTGCTGGTCGGCGACGTGTCGCACGGTTCGCTGACGCTCAACAGCGACGGCACCTTCACGTACACGCCGACGGGGGATTACAACGGGACGGACTCGTTTACGTACAAGGCGAACGACGGCACGACCAATTCGGGTACGGTGACCGTGAACATCACGGTGAACTCGGTGAACGATGCGCCGGTGGCGACCGGCGACAGTTACATGGTGGACGAGGACAACACGCTCAACGGTTCGACGGTGCTGACAAACGACAGCGACTTGCACGGCGGTGCGCCGGACGAGAACAACACGCCGCTGACCGCGACGCTGGTGGACAACGTGTCGCACGGCTCGCTGACCTTTAACAGTAACGGCACGTTCACGTACACGCCGACGGGCAACTACAACGGCTCGGACTCGTTCACGTACCGCGCGGTCGACAGCAAGAGCGGCCAGTCGGCCGTGACGACGGTGAACATCACGGTGAACGCGGTGAACGACGCGCCGGTGGCGACAGGTGACGGCTACATGGTCGACGAGGACAACACGCTGACGGTGATGGCGGCGGGCGGCGTGCTGAACAACGACACGGACGTGGACGGCGATGATCTGACGGCGGTGCTGGTCGACGACGTGTCGCACGGGTCGCTGACGCTCAACGACGACGGCTCGTTCACCTACACGCCGACCGGGAATTACAACGGCGAGGACTCGTTCACCTACAAGGCGAACGACGGCACAGCGGACTCGAGTACGGTGACGGTGAGCCTCACGGTGAACTCGGTGAACGACGCGCCTGTGGCGACCGGCGACAGCTACATGGTGGACGAGGACAACACACTAAACGGCACGACAGTGCTGGCCAACGATACGGACGTGGAGAGCGATGTGCTCAGCGCGTTGCTGGTGACGGACGTGTCGCACGGTTCGCTGACGCTGAACAGCGACGGCACGTTCACGTACACGCCGGCGGGGAACTACAACGGGGATGATTCCTTCACGTACAAGGCGAACGATGGCGCCGACGACTCGAACACGGTGACGGTATCGATCACGGTCAACGCGATCAACGATGCGCCGGTGGCGACGGCCGACAGCTACATGGTTGACGAAGACGGCACGCTGAACGGCACGTCGGTGCTGGGGAACGACACGGACGTGGAGGGCGACACGCTCAGCGCCGTGCTGGTCGACGACGTGTCGCACGGTTCGCTGACGCTGAACAGCGACGGCACGTTCACGTACACGCCGACGGACAACTACAACGGCTCGGACTCGTTCACGTACAAGGCGAACGACGGCGCCGACGATTCGAATACGGTGACGGTTTCG
>WGMA01000071.1 GCA_016125285.1 Phycisphaera sp.
CGATCTGACGGACCCGCCGCGGGGGCGGCGGGATCGCGCATCGCGCCGAAATCGCGATCCCGAAAATCCGTCGCGCCAATCCGTGCGCGCCCCGCGCAACAAATAACCCCGCCGCTGGCGCGACGGGGTTACTCGTGGGGACGCTGAATGTCTGTTCGCCGCTCAGCGGACGATGCGGGCGCCGCCGCCGCCGGCGACGTGCAGCAGTTCCTTGAGCGTGATCTGCGACGTGTCGCCGCGCGTCGTCTGCAGCATCGCGCCGTGCGCCGTGCCGAGGTTCACCGCCGTCTGCGGATCGGCGCCGGTGAGGAACCCGTAGCAGAACCCGCTGGCGAAGCCGTCGCCGCCGCCGACGCGGTCCTCGAGGATCAACCGCTCGAACGTCGGCCCGTGGAAAAACGTGTCGGTCTCCGCCCAGTACAGGATCGCCGACCAGTTGTTCTCCGACGCGCTGATCACTTCGCGGAGGGTCGTGCCGATGACCTTGAGGTTCGGATAGTCCGCGGCGACCTTGCGGACCATGTTCTTGTAGTTCTCGATCGGCAGCTCGCCGCCGCTGTCGACGTCCGCGCCTTCGACCTCGTAGCCGAGCACCTGCTGAAAGTCCTCCTCGTTACCGATCAGGCAGTCGATGTACTTCACGAGCGGCCTGGTGGTCTCGATGGCTTCCTTGCTGGACCAGAGCTTCGAGCGGAAGTTCAGGTCGTACGACACGATGGTCCCGGCTTCGTGCGCCGCCTGCAGCGCCTCGGCCGCGACGCCGCGCGTCGACTGCGAGAGGCACGTGAAGATGCCGCCGCTGTGCAGCCAGCGCACGCCGCGCTTGTTGAACAGCGTGTCCCAGTCGACGTCGCCGGGCTTCATCTTCGACGTCGCGGAGTGGCCGCGGTCGTAGAGCGTCACCGCGGAGCGCGGCCCGACGCCGACCTCCGTAAAGTTCAGCCCGATGCGCGCCTCGCGCCCGACGCCGTCGTACTTCATGTTCACGACGTGCCGCGTGTCGAGCCCGCCGCCCTTGGCGTGGTTGAGCACGAGCGCGCCGACGGGGTTGTCGACGAGGCCGCCCACCCAGCCGGTGCGGAGGCCGAGGCGCGACAGGGCGTACGCGACGTTGTACTCGCCGCCGCCGACCCAGACTTCCATCGTGCTGGCGAACTCGATGCGGCCGTGGCCGGGCGGGCTGAGGCGGACCATGCACTCGCCAAGGCTGACTTCGTCGAGCTCACATTCGGACGCGGGTCGGATCTTCAGAGACATCGCGGAAAACTTCCTTTCGGGAGGGAGACTGCGTAAGTGTGGACGCGGCATTGTTCAGTGTGCGGCCCGCGGCGTCAATCCGATTTTGCGTCGCCGTGTGCCACGAATGCGTCGGTTTTGCCCGCCCGGGCCGGTACAATATACCGACTCACCTCGCGCACTTCAGGAGCTAAAGGGCATGACATCTATCCATCGCACGCGGGCGATCGCCGCCCTGCTTATCGCCGCATTCGCCGCATGCACCGTCACACCGCGGGCCCTGCACGCCGCCGACACGCCGCCCGGCAAGGTGTTCCGCGCCGGGGCCTACGCGCAGGACATCACGCCGCAGAAATTCCCCATCACCGTCAACGGCGGCATGCGCGACCACTTCGCGACCTCCGCTCACGACCCGCTGCACGCCCGCTGCATCGTGCTCGACGACGGCTCGACGCAGATCGCCTTCGCCATCTGCGACGCGTGCATGATCCCGCGCGAGATCCACGACGCCGCGAAGGCCATCGCGTCGAAGGCCACCGGCATCCCCACGTCGCACATCCTCATCTCCGCCACGCACACGCACTCGGCGCCGACGTCCACCGGCGTGTTTCAGTCCGACCCCGACAACGACTACCGTGAATTCCTCACGCAGCAGATCGCCGCGGGGATCATCCAGGCGTACAAGCAGCTCGAGCCGGCGAAGATCGGCTGGGCGATCGGGCTCGACCCCACGCAGGTGTTCAACCGGCGGTGGCTGCTGCGCGGCGACAGCGTGCTGGCCGACCCGTTCGGGCGCGACCGCGACCGCGTGAAGATGAACCCCGGCTTCGGGCGGCGTGACCTGATGCGACCCGCCGGGCTGACCGACGCGGAGGTGCCCGTCGTCGCGCTGCGGGCCGTCGACGGCGACCGCCCCATCGCGCTGCTGGCCAACTACTCGCTGCACTACGTCGGCGGCGTGCCGGGCGATCAGCTCTCGGCCGACTACTACGGCGCGTTCGCACGCAAGATGACCGAGCGTGTCGATCACGCCGCGGACGCCAAGCCCGCGTTCGTCGCCGCGATGTCCAACGGCACCAGCGGCGACATCAACAACATCGACTTCTCCAAGCAGCGTGTCACCGGCCGCAAGCCCTACGAGCAGATCGACATCGTCGCGGACTCCGTCGCCGACGCCGCGATGATGGCGTACGCCCGCATCGACTGGCACGACTGGGTCCCGCTGAAGATAGCGCAGCGCGAGCTGACGCTCGGCGTCCGCAAGCCCGACGCCGCCGAACTGGCCGCGGCGAAGGCGACGGTCGACGAGGCGCACAAGCGCGACCCGGTGCTCAAGACGCTGCCGGAGATCTACGCGCGCGAGTCCGTGCTGATCGCCGCGTACCCCGACACCGTCGACCTCAAGCTGCAGGCGATCCGCCTCGGCGACCTGGGCGTCTGCGCGATCCCGTGCGAGACCTTCGTCGCCACGGGCCTCGAGCTCAAGGCCCGCTCGCCGCTCAAGCCGACGTTCACGATCGAGCTGGCCAACGGCTACAACGGCTACCTGCCCACGCCCGACCAGCACGCCCTCGGCGGCTACGAAACCTGGCGCGCCCGCAGCAGCTACCTCGAGGAACAGGCGTCGGTGAAGATCACCCAGACGCTTCTGGAGTTGCTGGACGAGGTGGCGAAGTAGACCTCGGGATCGCGTTTTTTTAAGCCCCGCCGCCGCCTTACCCGAAACTAACCATCGGAGACCGTCACCTCGATTCCGATGGAGACCGCCATGTCGAGCATCCGCCTCAGCGTCAGCCGCAAGCCGCGTCGGCCCGTCGGCGGCAAGTGATTGCCGTCCCATAACGCCGCGACTTTGCCAACGCCCCGCCGGTGTCTACATTAGTGGGGTTATGAGCAGTGCGACCCACGAAGATGTCCCCAGCGCCCAGGTGCTGATCGTCGACGACGAAGCCGCGCACGCCGAGGTCATGGCCGAGGCTTTGCAGCGGCTCGGCCACGTCTGCACGATCACCCACGACCTGGCATCCGCCTCCGACGAGCTGACCCACGGCACGTTCGATGTCATCGTCACCGACCTGGTGATGGACAGCGAAGACGCGGGCATGAGGGTGCTCGAGGCGGCCAAGAAATCGCAGCCCAACGCCGAGGTGATCATGGTCACGGCGCACGGCGACGTGCCGACCGCCAAGGCCGCGATCAAAGGCGGCGCGTACGACTTCATCGAAAAGCCCCTCGACCTCGA
Source organism: Phycisphaera sp. (assembly GCA_016125285.1). Classification (GTDB taxonomy): domain Bacteria; phylum Planctomycetota; class Phycisphaerae; order Phycisphaerales; family Zrk34; genus RI-212. The sequence continues at coordinate 3,479 of WGMA01000071.1, forward strand.
CATCCTGCGCAACCTCGTGAACCGCGCCGCGCAGACGGTGCTGCTGCGGAGCCAGAACGTCGAGCTTCGCAGGCAGGTCGACGACCGCTTCGGCCTCGAGGGCATCGTCGGCGTGTCGACGCCGATCCAGCGTGTGCTCGGCACGGTGCGGCAGGTCGCGCCGGCGGACATCCCGGTGCTGATCACCGGCGAGTCGGGCACGGGCAAGGAGCTGATCGCGCACGCGATCCACCAGAACTCGCCGCGCAGCAAGAAGGCGTTCAAGCCGCTGAACTGCGCGGGCCTCAGCGCGTCGATCCTCGAGTCGGAGCTGTTCGGGCACATCAAGGGCTCGTTCACCGGCGCCGAGCGCGACCGCCAGGGCGTGTTCGAATACGCGGACGGCGGCACGCTGTTCCTCGACGAGATCGGCGACATGCCGATGGAGATGCAGGCGAAGCTGCTGCGCGTGCTGGAGTCCGGCGAGGTCGTGCGTGTCGGCGACAACGAGCCGCGGCACGTTAATGTTCGCCTGATCAGCGCCACGAACCACGACCTCGAAAAGCTCATCAAGGAAGGCCGGTTCCGCGAGGATTTGTTCTTCCGCATCCGCGGCGTGCAGATCCACCTGCCGCCGCTGCGTCAGCGCCGCGAGGACATCCCGCCGCTGACACGTCACTTCATCGCGCGGTTCGCCGAGCAGATGAAGAAGGACGTGACGGGCATCGACGAAGAGGCGCAGATGGCGCTGATGCAGCACGACTGGCCGGGCAACATCCGCCAGCTGCTCAACACGGTGCAGAATATGGTGGTGGTCTCGCAGGGCGATACGCTGACGCTGGCCGACGTGCCGCTCGACGTGCGCGACGCCGCGGGCGAGGGGCCGTCCGACGACTCGGCCATCGCCGGGCGCAAGCTGGATCAGCTGGAAAAGCAGGCGATCCGCGAGACGCTGCGCCTGACGGCGGGCAACCGCGAACAGGCCGCGAAGATGCTGGGCATCGGGGAGCGGACGTTGTATCGGAAGTTGAAGGAATACGGGTTGAAGTAGTCACGGGGGGTATGATTCATGGATACGCCACACACCGCGACCGACGAACCGGAGAACCCGGCGTCGTCGGACGACGCCGAACCCATCCCATCGACATACGACGCGTTCGACGACGACCCGTCTGCCGAGCCCGCGCCCGAGCCGTCGACAAAAACGTCGGTGCTGCAGATGCTCGCGTGGCCCGGCATCGTGGTGTTCGTACTCTTCGTGTTGGTGGCAATGGGGGTCAGCCCGCTGATCCGTCGCGACGACCAGCTCGGGGCCGCGACGCTCTACGGTCTTGTTTTCGGCGGCCTGGCCCTGTCGTGGCCCATCGCGGCGTTGATCTTCCTGGTCGCCCGGCGATCGCGCGTCGTCGCGACGACCGTCTTCAGCGTCGTTCTGCTGGCGGTCACGTCCGGCATGATCCTCATCGCCATCGACACCCACAACAAGAACGTCAGCGCGTGGGACGACTTCGACGCGCTGGTCGCCCGGACTCGGACCCACGACGCCGCGTTGGCGCGGAGATCCATGGCCGGAGAAAGCACCGCGGCGGAGCGGACCAAGGCCCTGAACCGATTCGCCGACGAGGCCGAGGAGGTCGCGGCGCGGATGTACGGCCGGGATGCCAACGCCGTGCGGGTCATGGCCGAGTTCCTGCGCGACGTGAACGACACCGGTTCGAGCTACGTCGAGGCCTCGACCCGATTCGTCCGGGCCGGGGCCAGCGCGCCCCAGACGCTCAACTCGCTTGAGGAGATCGATCAACGCATCGCGTGGTGCCAGTCCGCGATCGAAGCAAACGAGCGCCTGAGCGAGTTCGCCAGAACGTCGGACCATCGATTCAAGCAACGCTTGATCGAAGACGGATTCAGCGACAGAGAAGCGGATCTGATGCTGAAGGAAATGAACGTCGGGACGCACCCCGAACTGGTGCAGAAGATTCGGGCGTCGGACGGGAAGGTGCTCGCGATTCACCTCGACCTGCTCAAGCTGTATCGTGGGACCTTCGGGACGTGGCGAATCAGCACCATCGGCATGATCTTTCAAGACGCCGACGACTACGCGCGGTTCAAAGCCCTCGATAAACAGATACGTTCGGAGATCGCCGCGGGCGACGCTTTCCACAAGGAACTCAACGATTACCATCTAGCCAACTAGCACCAGCATGGCGAACAACAATCCAATTCGCATCGGACACGGCTTCGACCTGCACCGCCTCGAGCCGGGACACGACCTTGTCGTCGGCGGCATCAGGCTCGAGCATGACCGTGGCTGTGATGCGCACAGCGACGGGGACGTGGTGTATCACGCGGTGACCGACGCGGTGCTCGGCGCGCTGGCGAAGCCCGATATCGGGCAGCTGTTTCCGGACAACGACCCGCGTTGGAAGGCGGCGGACTCGCGGGTGTTTGTCGAGGAGGCCACGCGGCAGATGCGCGAGGCGGGCTACGCGATCGGCAACGTCGACGTGACCGTGATCCTACAACGCCCGAAGCTCGGGCCGCACAAAATGACGGTGCGGGAGAACCTCGCGGGACTGCTGGGGTGCGAGGTCGAGCAGGTGAACGTGAAGGGCAAGACGCACGAGCACGTCGACTCGCTGGGCGAGAACCGCTCGATCGCGTGTCACGTGGTGGCGCTGCTGGTGCGGACATAGCCCCCGGCTTGCCGGGGGAAATCGAGCGGTTGCTCACACCACTCATCAAGCGCTGAACGGCCGGTTACCCCGGGTAAACCCGGGGCTATATGCGACATGGGGTTGGCCCGCGCGTCGAGGGCCTGTACCCTTCCGTCATGGCCAAACGCGGCGCCACAGCGAAAAAGTCCGGCCCGGTGAGCTTTACGGGCGACGAGCGGATCGTCGTGCTGCACGGTGAAGACCTGTTCCTGCAGCGCGAGCAGCTGCGCGCGCTGCGGGAGGCGATGGAGGAGAAGCACGGCGACGTCGAGCAGCTGCGGTTCGAGGGCAAGAGTTCGCCGCTGGCGGACGTGCTCGACGAGCTGCGCAGCTTCGGGCTGATGCAGCAGCACAAGATCGTTGTGGTCGAGGACGCCGATCCGTTCGTGACGACGCACCGCGAGGCGCTGGAGCGTTACGCGGCGGAGCCGGTGGACATGGCGACGCTGGTGCTGCGGCCGGGCAAGTGGAACGCGGCGTGGAAGCTGCACAAGGCGATCGCGAAGGTGGGCGCGGTGTGCAAGTGCGAGGCGATGTCGCCGGCGGACGCGCTGAACTGGACGAAGAAGCGCGCGAAGGACGAGCACAACGCGAAGATCACGGCGCAGGCCGCGTCGCTGCTGGTCGAGCACCTCGGCAGCGATCTCGGTCGGCTCGACAGCGAGCTGGCGAAGCTGGCGGTGAACGTCGGCGAGGGCGGCACGATCGAGGCCGACGCGGTCGAGGAGCTCGTGGGGTTTTCGAGTGACGAGATGGCGTGGGAGATCCAGCAGGCGTTGCTTGGCGGCCGGGCCGACGACGCGATCGCGAAGCTGCACGAGCTGGTGGAGTTGTCGGGTCAGCCCGACGTGCTGGTCACGTACTTCGTGGCGGACATGATGCGTAAGCTGCATCACGCGGCGGTGATGCTGTCGGCGGGCCGGCGCGACATGGACATCTGCAAGGAGCTGCGCGTGTGGGGCGACCGGTCGCGGCCGTTCATGTCGGCTGCGCGGAAGCTCGGGCGGCACCGCGCGGCGCAGCTGCTGGCGTACCTGGTCGACCTGGACCGGCGGTCGAAGTCCGGCTTCGGGCAGACGATGATGAACCTCGAGCGTTTCTGCGTGCAGTTCGCCGCGGCGATGCGGTGAGCGCGGCGCAGACGGCGCGTATCGCCACGATTCCGACACAAATCCCCCGCAACTTGGCCTCGCGCGATCGCTCGGCTACGATGCCGTCCCATGCAGGTGGTCGCTGACGAAAAGCAGGTAGGCGAACTGGTCGCCGCGCTGGCCGACAAGGTCCGCGAGGCGATGGCCGCGTCGTCGGAGCCGTGGGCGATCGTCGGCGTGCGCAGCCGCGGCGACGTGATCGCGCAGCGCCTCGCCGAGACGCTCAAGCCGCGGTACACCGGCTCGGTCGACATCGCCCTTTACCGCGACGACCTGTCGGAGATCGGGCCGCAGCCGACGGTGCGGATCACCGAGATCGACTTCCCGATGGACGAAGTGAACGTGCTGCTGGTCGACGACGTGGTGATGACCGGTCGCAGCACCCGCGCGGCGTTGCAGGTGCTGATGGACTTCGGCCGCCCGCGCTGCATCCGGTTCGCCGTGCTCGTCGACCGCGGCGGGCGCGAGCTGCCGATCGCGCCGGACTTCGTCGGCCTCACGATGACCCCCGAGGCGGACCAGACCGTCGAGGTCCACGTCCGCCCCACCGACGACGCCGACGAGATCGTCGTGTTCGAGCGTCAACCTTCCCGCAGCACCCAACCCACGGAGGCCGACGCGTGAGCGCACCCGCGAAGGTCAAGGACGGACCCGAGTACGCCTGGCCGCACCCCCACGTGATCGGCCTCGAAACGCTGTCCGCCGACGACATCCGTCACATCCTCCGCACCGCGCGCGGCTTCGCCGACGTGTCGACACGCTCGGTCAAGAAGGTCCCGGCGTTGCGCGGCAAGGTCGTGGTCAACCTCTTCTTCGAGCCGTCCACGCGCACCAAGAGCAGCTTCTACCTCGCCGCGTCGCGCCTCAGCGCCGACGTGCTCGACTTCTCGTCCGGCTCGTCGAGCCTGTCGAAGGGCGAGACCGTCGTCGACACCGCGAAGAACATCGAGGCGATGGGCGTCGACGTGATCGTCGTGCGGCACAAGGAGTCCGGCGTGCCGAAGATGCTCGCCGAGGCAGTCGACTGCGCGGTGGTCAACGCGGGCGACGGCGCGCACGAGCACCCCACGCAGGGCCTGCTCGACCTGTACACCATCGCCCAGCGCACCGGGCGCACCGACACGTTCGACCTGTCCGGCCTGACCGTCGCGATCGTCGGCGACATCCAGCACAGCCGCGTCGCCCGCTCGAACATCTACGGCCTGCAGAAGCTCGGCGCGAAGGTGCTGCTCGTCGGCCCGCCGACGCTGCTGCCCGGCACGTTCGAGTCGTTCGGCTGCGAGGTGCACCACACCTTCGACCCCGTCCTCGAACGCGTCGACGTCGTCAACATGCTCCGCGTGCAGTTCGAGCGCATCACGAGTCAGGCGTTTCCGTCCGTGCGCGAATACGCGTCGGTGTACGGCCTGACGACGCAGCGGATGAAACGCATGAAGAAGGACGTCGTGGTCATGCACCCCGGGCCGATCAACCGCGGCCTGGAGATCGAATCCGCCGTGGCCGACGGGCCGAACTCCGCGATCCTGCAGCAGGTGACCAACGGCCTGGCCGTCCGCATGGCGGTGCTCTACCTCGTCCACGGCGCGAAGCACGCCGAGTGACGCTCGAAACCCCCACACCACGGAAGGTGTTACACGTGTCTAGTCAACGTGGTTCGCTCGTTGTGATTTCCGGCCCGTCGGGCGTCGGCAAGACGACCATCACGCACGCGCTGGTCGACCGGCTGCACGCGGTGTTCAGCGTGTCGATGACGACGCGCGCCAAGACGTCCGCCGACACCGAGGGCAGGGACTACTTCTTCGTCGACGCTGCGCACTTCGAGAAGGCGATCGAGGACGGCGAGCTGCTGGAGTGGGCGAAGGTGTTCGACAACTACTACGGCACGCCGCGCGGACCCGTCGAGCGGAACCTCGACGCGGGGCGCGACGTGATCCTCGAGATCGACGTCGAGGGCGCCAAGCAGGTGAAGAAGACGATGCCCGAGGCGCAGGCGATCTTCGTGCTGCCGCCGAGCGAAGACGAGCTGCTCAGCCGCCTCCGCAAGCGCGCCCGCGAGGACGAGTCCGTGATCCAGCGGCGTTTCCGCGAGGCGCAGCGGGAGATCGCCGAGGCGAAGGCGTGTGGCGCGTACGATCATTTCATCGTCAATGAAAAGCTCGACGAGGCGGTCGACCTGGCGCACCGCACGGTCGTCGAGCACAAGCAGGCGAACCCCTCGGCGTGAGACGACCCGTATGAGCGATGTGCATGTCCATCGTGTGTTCACCCGTCAGGCCGTGCGCGAGGTCGATCGCCGATCGATCGAGGAGTACGGCATCCCGGGCGTGGTGCTGATGGAGAACGCGTCGCGGGGGCTGGCGCTGCAGGCGATGCAGATGATGGGCTGGCCGGCGCGGGAGATCGACGGCGAGGCGCTGATCGTCGCGGGTGGCGGCAACAACGGCGGCGACGGGTTCGCCGCGGCGCGTCACCTGCACAACAACCGCGTGACGGCCCGCATCCTCACGACCAAGCCGCTCGAGGACTACTTCGGCGACGCCGAGACGAACCTGCGGATCTGCCGGAAGATGGGCATCGAGGTGATCGACGCGTCGGACGATCCGGTCGGCGCGCTGACCGCCCTGCCGACGCACGCGCTGGTGATCGACGCGCTGTTCGGCACGGGCCTGGCGAGCGAGGTGCGCTGCGAGGCGGTCGACGTGATCGCGTGGCTCAACAAGCAGTGGTCGCCCGTGCTGGCGGTCGACATCCCGTCGGGCCTGGACTGCGACACCGGCGAGCCGCTCGGCTGCGCCGTCAAGGCCGCGGCGACCGTCACGTTCGTCGGCGTCAAGAAAGGCATGCTCCATCCCCAGGCCCGCGAGTACTGCGGCGAGGTGACCGTCACCGACATCGGCGCGCCGCGCGAGGTGGTTGAGGCGCTGGGCGTTCCTATGTGATTTCGGACTGCGGATTGCGGATTTCGGATTGATTCCGAATCGCGGCCCGACAAATCCGAAATCCCAAATCCCAAATCCGAAATTCTTCAGAGTCCGACATACCGCGTGTAGATTGCCTTCGCCGTCGTCGCGTCGTCGGTGCCGTGCACGATGGCGCGGCCGTCGGGGAAGAGCGTGAGCTGATACTTGGTGTCGCGCTCGGTCAGTTCGGCGCGGAGCAGGTAGTCGTTGTGCGTGACGTTGCCGTGCGATGTGAGGCGTGCGGCGATCGGGGCGAGGTCGACGACATCGCCACCATTGGCGCCGTTGGCCGGCGCGGCGACCTGCACGGCGTTGCGACCGCACAGCGTGAACGTGCGCGATGCGCGGTCGCCGTCGAGGTAGTCGAAGCGACGCCCGCCGCAACACGGGCACGCGCCGGGTTGATACGCGTTGGAGATGTCGAGTTGCCGCAGCGTGTTCCGCCACGGATCGATGGTCACGAGGCGGCGATTGACTCGATCGGCATTGCCGGTGAGCAGCTTGAGCGTCTCGGTCGCCTGGAGGTTGGCGACGATGCCGACCGCGGGGCCGAGCACGCCGGCGGTGTCGCAGGTCTCGGCGCTGCCTGCGGGCGGCGGCGAGTCGAACACGCAGCGCAGGCACGGGCCGGGTTCGTACTCACGCTCCCTGGAGGGAGAGGGTCGGGGTGAGGGTGAATGCTGGGGCGTGTCATGACGCGCCAGCACGTTCAGACCCTCACCCTCGCCCTCTCCCTTGCAGGGAGAGGGGAACGGCGCAGGGAGGATCACCATCATCATGCCCTGCGTGCCGACCGCCCCGCCGTACACGTAAGGCGTCCCGCGTTTCACCGCCACGTCGTTGAGCAGGTAGCGCGTCTCGAAGTTGTCGGTGCCATCGACGATGACATCGCAACCGGCGGCGAGGCGTTCGGCGTTGGTCGGATTGAAGTCGGCGACGTGCGCGTCGATCGTGACGCCCGAGTTGATCTGACCGAGCCGACGCTGCGCCGCGATCGCCTTGGGGGTCGCGGCGCGGACGTCGTTCTCGTCGAACAGCACCTGCCGCTGAAGGTTGGTCAGCTCGACGAGGTCGCGGTCGACGACGACGAGGCGACCGACGCCGGCGCGGGTCAGCGACTCGGCGATGACGGTGCCGAGCGCGCCACAGCCGACGAGCAGCGCGGACGCGGCGGCCAGGCGCTGCTGCGCGGCGGGGCCGAGGTCGGGCAGCAGCTGCTGTCGGTGATAGCGATCGGGTGAACTCATCGGGGGATGCGCGTGTCGCTCTTGGCGGGCGCGGCGTCGGCGGCGGGCGTGGCGGGCTGCTCGGGCGAGGCGGCGGGCACCGGTGTGGGGGCCGGCGCGGGTTCCGCTGCGGGCGCCGGCGTGGTCGCGCCGAAGCCGGACTGCAACGCCTCGCGGATGATCTTGATGTCACGCTGGTCCATCGCCACGACGTGGTTGGCCTGCATGATGCGGCCGTTGTCGAGGTACACCTTGTCGACGACGGGCCGGCGGTACTTCTCCAGTTCGTCGATCCAGCCGAGCAGCTTGCGGCGGTAGCCGGTGGAGATCGTCGGGTCCTTGCCGTGGGCCTCGGCGGCGGCGACGAGGGCCTTGGTCGCGTCGACGAAGGTCGGGTCGCCGGCGGCGATGCGGTCGCTGACGTCGTGGATGAGCATGGCGATCTGCCAGCCGCCCTCGACGGGGAACCGCTCGCGGAGGTCTCGCCGGTAGACGAACACGGCTTCGTTGATGTCACGGAGGCTGGCGCGGGCGTTGTCGAGCCGCATGTTGGCCGTGACGACGAGGGCGTCGAGGTCGACGGTGCCGCCGGTGTCGAGGCTGGTGCCCTGGTTGATGACGCCGACGTGCGGCTTCTGCAGCGCCACGCCGTCGCCGACGACCGGGGTCGTGTCACGCAGCGCCGAGACGTTGGACGCGCCGAAGGACATCGACAGCCCGCCGGCGTTCGACCGCGCGGCCTGCTTGAGGTCGATCTTCGGCTCGGGCTGCTGGATCGTGTCGGGGATCATCGCGAGGATGCGGTTGAGCGTCTCCTGGTCGGCCTGGGCGAAGTCCGGGCCGAAGCTCAGCAACTGCCACTTGATGTACGCGTCGATCGCCTGGTTGTTGGAGAGCTTGCGGGTCAGCCCCTGGATAATCTGATCGTTGGGCAGGGCCCAGTTCATGTCGGTGGCGATGTTGGACTGCGTGCGGGGCCAGTGTCCGGTCTTCTTCCACTCGGCGCGGATCTCGGTGTTGAGCTTGGCGATGACGCCGGCGAGGCTGACGACGCGCGGCGCGGCCTGCGGGGCGGGCGCCGCGGCGCGGACCTGCGCGCGGGTCGGCGTCGCGGCGAGCGCAACGGCGAACGCCAGTGACGCGGCGACGGTGATCATGGTGTGGCGGGTCATCTTCTTCATCCCTCGGACTCGGCGAAGCGTGCTGAGGTCATTATACACGCGCGAAAGGCGGAGAAATGAAAAACCGCCTGCGGCTCAGCTTCGGAGCGTCGCTGAGCCACAGGCGGATTTAGTCGTTGTCGGACGCTCCGGGGCGTTAAGCCGCGGGGCGTCGTCGGCACGCGTCGATTACCACGCGAAGTGGGCGAACGCCTTGTTGGCGTCGGCCATGCGGTGGGTCTGCTCGCGTGTGCTCATCGCCTTGCCTTCACCCTTCGAGGCGTCGAGCAGTTCGCGGGCGAGGCGCTGGCACATCGGCTTGCCCTTCTCGCTGCGGGCCGACTGGATGATCCAGCGGAACGCCAGCGAGGTGCTGCGCTTCTTGTTGACCTGCATGGGCACCTGGTAGTTGGCGCCGCCGACGCGCTTGGAGCGGACCTCGACGCGGGGCTTGACGTTCTCGATCGCCCGCTCGAAGACCTCGATCGCCGAGGGGTTGCCCTCGGTGCGCTCGTTGATCAGGTCGAGCGCTTCGTACACGACGCGCTGAGCGACCGACTTCTTGCCGTCCTGCATCACGCAGTTGATGAACCGCGAGAGCACCTTTGATCCGTAACGCGGGTCGGGACGCAGCTGGTCCTCGGCCTTGGTGATCCGTCCTGCCATGTCGTTCGTTCCTTTCGGCTCGCCCACCCCGAGCTCGTCGAGGTTGTCGTTCACCCCTGCCTGCGGTCGGCGGGATTACTTGCCGGGTTTGTGTTGCGGGACGTCGTCCCGTCAGAAAGTCGGAGCACTGCGCTCCGTGAGTATCTTGATCGATCGCGACGCCGCGCCGCGTGGCGCTGCGCGGCGGAAGGTTTACTTGCCCTTCTTGGCGCCGTACTTGGAGCGGCTCTGCTTGCGGCCGTCGACGCCGAGCGTGTCGAGCGAACCGCGGACGATGTGGTAACGCACACCGGGCAGGTCGCGGACGCGGCCGCCACGCACGAGCACGATCGAGTGCTCCTGCAGGTTGTGGCCCTCGCCGGGGATGTACGCCGTGACCTCGTTGCCGTTGGACAGACGCACACGGGCGACCTTACGCAACGCCGAGTTCGGCTTCTTGGGGGTGACCGTACGCACCTGCAGGCACACGCCACGCTTCTGCGGGGCGCCGCCGAGGTCCTTGACCTTCGACTTCACCATCGGGGGCTTGCGCTTGCGGCGGACCAACTGATTGATAGTAGGCATAGTAACCTCGTCCTCGTTTCAACAATCGAGCCAAGCAGTATAGCGGTTGGCGGGATGTTGGCAAGGGCCCTTCGGCCGCGATCCGGGCATAAAAAAGGCCCGGCGGAACTCAGCCGGGCCTCTACGCCGAAGCGTGCTATGGTCGATGCCGGAACGCGATGCGGCCGGGGCGTCCGTCAGATGAGGTCGCCGCCCTCGTAGTTCGGGCCGTCGTCCTCGGTGCGGTTGGCTTCCTCGAGCATCTTGCGGAGGTAGCTGTTCTCGCGACGCGTGGCCTCGAGGTCGAACATCAGGTACTTGATGCTCAGACGCAGGTAGTCGAGGCTGTCCTGCAGGTCGGCGACGGTCTTCTTGAGTTTGCGGTGGCGGCTCTGGGTCTCCTCGGCCATCCGCTCGATTTCCTGACGCTCGTCGGCCGGCAGGGTCTGGATCTCCTGCATCAGCTCAGCGAGCTTCACCTGGAATGTCTGTTCGTCCATTCGGCACAGCTCCTTTCGGGTGTAAAGGTTTGGCAGCTTGGAACGGCATAACAATCGCCCTGCCAAACCCACGAAAACACCCCGCCGCACATCACCCGAAAATCGCAAACACCGTCGCCGCAGCATGCTGCGCGAGCGGATGAGGTAAAGAATTTCAGAGGTGGATCGAGAGAGACAGCCGCCGCGCCGAACCGTGTGGATCGCACGCCACATGTGGATCTGACGCCACACGGACAGATGCCGAATTTCGGATTTCGGATTTCGGATTTGGCTGACGCTTATCGGCGACGCCCTGCGCCAGCGGTGCCTTGTACGTCACGCCGGAGTCAATGCGCGAGCAGTCGTGCAGGTTTGCGCCCGCCTTGCGGAGCCCAATCCGAAATCCGCGATCCGAAATCCGAAATCGAATCAGTCCAGTTCGATGCGGGGATCGACGAGGCTGTACGCCAGGTCGACCAGCAGGTTGAACACGATCAGCAGCGTCGAGTAGACCAGCACGACGCCCATGATGAGGAACAGGTCCTTGTTGAGCACGGCGTCGACGAAATACTTGCCCATGCCGGGGATGTTGAAGACCTTTTCGACGACGAACGAGCCGGTCATCGCGGCGGCGGCGGCGGGCCCAAGGAACGACAGCACGGGCAGGAACGCGACCTTCAGCGCGTGCTTGAAGATGACCGACCCCTCGCCGACGCCCTTCGCGCGGGCGGTGCGGACGAAGTCGCTGGACATCACGTCGATCATGCCCAGCCGGGTGAGGCGGGCGATGTACGCCGCGAACGGCAGCGAGAGCGTGATCGCCGGCATGATGAGCTGCGACACGCTGCCCCACCCGATCGACAGCCAGCGCAGCTGAAGCGTGAAGATCATCAGCAGCAGGGACCCGGTAACGAACGTCGGCATGGAGATGCCGATCAGGGCGACGGAGAGCGTGGCGAGGTCGAGCGGCCCGCCGCGTTTGACCGCGCCGATGACGCCCGCGGTCACGCCGACGATCAGCGCGATGAGGATCGCCGCGGCGCCGAGCTGGATGCTGACCGGCAGCGCGTCGCCGACGATCTGGCCGACGGTCCAGTCCTTGTACTTCAGCGACGGGCCGAGGTCGCCGGTGAGCACGCCGCCGGTGCGCCCCCCGCCGTCGCGCGGCTTGCCGATGAGGTACTGCACGTAGAACGCGACCGGGTCGTCGAGGTTGTACTGAGCCCGCATCGCCTCCTCGACCTCCTTCGGCGGCTTGCGGCCCTCCTGCTCGAGCGGGTTGCCCGGCACCGCCCACGCCAGAACGAAGGTGACCGTGTAGATCACCAGCAGAAGCAGCGGCAGCTGCGCCAATCTCAAGAAGATCAGTCGGCTCATTCGGGTCGGATCCGTTTGATGCGCCAGTACATCTGCACGTTGCGCTGGTGTTGCGTCACGCCGGTCAGCTCGTTGGGGTCATACAGGTGGATGATGTTGTAGTAGTACAGCGGCACGAGCGGCACGCCGACGGTCAGCCCGTAATGCTCGGCCTCGGACAGCATCTTGAACCGCTTGGTCTGGTCCCGCTCGGCGGCGGCGGCGTCCAGCATCGCGTCGTACTTCGCGTCGCTGAAGCCCGCGTCGTTGTTGCCGTTGCCGGTCCGCATCAGGTCGACGAACGTGGTGGGGTCGGAGTAGTCGCCGAACCAGCCGGAGCGCGCCACCGAGAACTGCCCGACGTTGCGATTGCGCAGGAACACCTTCCACTCCTGCGCCTCGAGCTTCACGTCGATGTTCAGCTGTTCCTTCCACATGTGAGCGATCGCCTGCGCGACGAACTCGTGCCCGCCGCCGGTGTTGTACAGCAGGCTGATCGCCGGGAAGCCCTGGCCGTTCGGAAAGCCCGCGTCGGCCAGCAGCTTTCGCCCCTGATCGGGGTCGTACGGCAGGCCCTGCGGCGGGTCGTAGCCGTTGATCGCGCCGATCGGCGTGAGGCACGTCGTGGTCGTCTGATGCAGCCGCGTCACGTCCTCGACCAGCCGCTTCTTGTCGATCGTCATCGCCAGCGCCTTGCGCAGGCGAACGTCGGCCATGATGTTCGGCTTGCCCTCGACGGTCGGACGCGTATTGAACACGTAGTAGTATGTGCCGTACGCGTCCAGCTCGTGCACGTCGTTGCGCTTGCCCTCGCGCTGCGCCGCGATCAGGTCCGGCGCGAACGGCACGGGCGTCGCGCCCACCACCAGGTCCAGCTCGCCGGACTCGTACGCGGTGAACATCGTCACGTAGTCCTGGAAGTGCACGAACTCGATCGTCGCGAGGTTCACGTCCTTGGCCGAGTGGAAGTGCTCGTTGCGACGCAGGCGGATGCGCCGCTTGAACTCCCACGTGTCGAGCACGTAGGGGCCGTCGCAGACGATGTTCTCGGGCTTGGTCCACTGTGGGTCGCGACGCAGCCGGTAGCTGAACGGATCGACGTGCATGTGGGCGCGGATCGTCGGCGGGTGCAGCGGGAACAGCGCCCAGGTCGAGGCGATCTCGGTGAAGTACGGCAGGTACTCCTGCAGCTCGACACGCAGCGTGCGATCGTCGATCACCTTCACGCCGACCAGCTCGTCGAACTTCTCGCCGAAGCGTTCGACGCGCTGCCTGGCCGCGGCGAGCTTCTCGGCAGGCGGCGCGTCCATCTCGTTGATCTCGGTCAGGCTCTGCTGCGCCCAGTTGTAGTAATCCTTGGCGCCCTTGATGTAGTAGAGGAAGTCGATGTAGGGCGGCGCGGTGTCGGGGGTCAGGCCGAGCGACCACGCGAAGCGGAAGTCGCCGGCGGTGACCGGGTCGCCGTTGGACCACTTCGCGTCGGGCCGCAGGTGGAACGTGTACACCGTGCCGTCGTCGCTGATGTCCCAGCTCGCCGCGACGCCGGGCACCATCGAGAAGTCCTTCGGGTCGAACGTCACGAGCCCCTCGAACAACGCGTAGGCGATCTCGATGTCCTCGTGCGCCCGACCGATCTGCGGGTCCAGCGTCTCGATCGACGAGTACCCGGTGACCAGGTCCGCGCGCGGGCGCGGCGGATCGATCGCGATCGACACGACCAGCAGAGCGACGAGCAGCAGCAGGGGCAGGATCAGACGCATGAGACCCACATCTTAGCGGCTCGAACGCCAACCGCACGCCCCAACAAAAACGCCCGGCGTGTGCCGGGCGCTGGGGGTGACTCGTTGTGCGGATTTGCGGGGCGTCACTTCACCTCGACGTCGGCGTACGGGATGCCGACCTTCGATTTGGAGATGATGCCCGGCGTCTCCTTGGTGCCCGTCCACAGCTGCACGTTGAACAGCAGTTCGGTGAAGTTGCCGGTGCCGACCGGGCCCATCAGGTCCGGCTGGCTGCCGCTGTACGTGGGGTCCAACTTCTCGATCGCCATCTTCATGATCTTGCCGCCGATCTCGATGATGTCGTTGCACACGGGCATCATCTCGTCGGAGACCTGCTTCTTCTGCATCTGCTCGGCGATCACCTGGAGGTACATCGCCGCGACCTTCGTCAGCTCCCTGAGGCGGGGCTTGACGTCCTTGCCGAGCGCGTCGTCGATGGTCAGTCGCGTGTAGAGGTTGCTCAGGCCCTTCTCGTCGGCCCGCAGACCCGCCTCGATCTTCTTGTGGTGCTGACTCAGACGCGTCGCGAGGATCTTCAGCGCCTCGGAGGTCGCGTCATCGAGCGAGAGCGCGCCGAGCGCGAGATACATCTGCTCGAGCACGTAGTCGGACTTCTCGGTGACCATCAGGTTCTTGAGGACATCGAGGATCTTCTTTTCCTGCTGCGGGATGAACACGCCGCCGACCGCGGCGCCGGCGCCCTGCCCGGCGTCGGCGATCGCCTTCGCGGCCCAGTAGCGGCAGGCGCGGCCGAAGCCGGCGTTCTTGATCTGCAGCCCCTCGATGGCGATGTCCGAGATCTTGTTCGTGCGGAGATGCGCCACGACGATCAGGACGTTCATCTGGACGACGGGGTCTTTGTGCTTGACCAGCGGCGCGATCTTGTCGATGACGGACGGGTAGTAGGCCGCCTTGAAGGCCGCCGACGACAGCGGATTGGCGATCGGCTGCACCAGCTTGGTGCGTGCTTCGGCGATTGCCGCCGGCGACTTGGCCGCGTTCATCTGGCCCACCCAGAAGCGGACATATTCGTCGATCGCCGTCTGCTGCGCGCCACCGATCTGGTCGGCGCCGACAACGTTGCCCGGCAACTGGGGACCCGGCACACCCTGCGCGTAAGCATGGACGGACGAGCCGACCACGAGCAGGGCAAGCAACAACGCGTGCACCCACCCGATCTGAGTCCTGACGCTATAACCCATTCGTGACTCCGGACAGCGAAATTGACGACGCTGCGACACGTGTCCGACCCCATCGCATCGCGGCTAGGAACTTATCAACACGCCCCAAACGTGTCAAGCATCCGGCCATCGACAAATCGCTGGTACACGATACCTTGTAATCTATCGCGTTGCGTGTCGGAATCCCGCACCGCGGCCTGACGACGTGTTAGAATAGGGTGTCCGGGCCGTCCAGCGTTACCGCGGCCATTTCCGTCGTGTCCTCATGGGAAACAAGCGCTCATGACGCCACCTCGTTCCGAAGTTCCCGAGCCGGCCGTCCGTCGTCTGAGCCTCTACCTCAGGCAGCTCGAAGCGCTCAAGCTCAAACAGGTCACCACCATCTCCAGCAGACGCCTGGCCGACTCGCTCGACCTGACCGACGCGCAGGTCCGCAAAGACCTTGCGTATTTCGGGCAGTTCGGCCGACCCGGTGTCGGCTACGAGGTGATCCCGCTCATCACGCGCCTCCGCCAAATCCTCGGCACCGACCGCGTCATCCGCACCATCCTCATCGGCGCCGGCAACCTCGGCTCCGCCCTGGCGTCGTATCACCGCTTCGCGACCAAGGGCTTCGAGATGGTCGGCGTGTTCGACTCCGACCCGGCGCGCAACGGCGAGCAGATGGGACACCTGACCGTCCAACCGATGGCGCAGCTGAACCGCGCCGTGCGTGACAGCGGCGCGCGGCTGGCGATCATGGCCGTGCCCGCCGACGCCGCGCAGTCCGTGGCAGACCAGCTGGTCAAGGCCGGCGTCCGCGGCATCCTCAACTTCGCGCCCGTCCGCGTAACCACCCCCGACGACGTGACCGTCCACGACATCGACATGTCCGCCGAGCTCGAGCAGCTCAGCTTCCGCGTCAACATGACCGATGTGAGCGACAACACGCGTTCGAAGGCCGTGTGATTACGGCCCCACCACCATGTTGTCGATAAGCCGCACGCCGCCGACGCGCGCCGCGATCAGCGCGACCGCCGGGCTATCGAGCTGCGCGAGCTCCGCGAGCGTGTCGACGTGGCGGACGACGGCGTAGTCGATGTCCATGCCCGCGGCGGCCAGCGTGTCGCGCATCGCCGATTCGATCATCGACGGGGTCATGCCGTCGTCGTCGGCCGCGAGCTTCGCGTCGCTCAGGGCGCGGTAGATCGACAGGCCGCGCAGCCGCGCGTCGTCGTCGAGGTAGACGTTGCGGCTCGACATCGCCAGGCCGTCGGGCTCGCGGATCGTGTCGCACGCCTCGACCCGCACCGGCAGGCACAGCCCCGCCACCATCGCCTCGATCACCTTCAGCTGCTGGTAGTCCTTGCGGCCGAAGCACGCGACGTCGGGCTGAATGATCGACAGCAGCTTGGCCACGACACGGCACACGCCGACGAAGTGGCCCGGCCGGTGGGCGCCCTCGAGGATCGTGGTCAACGCCGGGACGTCGACGGTGACGTCGAGCTCGTGGGGCGGGTACACGTCGGTGACGGTCGGGTTGAACACGAGGCCGACGCCAGCGGCGCGGCACAGCTCGAGGTCGCGCTCGATGGGACGCGGGTAGCGGGCGAGGTCCTCGTTGGGGCCGAACTGCGTGGGGTTGACGAAGATCGTGACGGCGACGTGGTCGGCCAGCTCGGCGGCGCGGCGGACGAGCGACATGTGCCCGTCGTGCAGGGCGCCCATCGTGGGCACGCAGGCGACGGAGCCGGTGAGTCCCGCGCGTGCGGCGCGCGTGTCGGCGACGTTGTGGGTCACAAGCATCCGGAAAATGTAACGTGTGCGGCGGCGAAATCGAAATCGCGCGTCACGGCGCGTCAAGCCGCATCACGCCGGCACGGACGCGGGCCGCGCGGCGAACGCGTCACGCGCCGAACTGCAGCGGCTCGGGCGCGGCGACCTGCTCGTACACCTCGCGCAGCCCCGCGACGAACTTGGACGGCGAGTGGTGTTCCTTGACGAACGTGTGCGCCGACCGGCCGACCTCGACGAACGGGTCCGGGTCCGCCACGAGGCTCAGCAGGATGCGATGCCACGACTCGACCGAGCCGTCGTTGACCAGCATCGCGCTCTCCGGCGTGAGCACCTCCTCGAGCACGCTGTCGGGCGCGGCGACCACCGGTCGGCTCGTCGCCATCGCCTCCAGCAGCAGCGTCCGCATCAGCCCCGTCGCCTGCGGCTGGAGCAGCACGTCGGCCTGCACCATCAGGTTGTGACCCGACGGGTCGTTGGGCACGAGGCTGATCTGCTCGAGCAGGTTGAGGCGTCGGGCCGCCTGCCAGATCGAGTGCTGGTCCGGCTGATCGACGGAGTAGAAGAAGTACATCGCCTGCGGCAGGTGCTGGCGGACCTCGGCCATGGCGCGCATCAGGTCGTGGACCTGCGGCGTGAGGCTGCCGTTGGTCACGACGACGATGCTCAGCGTCGCGTCGGGGTTGCGCAGCGGCTCGGGCGTGGGGTCGGTGCTGGAGTAGACGCCGGGCGCGACGACGCGGATGGCGATGTCGCCGCCGAGCCGACGCCGAAGCACTTCGGCGATGCGCTGCGTGGGCGCGACGACCGCGACGGGCGATTGGCCGGTGTGGCGATCGATGTGCTCTGCGTTGAAGGCCGACCACGCGTTGCACACGACGGGGACCTCGAGCGTCGCGCCGAGCCGGATCGCAACGCCGAACAGCGAGGCGTCCAGCGCGTGGATCACGTCGACGCCCTGCTCGCGCAGCGGGTCGGCGAGACGGTGCAGGTTCCAGTCGCGCAGCCGACGCCACGTCGACGGGCGATACGTCAGCAGTTTGCCGGCCATGGACAGCTGATCGTTGAGCTGGTCCTCCGGCGTGCCGGGCGCGACGCGCACCACACCCGTGCCCTCGTCGACGAGCCCCACGGCCAGCAGCCGTAGCGTCGCCGCCTCCTGCACCAGCCACATTGCGTCGGTGATCAGCGCGACCTTCATATACTCAAGTCTATCGAACAAACACGCGGTTCCCAATCAGACATTCCCCGGACGCGGCGGCGACGTCCGGCGGCGTTACAATGGACGCATGGCTCACCAGTGCAACATCGACGCGAAGGGCAAGGCCGTGCGGCTGATCTGGGGGATCGTGATGCTGCTGATCGGCGTCGGCGCGGGGGCCGCGGCGGCGCTGGCGGTGTGGACGGGCTGGGCGGCGTGGACGGTCGCGGGGGTGTGCACGGCGGCGGGCCTGCTGGGCGTTTACGAGGCGCGAAACGGGTGGTGCGTGGTCCGCGCGATGGGCTTCAAGACGCCGATCTGACGCCCCGCGACGCCCCTCCGGCGGCGCGGCGGTCCGGCCGTCGACAGCGGCGTGCTTGCTGGCGGAAAACCCCGCGTTCTGCTATACTTTCGGGACTATAAAACCCCCGGTTTTTACGGGGAAACACCCGGATTTTCGATCCAGCATTAACAGGCGACGACGTTCATGGAAGAGACCCCCGCACCCGCTCCGCAACAGCCCGACCCGCCGTCGGGTTCAGGCGATTACACCGAGGACTCGATCAAGGTCATGGAGGGCCTGGCTCACGTGCGTAAGCGTCCGGCGATGTACGTCGGCGGCACGGACCTGCGCGGCATGCATCACCTCGTGTGGGAGGTGGTGGACAACGCCATCGACGAGGCCCTGGCCGGCCACTGCGACGAGATCCACGTCACGATCCACGGCGACGAGTCGATCACCGTCGCCGACAACGGCCGCGGCATCCCCGTCGGCGCGTTCAAGCACGAGAACCCCCGCCTCAACGGCCGCCCCACCGTCGAGATCGTCCTCGCCGAGCTCAACGCCGGCGGCAAGTTCGACTCCAACAGCTACAAGGTCTCCGGCGGTCTGCACGGCGTGGGCGTCTCGTGCGTCAACGCGCTGAGCGAGTGGCTCGAGGTCGAGGTCGCCCGCAACGGCAAGCTGCACGCCATGTCGTTCGAACGCGGCGAGGTCGCCGACCAGCTGTCCGTCGTCGGCGACTCCGAGCCGAACGTCACCGGCACCAAGATCACCTGGCGCGCCGACCGCGAGATCTTCGGCGACATCCAGCACAAGTACGACGTGATCGCCGGACGACTCCGCGAGCGCGCCTACCTCAACCCCGGCATCAAGATCGTCGTCGTCGACGAACGCCACGGCGGCAAGACCGAGACGTTCCAGTTCGAGGACGGCATCGTCGAGATGGTCCGCGATCAGACCGGCGCGCAGTCGACGCTGCACGAGCCGATCTACGTCAAGGCCGAGGGCGAGGACGGCCGGCTGACCTGCGAGGTCGCGCTGTGCTACGTCGATTCCTACAACGAGTCGATCACGACGTTCGCCAACAACATCAACACCGTCGACGGCGGCACGCACCTGTCCGGCTTCAAGACCGCGTTGACCCGCACGCTGAACAACTACGCCAAGAAGACCAACCTGCTCAAGGGCGACACCGCGCCGTCCGGCGACGACTGGCGCGAGGGCATGGTCGCGGTGATCTCCGTGAAGATCCCCAACCCGCAGTTCGAGGGCCAGACCAAGGGCAAGCTGCTCAACGGCGAGGTCGAGGGCATGGTCAACACGTCGGTCGGCGAGGCGCTGAACAGCTGGCTCGAGGAGCACCCCGGCGACGCGAAGCGGATCTGCCAGAAGGCGATCCTCGCGGCGCAGGCGCGCGAGGCGGCTCGCAAGGCGCGTGAGCTGACACGCCGCAAGGGCGCGCTCGACTCCGGCGGCCTGCCCGGCAAGCTCGCCGACTGCATGTCCAAGGACGTGCACCGCTCCGAGCTGTACCTCGTCGAGGGTGATTCCGCCGGTGGCCCCGCCAAGCAGGGCCGCGACCGCGATTACCAGGCGATCCTGCCGCTGAAGGGCAAGATCCTCAACGTCGAGAAGGCGCGCCTCGACAAGATCCTCGGCTTCGAGGAGATCCGCATCATGATCCAGGCGCTGCGGTGCGGCATCGGCGAGGAGTTCGACATCTCCAAGCTCCGCTACGGCAAGATCATCATCATGACCGACGCCGACGTCGACGGCTCGCACATCCGCACGCTGCTGCTGACGTTCTTCTTCCGCCAGATGGGCGACCTGCTCAAGCAGGGCCGCGTGTTCATCGCCCAGCCGCCGCTGTACCTGGTGACGCGCGGCCGCAAGAAGGAATACGTGCTCAACGAGCGCCGCCTGCTCAACACGCTCACGGACCTCGGCCTCGACGGCACGGACCTGGTGATCCGCAACGACGACGGCGACGAGATCCGCCGGTACAACGGCGACGACCTGCGTCGCGTGCTGCGACTGCTCGAGCAGCTCGACGAGCTGGCGACGGTCGTGCGCCGCCGCGGCATCAACTTCGTCGACTTCCTGGCGCTGCGCAACGACGACCCGACGCAGAAGAACCGCCTGCCGCGCATCCACGTGCAGCACAGCGGCGAGGACCTGTGGTTCTGGTCGGAGACCGACGAGCAGGCCGAGCTCAAGGCTCGCGGCATCGCGATCGATCCGCTGACGTCGACGGCGTACCAGCTGACGTCGTCCAACGAGAAGATCGCCGTGCCGCGTCACGAGCTGCACGAGGTGCGCGAGCTCGAGCGGCTGTTCCCGATGCTCGAGGAGGCCAGCGTGCCGATCGCCGACTACGCGCTGACGCAGGAGATCAGCGTCAGCGGCGAGAAGCTGCCGACGCGCTACGCGCTGTACACGACCAACGGCTCCGACGCGTCGGGCAAGCTCATCGAGGTCGCCAACATCGCGTCGATCGTCGACGGCGTGCACGACATCGGCCGCACCGGCATGGAGATCAAGCGGTTCAAGGGCCTCGGCGAGATGAACGCCGACCAGCTGTGGGAGACCACGATGGACCCGACCAACCGCACGCTGCTCCGCGTGACGATGGACGCCGCGGGCGAGGCCGAGCAGCTGTTCAGCATCCTCATGGGCGAGAACGTCGAGCAACGTCGCAAGTTCATCGAAGACCACGCCCTCGAGGTCAAGAACCTCGACGTGTAACCGCTTCGGCAGGGCAATCCGATGGCCAATCCAGACCAGGGATCGACAGGCAACGTGATCGCGGCGCTGTGCAACGTGTTCGTGCCGGGGCTCGGTCAGCTCATCCAGGGACGCATCCTCTCGGCCGCGATCTTCTTCGTGCTCTGCGCCGTGGGCTACGCGCTGTGGTGGCTGCTGATCCCCGGAGCGATCGCCGTGCTGGTTCACCTCTGGGCGATCATCGACGCCGCACGCTGGAAGCCGGGACGCTGACGATGCCGCGATGCGCCTGGGCGAAGACCGACCTGTCGATCCCCTACCACGACAACGAGTGGGGCGTGCCGTCGCACGACGATGCGCACCTGTTCGAGATGATCATCCTCGAAGGCGCGCAGGCCGGGCTCAGCTGGGAGACGATCCTCAAGAAGCGCGACAACTACCGCGCGGCCCTCCACGGGTTCGACGTCGAACGCATCGCGCGCTACACCGCGCGCGACCGCGACCGGCTGCTCGCCGACGCCGGCATCGTCCGCAACCGCATGAAGATCGACGCGACCATCGCCAACGCCAAGGCGACGCTCAAGGCCCGCGACGCGTTCGGCTCGCTCGACGCGTGCGTCTGGCGGTTCGTCGACGGCGAGCCGATCGTCCACCGCTACCGCAAGATGAGCGAGCTGCCCGCGCAGACGCCCGAGTCGAAGGCGATGAGCAAGGACCTGCTGTCGCGCGGGTTCAAGTTCGTCGGCCCGACCATCTGCTACGCGTTCATGCAGGCCGTGGGCATGGTGAATGATCACCTCGTGTCGTGCCCGCGCCGCGCGGAACTGGCGTGACGCAGCCTCTCGCTGATCCGACGCAAGCGATGTGTATTTCATGGCTTGTCGCCCGCACCGCCGACCTTGCCACACAAATATCCTTACGCGTGTTGACCAATCGCCACCCCGCGTTATTTCCTCCGTGAGGGGCGATCGAAACGCGGACGTCACACCGTCATCACCATCCCGCAGGGCGAGGCACGGCCCATGATCCATCGACGCGGATTCACGCTCATCGAGTTGCTGGTTGTCGTTTCCATCATCGTGCTGCTGATCGCGATCCTGCTGCCGTCGCTGCAGCAGGCGCGCGAGTCGACGCGGTCGACGGTCTGCATGGCGAACCTCCGCCAGATCGCGCTGGACTGCAACATGTTCGCGCAGGCCAACGAGAATCGCCTGCCCGGCCGCGGCACGGCGCCGACGAGCACGATCGAGTGGATGCAGGTGCTGGACTGCGTGTTCTACAACCGGCGTTACTACAAGTGCTGGCCGTACCCGAGGCACGCGGTCAACGCCGAGCCGAACTCGATCACCTGCCCGTCGTGGGAGGTGTACGCGCAGAAGTACGCCGTGCCGTACGGCTACAGCCGCGACGCGTCGGGCGGCGGCAGCATCACCAGCAGCGCGTGGGTCGCCGGCGCCGAGGAGCGCGGCGAGTACGGCGGTCGCCCGCAGCGCGCCGGCCCCGACCCGCAGGTCAGCCCCTACCGCACCGGCGCCCAGCTGCACGCGTTCCGTCGGCCCAGCTACATGTTCCTCATCCGCGAGACCGAGCGCGCCGCGCCGCTGGTCACCGCCAGCTGGAAGTACAACAAGATCCACATGGGCGCCCGCAGCAGCGACCCGCTCATCCCCGAGCCCGACTACCCCGAGTGGTCCGGCCACGGCGGCAGCTTCGCGTTCCGGCACGCGATGACCGGCAACTTCCTCTACGTCGACGCGCACGTCGAGAACCTCACGCCCGACGACGAGGAGATCATCAACTCCGTCGACCGATGGGAGATCGATCCGTGACGCACACCCGCCGCACGCCGCGCCGCGGCTTTACCCTCATCGAGCTGCTCGTCGTCGTCGCGATCATCGCGCTGCTGATCGCGATCCTGCTGCCGTCGCTGCAGAAAGCACGCCGCAGCGCCAAACGCGTGCTCTGCCTCACGCAGGCGAGGCAGATCACCACCGGCGCGTTCGTCTACGCCAACGACTACCGCGACTGGCTGCCCTACCGCTGCGAGAAGGTGCAGTACCCGCACCACGTCGCGCAGCTGACCGGCGCGGCCGACCAGCGGTTCAACATCAACAAGTCGTTCATCGCCACGTACCTCAGCGATCGCGACAAGATGATGTTCTGCCCCGGCGAGCTCATCAACGCCCGTTACCCCGGCCTGATGAACCCCGACTACGTCACCATCCGCACCACCTACTCGTACTTCAACTTCCCGACGATCGGCAGGTGGCTCGTCGACGAGCCGTACCTCGCCAAGACCTCGATGTTCGAGACGGGCAACTTCGCGTTGTGGGCCTGCCTGAGCCTCCGCGTGCACGCGGGCAACGCGTGGTTCGGGCACGACTCGCCGATCACCGCGGAGCACGATTCCGGCATGAACTCGACCTTCACCGACGGCTCCGGTCGATGGGTGTTCTGGACCGACGACCACAACTCCGAGGTCGAGCCGTTCTTCCTGGCGCCCGGCGGCGCGCAGACCTACTACTGGCCGACGCCGCAGCGGTGACCATCGTCAACGCCGGCGCGGACCAGCGAGCCGAGGCATCGCCCGAGGCGAACGCGCCATGCGCGGATCACGCAAACGACGTTCGCCGACTGGTCCGGCAACATTTGGCCGGGATAATGCGTTAGTCGGCTGAAGTGCTGGCCGACCGACGTATGCCCACCCTTTCAGGACGACCTCATGACACAACGTTCGACGCCGTCGCTCGCCGTCACGCTGACCGCCGTGATCACCGTCGCGCTGCTTGCCGCAGCGTGTCTCGCCCAGACGCCCGCACCGGCGCGAAAGCCCGCCGGGCCTGAGGGGATGATCACCAAGCGCAACCTCGTGTACGCGACCGTCGGCGACGTGGAGCTGAAGCTCGACCTGTACCTGCCGCCGGCGTCGGACAAGAGGCCGCAGCTGGTGGTGTGGATCCACGGCGGGGGCTGGCGGAGCGGGTCGAAGGACCGCTGCGCGTGGACGTGGCTGACGGGTCACAACTACGCCGTGGCGTCCGTGGACTACCGCCTGACCGACACCGCGGCGTTCCCCGCGCAGATCCACGACTGCAAGGGCGCGATCCGCTGGCTGCGCGCGCACGCCGAGGAGCACGGCTACGACGCGACGCGCATCGGCGTGATCGGCATCTCCGCCGGCGGCCACCTCGTGTCGCTGCTCGGCACGTCCGGCGACGTCAAGGAGCTCGAGGGTGACGTCGGCGGCAACGTCGACCGGTCGTCGCGCGTGCAGGCGGTGGTCGACATGTCCGGGCCGACCGACCTGTTCGCGATGGGCACGCAGCGGACCGCGATGAATCACACGTCGCCGACCTCGCCGGAGTCGCGCCTGATCGGCGGGCCGCTGCTCGAGTGCGAAGACAAGGCCCGCGCGGCCAGCCCCATCACCTACGTCACGAAGGACGACCCGCCCTTCCGCATCATCCACGGCGAAGCCGATCCGCTCATCCACCCCGACCAGGCCCGCGCCCTGCACGCCGCGCTCGAGCAGGTCGGCGTCGAGAGCACGCTCGACATCATCCCCAAGGGCGGCCACGTCCCCAAGGAATACTTCGACGAGACCCGCCGCGACGCGATGGTCAAGTTCTTCGACGAACACCTGCGCGGCAAGTAAGGCACGCCGCCGCGAACCGCCTCACGCCGCCCCCGCGCATCTCTCCCGCAACCGCGCCGCCCCGTCGCCGCGCCCGACGCGTGCGAGCGGTGTATCATCGTGCAATCGCAACACGAGTCGTCGGCGCGATCCGCGACGCCTCGCGACACCCGCAGCAACACACCTGGAGCACGACATGAAGTTCACCCCACGACGTACGAGCATCGTCTGCACCGCATGCCTCCTCGCCGGCCTCGCCTCCGCCGCGGCCCGCGCCGCCGACGACGCCCCGCTGAACATCCCCGAGCCGCAGCCCATCACGCCGGGCGCGCAGGTCATCACGCTCTGGCCGAAGGGCTCGCCGATGCTCAAGGCCGTCGAGGGCTACGACAAGCCCGAGACGCTGCACATGTACAACGGCTCGAAGGATCGCATCCTTCACCTCGAGAACGTCCACAACCCCTCCATCGAGGTGCACCTCGCCCCGGCCGACAAGGCGAACGGCGCGGCGATGATCGTCGTGCCCGGAGGCGGCAACAAGACGCTCTACGTCGGGCCCGAGGGCGTCGACGTCGCCGACTGGCTCAACGGCCTCGGCGTCCACGCGTTCGTCGAACGCCACCGCCTGCGTCCCTACGACTCGACCGTCGACGCCCTGGCCGACACGCAGCAGGCCATCCGCATCGTGCGCGCGCACGCGAAGGAGTGGGGCATCGACCCGCACCGCGTCGGCATCATGGGCTTCAGCGCCGGCGGCGAGCAGGCCGCGTGGGTCACGGTGAAGTTCGACGAAGGCGACCCCAAGTCCGACGACCCGATCGCCCGCGAGAGCTGCCGGCCCGACTTCTCCGTGCTCGTCTACCCCGGCTGGCTGATGATGGACTACGACCACGTGCCGAAGAACGCCCCGCCGACGTTCATCACGTGCGCCGGCATCGGCGACAAGTTCCACGCCAAGCAGTCCGTCGAGTTCTACATGGCGCTGTTCAATCAGAACATCCCCGTCGAGATGCACCTCTACGGACGCGGCGGACACGGCGGCTCCATCGGCGACCGCGGCGGCATGCCCTTCGGTACCTGGCCCAAGCGCTTCGTCGAATGGGCCAACGACCTGAAACTCATGGACAAGAAGCAGTAGCCGCGGCGACGCCGCCAAGGTCAGACATCACTTCGACGCGCCGATCTCGATCGTCGCCTGCGCCAACCGCTCACACACGCGGCGCTGGTGACGCAGCGGCCACCAGTCGTACAGGAAGATCTCCAGCGGCCGCCACATGGCGACCCAGCCGCCGATGATCAGCGACTCGCGGATGATGTCGTGCAGCGTGCCCGGCCCGAACTGCGCCATGAGTTCCGCCGCCGTGACCGACAGCGTCAGACACGTCAACCCAATTATCAGGCTCAGACGACCACGCGACAGCATCTGCCGGAACTGACGGTTGATGACCGCCGTGCGGTAATCGAAGTAGTGCCGGATCGCCTGCTCCGTGTCGACCAGACGCGCCGGATCGTCGGGCATCTCCACGACCTGGATCCGCAGCGTCAGCGGCGCGTCGGCCGGCAGATCCAACGCCCACCCCACGATGAACTCCTCGGCGTCGGCGTCCAGGTCGCGCTCCGGGAACGGCGTGGCGTCCAGCGTATTGAACAGCTGACGCAGGTCACGCAGCCGCACCTCGATCACCGGCGGAGAATGATGATGCCGCACAACTTCAGCGGTCGCCTCCATCGCACGGATCCCTCCAGGCGGCGAATCGATCGATCGCCGCTGCGTTCAGCATACGCACGCCGACCACCCGCTGAACACTCCCCAGCCGCCGCGGGGCGCTTTGCCCGTTCCACCCCGCACGCGTGTTGGTATACTGACAGGTCTTTGAGCGAGCCATCATGACGCGTAAGACCCAAAAGCCGACCACGCCCCCCGACGTGCAGACCGTCGCGTTTGTCTCGCTGGGCTGCCCCAAGAACCTCGTCGACAGCGAAAAGATGCTCGGCCTGCTCGCCGAGGACGGCCTGATCCCCGTGTCCGACGAGGCCGACGCCGACGCCATCGTCATCAACACGTGCGGCTTCCTCGAGGCCTCGAAGCTCGAATCGCTCGACGTCATCCGCGAGGCCGCGGCGCTCAAGGCCAGCGGCGGGCGGCTCAAGCGGGTCGTCGTCGCGGGCTGCCTCGTCCAGCGTCACCGCGCCAAGATGCTCGAGTGGTGCGACGGCATCGACGCGCTCATCGGCGTGTACGACCGCGACCACGTCGTCGAAGCCGTGCGCGGCTCGCGCCCGAATCAGAACGACCTCGGCGTCGACCTGCCCGTGTACTCGTCCATCGCCGGTTCCGCCGCGGTGCGCAAGCAGCGTGACAAGATCGAGGCCGCGGGCTACTTCGAGTCCGACGCCGCGCGCCTCCGACTCACGCCGCGCCACTACGCGTACCTCCGCATGTCCGAGGGATGCAACCAGAACTGCGCGTTCTGCACCATCCCGTCGATCCGCGGCAAGATGCGCTCCAAGCCGCTCGATGCGTTGCTCGCCGAGGCCGGTGAGCTGATGCGCGACGGCGCGTTCGAGCTCAACCTCATCGGCCAGGACACCACCAGCTACGGCGAAGACATCGGCTACGAGCCCGGACTCGCCGGCATGCTCACCGCGCTCAACGCCGCGGCGGTCGACAACGGCGGCGCCTGGCTTCGCCTGATGTACGCCTACCCGTCGTGCTTCACCGACGAGATGATCGACGCCATCGCCGCCCTGCCGCACGTGCTGAAGTACATCGACATGCCGCTGCAGCACATCAACGACCGCGTGCTCGACTCGATGCGCCGCAAAACGTCGCGCAAGCTCATCGAGACGCTGCTCACCAAGCTCCGCGACCGCGTGCCCGGCATCGCCATCCGTACCACCTTCATCACCGGCTACCCCGGCGAGACCGACGCCGAGCACGACGAGCTCGTGAAGTTCGTCCGCGACTTCGGCTTCGACAACATGGGCGTGTTCGGCTACAGCCCCGAGCCCGGCACACCCTCCGGCACGCTCCACGCACAGGGCCACGCGATCCCCGACGACGTCATCGAGGCACGCAACGAAGAGCTCATGCTCGCCCAGCAGGAAGTCGTTTTCGCCCGCAACGACATGCTCACCGAGCAGGCCGCGACGTTCGACGTGCTCATCGACGAGGAGGCCGAGACGGAGGACGGCGAGACCGTCTACGTCGGCCGCACCTACCAGCAGTCCCCCGACATCGACGGCGTCACCTACGTCGAGTCCCTCGAACCGCTCACCCCCGGCGAGGTCATTCCCTGCACGATCATCGGCTCCAGCGACTACGACCTCGTCGCCCGCCCCACCGCCGAGCTGCACACCAAGGCCAAGCTGCCGGTGGTGTAGCTCGCTGCGCTCACCGATGCGGGATGGCTCACTACGTTCGCGATGTTCGATGCTGGATAGCTCGCTGCGCTCGCGATGCGGCATGACGTGATCCACGGCGCGCCGTTCCCCTCTCCCACCGCAGGATATTGCATAGTTGCCTTAAGTGGTGCCTTGTTTGATGGTCAAGGCGATGAGGATCTTGGCGTGAATCCAGCGTCGCACGCGATCGAGGGTTCGGACCCAGCCGGGCAGGTGGTCGAGACCAACCGCGCTGGACG
>WGMA01000001.1 GCA_016125285.1 Phycisphaera sp.
AACGCCGTCGACCTACGCGAGCCGCCGCTCGGATGCGACACCTCGGCCCACGCTCATGCGTCAGGCCGAATGGATACGTGGAACGATCGGTTCATCAAACACCCCAGGCGGGGTGGACGGGATCGGCTTATCATGGATACATACTTAAGTACTTCTTTCATCGTCTCGATTCACAGTCCAGAAGAACTTGCCCGTGTGCTCACGATCAAACCAATAGTGATGGTTCTGATGCTTAATTGCGTCGATTGCAGCGGCAGCGTTGTCCCTCGTTTTGCAATCACGATGCTTCAGTAGCGGTTCCAAGTAAACGACAACGTCATCCCGAAGAGAATAGGCCAAAATCGCGCATGCCTGCATGCGGGGCAGATGGGCGCGATCGTTCAAAGCGATCTTCGCCAATTCCACAACATCCGGATACTTGCGAGCGAAGCGAACCAGCCAGAACAGGATTGCGTTACGGCCAGCAGCACTTCGGATGTGCGGAAATGCCTCGATCATGCCGGGCACCAGCGCCTCCAGTCCGTGCTCTTTGAACAATGCGCTCTCCGCGACGCCAAGGTCAGTTTGGCGCTGCTGATCGAATGCAGCGATGAGTTCGTCGAGTGCGGGTAACGGCATCTAGTCAACTCCATAATCGACCCGTAGATCGCGGAACGTCACGCCCCGTACACCTTCGCGAACGCCTGGCCGGCGGTTTCGTCGTCGATGACGGGGGTGATGTCGAGGGTGAGCAGGTCGGCCCATTCGGCGGCGTGTTGGGCGCAGGGGGCGAGGTCGTCGGCTTCGGCGAGCATCCAGCCGTACATGGAGCCGGGGGCGTGCCAGCGGCCGAGGATGGTCATGCCGTCGGGCGCGGCGGCCTGGTTCTGGAGGAACGCCTGCGCGGCGGTCTTGTGAAACCCGGGCGCGATCTTCCACGTGATCATGAACTTCATGGCGGGGCTCCATGTTGTGTGGTCCACCCGAGGAACGCGACGGCGAGGTCGCTGGGTGGATTTTACCGGGATGCGGTGGGGGGTGCTACGCGTTGCAACGTGCGGGTGGTGGAGATGGTGGAGAGGACTTGTCTGATCGCAGGGGCCTTGCCGGCCCCTGCGCGACCCCGCTTGACGTCGTGGCGCTCGGCGCACCGGGGTACGTGATGGCGTGGTCGATCGCATGTTCCCATCCGAAAGGCCCGGTTCTGGCGAGGGCCTTTCGGATGGGAACATGCTGGTGGGGTGACGGTCATGCACGGCGGAACGTGTCGCGGTGCGGCGCGCGAGCCAGGGGGTCGCGGGGGACAGCATGTCCCCTGCGGACAGAAGCGGACGATGCGGCGGAACACGCGACGCGATCCGAAAAGTCTTATCATGTGGCCTCGCATGGCTGTGTAACCCTTTGAACCCGTGGTGAAGAAGAGCATGTCGAACACCATCAAGATCGCGGACCTCGAAGCCGGCGTCGGTCATCCTTTGCTGATCATCGCCGGGCCTTGTGTGATTGAGTCGTTGGAGCAGTGCGTGCAGATCGGCGAGGTCGTGCGCGACGCGTGCGCGAAGCACGGGCTGCGGTACATCTTCAAGGCGAGTTTCGACAAGGCGAACCGGTCGAGCATTTCGAGTCCGCGGGGGCCGGGGTTGGAGGCGGGGCTGCGTGTGCTGGAGGAGGCGGGGCGGGAGCTGGGGGTGCCGGTGACGACGGACCTGCACGAGTCGTCGCAGGCGGCGGCGGTGGGGCAGGCGGTGGACGTGATCCAGATCCCGGCGTTCCTTTGTCGGCAGACGGACCTGCTGGCGGCGGCGGCGGCGACGGGCAAGCCGGTGAACGTGAAGAAGGGCCAGTTCATGTCGCCCGACGAGATGCGCAACGTCATCACGAAGCTCACGGAGTCCGACGCGGCGGGGATCATGCTCACGGAGCGCGGCACGTTCTTCGGCTACAACCGCCTGGTCAACGACTTCATCGGCCTCGGCGACATGATCGACCTGGGCTACCCGGTCTGCTTCGACGTGACGCACTCGACGCAGCAGCCCGGCGGGCAGGGCACGAAGTCCGGCGGGCGGCCCGATCGTGCGCCGCTGCTGGCGAAGGCCGCGACGGCCGCGGGGGTGCACGCGCTGTTCATCGAGTGTCACCCCGACCCGGCGCACGCGCTGTCTGATGGGGCGACGGTGCTGCCGCTGGAGACGATGGACGGGTTGCTGGGGGATGTGGCGCGGTTGCGGGGGGCGATCGCGTGAATTGAAAAGCCGAGGCATGGCCATGCCTCGGCTTTCGGACGCGGGTTGATCAGATCATGGCGCGTGTCGCTCACGCCTCGGCAAACTGTCCCATGTTGCGGAACTTCTCGTAGCGGCGTTTGACGAGGTTGTCGATCTTGAAGCGGTTGAGGTCGCGGAGGGTCTGCACGATCCACGCCTCGACTTTTTCGTACGCGGCCTTGGGGTCGCGGTGGGCGCCGCCGAGGGGTTCGTCGATGACCTCGTCGATGGTGCCGATCTTCACGTTCTCACGGGCGGTGAGGTGGAGTTGCTCCGCGGCGTCGGCGGCCTTGGCGCCGGTCTTCCAGAGGATCGCGGCGCAGCCCTCGGGGCTGATGACGGAGTACCAGGCGTACTGCATCATCGCGATGCGGTCGGCGACGCCGATGCCGAGCGCGCCGCCGGAGCCGCCCTCGCCGATGACGATGGAGACGATGGGGACCTTGAGGCGTGACATCTCGCGGAGGTTGAGGGCGATGGCCTCGGCCTGGCCGCGCTCCTCGGCGCCGATGCCGGGGTAGGCGCCGGGCGTATCGATGAGGGTGACGACGGGCAGGCCGAACTTCTCGGCGAGCTTCATCTTCGACAGGGCCTTGCGGTAGCCCTCGGGGTGGGCGCAGCCGAAGTGGCACGCGATCTTCTGGCGGGTGTCCTTGCCCTTCTGGTGGGCGACGAGCAGGACCTTGTAGGGCCCGATGCGGCCGAAGCCGGTGGTGATGGCGGGGTCGTCGCCGAAGCGTCGGTCGCCGTGCAGTTCGCAGAAGTCCTTGACGCACGCGCCGATGTAGTCGACGGACTGCGGGCGGGCGGGGTGGCGGGCGACCTGCACGGTCTGCCACGCGTTGAGCTTGCCGTAGGTCTTCTTGAGCATCGTCGCGTGCGACTGCCGCAGCTTCTTGATCTCGGCGTTGAAGTCCTCGGCGTGACCGGCCTGCTGCTGATGCGATTCGAGCACGGCGATCTGCTCCTCAAGCTGGAGCAGCGGTTTTTCGAATTCGAGCTGATAGCCCATGGGCTTGTTGTTGCCGTTCGGCATGTTGGTCTCCGGTGGGGCGTCGCGTGGCGTCGCCCGATCGACTAGCATACTTCGCAAGATTGGTGATTATAGAAGGTTTCGTCGTGCTTGTGGAGTTGGATTCTCTGGCCGCATGGGGCTCCGCCCCCTGCGCGACCCCCGGGATTCCGAACCAACGTATGACGCGGCGCGACACGCCAGGGGGTCGCGGGGGACAGCATGTCCCCTGCGGAAAGAAGTCTAACGGGACGACTTTGGATGCATCGCTTTAACGCCAACCAGCTCACGATCATCGGCACGGGCCTGCTCGGCGGGTCGGTGGCGCTGGCCCTGCGCCAGGCGGGTTTTACTGGGAAGATCGTCGGCGTGGGGCGTCGGCAGGAAACGCTCGACACGGCGATCGGCGTCGGCTGCATCGACACCGGCACGACGGACCTCGCGGCGGGCGTCGCGGAGGCGGACGTTGTGCTGATCGCCACGCCGGTGCAGACGATCACGCACGTGCTGCGTGACCTAGCGGGTTGCGTGGGCGAAGCGACGATCGTCACGGACGTGGGCTCGACGAAGCGCGACATCGTGGCGACGGCGGAGGACGTGCTGCCGCACGCGGGGCGGTTCGTTGGGTCGCACCCGATGGCGGGCAACACCGGCGCGGGCCCCGAGGCGGCGGACGCGCAGCTGCTGGCGGGCAAGCCTTGCATCGTCACGCCGACCAAGCGGACCGACGCCGAGGCGTTGGCGACGGTCGAGGCGATGTGGCGCACGCTGGCGATGAACCTGCTGACGATGAACCCCGCGGAGCACGACCTGCAGACGGCGCTCGTGAGCCACCTGCCGCACGCCGCGGCGGTGATGCTCGTGCTGACCGCCGCGGCCGAGGGCGGCTGGGACGTCGCATCGACCGGCTTCAAGTCGACCACCCGGCTGGCGTCGAGCAATCCACCGATGCGGGCCGACATCATGATCAACAACCGCGCCGCGCTGCTCGACGCGATCGGCGCGTTCGAGAAACAGCTCGCCGACCTGCGCGGCAAGCTCGAAAGCGAAGACTACGACGGCGTGCTCGACATGCTCAACCGCGCCAAGGACATCCGCGATGCGTGGGTGGAAGTGCGGTTCGCGAACGAAGAAGAGAGTTGAACCACGGGGGACACGGGGAATCACGGGAAGGTCTTGATCATGTTTGCCTCCGTGTTTCCCCGCGTTCTCCGTGGTGACAAGAAAGAGATACCCAATGCAGTACGAACTCGGTTCCATCGGCGCAGGCAACATGGCTGAGGCCATCCTTCGCGCCGTCATCGACAACGACTTCATCGACGCGAGCAAGATCATCGTGTCCGACCCCACGCGCGAACGGCGTGAGTTGTTCGCGTCGCTCGGCATGGCGACGACGGAGTCCAACGCGGACGTGACCGGCGGGGCGGCGACGGTGATGCTATCGGTCAAGCCGCAGATCTATCCGAAGATCGCTGATGACCTCGGCGCGATCGACGCGGCGAATCAGGCGGTGATCTCGATCATGACGGGCATCTCGATCGCGAAGATGGCGGAAGCGATGGGCGCGAGCGTCGACACGGCGCGCGTCATCCGCGTGATGCCGAACACGCCGCTGCTGGCGGGCGAAGGCATGAGCGGCGTGGCGTCGGGGCCGGGCGCGACGGAGGCCGACACGGCGCTGGCGATGCGGATATTCGGCGCGGCGGGCGAGGTGGTAACGATCACCGAGGCCGAGATCGACGCGGTGACGGTCGTGTCCGGGTCCGGCCCGGCGTACGTGTTTTATCTGGCCGAGGCGATGGCCGCCGCCGCGCGTGAGCTGGGGCTGAGTGACGACGTTTCCGACCTGCTGACCGAGCAGACGCTGGTCGGCGCCGCGAAGCTGCTGCGCGAGTCCGAGCACCCGCCCGCCGAGCTGCGCCGCCGCGTCACCTCACCCGGCGGCACGACGCAGGCCGCGATCGAACACATGGAATCCCAGCACGTGCGTGAGACGATCGTCAAAGCGATCCACAAGGCGTGGGAGCGGAGCAAAGAGCTGGGGAAGTAGATTCACCAGATGCGCCACCACGGCTTGCCCTGATCGTCGCTGGAGCTTGATGCTGCTCGCAACTGTGGAAACCGATTGAGTAGCGATTGAAAATCAGGCGGCGGATCGTCATAGACGCGAGTGACCTTAAACATATCTGCGTCCATGTAATCTAACGACCAAGACAGCCAGTCGTCGTTCACGATCCCACCCGGGCCGGTTATCAGCGTCCCGTGCGTTAAGCGACCCAAGACACGGCTCAGTGTCATTCCCAAGAAATCAACAACCGGATCAAGCTGCATCTTGCCGCGAAATGTAACCGACGGCGTGCCGATCCTCAGATGCTGCGGATTCTCGGTGAGCCATTCCGAATCGGCGGCGATCCGCATCGTGTCTTCATCGAGTTCGCCGTATCCGATGACTATCGAGAACTGGTCCACTGCACCCGGCACCCCGAATGCGTGGGTGGCTTCATCGACGGGTTGATGCTCCAACTTAACGCCGACCTTTGCCGCCTCTGCCAACAAGGCACGCGGGCCCGCGATGGTGAGCGTAGCCTTGGGCGAAACGATGGTGACAAAGGTCTCTTGCGTTCGAACCGACTGCTCGGCTTCACGTCGCAACCGCTTTCGTTCTTCTTTGCTTGGTCGCGACATAGTGAAGGGACGATTCAATCCACCGCGATGACCGACGTGATCTCCGGCACGAACTTCTTGACGTTCTTTTCGATGTCGTGCTGGAGGGTCATGGGCTTGGAGGGGCAGGTGACGCAGGTGCCGTGGAAGCGGATCTCGGCGACGCCGGCGTCCGTGACGCGGACCAGCGAGATGTCGCCCTCGTCGGCCTGGACGGCGGGGCGGATGCGGGCCAGCACGGCCTTGACACGCTGCTCGACTGTCGCGGTCTCGGTGCTCATTTCCGCATTGTAATGGCGGCGTGCCGGGCGACCAAACATCTTGTCTATTCTTCACGCGTCCACATCCGTTTAGCGACGGCCCGCAGGGCCGTGCTTTCGGTTGCTTGACGAAACAGCGCAGAACGCACCGCCCCGCGGGCGGTCGCTAAACGGGGGAAGCGTGTTTATCATGTCGACCCTATGAGCAGCGCACGCAAACCCTGGGAGCACGCGAAGGCGGGCGGGTCGGAGCACGATGAACTCGCCGCCCGGTTCGTCGAGTCGCTCAGCTACGACACCCGGATGTACAAGCACGACATCGCGGGCTCGATCGCGCATGCGCGCATGCTGCAGAAGGTCGGGCTGATCACCGCGGATGACCTCAGCGAAATCGAACGCGGACTGACCGAGATCCGCGGCGAGATCGACGAGCAGGGCGCGGCGTGGCCCGGCTGGAAGGTTGAGCTCGAGGACGTGCACATGTGCATTGAGGCGGCGCTGATCGAAAAGGTCGGCGACCCCGGTCGCAAGCTGCACACGGGGCGGAGTCGCAACGACCAGGTCGCGCTGGACCTGCGGCTGTGGGTTGACGACGCGACGGCGGAGATGGACACGCTGTGCGTCGATCTGATCGCGGCGTACGTGTCGGTCGCCGAGCGCGACGGCGACGTGGTGATGCCGTCGTACACGCACCTGCAGCGGGCGCAGCCGATCGTCGCGGGCGGCGAGCTGATGGCGTGGTGCGCGGCGGTGGGGCGGTGCCGCAATCGCATCCGTCTCGTGCGGGCGTTTCACAATCAGAACCCGCTGGGCAGCGGCGCGATCGCCGGGTCGAGCCTGCCGCTGGACCGCGAGGCGACCGGCGAATTCCTGCGCGGCGAGGCGGGCTGGACGCCGACCGACAACAGCATCGACGCCACCGCGAACCGCGACGTGGCGCTGGACTACGTGTACGCGCTGTCGATGACGGCGATGACGCTGTCGCGCTGGGCCGAGCAGTGGATCATCTACATGACCGCGGAGTTCGGGTTCATCCGGATCGGTGACGCGTTCACCACCGGCTCGTCGATGATGCCGCAGAAACGCAACCCCGACATGCTGGAGCTGATCCGCGGGCGGTGCGGCAACGTGTACGGCTCGCTGACGTCGCTGCTGACGATGTGCAAGGGCATCACCATCGGCTACAACCGCGACCTGCAGGAGGACAAGCGGCACGTCTTCGCGGCGCACGACACGGTGCGCGACTGCCTGATGATGGCCGCGGCGATCGCGCGCAGCGCGTCGTTCAACGCCGAACGCATCAACGCCGGGCTCGACCGCGGCTTCGCCGACGCGACGTCGCTGGCCGAGTATCTCGTGAACAAGGGCGTGCCGTTCCGCACGGCGCATCAGCACGTCGGCGCGATCGTGCGGATGTGTGACGAGAAGGGCGTGGCGAGCTTGACGAAGCTCGACGTGGCGGACATGAAGACGGTGTGCGACAAGATCGGCAAGGACGTGGCGGAGTGGCTCGGCCCGGCGAACGTCGTGAAGCGGTATCGCAGCAGCGGCAACGCGGGGCTCAGCGGCTACAAGGAAGCGCTGGCGGTGTGGAAGGACCTCGTCGGCGGGCACGCGGACGCGAAGGAGGCCGGGTCGGTCCAGGCGAGCCTGTTCGGCGATGTCGATGTCAGCGACGAGGACGAGGCGTTGATCACCGCGTATCGCGAGCTGGGTCGCACGCTCGACGACCTGCCGTATACGGACGAGTTCGAGGCGTTGTATAAGGCGGCGGGGGGCGAACGGTCGCGGTCCGACGTGCTGCGTCGATTGATGAACATGCGCAAGGCGGGCAAGCTGCCGCGGCTCGGGCGGGCGTTGGAGAAGCCGCCGGTACTCGATGGCGAGCAGGAAGCGCTGCTGATGGACCTGGTGATCGAGCACGCCGGGAGTTTGTCGCTGCGGGATCAGCTGCCGTACAGCGAGGCGTTCGACGCGGTCGCGACCGCCTTCAATGCGCGCACCGGGCTGCAGTTGTCCGAGCACCAGATCTGGCGCGTCATTGCGAAGCTGGCGAAATAAATTCGATAATTAGTCGTTAACCGTCTTCCGAGAGGTAGCGTCCGGAGCGATTCCGGTGTACTTTCTCGAATGATTGGCACGATGGCCCTAAGTTCCGGGGTCTACTGCCACGAATATAAGGTCCTGCAGATGCAACCGATGCTATGTGGCATGGGAGTTGCTGTCTGTGTTAAGAGGAGTTCGCTCGCATCGAACGCCTACGTAATAGGCATGTGTTATGCCTTTACTACGCCGACGGAACGGCAAGGAGATGGAGAATCATGGGCATTGTCAAGGACAAGACAAATCGACCGATTGGCAAAGCGATCCGGTTCCTGCTGAACCGGCACACGGGCCTGCTGCTGACCGATGATCCGGTCACGCGCCGGCCGAACGTGACATACATCCGCTACACCCCCAACGCGCGCGGCGACCTGGTCGCGCAGATCCCGGCCAACAGCCCGCACGCCACGGCGCTCGAGCGTTCCGCACGCTCGGTGCTGTGTGTGTCCGCGGGGCAGCCGAGCATCCTCGGGCCCGTTGACGACGAGAACTGGGAGCTGCCGTCCAGCGGCATCTCCAACGTACAGGCCGCGGTGCGCACCGAAACGTTCGCCGCACCCAACCCGCTGTACATCGGCGTGCGGATGCGGATCCGAGGCGTGCAGGCGCTGTTCCACGGCGACTGCGACGACGTGCAGGTGCTGCCGCCCGTGATCTGACCCGTGGTATGATCGGACGCATGGGTGAGCTGGACCTGCTGAGTCACGTTTTCAAGCACAACGCCGCGTTGCCCGGCCGGGTGATCATCCCGCCGGGCGACGACATGGCGATGCTGCGCCTCGGCGATCGCGACCTGCTGATCACCGTGGAC
Source organism: Phycisphaera sp. (assembly GCA_016125285.1). Classification (GTDB taxonomy): domain Bacteria; phylum Planctomycetota; class Phycisphaerae; order Phycisphaerales; family Zrk34; genus RI-212. The sequence goes on from WGMA01000001.1 coordinate 9,094, forward strand.
CAGGTCGCCGACGGTGTGCACGTGAACTGCGCCGACACGCCGCTGGAACTGGTGGGGCGGAAGGCGATCACACGCAACCTGTCGGACGTCGCGGCGATGGCGGCGCTGCCGGTCGGCGCGGTCGTTGCAGCGGCCCTTCCGCGCGACCTCGGCGACGCCAACGCCACGCGCCTGTTCGACGCGATGCGCGCCACGGCCGAGCGCTACGACTGCCCGCTCGTCGGCGGCGACACGATGATCTGGGACGGGCCGCTGACGCTGACCGTCACGGTGTTCGCCGAGCCGCGCGGCGTCACGCCGGTGACGCGCAGCGGCGCGAAGCCCGGCGACGTCGTCTGCGTGACCGGCAGGCTCGGCGGGGCGTGGCGCGACGGCGGGGCGGACGCGCCCCACCTGACGTTCGAGCCGCGCATCGCGCTCGCACGCGACCTCGCGCAGCGCCTCACCCTGCATAGCATGATCGACCTGTCCGACGGCCTGGCCACCGACCTGCGCCACGTCTGCGAGCGGTCGCACGTCGACGCGGAGATCGACATCGCGACAATGCCGACGCGGCGGGGCGGCGACACCGACGACACAGACAGCCACGGCCTCACCGCCGAGCAGCGACACGCGCTGTGTGACGGCGAAGATTACGAGCTCTGCTTCACGCTCGACGCGCGCGACGCCGCGTCACTGCCGGCGAAAATCGACGGCGTGCCGATCACGCGTATCGGCCGCATCGTTGCACGCGCACCCGGTCACGACGTAGCATGCCTCCGCCTCGTGCGACCCGACGGCGCGAGCAACGCATTTGACGCCAGCGGATGGGAACACGCGTGACCGACAACGACACCACCACACTGCACTGGACGAGCCCCTCGAACGCACGCACGATCGAGTTCGGCCAACTGCTCGCGCGCCTCACGCACGCCGGGGACGTGATCGCGATGAACGGGCCGCTCGGCGCCGGCAAGACGCAGCTCGTGCGCGGCATCGCGACAGGTCTCGGCGCCGACGAACGACTCGTGTCGAGCCCGACGTTCGTGCTGATGTGCGAGTACCCTGGCAAGCTGCCGATCGTGCATGTCGACGCGTACCGCATGCAGGGATTATCGGACCTTGAGTCTCTGGGCTGGTCAGACGAGCTGCTCGGGGAAGCGGTCACGCTGATCGAATGGGCCGACCGGATCGCGGACGATCTGCCCGACGATCGCCTCGAAATCGCCATCGGTCACACCGGCGAAGAGCAACGCACGCTGTCGATCGAGCCGCACGGAAGCTGGCAGAACCGCACGGAACTCATCGCCCGCGCGATCGAGCAGGTCTCACCGACGCGGCCGTGCCCGACGTGCCAAAACCCCGTCAAAGAGACCGTCAAATCGTTTCCGTTCTGCTCAGAACGCTGCCGCCTGGCGGACCTCGGCGGCTGGTTTGACGAGAAATACCGCATCAGCCGACCCATCGAACAGCGCGACATCGAAGCCCAGGATTAGTCGGGTTTCGCGGCGCCGTCCGGGTCCGTCAGCTTCATCCCGTAAATCAAGAACCGGTGACCGACCGCCTCGAAACCGTGCTCGCGACAGATCCGGTCCCGCAGCTCGATCAACTCCGGGCTGTGAAACTCGATGATCTGTTCCGTGTTCATGTCCACCAGGTGATCGGTTTGCTCGCGGCCATAACTCACCGTGTAGTGAGCCTGCTTCGAATCCAACAACACCTCGCGGATGATGTTGGCTTCGACGAGATGCTTGAGCGTGCGATAGATCGTCGCCTTCGACACGCGCTGGCCAGACGACTGCATCTCGAACATGAGTTGGTCGGCTTCGAACAGGCCGTCCTTGGACAGCACGGCGTCGAGGATCTTGGCGCGCTCGGTGGTGAACTTCAGGCCGCGCTTCTTGAGGAAGCGCCGGAAGATGCTGCACAACGGAGGGACGAGTTTGTCGATGTCGGGCACGCCGGCGGGTTGTTGCGATTGATCGTCCATGATTGTCAGCGTGCGGCTCCGCGTGTATCAATGACTCAGGCCGAGCCAAGGGTACCGGATTGGCTGAAATCACGAAAGAGAAACAGAATCTCGAAGGTCCGATAATATCTATTATGTTAAATAGGGACCCCAGCTGGCGCAATTGTGAACGCGGTTTTGGGTGATCCCGGTTGGTGTGCCCCGCGGCGGGATGCTGACGCGGCGTGGGCACGCTGATGAACACATGCACGGAAGCTGGTGAGTCGACATGGCCGTTGAGATCGAATCGAAGACACGCGTGACGGATCGCGAGGCGCTCGTCGCGACCCTGCGTGAGCTGGCCGGCGAGCCGGTGGCGGACGTCATCACGTCGGACGCGTTCTTTGACACGCCGGGCCGCGACCTGATGGCGGACGACCGCGGGCTCCGCCTCAGGCTCAAGAAGGACGCGACGACCGGCGCGGTGCTCAAGTCGATCGTCACTTACAAGGGCGCCCGCGCCGCCGGGCCGCTGAAGAGGCGCGAAGAGATCGAGACCCCGGTGACCGACGCCGACGCAGCCGCGGCGATCTTTGACCGCCTGGGGTACCCCCGGACGGTCAGCTACGACAAACGCCGCACGACGTGGAAGCTCGACGGGTGCGCCGTCGAGCTCGACCGCGTGCCGCTGCTCGGTGACTTCGTCGAAATCGAAGGCCCGGACGCTGACACCATCCGCGGCGTTCAGGCCAAGCTGGGCATCGCCGATCACGAGCATCTGACCGACAGCTACATCGCCATGCTCGTCGCGGAGCTCGAGCGGCGCGGCATCACCGCCGAACACATCGGCATCGACTTCGCCGACTAGTGCGACCTGGGTTGTTGTGATGAGGTCTGTTTCGCCGACCACGCGATGAGCCTGCGCAGCGTGGGCAGGTGCACGTCGTCGAGCCGCGTGATGTAGAGACAGCCGACGCCGGTCTTGAACTTGCCGAGTTTCGCCATCAGCTCGGGCGGGCGGTCGCCACTGCACGCCAGGTAGAGCACGAGCTTGCCCTTCCGCGGCGCGAATCCGACGAGAAAGATGTCGCCCTCACGGCCGGACGCGTATCGGTAGTGATCGTCGCCGAAGCCGATCATGCTGCTGGCCCAGATCTTCGGCTCGTGCTTCGTGATCTTCTTCATCATGTCGATGAGGGTGCGCGTGTCGTCGCGCTGCCGCGCGTTGTCGATCGCATCAACGAACGCGTCGACGTCTTCGCCGGTAGGTCTGGTCTTCGCTTCGGCCATGGTTGCGCCTCGTACGTCAGGCTCAGCCCGACATCGCGGGTCGCGCCTTGTTTTGTTCGTCAGGCTGAGCCTGACCTACGCGATGTCGCAGGCTTCCACAATGAAGTCACGGAACAGCGTGAACAGCCGCTGCGCGATGCGCCCGGCCGCGCCGCCGCCGACGGGGTGGCCGTCGACCTCGATGATCGACGCGACCTCCGTCGTCGTGCCCAGCGCGATCACCTCGTCGGCGTTCATCAGACGCTCGATCGGGAACTGCTCCTCGACCACGGTCAGTCCCTCTCGCATCGCCAGTTCTACGACGATGCGCCGCGTGATCGAATCGAGGATGTCGTCGGTCAGCGGGTGCGTGTAGAGCACGCCGGCCTCGGCGATGAACACGCTGCGGGCCGTGCCCTCGGTGACGACGCCGTCGCGGATGAGGATCGCCTCGTCGCAACCGACGTCGGCCGCGGCCTGGCTGTCGAGGATGTTGGGCAGCAGCGACACGGACTTGATCGCGCAGCGTCGCCATCGGACGTCCGGTCGCGTGATCGCCTTGAGCGTGCGAACGGGCGCGTCGCGTTCGAACGGCGGCGCGGGGTACGCGATCGCCAGCGTGGTCGGCGACACCGGCGGATCGGGGAAGCGATGGTGACGCGGCGCGGCGCCGCGTGTGACCTGCCAGTAGACCGACGCGTCGGGCGTCTTGTTGCGCCGGACCAGCTCGGCGCTGATGGCGTCGAACGCCACGTCGTCGGGCAGGTCGATGCGCACGGCGTCGAGGCTGTGGCGGAGGCGGTCGAGGTGCCGCCGCATCGCCAGGGCGTGTCCGTTGTAGAACCGCACGACCTCGTAGACGCCGTCGGCGAACATGAACCCGCGGTCCTCGACGCTGACGGTCGCGTTTTCGCGGGATATATACTGCCCGTTGAGGTACACTATCATGACTGCGAAGGATAATGGGCACGGGCGGCGATGAACAGCCGCCGTGTCGCCGGGCGCCTCGACACGAACGCACCACCAAGTCGAACCCCATGAAACGCAACACCAAAAGAGCGCTGATCGGATCGCTCGTCGTCCACGTGACGCTGCTGGGCGGCCTGATCTGGTGGGGCCTGACGCCGGTGGCGGATCACCCGGCGACGGTCAACCGCGAGCGCAAGGCGAAGGAAAGAGCCGAGGCCGAAGCGGAGCCGAAGCCCGAGCCGTCGCCGGTGCCGCAGGGCGTGACGGAGAAGATGGTCGAGGCGAAGATCAAGGACGCCGTGGAGAACCCGCCGAACATCGACCCGGAGCTGGCGCAGTCGGAGCTCGAGAAGAAGGCGGCATACGTTGACAAGAACATCAGCGAGCAATCGGTCAAGGACATCACGAAGATGGTGCGGTCGGCGATCAAGGCGGAGGATCGCGCGTACGCGCCGGTCGACCCGCCGCCGCCGGGCGCGTTCGATTTTCAGAGCATGCTGCCGTACTCGTCGAAGCGTGAGGTCGGCACGGACGGCAAACAGCGCAGCGTCGAGATCTGGATCGACAAGGCCGGGCGCACGATGACCAAGACGACGCGCAAGGGCACCGACGAGAACGGCAACGTCGTGCTGTATCAGGGCACCGGTCAGAAGGACGCGAAGGGCGATTACATCGAGTTCGCCACGCCGTACGACAAGAGCCAGGAGACGCTGACGAACGTGCTGGAGATCATGGGGCGTTCGCCGGCGCTGCAGCGTTTGTTCTCCGAGGGATTCCTGCCGGTGCTCAACAGCGAGCGCAAGAAGGCGGCGCCGCAGGGCGAGCCGGGCGCGGCGTCGGATCCCCCCGCCGACGCCCCGACAGACAAATCCGCCACCGAAGGCCGCTGACTGTTCATTCGGCCGACATTTTCCCTTACAATATGTTGTTTACCCGGCGACCCCACGGACGGGCGAGCCGCTGACGGATGCGTTGAGCCACCTGGAGATCGATACGATGAATTGGCAATCGTTTCTGCGTCTGAGCGTGATCGCGGTGCCGGCGGTGTTGTGGATCGGCGGCTGCGAGAAAGGTCAGGGGCTGGGCGTCGGCGACTTCGTCAACGACCTGATCCCGCCGACCCCCGGCGAGACGGCCCGCGAGGCGTTCAACGTCTACGACCCGGACCAGCGCCGCAAGTCGATCACCAAGCTGTCGACCGCGCCGTGGGGCGGCGAAGAGCCCTACCTCAAGACCTACCGCCTGCTTGTCGACGACCCGGACCCGACCGTCCGCGCGGCGTGCATCGCGGCGCTCGGGCGTCACGGCTACGCCGACGACGTCAACGCCATCACGCCCTACCTCAAGGACCGCACCTACTTCGTGCGCTGGGAGGCGGCCAAGGCGCTGCAGCGCCTGCACAACCCCAAGGCGATCGATCCGCTGGTCGCCACGGTGCGTGACGACGACGAGGCCGACGTGCGTGTCGCCGCCGCCAACGCGCTGGGGCAGTACACGGACCCGAAGGTGTTCCAGGCGCTGGTCGGCGCGCTCAACGACGACGACTACGCCGTGGTCACCGAGGCGATGAAGTCGCTGAAGCTGATGACCGGCCAGAGCCTCGGCGACGACGGCGGCGACTGGCTGGCGTGGGCCGAGAAGAACAACGAGAAGCTGTTCGCGTCCGGCGAGGCGTACACCTACACCACCTACGTCGCCCCGCCGACCTTCCCACAGCGGATGGCGTTCTGGCGCAGCAGGCCCGAGGCGGTCGGCCCGCAGTCGCCGCAGACCGAGACCTCACCGGTCGCCACCGCGTCGAACACCGAGCCGGTGTTGCCGCCGCTGCCCGACCGCCCCGCCACGACCAACTCGACCAACTCGACGGACAGCACGCCGGCCCCGACGCCCGCCGTGACCAACGCCACGCCGCAGCCCACACCGACGCCGCGCCCGGCGACCACGACGCAGCCCGAGCCGACGCCGACGCCGCAGCCCACGGTGACCACACGCCCGGCCCCGCAGCCGACCGTCACCCAGCCCGCCGTGACCACCCGCCCCGCGCCGACGCCGCAGCCGCAGCCCACCGTCAGCACGCGACCCACCCCCACGCCGCAGCCGCAGCCCACGGTGACCACGCGCCCCACCCCGCAGCCGCAGCCCGCCGTGACCACACGCCCGGCCCCGCAGCCGACCGTCACCCAGCCCGTCCGGCCCACGCCGCCCGACAGCATCGTCACCCCCCCGCCGCTCATCCGTCACCCCGTCGATCCGCGCACCGAGGTCAACACCCGGCCCGTCGCCGAAGAGCCCGACGACAGCCTCACTCAGCCGCGCGGCCCCATCCACCCGCTCGGCGCCACCGACGGTCGCCGCAGCCGCCGCTCGCTGTCGAACACCGTCGAGAAGGCCAGCGACGCCGACAAGAAGGGCGACGAGAAGAAGGACGACAAGAAGGACGACAAGAAGTCCGACGACAAGTCCAGCAAGGCCGCCGTCCAGGACAAACGCGACGAGAAGGACAGCAAGTAACCCCCGCTCGTGCGTTGCCTGATCTACAACGGAACCGAACCGCGTGTCGTGACCGACCGCGACGAGCCCGACGCCGCGCCGGGTGAGGCGATCATCCGCCCGCTGCTCGCCGGCGTGTGCTCCACCGATCTGGAAATCTGCAAGGGCTACATGGGCTACACCGGCGTGCTCGGGCACGAGTTTGTCGGCGTCGTCGAAGCCGTGTGCAACAACGACGACCGTGACGACTCGGCCGGCGCTGCGTGGCTCGGCCGGCGGGTCGTCGGCGAGATCAACTGCGTGTGCGGGCGATGCGACATGTGCACGCGCGGCCTGGGCAACCACTGCCGCGAGCGCACCGTGCTTGGCATCGTCAACCGCGACGGCTGCTTCGCCGAACGCTTCGCCCTGCCCGTCGCGAACCTCCACGTCGTGCCGGACCACGTGCCCGACGAGCACGCGGTGTTCACCGAACCGCTCGCCGCCGCGTGCCAGATCACGAAGCAGATCGACGTGCATCACGGCGACACCGTCACCGTGCTCGGCGACGGACGCCTCGGCCAACTCTGCGCGCAGGTGCTGGCGTTGTTCAGCGACCACGTCACGCTCGTCGGCAAGCACGCCGGCAAGCTCGCCGTCGCCGCCGCACGCGGGATCGACACGCGGCTCGTTGCCGACGTGCGCCCCGCCGCGGACCGCGACCTCGTCGTCGACTGCACCGCCTCGCCGTCGGGGCTCGACATGGCGCTGCGCCTCGTGCGCCCGCGCGGCACGATCGTCCTTAAGACCACCGTCGCCGACGCCGCCCCGCTCAACCTCGCCCCGATCGTCATCCACGAGATCAATCTCGTCGGCTCCCGCTGCGGCCCGTTCGACGTCGCCCTCGACCTGCTCGCCGACCGCTGCGTCGATGTCGACCCGCTCATCACCGACCGCCTGCCCCTCGCCGACGCGACCACCGCCCTGCGTCGCGCCGCGTCGCCCGATCACATCAAGGTGCTGCTGACGTTCGACTGAGTTGACGCAAAAACTCAACACGCGAAACCGCCCCGCCCCCCTGCTCGCCGCGCGCGCCGCACGAGCGCGATCTCGACGGACCAATCACGACTTACGACGCGCGCCTCCCCGGCCGCGACGTGAACACGCGACTTACGACCGATTTCGACGTGCGCGACTGGTCAAAACGGGGTCCATCATGGGGCGCAAAAGGGACATCAACGGGGCGCACCAGGGCGCGGCAAGGTCAGAATCGAGCGCCGACCGGATCAAAAAGGCGTCCGAAATCCGACGCAAAAACTCAACCGCCGGTCGCGCCGGTGCGCACGGAGTGGCAAACCACCAGACGACCGATCACGCTTCTGGCGCGACGGCCACCGACCAGCCCACCTCGCGCGCCTTCTTGCGGCCCCACTTGATGCGGAACCGCACGTCCACCGCGTCCGCCGGCCAGCGCAGCGTGCCCTTGTAGATCGTGTACCACAGCGCCCCGAGCCCGCTGTCGGGCTCCTGCGTCGTGCCGACGATGCGCATCGACTGCCACGGCGCGGCGGCGTCGTCGGCGTGCACGAAACGGAACTGCACATCGGCGTCGAACACGCGGCCGTCGTTGCCCTGGATGATCTCGCCCGCCGTCGCGCTACCCCACACGCGCACGACGTCCCCGACGCGCGGCGGCGCCGGATCGATCGCCGCGCTGAACGCCGAGTCGTCGTCGAAGTCCCACCCGCAATCGAACGCGTCGAGCCGCTGCCCCGCCGCCGTGCGCTGATCCTTGTCGTCCCAGTACCGCATCCACTCGGCGACCTCGGGCGAGTCGGCCACGACGCCGGGGATCGGCGAGTCGTCCTCGTCGTTCTTTTGGAGGCAGCCGTTCTCGATATCGTCGAGCCAGTTCCGCGGCGGCAGCGCCGGGCCGAGCGGAGCGCCTTTCTTTGTCCAGTCGGGTAGCAGCGGCATGACGACCGCAAGATCAGCCCCACCTACATATGGTCGCAGGTCCGCATATCCGTATCTCACCAACACTTCGCGCATCGGAGCCATCCTCCGTTGCAAACGTTGTTTGGGCGTCTCGTTTCCTGCATTGGTCCCGGCTGGCGGCGCGACGATTTCGTCTCCGGCCAACGCGAGTCCTTCAGCCGCGAGACATAGCGCACACAAGCCGCGGTTGTCACGCACCGTGGGATCCGCTCCCGCAGCCATTACGAGTTCCACAACGCGTACCGGATCAACGAGGCTGATGCGTTCCCAGCCTTCGAGCTTTTGCTGGTATACGCGGTCGCGCCACTGCGGCGAGAGGTCGCGGGCTAGGCGCAGAGCGTAGACGACCGCGTTGTCGCCATGGTCGTCTACTGCATTGATGTCCGCCCCCGCGTTAAGGAACGCTTCAACGACGTCGGGTCGGCCGCTGCTGATCCCGGCAAAATAGGCGGGCTTGCCCTTCAGGTGAACGGCACGAAGCCCGTACGCCCTTCCTTGGCGGTGACCGAGTTGTGAGTTCTTCGCAAATCCCCGTGTGAGCGGATGATTGAAATCGTTCGGTGATGAGCCGAGACTGAGCATTCCCTGCACGAAGTCGAGGTCCGTGCGACACTCGCGCCGATCCACGTGATCCCACATCAATGATCGGCCGTCCAGGTAGTGAGCGTCTATGTCAAGATCGTGGTCGACGATCATCGATCGCAGCGCATTCAGGTCCCAATCGGGAAATCGATAGACCTCGCGAAACATCTCGCGGTAGTGTTTGTCTATCGGGAATTCACGGTGCCCCTTGCCGTACGGTTCCAACAATGTTGGCAGATTGCGCTTGGCCACGTGTGTCCCCCGTTGCGTGTGGCCGTAAGTGTACCACGTGAGCACGCCCCTGCGGGGCGTCGCTAAACGTCACGCGGTCTCGGGGGTGTGCAGGTGGCGTAGCACGGCGCGCATCGCGTCGGTGAGTTGGATGTCGCGGCGTTGCATCACCGTGTCGGCGACGGCGAGGAAGCGGTCGATGTCGTAGCGGGCGCCGGGCGCGTCGTCGGTGACGAACGCGAACGGCGGGGCGCACTTGGGGGCGTAGCCGGACCCGGCGAGCATCGCGCCGGTGTGGATGCACGAGCCGGTGAGCAGGCGGGCGCCGATGGCGGTCTTGACGTGGTCGCCGATGATCGAGCCGAGGTGGGTCATGCCGGTGGGCTCGGCGTCGCCGTCCGGCCCGGGGTCGCACTGCATGCGGACCTCGCCGTAGGTGTTCTTGAGATTGCTCGTCACCGTTGCCGCGCCGAGGTTGGCCCACTCGCCGACGAAGCTGTCGCCGAGGTATCCGCCGTGGGCCTTGTTGGCGTAGCCCTGGAACAGCGCGGTGTTGACCTCGCCGCCGACCTTGCACATGGGGCCGATGACGGTGTGGGCGCGGATGTGGGCATGGTTGGTGACGACGGAGCCGCGGCCGATGTAGGACGGGCCGACGATCACGCTCATCGAGCGGACCTCGGCGCCGTCCTCGATGGCGATGGGTCCGGCGGAGGTGTCGAACACGACCTGGGGGTGGACCGTCACGCGGTCGCCCGCCATGACGGGGTGTCGGCCGACGATCGTCACGGCGTTGAGGTGCGAGGCGTCGAGGATGTGGTGCCGGCCGTCGCTCTGCATGGCCGCCAGGTCGTCGTCGAGGTTCGCGGGGTAGATGCGGATCAGGTCGTAGGGCCGATCGAGCCAGCGTGCGGGCGGATCGACCATGTGGACGTGCACGTCGGCCGGCGCGGCGAAGCGTCCGCGGACGAACCGGTCGGCGTGGTCGCGATCGAAGCGGGCCGCCATGATGACCGCCCTGCCGCTGCGGCCGACGGTGGCGATCGCGGTGTTGATCTTGTCGGGCATGTCGAAGCCGGCGGGCGTGGTGAGCCTGCCGCTGACGAAGGTGAACGCGTCGCCGTCGGACAGCGTGTTGACCGGCGTGCCGATGCGTTCGGCGACGAGCGCGGCGATGCGCTGCGGCACAAACACCGCGTCGACCGCCCCGCCGCTGGCGTAGCGCTCGAGCGTCGTCAGCCCGCCGGTGCGCAGCTCGAAGCCCGCGCGCAGGTCGGTCAGCGGCGCGAGCCGGTGGTCGCCGGTATCGAAAAGAATGAGCCCACTCATGGGGCACTACTATCGTGGGGAACACGGCGGGTGTCCATGGCAAGAGGATTATTGAATTTTGAGTTTTGATTTTCGATCTGGTCGCGGCGCGATTGGTCGGTTATCCCTCACCCTCGCCCTCTCCCGGGGCAGGATATTGCATAGTTGCCTTAAGTGGTGCCTTGTTTGATGGTCAAGGCGATGAGGATCTTGGCGTGAATCCAGCGTCGCACGCGATCGAGGGTTCGGACCCAGCCGGGCAGGTGGTCGAGACCAACCGCGCTGGACG